>NZ_LJSO01000001.1:0-148068 GCF_001399985.1 Pseudoalteromonas sp. P1-8
TCTAAACGATCCGCCTCTGCTTTCTCTGCAGCAATACGTTCTTGCTCTAGACGATCCGCTTCTGCTTTTTCTGCAGCAATGCGTTCTTGTTCTAAGCGCTCCGCTTCTGCCTTCTCTGCAGCAATTCGTTCTTGCTCTAAACGTTCCGATTCTGCCTTTTCTGCAGCAATGCATTCTTGCTCTAGACGGTCTGCCTCGGCCTTCTGCGCAGCAACTTGCTCGGCTTCACGCTGTGCCTGTTCTGCAGCAGCACGCTCTTGCTCTAATTTCATTGCTGCTTCTTGCTCAGCAAGACGAGCTTGTTGTTCTTGACGTTGTTGTTCTGCCGCTTGCTGCTCTTGAGCTAAACGTTCAGCTTCTGCTTGTTCTGCCGCAATGCGTTCTTGCTCTAAACGTTCCGCTTCTGCCTTTTCTGCAGCAACACGTTCTTGTTCTAAACGCTCCGCCTCAGCCTTTTCAGCAGCGATACGCTCTTGTTCTAAACGTTCAGCCTCTGCTTTTTCAGCAGCGATACGCTCTTGCTCAAAACGTTCAGCTTCTGCCTTTTCTACAGCAATGCGTTCTTGCTCTAAACGGTCAGCCTCTGCCTTTTCTGCAGTCTAAACGCTCCGCTTCTGCCTTTTCTGCAGCAATGCGTTCTTGCTCTAAACGTTCAGCTTCAGCCTTTTCGGCTTCAATTCGCTGTTGTTCTTCTATTTGCTTCTGGTTATCAGCCTCTTTTGCTGCTTGCTCTGCTTGTTGCTTATCTGATTTGCCAAAACCAAACCAAGACAGGAATTTACTTTTTTTTGCCATACTTGCTAATAACCACTTATAAAAATCTGATAAACTTACATGAATAATAGTTTGGTGACAGTTCAGCTTTTTAGCCAAACATAAACAGGTACCATCTATCGCTAAGGTCGCAATACTATCACTTTTAGCGCAGTAGAAAAATGACACGCTAGCTATTGCATACAATATTATCTGAGCTAGTGGTCAGTTACCAATGATTAGTGAGTTAAATGAGAAAAAAATCAACAGCTAACCGCCAAGCAAAAGCAGCGAACAATAAATCAGCAAATGGATTTATTCGTATTATTAGTGGGCAATTTCGCGGTAGAAAATTACCCGTAAAAGATGTGCAAGGCTTGCGCCCAACCACAGACCGAATAAAAGAAACTGTATTTAACTGGCTAATGCAAGATACCCGAGGCGCAGCGGTACTCGATTGCTTTGCCGGTTCCGGCGGTTTAGGTTTTGAGGCGTTATCGCGCTTTGCTGATCATGCTGTGTTTTTCGAACTAGATAAAGGTGCCGCTAGCCAACTAAAAGAAAACATTAGCACCCTTAAATTGGATAATGCCGTCGTAAAACAAGGCAATAGCCTTTCATTATTAGAACAAAACATGCAAAACGAGCAATTTGATCTAATTTTTGTTGACCCGCCATTTCGACAAAACTTGGCTGAAAAAAGTTGTTTTTTACTCGAAAAAAATAGCTGGTTATCTGCCCAAGCACTTATATATGTTGAGGTCGAAAGCGAACTAAGCGACTTAGACACCCCAGATAACTGGATGCTTTTAAAAGAAAAAACTGCCGGACAAGTGATTTGTCGGCTATATCAACGCGAGACAAATTAACTCTGTTTTGCAAACCTAGTTTCTGTTAATATTATTCTTTACATGTGGTGTTGCTTCGGATTACAATACCGCACCATTTTTGAACCACTTGGTCGTTATTCGATCAACTTGAGCAACGCTCATTATTTAGGTAGGTGAATTTTTAATGCCAGTAATTAAAGTAAGAGAGAACGAACCGTTTGACGTAGCACTTCGTCGCTTCAAGCGTTCATGTGAAAAAGCAGGTATCCTTTCAGAAGTTCGTCGTCGCGAGCACTATGAAAAACCAACAGCTGAGCGTAAGCGTAAAAAAGCTGCTGCAGTAAAGCGTCACATGAAGAAGCTTTCTCGCGATAACGCACGTCGCGTTAAATTATACTAATCAGTATTTGGTCTTGTATAAATGAGCCTTTTATTAACGCTAAAAGATGCGCAAAAAGATGCGATGAAGGCAAAAGACAAAGAACGTCTTAAACCTATCCGCATGGTACTTGCTGCAATCAAGCAACGTGAAATTGATGAGCAAATTACGCTTGACGACGACGGTATTACCGCTGTTTTAGTAAAGCTTGTTAAGCAACGTCGCGATTCTTACACCCAGTACATTGATGCGGGTCGTGAAGATTTAGCTGAAATTGAAGCCAGTGAGATTAAAGCACTTGAAGAATTCTTACCTCAACAATTGAGTGAAGAAGAAATCATTGCTCTTATTGACTCGGCTATAGCTGATACAAACGCAGCGGGTATGCAAGACATGGGTAAGGTAATGGGAGTTATCAAAAGCAAAGCTGAAGGTCGTGCCGATTTAGGTAAGATTTCTGGCTTAATCAAGCAACGATTAACTGCCTAACCCCCACATACAGATGTATGATTCAAGCAAACCGAGCCTAGTGCTCGGTTTCTTGCTTTTAGTCTTTCATAAACACAGTAATTGTGTTCAAATCTTATTTTACAACGCATAGATAGCGCAGGAAAATACAACAGCTATGGCCGGAAAAATACCTCGACAGTTTATTGATGATTTACTCGCTCGCACAGATATTGTTGAGTTAATTGATTCGAGAGTTGGCCTTAAAAAAGCAGGTAAAGACTACCAAGCTTGTTGCCCATTCCATAACGAAAAATCACCTTCATTTACCGTTTCTCAAGATAAACAGTTTTACCACTGCTTTGGTTGTGGTGCCAATGGCAATGCAATTTCGTTTGTTATGGAATACGACAAATTAGAGTTCGTTGATGCTATTGAAGAATTAGCGAGTATGCTCAATTTAGACGTACCTCGCGAACAAGGCACAAGTTCTGGCCCGCAACGCACTGCAGAACAAAAGCGCTCCGATTACGATTTAATGTTACATGCTGCTCGCTTTTATCAGCATCAGTTAAAGCATCATGCCAACTCAAAAACGGTTATCGACTATATCAAGGGTCGTGGTTTAAGCGGTGAAACAGCGAAAAAATTCATGATTGGTTATGCGCCAAGTGAATGGGAAGCGCTATGCCAGCAACTTGGCCGCAACAAAGAACAAAAAGAGCAGCTTGTAGAACTAAAACTAGCCTCTGAAAAGTCGCCAGGTCGTCAATTTGACTTCTTCCGTGATCGACTCATGTTCCCTATTCGCGATAAACGCGGTCGGGTGATTGCCTTTGGTGGCCGTGTTATGCAAGCGGATCAAGGTCCTAAATACCTTAACTCACCAGAAACCCGTATTTTCCATAAAGGCTTTGAGCTTTATGGTTTATACGAAGCCAAGCAAGCACATAAAAAACTTGAACATATTTTAATTGTTGAAGGGTATATGGATGTTGTTGCTTTAGCTGAGCAAGGCATCGAATATGCCGTTGCCGCCCTTGGCACAGCAACGACCGCAGAACATATGCACACTTTATTTAGAACCACAGATAAAGTGATTTGCTGCTACGACGGTGACCGTGCAGGTCGCGATGCAGCTTGGCGTGCACTAGAAAATGCACTGCCTTATCTTGGTGATGGTAAGTCATTAAAGTTTGTGTTTTTACCAGATGGTGAAGACCCTGATTCACTGGTACAAAAAGAAGGTAAAGACGCTTTTGAAGCTAGGTTAAGCGAAGCGGATGATTTTACTAAGGTGCTGTTTAATAAGCTCAGCCAAGAGATAGACCTTACTCAAGACGCAGGTAAAGCTAAGCTCCTTAGTGATGCCCTGCCACTAATTGAAAAAATCCCTAGTGATTTTTACCAAGAAAATATTTTGGAACATCTTGGCCGCTTAATTGGTCGAACAAGAGAGCAGTTAAATAATCGCGTTAAGTCGCCAAAGCAACAGCATGCGATTGAGCGTAAATTTAAAATAACACCAATGCGTCAAGCGATTGGTATTTTATTGCAACACCCAAATTTGGCGACCAGCATTGCTTATATGCCAGAATTAGCTGAGATGAAAATAGCCGGTATTGAGCTATTTTTACGCATTCAGCACTTAGCACTAGAACGTGAAGGTATCACGACGGCACAAATTTTAGAGTCATTTAGGGATGGCGCTGAATATGACGCGTTAGTGAAACTAGCAACTTGGCAGCACCAAATAAATGACGATCGTTTAGAGACGGTTTTTAAAAATACTTTTAAATTTATTGAAGACCAGTGTTTAAATTATCGACTAGAGACCCTATTAATAAAAGACAAGACCCAAGGCTTAAGCAGCGAAGAAAGGCTAGAATGCCACTTACTGACGCAAGCGTTAAAAGGCAGCAACAGCTAGTCAGAATTGAATAATGCTGTTATACTGTGCTATTCACTGCGTCTAGTTAGTTTTCGTGTCGCTTAATTAGTAAGCGAGCTGGCGCCTGTTGTATCAACTTTCAGAGTGGAAGAATAAATCTCTATGGATCCAACTCCTCAGTCACAATTAAAGCTTCTGATTCAAAAAGGTAAAGAGCAAGGTTATTTAACTTTTGCAGAAGTTAATGATCACCTTCCACAAGACATTATCGACTCAGATCAGGTAGAAGATATCATTAGCATGATTAATGATATGGGTATCAAGGTAAGTGAAAACGCACCTGATGCCGATGAATTAATGATGCAAGAAACAACGACAGACGAAGACGCAGCAGAAGCCGCGGCAGCTGCACTTGCGACTGTAGAAAAAGAGATCGGTCGAACAACTGACCCTGTACGTATGTATATGCGTGAAATGGGTACTGTTGAACTTCTTACGCGTGAAGGCGAAATCGTTATCGCTAAGCGTATTGAGGAAGGTATTAACCAAGTACAGATTTCAGTTGCTGAATACCCTGAAGCAATTACTTATCTACTAGAGCAATGGGACAAGTTCGAAGCAGAAGAAATGCGCTTAAGCGACATTATCTCTGGTTTCTTTGATCCTAATAATGAAGAAGAATCACAAATCTCTGCAACACACATCGGTTCTGAGTTAAACGAAGAGCAACTCGACGAAGAAGACGACGAAGACGATGATGAAGATGACGACAGTGATGACGATGATGATAGCGATGGCGACACAGGTCCTGATCCTGAAGAAGCTCGTATTCACTTCGAAAACTTACGTGAGCTTTATAACAAGGCACGCGAAACGTTCGAAGAAAAAGGTCGCTCGCACCCGGATTCACTTGAAGCTATTGCAGAAATAGGCGAACTATTTAAAACCTTTAAATTAGTGCCAAAACAGTTTGACCGCATGGTTAACAACATGCGTGAAATGATGGACCGCGTTCGTGTACAAGAACGTATCATCATGAAACAAGCTGTACAAATTGCTAAGTTACCGAAAAAGAGCTTTATCAAGCACTTTGCTAACAACGAAACAGACACAAGCTGGATTGACCTTGAGATTGCTGCAAACGAGAAATACTCAGTAGCACTTGAAACAGTTAAACCAGAAATCATTCGTTGCATCAGCAAACTAAG
Source organism: Pseudoalteromonas sp. P1-8 (assembly GCF_001399985.1). NCBI lineage: Bacteria > Pseudomonadati > Pseudomonadota > Gammaproteobacteria > Alteromonadales > Pseudoalteromonadaceae > Pseudoalteromonas > Pseudoalteromonas sp. P1-8. Next base: position 5,509 of record NZ_LJSO01000001.1, read on the forward strand.
TGCAATTGAAGAAAGCACAGGCCTTAGCATCGAACGAATTAAAGATATCAACCGCCGCATGAGTATTGGTGAAGCGAAAGCTCGCCGTGCGAAGAAAGAAATGGTTGAAGCGAACTTACGTCTTGTAATTTCAATTGCGAAAAAATACACCAACCGTGGTTTACAGTTCTTAGACCTTATCCAAGAAGGTAATATTGGTCTAATGAAAGCGGTTGATAAGTTCGAATACCGCCGTGGTTATAAGTTTTCTACTTATGCAACATGGTGGATCCGTCAAGCAATCACGCGTTCGATTGCTGACCAAGCACGTACCATCCGTATTCCTGTGCACATGATTGAGACGATCAACAAATTAAACCGTATCTCTCGTCAAATGCTACAAGAGATGGGTCGTGAGCCGAGCCCAGAAGAATTAGCTGAGCGTATGTTAATGCCTGAAGACAAGATCCGTAAGGTACTTAAAATCGCTAAAGAGCCAATTTCAATGGAAACACCAATCGGTGATGATGAAGATTCGCACTTAGGTGACTTCATTGAAGATACCACTATCGACTCACCTATTGATTCTGCAACAATGGAATCACTACGTGGCGCAACAAACGATGTACTAGCGGGCTTAACAGCACGTGAAGCTAAAGTACTACGTATGCGTTTCGGTATCGACATGAACACTGACCATACATTAGAAGAAGTAGGTAAACAATTTGACGTAACACGTGAGCGTATTCGTCAAATCGAAGCGAAAGCGTTACGTAAATTACGTCACCCTTCTCGCTCTGACTTACTGAAAAGCTTCTTAGATGCTAAGTAATTTAGTATCGCGTTATTAACTAAAAGGCCGCTGTTGCGGCCTTTTTTCTATTCGAGAGATATTCATGGCTTGGATCCAAATTCGCATCAACGCAAATGCAGACAACGCAGAATTAATCAGCGACTTACTCATGGACACTGGCAGTGCGTCAGTCACTTATGTTGATGCCAAAGATACCCCTATTTATGAGCCAAAACTTGGTACTGTGCAGTTATGGGCTGATACCACTGTGATTGGCCTGTATGACGCTAACCATGATATGGAAAGCGTAGTAGCAACATTAAATGCTGAAGCAACACTCGCCGATAAGCTCGTTTATAAAATTGAACAGCTTGAAGATAAAGATTGGGAACGTGAATGGATGGATAACTTCCACCCTATTCAATTCGGTGAGCGCTTATGGATCTGCCCAAGCTGGCGCGATATTCCAGATCCTGATGCGGTTAATGTATTACTCGATCCAGGCCTTGCTTTTGGTACAGGTACCCATGCAACGACTGCGCTTTGTTTAAAATGGCTAGAAAGCCAAGATTTAACAGGTAAAACTGTGGTCGACTTTGGTTGTGGCTCAGGTATTTTAGGAATTGCTGCGATCAAACTCGGCGCTGAACGTATGATCGGTATCGATATAGATCCTCAAGCACTTGAAGCAAGCCGCGATAATGCAAAACGTAATGGCGTTGCAGATAAACTTGAAGTGTATTTACCTGAAGATCAGCCAGAGTTTACAGCCGATATTGTGGTTGCAAACATCTTAGCTCAACCTCTTCGCGAACTACATGAAGTGATTTTAGGTCTTTTAAAACCGAATGGTAAAATTGCTATGTCAGGCATTTTAGAAGAACAAGCTCAGTCTGTAGCCGATGTTTACGCCCCGTTTTTAGCACTTGATGACGTGGCTGTTGAGGGTGAATGGACCCGAGTAAGCGGCATCAAGAAAGCCTAAATAGCACTAGAGTATTTACTCAAACATAATAGGTAAAGCCAGTATTTAACAGGCTTTACCTTATTTTTACAGTTAGTAGTTTCTCACTTTTTTGTGAGTAAAAATTTTTCTGTTCAAATATCAAACAAATCAACCTACCCGTCAAACTGTTATCAAAAGTCAATACGAAAAGGGCAAAAAAAAGTCACTTTTGTTCAATTTATAGCCTTTGATTTTTGCTAAAAAAGCCGTAAACTTAGCGCCCCTTGAAAAGAGGCCAATTGAATAACAGTGCGTATCGGTTCATACCAACTTGAGAACAATGTAATTGTCGCGCCAATGGCAGGCATTACAGACAGACCATTTAGACAACTTTGCCGTCGCTTAGGTGCGGGCCTTGCTGTTTCTGAAATGCTCTCGTCAAACCCGAAAGTATGGAAAACCGAAAAATCGATGAACCGTATGGATCACAGCGGTGAATCGGGAATTCGTTCGGTGCAAATCGCCGGAGCCGATCCTGAGCTTATGGCACAGGCAGCACAATTCAATGTCAGCAATGGTGCACAGATCATAGATATCAATATGGGGTGCCCAGCTAAAAAAGTGAATAAGAAACTCGCAGGCTCAGCCTTATTACAGTTTCCTGAATTAGTACAAGAGATACTCGATGCCGTTGTTAATGCTGTCGATGTCCCTGTCACTTTAAAAATCCGTACCGGATGGGATCAGGATAACCGTAATGGTGTCGAGATTGCGAGAATAGCTGAACGTTATGGCATTGCCTCACTGGCAGTACACGGGCGAACGCGCGCATGTATGTATAAAGGTGAAGCAGAGTACGCCACAATTAGGGATATTAAACGTTCAGTGTCTATCCCTGTCGTTGCCAATGGTGATATTACTTCACCAGAAAAAGCAAAGCAGGTTTTGGATTATACGGGTGCAGATGCCATTATGATTGGTCGAGCCGCCCAAGGTCGCCCTTGGATTTTTAGGGAGATAGACCACTATTTGCGAACTGGAGAACATTTGCCAGCACCTGAAATTGCAGAGGTGCGTAGCATTTTGATGGAGCATTTAGACAATCTTCATCAGTTTTACGGGGAGCCAATGGGAGCGCGTATCGCTCGAAAGCATGTATCTTGGTATTTGCAAACCCATGACAGTGACGGTCAGTTTAGGCGAGTATTTAATGCGTTAGATAACCCACAGGCACAAGTCGACGCATTAGAAGAATACTTTAAAACACTAGCAGCTAACTAAGAAAGAAAGAGACATATAACGATGTTCGAACAAAACGTGACTTCTCCATTTATCACAAACCCTCATGTACAGTCACACGAGAAACCACAGCCGTTGCGTGATGCAGTGAAAAAAGCTGTTCATCACTACTTAAAGCAACTTAATGGTCAAGACGTACAAGACGTATACGACCTTGTTCTTTCTGAGCTAGAAGCACCATTACTTGAAGAAGTAATGACGTACACGCGTGGTAACCAAACTCGTGCTGCAATCTTACTAGGTATCAACCGTGGTACTTTACGTAAGAAGCTTAAAAAATACGGCATGAACTAATACTGGTTATATTGGACTCGTAGTAAGCCAGCATATTTATTTTGCTAATAAACGCTTACTAATCCAATACAACTGATATAAAAGTTTTTAATAAAAAGCACCTTAGGGTGCTTTTTTTATAGCTGTTAAAAACTATGCAAAATCCTCACGCTTTAAACGTCGTTTTTTAAAGCAGATTCAGTTAAAATACCGCCTTTCTAAGCTAGCTCAAACATTGAGGTAATCAAAACTACAATGGATACACATCGTCCAATTCGTCGCGCACTATTAAGTGTGTCAGATAAAACCGGTATCGTTGAATTTGCTCGCGCTCTTGAAGCACAAGGCGTGGATATTTTATCAACTGGCGGTACTTGCAAATTACTTGCTGATAACGGCATCAAAGTCACTGAAGTATCTGACCATACTGGTCACCCTGAGATCATGGATGGTCGCGTAAAAACACTTCATCCAAAAATTCACGGCGGCATCTTAGCGCGTCGCGGTCAAGATGAAGACGTAATGGAGGATCACAACATCTCTGCTATCGATATCGTTGTAGTTAACTTATACCCCTTCGCAAACACTGTTGCGAAAGAAGACTGCAGCCTAGAAGATGCGATTGAAAACATTGATATCGGTGGTCCAACAATGGTTCGCGCTGCGGCGAAAAACCATAAAGACGTAACTATCGTAGTTAATGCAAAAGATTACGACCGCGTAATCAGCGAAATGCAAAGCAACAACGGTTCAACAACGTATAAAACACGTTTTGATCTAGCTATTGCTGCTTACGAGCACACAGCTCAGTACGATGGCATGATTGCAAACTACTTCGGAAAAATGGTTCCTGACTACACAGAGGAAGCTGCTGAAGAGACTAAATTCCCACGTACTATCAACATGCAGTTCACTAAAAAGCAAGATATGCGCTACGGTGAGAACTCACACCAAGACGCTGCTTTTTATGTTGAAAACGACCTAACTGAAGCATCTGTTGCGACTGCAGTTCAACTGCAAGGTAAAGCACTTTCTTACAACAACATTGCTGACACTGACGCAGCATTAGAGTGTGTAAAAGAATTCGACGTACCAGCGTGTGTTATCGTAAAACATGCGAACCCTTGTGGTGTGTCAATTGGTGACAACATTCTTGAAGCTTATGATCGCGCATTCAAAACTGACCCTACATCAGCATTTGGTGGCATCATCGCATTCAATAAAGAACTTGATGCAGACACAGCTGAAGCTATTGTTGCTCGTCAATTCGTTGAAGTTATCATTGCACCTAAAGTATCTGAAGCTGCAGCCCAAATCGTATCTGCTAAGCAAAACGTACGTTTATTAGAATGTGGTGAATGGTCTGGTAATGCAACAGGTCACGACATCAAGCGTGTTAATGGCGGTATTCTAGTTCAAGACCGCGACCTAGGTATGGTAACGCAAGGCGACCTTAAAGTTGTATCTAAGCGTCAACCAACTGAGCAAGAATTAAAAGATTTATTATTCTGCTGGAAAGTAGCTAAATTCGTTAAGTCTAACGCAATCGTTTACGCACGTGACGGTATGACGATTGGTGTAGGCGCAGGTCAAATGAGCCGTGTTTATTCAGCGAAAATTGCTGGTATCAAAGCCGCTGACGAAAACCTTGAAGTAAAAGGTTCAGTTATGGCATCGGATGCATTCTTCCCATTCCGTGACGGTATTGATGCAGCAGCAGAGGCTGGCATCACCGCTGTTATTCAACCAGGTGGTTCAATGCGCGATGAAGAAGTTATCGCTGCAGCTGACGAAGCTGGTATGGCAATGGTATTTACAGGTATGCGCCATTTCCGCCACTAATCACATAAAGGGTTAAGCACATAGCTTAACCCTTTTTGTTTGCCACAAATTCACGTATTCTGATTAATAATAATAATTACCCATATAATGAAGGAACAGATGATGAAATTTGCCGTAAAATCGTTACTTGTTGCCAGCCTTGCACTGACATCAGCACAAGCTTTAAGCCATGGCCATGAATCAGCGCTTACACAAGCCGTGCAATCAAGCGAACGTGATGCTAAAAATAGCGCACGTGATCAATATCGCCATCCAGTTGAGACACTTGAGTTCTTTGGCTTCAAGCCAAGCATGACAGTTGTTGAAATTGCACCTGGCGGTGGTTGGTACAGTGAAATCCTTGCACCGGCTGTAAAAGGCCATGGTGTTTACTACGCGGCACATTTCCCTGCTGATTCTGAGGTGGGTTATTACCAACGTTCATTAGCTGGTTTTAAGAAAAAGATGAGCGATGACGCACGCTTCAGTGAAGTTAAACTAACTGAATTTGCGCCGGTAACACATCTTGATATTGCACCAGCGGGTAGCGCAGATCTTGTCTTAACATTTAGAAATGTACACAACTGGTACATGGGTAAAGATAAAGAAGGCGCGTTAAGTGCGTTTAAAGCATTTTATAAAGCACTTAAACCAGGCGGCACTTTAGGTGTGGTTGAACACCGCCTACCTGAAGCGCGCAGCGATGAAGATCAGAAATCATCAGGTTATATGAAGCAAAGCTATGTAATTGAAATTGCAAAGCAAGCTGGCTTTGAACTAGTGGCAAGCAGTGACATTAATGCAAACCCTCTTGATACAGCGGATCACCCTAAAGGGGTGTGGACACTACCACCACGTTTAGCACTTGACGAAAAAGATGCTGCTAAATATAAAGCGATTGGTGAGAGTGATCGTATGACGCTGAAGTTTAAAAAACCGCTATAAATAGGATTATACGCCATGAATGTACTTGTCATCGGCAGTGGCGGCCGCGAACACGCTCTTGCGTTTAAGGCTGCACAAAATACTAAAGTAAACACCGTTTTCGTTGCTCCTGGTAACGCAGGTACTGCACTAGAGCCAAAACTTGAAAACGTAGCTATCAACGTTGAAGACCTAGCAGGTTTAGTTACTTTTGCTAAAGAAAACAACGTTGAGTTAACTATTGTTGGTCCAGAAGTACCGCTTGTTTTAGGTGTCGTTGATACATTCCGTGAAAACGGTTTAGCTATCTTCGGCCCAACAGCAGGTGCTGCACAGCTAGAAGGCTCTAAGTCATTCACTAAAGACTTCTTAGCACGTCACGACATTCCAACTGCTGACTACCAAACGTTTGAACAAATCGATCCTGCACTTGCTTACCTAAAAGAAAAAGGTGCGCCTATTGTTATTAAAGCTGATGGCTTAGCAGCAGGTAAAGGCGTTATCGTTGCGATGACAGAGCTTGAAGCTGAAGAAGCTATCCGCGATATGCTTGCAGGCAACAGCTTTGGTGAAGCGGGTAGCCGTGTAGTTATCGAAGAGTTCTTAGAAGGCGAAGAAGCCTCTTTCATCGTGATGGTTGATGGCAAAAACGTACTGCCATTCGCAACTAGCCAAGATCACAAACGCGCTTACAACGGTGACCAAGGTCCGAACACTGGCGGCATGGGTGCATACTCACCGGCTCCAGTGGTGACTGATGAAATTCACCAACGCATTATGAACGAAGTGATCAACCCAACGGTTGAAGGTATGGCAAAAGAAGGCCACCCATACACTGGTTTCTTATACGCAGGTTTAATGATCACCGCTGATGGTACGCCAAAAGTAATCGAATACAACTGTCGTTTTGGCGACCCTGAAACACAACCTATGATGCTTCGTCTTAAGTCTGACCTTGTTGAGCTTATCGAAGCGGCTAACCGTGAAGAACTAGATAAAACAGCAATCGAGTTCGACCCGCGTGCAGCAGTCGGTGTTGTATTAGCAGCAAAAGGCTACCCAGATAGCTACCCGAAAGGTGATGTAATCAGCGGCTTGCAAGTTACTTACCCTGAAGGTGAGAAAGTATTCCACGCAGGGACTAAGCAAGACAGCGACAACGTAGTAACAGCTGGCGGTCGTGTACTTTGTGCTACAGCACTTGGCAACACAGTAACCGAAGCGCAACAACGTGCTTATAAACTGGTTGAACAAATCAGCTGGGAAGGCATGGAATATCGTACTGATATCGCTTACCGTGCAATTGCTCGCGAACAGAATTAAGGTCAAACCAGTCTAATTCTGAAAAAAGCGCAGTTTATCTGCGCTTTTTTAATGCTACACTGTTAAGAACATTTGCCTAGATAAAGAACTAATTTTGAATAATAAAGCACTGAAATATAACTTTGTTTCATTTCTTATTCTGACAATTTTGTTTTTTATCATTGCTACCCTAGCTGCACATTTAGCCAGCCCTACCCGCTACACTATAGATAAAACAGCCCCCATCTACAGTAATACAGCTTATCGAATAGATAGTAGTAAAGCGCTGACTCTCGAGCAGTTTTTAGCTGAACCAGACAAACTTAAACAGCGCCCTTTTAAAGATGTTGAGTGGGATTTAGCGGCGCAAGATTATTGGTTAAAGCTTGATTTAGAAAACCGTCAAGCAAAGCCTGTGGAGCTGGCGATTCACTTTGACAACCCTATGGTTGATTATCTTAGCGTTTATCATGTTGATGATAAGGGGCAGCTTATAGATACAACCGAATTGGGTGATAAAGTATCAGGCCTCAGTTTGTTTCAGTACAGTACACCGCACAGCATGCTCACCATGCAGGGCTATGAGCAAACATCACTCGTTATAAAAATTGATACGGTTGGGATTAGCAAAACGCCTATCAATATTTATGGTGAAAAAGAGTTTCAAGATCTACTACGTTCGCAATCAGGAATTTGGGGGATCTTCATTGGTGTACTGATCATGGCAGCCTTGTATAACTTGGTATTATTTTTAGGGATCCGTGACCGCGTCTACCTTATTTATATAGGCTACATCATCTCAGCACTGCTACTTATGGGCTCAGTGCTCGGCTTTGGTTTTTACTTATGGCCGTTATCGTGGCAAATCTTTTTTAATGAGCAAGTGGTCTTCAGTAACTACGCGATTGCATTTTTCACTGTCGCGTTTTGCACCATGTTCTTACGCTACCACAAAGACAATTGCCGCTTATACAAACTCAGTATCAGCTTTTTAGCCTTGCTGTTTAGCCTCAGTCTTATCAGCTTTTTTATGCTGGAATACCATTCTTCAAAAATCTTTTTTGCCATCATGGTGCCGTTATACATTCTATGTATTTGCATGATTTACAAAAAGTTGGTGAGCGGTTTTCGGTGGGCAAAATTTTATGTCATGTCGTGGGTGCCACTGATTGTAGGCGCTGCCATTCAGCCTTTAGAACTAACGGGCTTTATTCCTTATAGCTTTGCAGTTAGGCACATATTTTTAGTCGCCATTCTCTGTGAGATTGTGCTTATGGCAATGGCGTTGGCAGATCGCGTTCGTTATCAACGTGAAAAAGCGCTTTATCATGCAACCCATACCCAACAAACTGAGCTACTCAACCAAGCAATGCTCAAACAAGCCTATATGGCGATTACCTCGGAGCAAAGACTCGCTAATCTTTGTTTAGTGAAAATAGAGCAATTTAATGCCCTAATGAGCATTCTAAAGCCAAGCCAAAGCAGCCAAATAATTATTACTGTTGCCCAATCGCTAGAGCATCAAATTAATAAGAATAGGCAATTTATTAATTTAGAATCGGCGTTAGATAACAGCCCAAAAGTAGCTGACTTAGGCAATGGTGTACTGGCTTTTATTTCTACCAAAATTCAATCGCAAGCAGAGCTGCACCAAGAACTGAGCAACTTATGCAAACAGCTGCCTAAGCAATATAAAGTGGCAGGCTTAGACCTGCAGCTTTACTACCGTTATAGCATTACCGAACCGGTGAGTGATGATGGCTTTGATATTTGGCTACAACGTGGCTACTTAGGTCTGTCACAAAAACAACAAAACATCGACTTTAATACACCGCATATCGATATGGATGTAAGCCTTGCCGCTGAGTTACAACAAGCAATGCGAAGCAATACCTTAGCCATTTACTTACAGCCCATTATTAATTTACGCAATGGTGCTATCTGTGGCGCAGAGGCATTGTTACGCTGGCCTACAGCGGGTAAATACCTGGACATTGAGCAACTTATTTTATTGGCTGAACGTACTGGTTTAATTAACGAGTTGAGCTTATGGGTGATTGATCAGGCTTGCCTAGCTGCTGCCCAGCTTAATCGACAAGGCTATCGCGAGCATACCATTAGCGTTAATTTAAGTGCCAAGAATCTAGCGATCCCTAAGCTTGTCGAAAAAGTCGAAAACACCATTTTAAAGCATGGCATTACTGCGGATCAGTTAAAGTTTGAATTGACTGAATTTGCGCTTATCAAAAACCATGATGAAATGGTCAGCTTTATCAGCGAACTTAATAAACTCGGTAGCAAGGTGGTACTCGATGATTTTGGTACTGGTTACTCGTCGTTGAACTACTTAGTAAATTATTCATTTAGCACGATTAAAGTCGATAAGAGCTTTATTCTTGATTTAGTGAATAACACCACCAACCAGGTAGTGGTAAAAACGGCTATTGATATGGCTCATAACCTTGATATGAATATCACCATCGAAGGCATTGAAGACCAAGAAACAGAAAAAATGCTGATCAAGATGGGCGCAGATCAAGGGCAAGGCTATTATTACAGCAAAGCGGTACCGATTAATGAGTATCTAAGCTTTATTGCCTCACAATTTAAATAGGCCGTGTTACACTGCCCTTTTTAACATCTTTAGGGGCCATGTAAAGATGCAAGGTACGATCAGAAAATTAAAATCGACACTGACCTCTCCTGTCGAATATCAATTACCTATCGGTGATGAGCTAGTTTCATTAAATGACTATATTGGTAAGCCGCTCACGCTGACATTCACCGGCAATATTTTTTGCTGTAACTGTGGTAAGAAAACCAAGAAAAGCTACTCTCAAGGCCACTGTTTTGTCTGTATGCGCAAACTGGCTAGCTGTGACATGTGTATCATGAAACCTGAAACGTGCCACTTTGATAAAGGCACCTGTCGAGAGCCACAGTGGGGTGAAGAAAACTGCATGATCCCGCATTACGTGTATTTAGCCAACACCTCAGGCCTAAAAGTAGGAATTACCCGCCATACTCAAATTCCTACACGCTGGATTGACCAAGGTGCGACGCAAGCTTTACCTATCTTCAAAGTACAAACCCGTCTTCAATCGGGTTTAGTTGAGGTTGCCTTAGCCGAATTTATTGCTGATAAAACCAATTGGCGAAACATGCTAAAAGGTCAATCTGAAGCGATTGATTTAAAAGCTGCTGCTGCAGAGTTGATCCCACAAATTGATGCTAAGTTGAGTGAACTTGCAGAGCTATTTGGCGCAACAGCCATTGAAAAGCTCGATGAAGATGTAGTTGAGCTAGACTACCCAGTCAGTGAATACCCAAGCAAAATCAGCTCTTTCAATTTTGATAAAGCACCAGAAGTATCAGGTATTTTAAAAGGCATTAAAGGCCAGTACTTAATTTTTGATACTGGCGTCATTAATATTCGTAAGTTTACTTCTTACGAAATTAGCCTAGCTTAGGCACTTTTTTCGCTATTGAGGTAAAAGTCATACCATTGCTGCTTCGCTATTGGGCGGCAAAAGTAATAGCCTTGAATGGTATCGCAGTTAAGTGAACGTAAGTAATTTAACTGCTCTACCTTCTCTACCCCTTCCGCGACAACATGAATACTTAAACTTTTCGCCAGGCTAATAATCGCCGTGACAATTTCACTGTTACCGTATTCATCGGGCACTTTTGCGATAAAGCTGGCATCTATTTTTAACGTATCAATTGGCAGTTTGGTTAAGTAGCTTAAAGCCGAATAGCCCGTTCCAAAGTCATCTAACGTAATATGCACACCTAGCTTTTTAAGCGCGAGTAACTCTTGCTTAGCCTCACTAAAGTGGCTGATAAAGCAGCTTTCAGTAAGCTCTACTTCAAGCTTGTGTGGGTCTACATCGTAACGTTCAAGTAAGCGCTCAACATTCGATGCTAGTTGCCCCTGACGTAAGTGATTTGCCGAAATATTAATTGCTAAGCGCCCTGCCTCAATGCCTTGTTGCTGCCATTTTTCTAACTCTTTACAAGCTTGCTCGATGACCCATAAATCAAGTTTCACAATTAGGCCTAGTTCTTCAGCAAGGGGAATAAATTTAGCGGGTGATATCACCCCAAGGTTTGGCTCATGCCAACGCAAGAGAGCCTCTACCCCTAAAATTTTGCCTGAATTTAACTCCTGCTTAGGTTGGAAATAAAGCTCAAACTCATCGCTTTCTATGGCGTTTTGTAATCGGCTCATCATTGCCAATCGCTCTAAAGAACGTGCATTCATCGCAGGCTTGAATAATTGAAATGAATTACGCCCCACTTCTTTAGCACGGTACATAGCAATATCTGCATGCTTAAGCAGTGTAGCGCTATCTACGCCATCATCAGGGTAAACTGCAGCGCCAATAGAAGCTGTAATTGCAACCACATGCTCGTTAATAGCAAGCGGCATACTCACTTGCTGCAATACTTGTTCGGCAAAGTTGAGCAGTGTTTCAACCCGATTTACTTCGCATAATAAAACAAACTCATCGCCACCTAAGCGCGCAAGAGTATCCCCTTCAGGTAGAATTGATAAAATACGCTCTGCCACTTGCTGCAATAAGTTATCACCAGCGTCATGCCCTAAACTGTCGTTAACCTCTTTGAAGCGGTCTAAGTCGATAAACATCACCGCTAATAGATCATGGTTTCGTTTGGCAGAACTCAATGCAATAGAGAGTCTGTCATGAAATAAGCGTCGATTAGGCAGGCCGGTTAATTCGTCGTAATAGGCAAGCTGGGCAATTTTTTCTTCGGCACGTTTGCGCTCTGTAATGTCGCTAAAAATTGCCGCATAAAGCACTTCATCAAAGTTAGGGTCTTTAATCTGGATAATGGTGAGCCACTCTACAAACTCTTCACCATCTTTTTTGCAATTGCAGATCTCCCCTTGCCAGACCCCTTCGTATTCAATGGCATGCCACATTTTTTGATAAAACGAACGGCTATGTTTTGTAGAGCTTAAAATATTGGGGCGCTTACCAATTACTTCATGCTCAGCAAAGCCGGTCAGTTTAGTAAAAGCAGGGTTAACTTGAATAATAGTGCCGTCTTTACGGGTTAACATAATGCCATCGAGTGAGGCATCAATAATTTTATTTGCTAAAAATAGGTTACGTTGTGACTTTTGCAAAGCAATATCACGCTGCTCTATGGCCCGTTCAAGCTCGCAGCAATAAGCTGACTCAATCTCTGTGATCAAATCAGCAAATGATATCACCCCGCAAATTTCATCATCTCGAACCACTAAATGACGCACATTACGCTCTGTCATAGTGCGATACGCATCAAATAAACTGCTTTCACAATCAATTTCAATTAACGGGTAGCTAGCATATTGCCAACAAGGATTTAGCCACTCGGTTTGAATGATCAGCTCAACAATATCACGCTGAGTAATAATACCGTGCAGTTCAAGCTCTCGGTTATAAACCAGTACACTATCAAGGCGGCCTGCGCGCATCAGTTGCACAACCTCTTCTATCGGTGTTTGCGCATCAACTATCTCTAGGTCAGTGCGATACTGCTCATGAATAGGTCGAAATTGTAGGTAGTGGTCCAAACCTTGGTTATGCACAATATCCGAAAGGTTTAACATACCTGCAGGCTGATTCTCACTATCCATCACCAATAAATGACGAATGCCATGCTGTTGAAAACGTAGGGTTGCATCACTGACAGAGCATTGATTTGGTACTGTAATAACAGGCGCCGACATGACCTCGTGAATGGCAAGGTTCTTATAGAGCGGGCTGCTGATGTCAATTTTCAAACAATCAGCCTCAGTCCAAATCCCAACAACAGACTGCTCATGCTTGATAAAAATCGCCGTCACATTGTGAACATGCATCAACCTCACCGCATCGACCAAAGGCGTATGCGCAGGACACGATACCAGCTTTTGCGAAAAGACATCACTCACCTTTTGATGTCGTCTTGGTTGATTCATAAGTCGACTTTCCTAGTTCTTACATGAATTGGCAATTATAATCATTTCAACCTATGCAACTTTGACACAGGACAATAAATGCACTCATCATTTCCTAAGATTATTTTTTCAGACCATGAAATAGCATTAGTTGAAGACGAAGCCGATATAGAAAGCTTTTTATATGGCTTAAGTGAAGAGCAGCAACATGAAGCGATGCTACTTTTGGCAACAGGGCAGTATGTCAACTTGCAGGGAGAAAGCGTGAAAGCATTAACTGATATAGAGCTTGCTAATAGAGTGACTGAGCACCTAGCACAAGAGGGAGTATGCTGTTTAAGTAAGGTTACTCGGCTTACACCAACGCAAGCCTTTGCGATGCTGGCAGATTAAGGCGCATCCACCAGCGCTTTAATGTGCGCAACGGCACTACGACCTAGAGCTGATAAAGCATAGCCCCCTTCAAGATAAGAGATAATCCCTTTACAATCTTGCTGCTGACAAAACTCAGCTAATTGCGTGGTTAGCCATGCGTAATCGTCTTCAACAAATTTCAGGCTTGCCATGTCATCTTCAAGGTGAGCATCAAAGCCAGCACTAATAAACAACAGTTCAGGTTTAAATTCATTGAGTTTTGGCAGCCACTGCTCAAGGTAAACAGCTTTTAAGTCATTACCATCACTGGCAATTGGCAGCGGTGAGTTAACTAAAGTCGCGTTATTTTCAACCGCAGTATTTGGGTAAAAAGGGTGTTGAAACAAAGAGCAAAACAACACATTGTCATCATCTAAAAAGATATCTTGCGTGCCATTACCGTGGTGTACATCAAAGTCCAAAATAGCGATACGTTTAACACCTTTGCTTTGCGCGTATTTCACGGCAATGGCTAGGTTATTAAAAACGCAAAAACCTGCAGAAGTGCTACGGTTTGCATGATGCCCTGGCGGTCTAACCGAGCAAAATGCGGCATCCAGTTTATCAGCAAGGATTTCATCAACGGCGAGTAATCCAGCACCAACGGCTCGTTCAATTGCTTTCATTGAATCTGGGCACAGCCATGTATCGCCGTCTAATTCAGCAAGTCCTTCATTGGGAATTGTTTGCTCTACATGGCTTACCAAAGGTTCATCATGAGCACGTAAAAAGTCGTCGCGGCTGGCTTTAGGAGCTTGTAAGTGAGTAATTGCTATATCAACACCACTTGCTAGCAAGCGGTCGGTGATCACATCTAAACGCGCAGGGCATTCGGGGTGATCCTCAATCATTTTATGTTTACGACAAAATGGATGTGAGATAACTGCCGTTCTCATAATACGCTCCTTGAATTATTTTCCCCCAGTATAACAAAGCCACCTAATGGTGGCTTTGCGACTTTGGTTTACTTTTTAGCGCGTAAATCTAAATTCCTAAAGTCAAAACTAAAGTCTGTGACCGCCGTTGAGACAGCGCGCATTTTTGCACTACTCACTCGGTTATCTGGGCTCATTTGAAACTCAATGTAAGCATCTGCTTCAAGTAACTTTTCATCCCATTTCACAATAAACGTATTGCCCGTGTAATGCTCAAGCTGACCTTTCAAACGCTTTGTATGGGTAAAATCTATACGTAGCTGACCATTTAACTCCTCGATTACCACATCACCATACCAGTTATCGTGCAGCGTGCCTGTGTAGTTGATATTTGGTAGTTTCGCTTGATAATCAGCAGGTGTTTCTGGTTTTGCGTTTGCGTAAGCTTCTTTTTTACCTTCAAAGTGCTTTTTAGCAAGGTCTTCAACCCAGTCTTTATCTTCAAGATCTAATGCATCTTCTAATACTTCATAGGTCACCGCAGAGAGCGCGCTGAATGCTTGCTGGTTACTCAGAATAACAATACCGAGGTTTTTCTCTGGTAATAATGTCACTTGAGACACCATGCCTAAGATACCACCACCATGGCCTAGCTTTTTAATGCCGTGGAAATCTTCAATGCTCCAGCCTAAACCATAACCTCTAAATTGTTGGTGGTAAGCTTCATAAGCACTTTTTGATGCCATTGACGTAATGTGCGGGTGCCACATTTGTTGCTGCTGCTTTTCAGTAAATAACTGCTGGCCATTTGGCATTTTGCCATGTGCAAGCTGCGTGCGTAGCCATTGGCTCATATCGCTTACGCTTGATGCAATCGCACCAGCGCCACGGAAATCTTCAAGGTAGTTCACAAAAAATGGGTGTAGTTGGCCATCCATTGGAATATGACCCGTCGCCCAGTTTTTATTGCTACTAGGGATACGTGAAAAACCTGCGCGTGAGTTTTTCATATCAAGTGCCTGAAGAATATTTTTCTCGATGTAATCATTCCAGCTCATGCCAGACACACGGGCTACGACCTCACCTGCTGTCACAAACATTAAGTTGTTATAGGCGTATTTACTGCGAAAGCTACTCGCCGGTTTTAAGTATTTTAGCCCTGCGATAATTTCATCAATCGATTTGTCAGTATCTGGCCAAATCATTAAATCGCCTTGCCCTAAACCCAAACCGCTACGGTGGCTTAATAAATCGCGAATGGTCATTTCACGTGTTACATAAGGGTCATACAGACGAAACTCAGGAAGATGATCAATTACTTTGTCATCCCAGCTAAGCTTACCTTCATCAATTAATTTAGCTAACGCTGCTGCGGTAAATGCTTTGGTGTTTGACGCGATACCGAATAAGGTGTCTTTATTTACTTTTTTACCGGTATCAAGGTGAGATACACCAAAACCTTTTGCTAACACGACCTGGTCATTTTCAACAATCGCTACAGCCATACCCGGTACGTCAAAACGTGCCATTGACGTTTCGATTACTTTTTCAATTTTTTTAGTATCAATATCGGCATAACTGTAAAACGAACAGCTCGATAACAGCGCCGCTGCAACGGCTAATTTACGAAATATCATAATATCCCTTGGTGATTTTTATTGTTGTGAATAGCGAACTCTTTCGCTGCTCGGGTTTTATCTGGATCATCGCAACTTGGTCTTGCGAGTATTGCTTCACTGTAATGATTTGGTACACCTGCTTCAAGCGCTCCGCGATGAACATGCTGAAGATACCAGTCGAATGGCAGTAAAGACTCATCTAAGGTATTAGCAATATAACAATGGGCAGCAAGTTGCTCGCCATCAATGAGTTCAACGGTGATATCTACACAGTCATAACGCGGCCCTTCGATATCATCAAGAATCGACTTTTCAGCTTCGTTTAACTGATACACAACACCATATACCAAGGCATCTGCCTGATCTGTTTTGCGCACGCTGCACTTTGCAGAGCCGTCGGTACTTACCATATCAAACGTCAGCTCATAGCCCTTTAAAATAGCTGTGCCTACCCGCTTTGCTTCAGGCAGCCTTGCCAGCAATCTGCTCGATGACATATTTGAACCAAATGAAAAGTTATATAGCGTCATACTTACCTCACACAACAACGCGAATAGCTAAGGCAATTAAGATCACGCCAATGCCTCTATCAAACCAGTATCCGCTTTTTAAGAAAAATGCTCGCACTGATGCTTTTGATAACACCAATGATAAAAATGAAAACCACAGCCAAGTCGCCATTGCCATATACACGCCATAACCAGCCTGCACTACAACAGGTGTTTCAGGGCTTATTACAAGAGTAAACAACGACATAAAAAACAGTGTTGCTTTGGGATTAAGGGCATTGGTAAAAAAACCGCGTCGAAATGCTTTATACACCGATTCAGGCTCGGCAGGGGCAAGGGTTTGCTGTTTACTATCGCTAGGTTTTGCGCTTCGTAACGCTTGCACACCCAAGTATGCCAAATAAGCCCCTGCAAGGTATTTTAAAGCCATGAATAAGCTAGGTGACTGGGATAAAATTAATGCCACACCTAATACACAATAAGCAATATGCAGCAAAATAGCCGCACCAACCCCAGCACTGGTCCAAAGCGCATTTTTACGACCTTGTTGAATACTTTGCTTTAGTACAATTGCAAAGTCAGGACCTGGGCTTGCTACCGCAAAAAAGTGAGCTATGGCTATCAATAAAAACTCATCTAAATACTGCACTCAATATTACCCTACTGCTTGTTCATCTAATGCTAATAACAACGGATTTGCACTGTCATTTACCAATGCTTTAATTTGCTTTTGCGCTTTTTTATATTGGCTGCGTAAATGGGGTTTTAAAAACTTCTTCGACTGATTATCCCCTTTAAAATGCGTAACCAACGCATGCATAAATAGCGTTTGTGGCTCAGTCAGCGCTGCTTGGCGATTGGCATAAGGGTTATAACCGCAGCCGCAGCCACCTTTAAATTGATACACCGTATTACTCATCATCACCCCAAAACCTAAATAGCATGCCAACGCATCGCTTGCTTGCGGTAAGTACTCTTTACCGCCGGGAGGTAAGACACCCACATGGTGAATCAAAATGGTCGCTAAGGTACCAGCAAAACTTGCCACTAAATCTTGCGGTTGATTGATTTGGTTCGGGTTAAAGGAGATATTCACCGGATGATTTGCCGGCACAATTAAGCTCGCCTCGCTACCGCGTAAATTGTCTTGAAATTCAAAATGCGGAAACACCTGCGGTGTAAGCCCAGATGGCGCAACTAAGTTAATTGGCCACGCCTGCATCCCCGCATAATCAACAACTCGACTAAATACTTTTTCAGCCATTTCACTGACGCTAGACACCCTATCCGGAAAGAACTGCCCGTTAGGTAAAATGATTTGTGTGTGTTTTAAAAAATATTCACTATCAAAGTGTTCAACAGCCCATAAAAAGGTATCGATTAACCACTGCTGCTCTTGCTCATCAACAAGTGGGGCCGACTTAAATAACGCTAACATAAATTACTCTTGTGATTGTGCCCATTGCCATGCATCCGTATTGTAAAGAGGCACAGTTGATAAAGCATGATGATGGCTGCCGCTCGACTCTTTCGTTGAATAAGACAAATATAATAAAGTGCGTGTTGGCGCATCATAAATACGACGTACTTTTAACGATTTAAACAAAATACTTTTCGATGATTTAAATACCACTTCGCCTGATTTACTGCGGTCAATTTGTTGTAATTGGTCAGCGGTAATGGGGCCTGTTTGACGACAGGCAATAGACATATCAGATGGATCAGCAAAATCAAGGTTCGCTTCAATATGGCTAATGTGACAAGTAACACCGCTGATCAGCGGGTCTTGTTGTGATACCACTTTAATATCTTTGGTCGTAAATAATCCTAAACTCACCGAAGCAGCATCATCCGAGCAACCACTCAACAAAATCAGTGGCGCAGTAAGAGCAGCTAATTTTAGTAACTTCATCCTAGTGTTCCTTATTAAAAAGCGATAGTTGTCCGTTTACAACGATTTGCTTGCTATGTTTCAATACTATCTCAAAATATCTTCAACAACGAGCACCTAAACAATGAAAAAATCGCTTGGTTTACTGTGTTTAATGTTCTTAAGTAGTACAGCTCAAGCTGACTACTCTATTAGCGCTGGTTTCGGCAAAAACTTTACTAACTCGGTGCAAACCGAAGAAAACCTTAAAATTGAGCTTGAGGATGACAGCCATTTTACTGTCAGCCTAGATAGAACCATTGATAATGCTCGTTATGGGTTCTTTTATTCAGCAACCGAGCTTGATATGAAAGACCAAACTAACAAGCAAGTCGAGATGCAATACCTGCTATTTCAAAGTGCCGTAGAAGTGCCATTAGCTGACCGTATAGTTGGTTTTGTTGGTGCCCAAATTGGCGCAAACCACGTCAGCACTGACTTTGCCGACTCTGATACATATTTTACCTCTGGCCTTTATGCTGGCGCAGATTATTTATTTACTGAACAAGCACGGGTTTATGTTGAAACTCGCTGGCTGGCAACTATTGTAAATAATGCAAGTAACGTATCGTGCACATTGCCAACATCAGAAGACGACCAATGTCTATGGCACTTTGATGGTGATGTGTTAAACCAATTTCAGACAAACATCGGTTTTAGTTACCGCTTTTAAGGAAGACCCCATGCCGCACATTGTTATAGAACACTCAGAAGACTTGCCAATTCTGCCACAAGTGTTAGTTGAAAAAGTTCACCAAGCCGTTTTTGACTCAGGCTTATTTGAGCTTTCGACCATAAAGACTCGTGCAATTGCTTATCAGCATTACGAATTAGGTGAAGGCAAAGATGGCTTTATTCACATCGGCGCATCAATCATGGCAGGCAGAACTATAGAGCAAAAGCAAATGCTCAGTGAGCAATTACTAAGTTGCTTAAGAACATACTGCCGCCGCTCGTATAGCTTAAGCGTTAATATTTACGATATGGATGCTGACATCTACCGTAAGTGTTAACTACTTTGGTAAATAGGCTGCGGGTAAACGCTTGATTTCTATCTCAGGCGATAAGTACGCGGTGTAAACCAGCCAACGCTCATTGGGTATGTAGGTCAAGCCCGATGAGCGACTATAAGCTCGCTCCGGTAAAGCAATTAAATCATGATGCTGCTTGCTTGCTAAGTCATAGTAGCTAATACGGTAATCACCTAAGCGTTCTTTATAATAATAAATACGCCCCTTATGATACGCGTTCTTTGCCACCAGCAACCATGCATAACTGCGCGCCAACTTAACATCGTTCACCAGCATTTCTTCAACACCCGTATCATGATGTTTTATCCAAATAGCATGGCGCGAGTTGGTAAATAAAATATCGCCTGATTGTGTTTCAACGCCATACTGCGCAGGCACTTCAACAGCTTTACCTAGGCTTTTACCTGTTAAGTCATAACGATATAAGTAGTCACCATCAGAAACTAAAATATGCTGGCTATCAGCGCTAAACTTGGGTTTAATTGCATGACTAAATGGCAGTTTGATTTGCTGACTTTGCTCTACTTTGAAATCATAAATATATAAGCGGGTACTGCCATTGTCATACAATGAAAACAAAATATAGCGTCCATCGGCTGACCAGGTTGGATCACGAACTTCCCCCGTGTTATGTGCAAAGTCAGTAAGCTGCTTTCGCGAGCTACTATCGGGGTTAACAATCCAAAGCTGTGAACTGCCCGATTCATTCGACACATACAGCAGTTTATTTTGCTGCTGATTATATTCAGGGAATAGCGAGCTAAAATTGGTCGACAACATAGAAAACGGCGAGTTGGCCACTTGTTCGTCTATTTTCAGACGCGTGATCACCTTATCTAAATCCCACTGATGGTAATAAACACTGCCATCACTACTGTAATTAGGTGAACTCATGCCCGTAATTTGCGTGTTGATTAGGGTTTTATTCTTAAGGTCAAAGAAGTAGCCATAACGTTTACCGCCCTCAACTGCACTAAACGCCAACTGCTCTTTTGATGGATGCCAATCTACACCATGAATATCAACAAAATCATGAGTTAGCCGTTGGCTTTGTCCTGTTTTTACATCAATTAAAAACAGCGCTTTTTGGTTGTTTTTAACAGTACGCGTAACCACAACTCGCTGTGCATCTGGCGAAAACGACACTGACTCATACACAGTTTCGCAGTCATCATTACAAGGAATAACTGTTTCTTTTGTTTGTTTTGCCTGTAAATCGAGCAGTTTGATACGAGTGACATAGTCACCTGACTTACTTGTATGATCAGCAATGTAGGCCAAGGTTTTACCATCACTACTGATATCAAGATCAGGCGCATAGTTATTACTGCACTCACCTAGCACGACACTGGTGGCATTTACCAAAGAGAGTTTTACAATTTCACAAACATCATAGGCCATGCGGTAATAATATAATGTGTTTGCATCTGGGCTAAACACAGAGCGCCCTTCTGTAAAAGGTGAGTCCGTTAATTGCTTTGCTGGGTGCTCAGGAAAATGTAAATCACGTAAATATAGGTTATTTGGTTTACCAAGCTGTCGCCATGAATACACCAAATAGTGCTGTTCATCAGAAATTGAAGGATAAATCTCACGACCAGGGCTTGCCGTCACGCTTTCGATGCTATTAAGCGGCAACACAAAGCTTGAGTTAGTTTGCTTTGCAGGCGAAGAGAACAACCAATACATCACAACCAAGCTAATGACACACAAAGCCACAAACAGCTGGCGGGTTTGCGCAGCTGTGATACTAAAACCCACAGGGTTTTCTTTATCGGCTGTATCTATTGGCTCGGGCTTTAACAAAACGCGATAACCCGTTTTACGTAATGTCTCTATGTAAGTTTGTTCTGGATCGAGTTCTTTGAATGCTTTTCGTAGATGCCAAATAGCATTTGTTAAGGCTTTTTCACCGACATAAAAATTGCCTTCCCATACATGATTGATGAGCTCTTCACGGGTGATTGGTTCGGGGTAACGCGCCACTAAGCAAGCTAACAACTCAATAAACTTAGGCTGCAAAAGCTGTTCACTGCCATTGCAGATCAGTTTATTTTCGAGTGGGTTAACAATACATGAGCCCAGCTGATAAACGCGATTAGATGTTTCCATTTACTCTAAATAAAACCCCATTTTAGAAGTACAGCAGTATAAAGCCCTATCAATTTATCGTAAAAGCAGCCCTTTCACCAGCTTTAACGTTGCAAAACAGTTAACAATGAACATTTCTTAACCCACTGATTTTAAATAAATAGATATTCAATAGATATAAAATAGAGACATAAACGAGCCACCTAAGATTGTAGTTAGGTTCACATTTCTATAAAAATTTTTACGTCAATACCGACCAACCAGAGTGTTGTTCACTGTAAATTTTAACTGCCCTTAAAAAGAGCATCACTCTGGTTCTAAAAACTAAAAATAAAACAACTAGGAACGCCTGTGAGAAATCTACTAACCAAACCTTGTGCTATTGCACTTGCTGTTGCCAGTGGTTTTAGCCAACATGCATTTGCCAATGAGGCTGACATTGCCCGCCCTGCCAACACCACTCCAGCCGCTAATGAACAAACTGAAGAACCTGAAAAAATCGTTGTAACGGGTTCACGTATTAAACGCGATAGTTTTTCAATTCCAACACCGTTGGTCACAATGGACCGTGAAGCTATTGCCGATACAGGTTTAACCAACTTATCAGATATTCTGGTTGATAACATGCCAGCTCTTAGCGAGAGCATAGGTAACACCACCAGCCAATCAAGTGTATCAGCAACCGGTTTATCGACAGTGCAACTTCGAGATTTAGGCGCTAACCGTACCCTTACATTGATTGATGGTCGTCGTGTTGTTTCAAACAGTTACAGTGGCAACTATGTCAGTTTAAATACCATTCCTAGCGGTATGGTTGAGCGCGTTGAAATAATCAGTGGCGGTGCATCTGCAACCTATGGTGCCGATGCTGTAGCAGGTGTGGTGAATATTATCACCCAATCCAAAAAAGAAGGCTTTGATTTTAAAGCGAACACAGGTGAAACCACCGATGGCGGCGGTAAAGAATTTACCCTTGATTTAAACTACGGTACCTCGTTTGCTGAAGATCGCGGTTACGCCTATTTCAGTGCCAACTGGGACCGTGATTTCGGTATGACTTTTTACGATCGTAAACGCGCACAAATCGAAGATAGTTACGATTACGATCCAGATCGCATGTGTAATGTAATGCAAACAGCAGATGGCGATCAATGTATGCGTGACATCACACAAGCTGATTGGGTAAGCAAAAGTGACGGTATTCCTGGCGGTGTGTTCTTAGAAAACAGCCGTAACGACACACAATTTTGGTATGACGGCCAAACTCTACGTGATGACTGGAAAGGCAACGAAGAAATTTACGGTGTGAATTCTAGGCAATACGTGATGCTTGATGTACCAAGCGATAACGCATCTGCTGCAGTTAAAATTGATTACGACTTAACTGACGATGTGATGTTCTACGCGCAAGTTCAATACAGTGAAAGTGGCTCTTTTAACAATAAGTCGCCTGAAGATGAATACGAAGGTGCCTATGTACCGCGTTATGACCCTGCCACCGGCGAGCCTCTTGCAGATGTGGCACCGGGCTATATCCCAATCGACAACCCGTATGTTCCACAAGAAATCCTCGATGCCAACCCATATAAAGATCGTATTTATTGGGATCGCCGCTTCAGTGAAGTCGGTAATATCAGCACAGATAATACCCGTAAAACGATTCGTAGTTGGGCAGGTCTTCAAGGCACATTATTTAACGACGAGTGGGACTGGGATCTATCAGCAAGTTATGGTCGCTTTACCCAACACCAAATTCGTAGCAATGAATTAAATACTGTAAAACTTAATCAAGCTTTGCAAGCAGAAGAATTAGCGGATGGCACCATTCAATGTATTGATGAAGCAGCTCGTGCTGAAGGCTGTGTGCCAATTAACTTATTTGGTGAGGGATCTATCACCGAAGAGATGGCTGCTTGGATCCGTACCAACCCAATTATTGATACCGAAATAAAACAATACGGTGTGGTTGGCTACGTAGCGGGTGATTTATTTGAATTACCAGCTGGCTCAGTATCCGCAGTATTTGGTGGTGAATACCGTAAAGACAGCCAAGACCTATCAACCAGCGACGATATGAAAGCAGGTGGTATTACCTTCAACTATGTACCAAATTTTTATGGTGAAGTTGAGGTCTATGAAGCCTTTGCAGAGCTTGCGATCCCACTTTTAAAAGATGCTCCTTTAGCAAAAAATTTAAGCGCAGAAACTTCATTACGTTTGGCTAACTACAGCATGGAAAACGTCAACACCGTTGCCAGCTACAAGCTAGGTGTATTTTGGGAACCAATCGAAGGCTATGCATTTAGAGCAAACTACGCTCGCGCTCAACGTGCCCCCACAATCACAGAGCTTATGTCACCACCGCGTGGCGATTACGACAGCTATGATGATATTTGTGACGGTTTAACGGCAACATCAACTAAAGCAGGTCACGACAACTGCCGCAAAGAGCCGACGTTAGCTGCGCAACTTGCTGCTGATCCTAACTTTGAATTTAGCGATGAGAACAACAGTTACTCTCCAGGGGCAGGTAACGAAAATCTAAAAGAAGAAACCGCTGATACTTATACCTTTGGTGTGACAGTGGCTCCTGCCTTTTTAGAAAACTTTAATCTTGCCGTTGATTACTACGATATTGCGATTGTTGATGCGATTTCGCAGATCAGCAATGAAAACATCATGCGTGAATGTTACGACTCAGAAGCAGCATGGGGTGAAGACAACGTATTTTGTAATGATATTACCCGTAATAGCGAAGGTAACATTATCAAAATTCTTCAGCGTCAATATAACCTCGATGAGCTAACTGCACGTGGTTATGATGTGGTTGCACAGTACAAATTAGACTTAGATAACCTAGGTCAGTTGTCATTTAAACTAGATTACAACCATGTAATCGAAAACTCGCAAACTTATGAAGGACTTGATGGCAGCTTAGTAACCAGTCACTACGCAGGTTACGGCAGCAGCAAAGATAAAGCCTCAATGTCACTGACATGGCGTAACGATAACTTGCGTATTCGCTGGCGTACAAATTACTTAGGCTCGTTTAAAGCAAGCCAGAGTCTTGAAGAAGATTATCAAGAGTATATTGCCGAAAATGATGCCCGCTGTGAGGCTGGTGAAGATACTTGTATCAGTAATCCAGAAAAACTTGCCTACCAAGATTATGGCTCGTTCTTAAAACACAGCCTTTCAGCGTCTTACACCATGTCACTTGGTGAACAGAGCCAATTGCGCGTATTCGGTGGTGTGAATAACGTGTTTGATAATAAAGGTGACTTTTATCCATATGGCCGTGGTAACTACTACAGCGCATACGGCGGTGGTGCTGGTCGCTACGTGTATGTAGGTGCTCAATATAGCTTTTAACCGTTTCATATGAAGATCCCCAGCTAGGCTGACATCAAAGGCGCATTTTTATTGCGCCTTTTATCTTTTCCAGCTTTGCATCTCAACTAATCGAGACTCGGTACGCGCATATTCAAATGCCAGTTTTTGGCCTTGATATAAATCGCTAATACCCACATCGGCCGAAATCACCAGTAATCGGCTGCGATCATAAAACTCATCAACCAAAGCAATAAAGCGCCGTGCTTCATCATCTAAAAAGTGTTCTTGTAAATCCTGCTTTTCTCGCTGATAACTATCTTCAATGCCATGCACAATTTGTTTACCTGTTGCTCCGCGCCCCATTACTGGCACATTGAGTAAATAAACGCGCTGAAAACGCTCTGCCAAATAAATATAATCCGCGGTGCTTCTAGGTCCTGAGCAAAGCGTCATAAAATCAAACATAATGGCGTCTTGAGCTTGCATTACACAGCTAAGCTCGCGGTGGCAAACCTCTATCGTTGTTTGCCTTTGTATTACTTGCTCTTGCTTTAAAAAGCGCTCTGTTAGCGCCTTTTTGTTACCAATAAAATAATGTGCGGTTTGTTTGCCAAAGCGAAAGCGATGATCTGTGTCGCCTTCAACACTTAAAACATGGCAATGCTCATTTAATAAATCGATAGTGGGTAAAAACCGTGCTCGCTGTAAACCGTTGCGGTATAACTGCTCAGGTTGGCAGTTTGAGGTCGCGACTAACACTACTTGCTGCTCAAACAAGGCTTTAAATAAGCCACCTAAGATCATAGCATCACCTATATCAGACACAAAAAACTCATCAAAACAAATCAAGCGAATGTGCTCTGCCCACTCTTTAGCAATCACCGTCAGAGGATTTTTCTGCCCTTGCAGCTGAGTTAAGCGCTCATGCACTTGCTTCATAAAATGATGAAAGTGCAAACGCTGCTTAGCTTCAGTGTTAACAAGCTTGAAAAACACATCCATTAACATGGATTTACCACGCCCTACTGGGCCATATAAATAAACTCCTTTTATTGGCTTAGCGCTTTGCCACCAATGGCTTGGTGCAGCTAATTCTGTGGCTAAATTATCAAGAGCATTAATCGCTGTGCGCTGGGCACGGTCTTCTTGCAAATCACCTTTGGCTATTTGCGCTTGGTAATGCTGTAATATTTGTCCTTGCTGTACTGTCATAGGTAAATAGTATCCGCTATACTCGCCGCCATTGTAGCCGACTAAAAATGTGATCCCAATGAAATTTCCATGCCGTTTAGATAAATTTATTAGCCATATTGCCGAGTTACCTCGCAGCAAAACCAAAGCAGGTATCAAACGTAAATACGCCACTGTTAATGGCGAGGTGATCACCTCATTTGATTATTCAATCAACCAAGATGACGATGTGCGCTGGCAAGGCGAGCCACTGGTATTTTTAGGCAAGCGCTACTTCATGCTCCATAAGCCAGCAGGCTATGTATGTGCCAATAAAGATGACCTTCACCCGACTGTATTTGATTTACTTGATGAACCAAATATGAGCGACTTTCATGTTGCAGGCCGTTTAGATATCGATACCACAGGGTTAGTAATCATCACCAATGATGGCGACTGGTCACACAAAATTACTGCACCAAAGCATAACAAATTCAAAACATATTTAGTTGAAACTCAAGAACCTATCGATGAAGAAGCCATTACAGCGTTAGAGCAAGGGGTGCAATTACACAACGAAAAAGAGCTAACTCGCCCTGCGATTGTTGAAAAACTTGCAAGCTACAGCTTACGCCTTTCAATTTGCGAAGGTAAATACCATCAAGTTAAGCGAATGCTTGCTGCTGTAGGTAATAAAGTTGTTGAATTACATCGTGAAAAAATAGCTGACATCACCCTCGACGAAAGCCTTGCAAGCGGTGAATATCGTGCCCTCACAGAAGCCGAACTGAAGCTCTAAATAGGTACTTGAGCAAAAGTCATGATAACGCTGTCATTTTTCCTTAATAAAACCAGACAAACGTGGTAAAAGTTAACAGGGGAAATAATAAAGGAGGCTGACTGTGTTATCAGGATTAGCTTTAAAAACAAAAATTACCTTATTTGCTATCGCTATGTTTATTGCGTTATCTGCGATAGCGTTACTTGGCTTACAATCTTTACGCCATGCCAGCGAAAGCGACAATATCGCGCGTATCAATCAGCTCATGAAGAGCACCACCAATATTGTTGAGCAATTTGAGTTGATGGTTAAAAGCAATCAACTCGAAGAAGCACAAGCAAAGCAGCTTGCTATTCAGGTACTTCGAGAAAATAAATACCATGACTCAGAATATGTCTACGTCGTCGACAACAACTTAGATTTTGTTGCTACTCCGCACGACCCAGAACTACACGGTACCAGCTTTAACGATTTTAAAGATGCCAGCGG
Source organism: Pseudoalteromonas sp. P1-8 (assembly GCF_001399985.1). NCBI lineage: Bacteria > Pseudomonadati > Pseudomonadota > Gammaproteobacteria > Alteromonadales > Pseudoalteromonadaceae > Pseudoalteromonas > Pseudoalteromonas sp. P1-8. The sequence goes on from NZ_LJSO01000001.1 coordinate 33,038, forward strand.
CAACAGTATCGGCCGTATGGTCGAAAATCTAGTGGGTAACACTACCAATGAAATCATCACCTATCACTGGGATTCAGTGCGAGATGGTGAAACCGTTGATTTAACCTCTGTAGTACAAAAAACACCGCTGTTTGGCTGGTATGTTGGTACAGGCATTAGCGCCAAAGAAGTTGATGAACGTTATTGGAATACTGCAAAGTGGCTGCTCGGCTTATCTATGCTTATTGCCATTGCGCTGAGCTTTGCCATTGCCCGCTTTGGTTCATCGCTCACTAATGCCTTGGGCGGCGAAATTGACGAAGTAATCGGTATTGTAAAAAACGTCTCTCGTGGCAACTTAAACTCACATATTCGCCAAGATGCCCCACCTGAGAGTATTATTGCTGCCATGCATTACATGCAGCAAGGTTTACGTGGCGTTGTTGGTGGCATTAAAGGCGTTACAGATAGCTTAAAAAATCAAAGTGTTGATAACGAATCTCGCTCTGTTGAGCTCGACAAACTGACTCGAAGCCTAAACGAAGAAACTCAAATGGTTGCTTCAGCTATTACCGAGTTAACAGCCTCAGCGCAAACCGTTGTAGAACATGCTGAACAAGCAGCTTACTCAGTGCAAGAAGCCGAGCAACAAGGTCAAAGCGCCAGCCACTTAACCAGCGAGGCTGCTGATACCATCGCGCTTTTAGAGCAGCAAATTGACAGCGCTGGCAATAACATTCAAGTGCTTGATGATGAAGTAAATAATATCGCTAATGTGCTCAGTGTTATTCAAGGTATTGCCGAACAAACGAACTTACTTGCGCTTAATGCTGCTATAGAAGCTGCCCGTGCAGGTGAACAAGGACGTGGCTTTGCGGTGGTTGCTGATGAAGTACGAGGGCTTGCCCAGCGCACACAAACCAGCACTGAAGAAATCCGCAATATGATTGGCAAACTACAAGCTGCAACCCAAGATGCCAAGTCATCTGTTTCGCTTAGTATTAGTACCAGTGAACAAACCGTTGAAAAGTCGACTAAAGCCAATGAAGAACTAAAACGCGTTGCCAGTTCACTCAGCGCAATCGCGCAAATGAGCCATCAGATAGCTATTGCTGCAAAAGAGCAGCTTGATGCCGGTGAAGACACCGCCAAACGTATCGTGACTATCTCAGACACCGCTTCACAAACGGCTGATGTATCAAATCAGGCCCATACAGCAACCGATTTGATCAAAGGTCTTACTAGCAATTTAGAAACTGAAACCGCTAAATTCAGTTAATTTAAATCAACTAAAAACGAAAAAGCCCAGCAACTGCTGGGCTTTCTCGTTTTAAATTCGTATTAAGACTTTATTTGTACCAAATCAAAATCGGCCATCCCCGGCACCATTTGTTGTAAGCGCGATTCAGTGACATCTAACGAGTTTAAACACTCACAATATTCAGACGCTTTCATCTCTAATTGCTCTGCTTTCTTTTGCAGTGATTTATCAATTTCTTTTGAGATGATATCCATACGCTGCCCCATATCATTGATACGGTCTTCGATATTACCTTCGCGGGATTTAAAAGCATCGCCTAACGAGACTAAAATAGCGCCAAGTGATCCGTGCACTGCAGAGTGAATTTTCTGACTGATTTCTTTGGTAAAAAAGTCATCGATTTTCGACAGCGACTGTGGAGCAATAAAGAAAAAGTCATCACCACGCTTAAATTTATCCATCAGTGCACGCTCAACATATTGCAGCTGAGTTTTTAACACTTCTGGCTCTTTGTCTGACATGCCCTCAACAACTTGCTCGATAGCACTTAAGCCAAGGTTTACACCATCGGTCGCCAAGTCAACAAGCTCAGGGACGGTTTGCCTAATGCCTCGACTGAATTGCTCCACAACTTTGCTTTCATCAGGGCTTAAATCAACCCAATAACCTCGTATAAATAATTGGTTATCGTTGTTGATCTGTACGCGAGTTTGACCTTTATCAACGATACGAATGACATCATCGGTGATGATTAAGCCATGGCTTAGCTCTACATCGCATTGTTTTTTTTCTAGGGTTGCGTAGCTTGAAAAGCTAGAGAATGTAATGGCCGCTGCTAACAACGAGCGAGAAAAGAACGCCATATACACCTCAAAAAGACAAAAAAGGAAGGCCGCTAGATTAGCAAATATCCAATTTTATGCAAGTAAAACGCCTAGCTATGCTAGGCGTCTTAAAATAAAGGAGGATTAAATTGGTGAGCCCGGTGGCATTGGCAGCACTTTAAAGTTTGTAGGCCATTCACCACTTTCTAAAAAGTAACTGATTTGCTCGCTTAAATATTGCTTAAATGCACTGTTACCAACGGATGCACTGCCTAGCATGGATTCTTGCTGGTAACTCTTTGCAAGTTTAGCTAAGTAGTAACGAAGCTGTGCTTGCACTTCGGGTGCCACCTCATTGCTTGCCACTAAGTCAGCAAACTGTTTTGCAGTTAAAAGCTGTACACGTTGGCTAATTTTACCTGCCATCCCTGAAGCAATTTTTTGCTCAAAAACTTGCTGATAAGTTTGTGCTAATAGCGCATCTAAACCATAAAATGCATCGCTTCGTGCTTGCTGCTGTGCTAAACGGTTAATGCGTTGGCTATTAAAAAGTAGGCTCAAGCTATGTGCTGCAGCAACCTCAGGCAGCGCCATCGCATCAAGCGTGAGTCCTGTGCGGCCAACAATGCTCTCGCGTGATTTTGATTCACCATACGCTTTTGGTGGAATAAGCGCTAATACCGACTCAGGCAAAACAAGGTTCTCAGCTTTTAATGTCGCAAGTACTGCATCGGCTGCCGCTTGTTGCGTTTGCTTTGCCACAACCTGTGCCCCTTTAGGTTGTGAGCCATCACGTACTTCGTATTCGTAATTTACACCGGCAATTAATTTAACCGCAGCTTCAACTTGATAGCGATGGAACAAATAAAGTGGCACCAGCATTTCTTCTAATTGCGATAAAGCAGTGCCTGTTTTGATGTTTTCGATACCAAAGCTCGTCAGCGCTTGTTTACGAACATCAAGTACACGCATTAGCTCATCACTCGGTGAACTACCGTTATCCCATAAATGCCCTGTTGGGTGAGCACCACCTTGAGCGCGGGCATCACTGTCTGAAATAAATTCCAGCCCTTTGCTTTTGTTTTCAGCTAAAATTGCGGCCAATTGCTGTGCTTCATCTTGATTGGTGAAGTCGCTATAACCGTATTTAACCACTTGGGTATCCCACACGCCCATGCCAGCAGCATAACCTCGGCTTACATCTAATTTACCTTGCTCATTAAAGCTTAGTAGTGGGTGTGGATAATCCATTACAGAGGCTCTGTCTGCCACTGACGCTGCAAAATTATGCGAAATACCTAAAGTATGCCCGACTTCATGGGCGCTTAATTGACGAATACGATCAAGTGCCATGGCTTGTAAGCGCTTAGCCACTTCATTGCCTTTAAAATAGGGAGCTGCTAATGCTTCTGCAATTAGGATGTCTTGACGAACACGCAGTGAACCCAGTGTCACATGACCTTTGATAATTTCGCCTGTTCGAGGGTCAATCACAGAGCTGCCGTATGACCAACCACGGGTTGCACGGTGCACCCATTGAATTACGTTGTAGCGAATATCCATAGGGTCTGCATCATCAGGGAGCACTTTAACGATAAATGCGTTCTTATAACCTGCTGCATTAAAGGCATCATTCCACCATTTAGCACCATCAAGTAACGCTGTTTTAACTGGCTCAGGTACACCCGGATCTAAGTAATAAACAATCGGCTCAACGGGCTCGCTGATTGGCAGGCTCGGATCTTTTTTCGCTAAACGATGACGCGGGATGTAACGCACATACATAGATTCACCCAGCGCTGCCGCATAATCTTTGTGCTCAATGCTCCAAAAACCTGCTTGAGGGTGGAATTTGCGAGGGGTGTAGTTATCGTCCGGTAACTCAATTAATGAGTGATGCATATGTACTGTCAGTGCATAAGGGTCTGGGCTCACTTGGCGTACATACTTACCTGGGTTATTACCTTGAAAAGTAAGCACGGCTTCTAATTCAGTATTTTTTTCAAATGCTTTTGAACGTGCTAAATAAACCGCGCTGCGGTTGCTATCTAAGTTAAAACTTCCCTGCCCGGTTGCCGATAAGCGACGGCTTACACCATGAACATCGCTTAATAAATAAGGGGTGTAATCCACAAGTACAGCAGTGTCTGACTGAGCTACAACACTAAAGCCGGCTAAAATACTTGATGCGAACGCCTCTTTAATACTTTGTTGTTCCGCAAGGTTATTAGTATTAGCGCGGTAATAAGTATTAATAGCTCTTAGCATCACCTTATCGCCAAAACGCTCAAACTGAACTAAGTGAGTATCACCTAGCTGACCGCGATCTAAGCCAATATCGTTTGAACCAACACCGTAAGGTAAGCTTTGTTGTAATAAAAATTGCTGCTCGAGTTTATCCACCTCAAGATACAATTTGCCGTTTTCTGTATCGTAGTAAAATGAAAAATAGCCTGAAAAATGAGTCATTTTTTCAGTAAAATCATTTATAGACTTAATTGCTGCGTGTGCTTGAGTTATCATAGTAAGTAGCACAGCTAAGAGCAGATATCGAAGTAATGGTATTTTTTGCATAATCTTATCTTTGTTATTCGCGTTTTAAATACTGTATAGGTATTAAGCAGTATAAAGTACCGCCAAGAAAAATCAGCTATTTAAGACGAAATTCAGCGCTTGCTAAGACATTCTCTCTCACACTAAAAATGTCTGGCTACAACGTTATCAGGAAAATAGAATGCGTAGACTCCCACCGGTATTGTTAGAAGATGGTTGCCCTCGTGAACTGATCTCATTGATCAGAACGGTACTTGCGGCATGTAAAGAAATTTCATTTCGTGTTGGTCAAGGCGCCCTATCTGGCGTATTAGGCTCAACCCTAGACGAAAACATTCAGGGTGAAACTCAGAAAAAACTCGATGTTCTAACTAACCAACTTTTAAAAGATATTTTATTAGAATCGGGCTACGTAAAAGCCATTGCCTCTGAAGAAGAAGACTTCACCGTTGCGGGTAATCCAGATGCCAACTACATTGTTGCATTCGACCCACTTGATGGCTCATCAAATACTGATATCAACTCACTCGTTGGTACGATTTTCTCAATTATGGCGGCGCCTGAAGGGGCTGATCCGGCTGATCCTAGTATTTTTATGCAACCGGGTAAAAACCAAGTTGCAGCGGGTTATGTATTATATGGCCCATCAACCGTGCTGGCGTTAACAACTGGCAAAGGCACACGCTTTTTCACCTTAGATAAAACGCACGGTACCTTCTTATTAACGCAAGATTTTGCAACCGTACCTGAAGAGACTAGCGAATTTGCAATCAATGCTTCAAACCAACGCCATTGGCAACCAGCAATGCAAAATTACATCAATGACTTAATTGCTGGTGATACCGGACCGCGTGGTCGTAACTTTAACATGCGCTGGATTGCTGCAATGGTCGGTGATGTGCACCGTGTATTATGCCGTGGTGGTATTTTTACTTACCCAACCGACACGAAAGATCCAAATAAACCTAACAAATTACGTTTACTATACGAAGCAAACCCAATGGCAATGTTAATCGAACAAGCTGGCGGTATTGCCTCAACAGGCACTGAGCGCATCATGGACATTCAACCTGATGCTATTCACCAACGTGTGGCGGTGATCTTAGGTTCGAAGAACGAAGTGGAAACCTGCTTAAGCTACCATAAATAGCAAGCAGTAAATGCCTTAGGCTGAAAGGTATAAAATTCTTTCAGCCTAAAGTCACTACTAATAACTTCTTTAGCGTACTTGTACTCAACTCACCCATTTGCTCGTTATTACTTAGCGCATAAATAGCCCCTTCAACGGCGCTTTCGTCGATGTCTTGCCTAGACTCGACTGCGTTTGCCCAAAGTTCTAATTCATCGATATCTATTTCGCCGTCTATAACACGCTGTAAAACCTGACAGAAAACATCTTGCGTCAGAGTATGGACACCACCTTGTGTGTCTGGAGTACTGGTAATTACTGAGATTGCCTCAAATCGGTTATCACCAAAGCGGGCAAACTCATCTAATGCGTCTAATTTATCCATTTGCTATGCTTACCTTTTCAATCTCAAAGCATCTTTTTACTTAATGACAACCCTTACTTGCTCACAATGCAAAGCAATGCTTAACTGCCAAGCCGACAATATTAATGCCTGTTGGTGTAGTGAGCTGCCCAACATTTTACCACTCGATGAGGCTGCAACAGAATGTTTATGCCGAGACTGTACTATAAAAAAGATCAATTCATTTTTATCTAAACTTTACCAACAGCCTCTTGAACAGCAGCTTGCCTTCGCTAAGCCTTATTTTACTCAAGGTAATTTAATAGAAAATCTCGATTACACCATGCAAAACAACTACATGGTATTTAGCCGCTGGTTCTTTTTAAAACGTGGCCACTGCTGTAGTAATGGCTGTACTCATTGCCCTTATTCCGATAGCTAACCTCTTACAGAGTATTTATTCAAATATTTTGCATTTAATTGCAAATAACGCATGGACGATAAGAATAAAAATACATTATAATTGGATATAAATTCACTAAATCATCAATTTTTAAGCTTAAATTACTAGTAACGTCTATTTTTTAAGCATAAATTTACTGTAACTAAGTCGGAATCAATCATGAACACTTTTAAGCCTGCTCTACTTGCAAGTGCAATTTCTGCAGTTTTAATCAATAGCAATATGGCGTTTGCTGCAGAAGATGCTATCGAAGTTGATAAATCAATTGAAACTATTCAAATTACTGCAACACGACGTGCAGGCTCAGTGCAAGATGCACCGCTTAATATCACAGCGCTCAATGGCGATGTAATTAGCGACCAAAACATTGGTGATCTAGAAGATGTCGCACGCTGGGTACCTGGCTTAACAATTTCTGATCAAGGTGGCCGTGAAGGTTCTCCGATTATCGTTCGTGGTTTGAATACAAATACTTCTGACCGTATTTCTGATAGTGGCACAGTGGCAACCTATGTTGGTGAAATTCCACTTAGCATCGACTTACGTTTAACTGACGTTGACCGTGTTGAAGTGCTAATTGGCCCACAAGGTACACTGTATGGTGCAGGTACTTTAGGTGGTGCAATTCGTTACTTACTAAAACAACCAGAGCTTGATATCACCGAAGGTAAGGTTACAGGCGATGTATTTAGCATTAACGAAAGTGACGGCACTGGCGGTGAGTTTGGTCTGGTATTCAATACCCCGCTAATTGAAGAAAAACTAGCGCTTCGTGCTAGCTTAAATTATTACGATAACCCTGGTTACATTGACTACACCCACGTGGTTCAAGAACCGGGTGTATCAAACCCAAATCCTGATTTTTCAGACAGCAGCGATGTAAATGCCAACTTAAAAAGCGTAAGCGATGTTAACGATGAGCAAATCACCACTGCACGTTTATCACTTCGTTGGCTTGCAACCGAAGATATTGATGCAACGCTAAACTACTTCTATCAAAAGCAAGAAAATGGCGGTAACTCGACATCGCAATATGGCTCTCTTGCTGATAGCAGTGCGCTACAAGGGATTCCTGGAAAATACGAAAACGTAGCTCGTGTACTTGAACCAGGTGAAGAAGAAAACGATTTATTAAGCTTAGAAGTAAAAGCAGATCTTGGTTTTGCTGAGCTGGTATCTGCATCTGGTTGGTCTAGCTATGAGCAATCTGGTCAGCGCGATCAAACTGATCTACTTTACGATATTTGGTCAGGCTATGCCGATTTCCCTTCTTTTGTTGGCTACACGCACGATACCTCAGATCGCGATACATTTACGCAAGAGCTTCGTTTAGTTTCAAATAGTAATAGTGCTTTTAGCTGGATTGTAGGCGGCTTCTACAACAAAGTAGAAAGTTACTCTGATGATCGTGAGTACACGCCGGGTCTGACTGAGTACTGGGGTGGTGGTATTCCAAATGTTGAACAAGACCTTGAGTACATTCTAATTTCAGATAGCGAAACCACTGAAAAAGCACTTTTTGGTGAAATCGGCTACAGCATCACAGATCAGTTTGATGTAACTTTAGGTGCTCGTTTTTACGAATACGATGTATCAACAACATCAGGCTCTGCTACACCGCTTTATTCTGGTGATTTTGATTCACTAGATAACCTTGTTATGGAAAATGTGAGCGCTAGCGATAACGGTAACTTATTTAAGTTTAATGCTAACTATACATTCGATAATGGTGTACTTGCTTACTTTACCGTGAGTGAAGGTTTCCGTATTGGTGGTGGTAACGGTATTGCTCCTTGCCCTGATGTATTACCTGAGCAACAAATTGTTTGTGCCCTGCCAAACGAAGAAGATTACAAACCAGATACAACGGTCAACTACGAGCTAGGCTTTAAGTCATCATGGTTACGTAACCGCCTACATTTTAATGCGGCGCTATTTAATGTTGATTGGAAAGATGCACAAGTGGGTAGCAGCACCGTAAATGGTCAAGAGCTAATTACCTCAAATGCAGGCTCTGCTAATTCTAAAGGTGTTGAGCTTTCTACTCGCGCAATGATTGGTGATAATTGGGCTGCATATGCGACATACGCGTATGCAAAGGCTGAATTGACCGAAGATGCGCCTTACTTATTTGGTGTGTTAGGCGATGACTTAGCACAGTACCAAAGCTACTATGATGGTGCCAAAGGCGACCGTTTACCGGGCGCTCCTGAGCATCAATTCTCGTTTGGTCTTCGTTACGAGCAAGATGTCTTAGGTGATAAGTTACTAAGCGTAAACTACGGTATCACAGCGCAAAGCGATGTAATCACCAAAGTAGGCTTAAAAGCAGACGGCGAAGTATTACCAGGTTATGCACTAAGTAACTTATCTGCCAAAATTACTGGTGATATGTGGTCTGCAACGCTTTACGTAGACAACTTATTCGATAAGTACGCATTCACTTCTGTACGTCGTGATAAGTCTTGGGCTGGTATGTCGCAATATGCTGAGCTTAATAAAGAGCTACCTGAGCTACAGCGTGTTTATGGTCACTACACCACAGCGCCGCGTACTATCGGTATGAAGTTTAGCTACAACTTTGAGCTGTAATTAAACATACCCATAAAAGCCTTGCCACCTTCAGGCAGGGCTTTTTAATACCAATTCGCTTAATTAATTGGTCTATTTTGAGGCAAGAAAACCTCGTTGATAGCAAGGCAAAAATTTCGTTATTTAGTTGTTCTCGGCAATTGCTCCTGCATTGCTCTACCTTCTGCATCCATGCAGTCGTAAAACAGAAATTTTTAACGCAGATAGCGACAGGTTTAATCCCTCAAAATGATTAAGTATTATTGCGTGTTGGTATCACAGTCACTCGTAGCGCTCACTTCACTTTTAGACCACTTTAGTAAAGCCGTTTTAACACATTGGTAGTCAATCGGCTTGGCAACAAAATCATTCATTCCTGCGGCAAAACATCGTTGCTTATCTCCTTCAAGTACATTGGCCGTTAAGGCAATAATAGGAGTCGCTTTATACTCTGGCATTTCTCTTATGCGTATTGTTGCTTGCGGGCCATCAAGTATAGGCATCTGCATATCCATAAATATAATATCAAAGAAGTTTTGCAGATTATTTTCCCCACTATGTTCCTTACATAGCGCAACAGCCTGCTCGCCATCCCCTGCTATTTTTATTGAGCTTATACCAAACTCATTTAACATAGCTTCGATAACAACCTGATTAATATCATTGTCTTCGACGACCAATACATTTAATGATGAAAAGTCTACTTGTTCCTCTTCATTTTCTTGCCGAGTTTCGGTTTCAAACTCAGAGTGCTCAATAACCTGTGTTGTTTTTAGCTCAAAATAAAAACAAGAACCCTGCCCTAGCTCACTTTCTACCTGCAAAGGAGCATTCATCAAAATTAGTAATTTGCTTGAGATAGCAAGGCCGAGCCCTGTACCACCGAAGCGCCTTGTAATTGAGGTATCCGCTTGAGAAAACGCTTCAAATAACTTACCGAGATTTTCTTTTGCGATACCTATTCCTGTATCAATCACACTAAATTTGATGCTCAAATCATCGCTGCCTAGCTCATTAATTTTTACGTTGAGGGTCACACAGCCTTTCTCGGTGAATTTAATTGCATTCCCAATAAGGTTTATCAACACTTGTTTTAGGCGGGCTTCATCAGCAAAGAAAACACAATGTTGATACTCTTCAGCAACAGAAATATTCAACTTAATATGCTTACTTTGGGCTTGCTCTTTAAATAAATGCTGTAACTCATCTAGTAGCGAATTTAAATGTATAGGCACAGACTCTAGCTCAATTTTAGACGCCTCAATCTTACTTATATCTAAAATGTCGTTGATGATTACCAATAAACCTGCCCCTGAAGATTGTATAATATTAAGCATCTTCATTTGTTCATGAGACAAACTGGTACGACTCAACTGCCGCGCCATTCCTAAAATGCCATTCATAGGGGTTCTAATTTCATGGCTCATATTTGCCAAAAATTCTGATTTCACCTTGGTGGTGTGTTCTGCCGTTTTCTTGGCTTGGGTAAGGTCTTGGCTTAACACCCGAAATCTATCTGCCGCAGTTGCAAGCACACCAATTTCATCGTTACGCTTTAAATCATAAATAGGAGCTGATAAATCACCAGCTAAGAAGTATTGAAAACTTGTGGTTAAACGTGTAATTGCACGCGATATATGCAGGTGGAAATAGATTGCAAGTGCGATAATGTAGATAACTACACCAACAGCAAGAAAACGCAGAGTTTGATCTGTTTTTATTACTGTTTCTTGCGCTTCACTTTTAATCTTTTGCAATTTTGCTAGGGATTGCTCTCTTAGTTTATCTGCAAGGGTACTGAACTCTATAGCATCGCCAGCCATAACAACATTAACCAAGCTTAAATAGTTTCGGTTAGCCTGCACGCCTCTCGAAAAAGCCTGTTTATAGGTTTTAGCATGTTCACGGTTATTACTTAGATCAGTGTTGGTTTGTGACTGATTTGATAAAATAGCCAGCGCCTTATTAACCGCTGCTCTTTTAGAATAATCTTTTTTGGCAAGAAACAAAGAGGCATCACGATGTAATTCATGCCATACATTGAGATGTTCAGTGATAGCCAATTTGTTTTCATTGGTAGTCGCAGTTAATTTGAGGTTGGTTAATTCATTAATAGCTGCTAAATAGATTTGCGGTAACTCAACGTCAGTGAGCTCTGTTTTTATTTCATAACGCTTGGCAAGCACATCTAGATTTTCACCGTACCGAGAAATCAGCTGTGTCATTGAATTTAAATAAACTTGGCTTTCAAGTTCATCACTTTTCAAATCAACACTTTCTAAACGTGCTTTTATACTTTCAAAGTTCTCTATTATTTTACTAAATACGGTTTTACTACCTGATAATCCATAAACTGAAATATCACGCTGCATTTCAACAATATCTTTATTTATACGAAGTATACCCACGGCATAATTACTAATGCGGCTTATATCGTTAAAAGATGTTTCAATTCTTTGTAATCGCTTGTTCAAGACAAAATAACTCGCCCCCATTACAAGTAAAACGAGTGTCAATGCCAATAACACTTTGGCTGCTAAAGACCTAGAAAAAATGGTTAGCAATGTAGCTCCTTATGAGTTCAACAACTCATACCATTTATCTAAACTATAATCATAATTCGGCATTACCGTATTCCAGACCGCTATATTCGAAAAACGCTTGATATAGCTTCCTCCATCACGAGCTTGACCCGCTAGAACAGATATTTTGCCGTCTGTTCCGCGTAAATCCATGGATGCTTCTTGCCCTTCATACCAATATTGCCATTCTGCTTTTGACATAAGAGGCTGACTCCGCTCAGGATTAGAAATGTAATAACCTTGTCTTGCGATAAATGCGCCTGGATAGCCAGAAAGCCACCAATTCATGTATTCATAAGCAGCATCTTTAACATGTCCCTGTGCATTAGCTGATAAGCACATAACCCCGTGCCAAGCACGATAACCTTCTTTGGGTGAAGCATAAACAACCGGGATACCTTGCCCTTTGCAGGCACTGACACCGGGCGAAAACATACTTTGAATAGTGACGCGTTTCATTTTCATAAAGTCGACCGACTGCGGTACCGAAGTCCAAAAGCCAGCAAAATGACCTTGTCTTTTCTTTTGCAGTAAAATTGCAAATAGCTGGTCAATTTCGCTAATACTCATATTGCCCATATCTTTAAACTTCATCAGCCCCTGCGCTTCGGCAGCCAGAGCAGAATCAAAAATACCGATTGTTGGCGCATTAACAAGCGCAACCTTACCTTTATTCTTTTCATCGAGTAACCAAGACCAAGACTCAGTTTGATAAGGAATCCCCTTTTCTATGAACTGAGTGTTGTAACCAAACGAGTCGACATTATGCACGTAAGGCAAGAAACTAATTGCATCGCTTGGTGTAGTCGCAAGCGTTCCATCTGCTTGCACGTAAAGAAGTTTGTTGGGTGAGTCACCAGCGCCTAACTTGGCTTCAGGCACAATTTTACCTGTTTTAGAGAGTGGGTTGATTTCATGCCAATAGGTAAGGCGATCTGTTTCGATAGGCTGAATAGCCCCTGCTTGCCAGAGAATATTAATTGAATCTGACCATTGCTCATATAAGTCAAAGCTACTTGGGTCTGATGCTGCCTTTTGCAACACCGCAGCACTGCCCATTGGGGTAAATTCAATATTAATACCCAGCTCAAGCATGGCTTTTTGCCTGAGTTCTTCTTGTAGAGTTACGTGGGTCCCCATAACCCTAATTGTGGGAGTATTCTTAGCGAATACATAGGGAGCTTTAAGGGCAACTGTTGATGCTATGGCACCAACACCTAATGTTTTTAAAAAGTCTCGGCGGTTATCAGAGTAATTCATTTAGCAATCCAGCATATTAAACCCATTAAAAGTATAGGTTAAATTTTTAAATTGCCTAAAATAACTACTCATTTACCCAGCAATGATTTTTCTAAGCCGAGTATTCACAAACTACAATTATTTAGATTAAAAAATGCTCTTTAGCTGTCACAATTGCTTGCTCAATAGCCGTATTTTTAACAGGCTTTGAAACAAATAAATCCATTCCAGCTCGTTTGCACGCTGCTTTATCATCTGCAGAAGTATTTGCTGTTAAAGCAATAATATAAGTTGTATCAGTTGGGCAAATTTGCTCATCTCTTAAAATACGTGTTGCTTCAATGCCATCCATTTCTGGCATTACGCAATCCATAAAAATCAGATTGTATTTGTTTTGCTTGCATTTATTTATCGCATCAATACCATCGCAGGCATAATCGGCCGTTAAGCCTAACTTTTCTAGGTGTGCTTTTAACACAAAGCGGTTAATTTGGTTGTCATCAACAACCAGTATCGATAAAGGTAAGGCTGAAAAGTCGATATCAGAGGCATGCAGCGTATCATGTGATTGTGGCTGTCCTAGTTTTAGAGGTAATTGAATATCAAAACAACTGCCTTTTTGGAATTCGCTACTGACCTTTATTATGCCTCCCATATAATCGATAAGTTCCTTCACTATTGCAAGGCCAAGCCCTGTGCCCCCCTTTTTTCGGTCCTTATTTAGCTCTTGGGTAAATGGTGAAAAAAGTGACTTCATAAAGGTTTCCGTCATGCCTATACCCGTATCAGAAACTTGCAAATTCAAGATGACATCGTCATTTTGAACTCTAGCAGATACGTATAACTTAATAGTGCCTTGCTCAGTAAACTTTAATGCATTACTCAATAAATTAGACGCAATTTGGGTGAGTCGGGTGTTATCACAGTAAGTCCAACATTCTTCACTAATATCAATTTCGACGTCAAAATAAAGATTCTTTTCTTGATATAAAGGTAAATATAACGACGCTAAATCAACAAAAATTGTTTTTAATAAAAAGTGACTAGGCTCTAATTTCAGTTCACCATGATTTATTTTAGAAAAGTCGAGCACTTCGTTAATTATATTTAACAAAATATCTGCACTTCGTAATGCAACTTTGAGTTTTTCTTCTCGTTTTTGCTCTGACTTTTCATAGAGTAAAGTCGTTAGCATGCCTGTAATGCCATTTAACGGCGTGCGCAGTTCATGGCTAATCTTAGCCAGCAAGATACTTCGGTCTTCAAGAGTTCGCACAGCATCCGCTTTTTGCTTTTTAAGCTCCTCACGAAGTAGCACCTCTTTCGTTACATCTTGAAAAGTACCTATTAAACGAACACATTGCCCGTTTTCAAATTCCGCTTCGCCATAGGTTGAAACCCATACAGGATTCCCTTTCGCTGTAATAAGCTGAATTTCAATATTCCAATCTTTACCATGCTCAATTGCTTCTTGGACTACTTGTTGTATTGCATCACGACTTTCACCTTCTTTATAAAATTCAATAGCCGTTTCAAGGTTTGGAGAATAATCTGAAGGGACTTCATGGATTGCTTTAGTTTGTTTACTCCAGTAGAGCTTATTTTCTAGCAAGTCGAGTTCCCAAGACCCTATACGAGCAACTTCTTCGACTTGCGCGAGCATATAGTTCTTTTTAACTAATCTCTCAGATGAGGCATTACGTGCTAATTCGTTACCTAACCATTGAGCAAATAACTCTACATAATCGTGAGACTCTTCACTAAAAGGTTTTGATACTTTAGGCGCTGAGAAGTTAACTGTGCCGAAAACATTTTTGCCAACAAAAATAGGTGCGCCAATGTAAGATTCTAGTTGAAAGTTTACATAACAAGGGTGCTGTGCAATCCGACTATTTGAGGCATGATGAAATGAAAGCGCTTTATTAGCTTCTAAAGTGTGAGCACAATAGGTACCTTCCAGATCGAATTGCGTACCAACCGGGATTGCATTATCAGGCGCCACCACATGAATGACCGTATAGAGCTTGTCATCAACTTGACTCACAATCGCAAATTCGAGATCAAATACCTCTAAACCAAATTCTAGTAACTTGATTACTTTGTCGGAAAAATCAATTTCTTGATTAGATACTATATCGTGGAATTGGCGCAGAAAGTTCAACCTAGCTCCCTAGTTATTCGAATTTTATTTGGCTCTAAAGAAGCATACCAAGAATTTCAAATAACAACAGCAGTAATCATAATTTAAGATTGAATTTGTATTATTAGTAATGATTTTCACCTATTAAAAAAGCCCCTTAAAAAGGGGCTTTTATTAGCTATTTTAGTGTCTGTTTACTCGCCTTCTATAAACGAAAGGTAACAGAGCAATTAGAAAGACAAAAACGCCACCGCTACTAGATTCAGCTTTATCACCATTACTACTAGTAGTTACATTTTTGACAGTTACATCTATTGATTGTTCTGCAGTTCCCTCTCCGTCAGAAACTGCTACTTTGAATTTAAGCAATGAATCCTCAGAAACAGTTGGAGATTTAAATTTTAACGTTTGAGAATTCGATTGAAGAATATCAGCTTGAAGACCTTGTGTTTGGATCCAATTGTAAGTTAACGGCTGTGATTCTTTATCTGTCGCAGAAACAGTAATCACACCTTCTACATTCTCATTAACTGTATAACTATTAGCAAGTTCAATTGTTGGCAATTGGTTTACATGCAAGAATAAAACAGATTGCTCATGAACAAATTCCTCATAGCCATCGTTAATGGTTAAAGAAATTGTTCCCTGCTTCGACTCTAAAAGCTCAGACACTTTCAAGATTGCTATACTTTCATTCTGGTTTTCGATAGTAACTTCGGGTATTGATACAGACCAGTTATACGTTAACTCATCTGCATCGCTATCTGATGTTCCTGACGCATCTAAAACGAAGGTATGCAGCTCGTCTATTGTCTCAGGAATAATAAGAGATAATGTTGGTGCGCTATTAAGACTTTCTTGTGCCAGTTTAGCGACAACCTCAACAAAACCATTTTTCTCGCCGTCTAAGTCAAATTCACTACCATCCACAACCGTAAAGGCTGAACAATTACTGCACTCAGAACTAAAGTCGCTGCTTGCAATTATCTCTACCGATTTCCAACCACTTAAAGTTAGTACGCGTGCTTGTAACTCATCACTCAATAGAGAGTTTTCAAGTATTGGTAAAGCAAGGTCTACTGATTCTGTGCGCTGAGCAAGCTCTACATTGATGTTTATCAAATCACTTTTCAATTGGAAATGAGGATCTTCAACGTCCATATCCGTGAAGGCATCAAGCAACATCTCTTCAGAGATATTCATGTTTTCTATGAAATTATCACTTTGAGTGCGAATAACATCACCCGCGCTAATAACATGATAATCATTGTTCGTAAAAACATATGCTCCTGAAGCTAGAACTCCTTTCGAAGTGTTAGAAGAACTATCTAAGAAATCAACAATCCCATCACCATCGCTATCGCCTATCCACTCTGTACTATCAGGAATATTGTCACCATCTGTGTCCGCAGTTCCATTATCAAAGGTAACATTATCAATTAGTGACACAGTCTCAGTTTTCGTCATAACTGACTCACCATCTTTTAAGATGTCATAATTAAAGGTAATCTCTCCTTGCCAGTCATCTGCAAAATTAAAATCACCTCTCCATATAATTGAGTCATACGTATACACATAAACTTCATTTATGACTTGGTCATCAGATAATAATGTCATTTTAAGCTCTAAATCTTCATAATTTGAGAAGCCATACGCTTGTATTTCAACATGAGTACCATACCCTTTGACCAAACTCGCCATTCGCTTACCATTTTGTTTATAAGTGGCCGTGATACTGCGCGGTGCATCTTCATCTAAATGAATTATTTCAGATTTATTAAACTCTTCTGTGTAACCGCCGTCATATACTTCAAGCTCAATTGAATCAACTAACGAGTCAAGCATATTTCCTAATACTACATTTTTAGTCCCTTCATAGCTGTAGTCACTAATAGATTGAATATAATTGCCAGCAATCAAATTCAAACCAAAGTTATCATATAACGGTTTACCTCTCACATTAAGCGCAACAACGGGCAGAGCATCCCGATAAACATAGGTATAGGGTTGAATATCAATACGTGGATTTATATGCAGGTTAATAGTTCCAGCTGTAGTATTACCAGCATTATCGCTTGCCGTAATATCTAAAGAGTAACGTCCAGACTCAAATGCTATATCAATGTCTGATTCAATAGTTATTTCATTTATGCCTGATACTGCATCATAAACAACTGATCGGCTTAACAACTCCTCGAACAATTGCTCTTCTGTAAATCCACCATTCATAGCTACAGCATAGTCTTGAATGATAGGAGGGGTCGTATCAGTGACAAAGAATGTTTGCACAGCTCTTGCACTATTCCCTGCAATGTCTTCAGCTACCCAAGTTATTTGATTCTCGCCATAAACAAGCGTTCTAGACGAAGGGTATACATCGACAGCAACTCTATTGTTATCTGTTACCTCAGGATAAAGGCTTCTAGAAATGTATGTGTTTTCATAAATCCCTTCTATTGTCACAGGTGACAAATCTGAGAATACTGGCGGTAAATTTTCTCCTAAATTAGGATCATCTGGATGACTATCCTCACTATCAACCACACCATCTGAATCTGTATCTTCAACTGTTGGGTTAGAACCTATTTCAAATTCAGTTAAGTTAGCCAAACCATCTCTGTCTAAATCTTGACTTGCATCGAATGAGTCAAGAACATTCAGACCAAATTGATACTCCCAGAAATCAGCCATGCCGTCACTGTCGGTATCTAAACTAGTATCAACCTCTGAAGTCCACACAACTCTATCAATGAAAAATGAGTCGTAACGGTAAAAATCAGCACCATCTAGATTAAATTTAATTGTATTGAAGCCACTAGCTATAGGAATTAATAGTCGAGATTTTTCGTACTGAATTTCAATATCTTCATTATTAACTTGAACTTGTAAAAGCCTATATTTATTAATGTTGTAGTCAACAGTGATAAAGCCCTGCTCAAACAAACCAGCAATAGCAAAGCCTGCATTCACTTGTGTATAAGTTTCGCCACTAAAGTTAGGGTTAAAAGAAAGGCTATTCACTCCGTTAGAAGACCAACTATCACTTGAAATCCAGTCAACATTATTTGCTGCTAACACCGTGAAGCGGTTTGGTAACCCACCAGTTTCAAAGCTTTCGAAAAGGTTATTTATTGCTGAAGGCGTTGAAGCGTATTCTGTTGGCGAGCTTTGCGCATAATATTCTTGTACGTCTGTAAAACCATCTTCATCTCGATCAGAACCAGTAGCATTTACGTTAATCGGTGAGGTCATAAGTACATTTACTTCGTAACCGTCAGGAAGTTCATCCCCATCACTATCCGAATGCCTAGGATCTGTCCCAAGAGCATACTCTTGCAGAGCAGTTAGTTCGTCATTATCGTAGTCAGAAGAAGCATCATTAGCATCAGTTAAATTAAGCCCATTTTCAACTTCCCAAAAATCTGGCAGGCCATCACTATCAGTATCAACATCGCTCGTATTAGGAATAAATTTAAAATTATCTAACCAAACAGCATCCTCTTCAGTAGAGATTGATCCATCTTTTGTATATGAGAACTCAATAACGTTAACACCTTCAGGGATTTTAACAGTTACCGACCCTTCTTTTGTTCCAGCAATCGACTTATTGTCACTATTTGAACCATTAATTTTTAGAACGAAAGAGTCGCAACATTCTTCAGACTCTATTTTATAGTCAAATATAAGGTATGCTTCCACGAAGACACCTGTAGCACTGAATGAGCTCATTTGACTATCTGAGATTTTACCAGAGCGAATGCTTTGCGAACCATCGGTAGCAAAACTATTATCAATGTACCAATCAGCATTGTTTTCTGATGAATGATTAAACCATTGAGGAAGTTGAGAATCTTCAAATGAACTAGTTAGATTCAATTGCTCTGGAAATGAATCTGCATCTTGTGGGTCTGTTTGTAACTGAAACTCGGTGTAGTTACTAAATCCATCATTATCACTATCAAGCATTGCATCAGTAGAGTCTGTTAAATTTAGACCATGCTCATATTCCCAGCCGTCTGGAATTTGGTCTCCATCTGTATCAAGGTTATTAGGATCGCCCTGATTTAAAAACTCATTAAGATTACTCAAACCGTCATTATCATTATCTAATGATGCATCATCTGGATTCGAAGGATCTAAGCCGTTCGCAACTTCCCAAGAATCTGGTATCGAATCACCGTCAGTATCAGCAAATTCATTACTGATGAAAATGTTATCAATGAAGACTGAATCTAAGCCTGATGATACAGAACTATCTTTTATGTAAGCGAATTTAAGTGTATTTAAGCCTGTAGGAATGACTTGCTCGAATGAGCGCCAATCGGTAATACCAGAATCAATTACAACTAATTGCTCGTTTAGATACACATATAAATGATCAAAATCAGCTTCTGTAGATAATTTATAAACGAAGCTGAGGTACTTAGTCTGGTCTGTTACAAAGCTATATTCAAAGCTCGTTGTTTGATTATCATCGATATCATTGTTAGTTAGAGAAAAGTTGTAGCTTTCATCTATTTGATATGTTTCCCATGGCATTGAAGGGTCTGTAAAATCAAAGCTTTCAGGAACAAGATTATCATTAAAATTAATAGCGATTGTTTCAGGAATTGAAGGCGTAGAATCTGCATCACTTGGGTCTGAGCCTAGTAAAAATTCAATTAGGTTTGTGAAGCTATCATTGTCTAAGTCACTCTCTGCATCTGCACTATCTAGAGGATCTAATGCGAAATTGACTTCCCAACCATCAGTCATTTTGTCGTTATCAGAATCAGGATTAGTTAAGCTTGTTTGATACTCATGATGTTCTTGATAATCAGTTAGGCTATCGCCATCAGTATCAGAATTATTTGGCAATGAATTTAATCTGTATTCTTCTAAGTTGGTCAATCCATCATCATCAAGATCACCTGCTGCATCTGTAGGGTCTGATGAGTCCAGTGAATATAACAACTCCCAATTGTCATCCATTCCATCGTTATCATTATCAATGAATTGGATGTTATTACATACAACACCTACCGTATTGAATGCATCGACAACATCATTTGTTTTATAGCCTAAATCAATGGCACTGTTGATTGCGCCACATGCTCCATCAATAAAGTCAGTTGAATTTACCCAATAATTTTGGTTTGCGTAAAGCATAATTTGAAAAGCTTTACGTGGGTCCCACTCTGGCTTATTTGCTAGTAAATAAAATGCTCTATTAAACACACCACTGCTGTAATGAACATCAATACCAGAATAAAACTCAGATGCATGGTCTATTGAAATACCATCATTAGACGGGGTTTCAAAATAACGCAATGCTGCTCTATTTTTTGTAATATCAGCACCTGTCAACCAATCTGTAGAACCTCTGACAAAGTATTCAGCGGTTTCACCAGCCATGTCTGAAAATGACTCGTTAATTCCTCCAGATTGGTCGTAATAAAATAAGTTGGAATTTTGCTCTGTAACACCATGACTCACTTCATGAGATACAATATCTAAAGATACTAGCGGGTAAAAACTATCGGCACCATCACCAAAACTCATCGCAGAGCCGTTCCATGTTGCGTTCTCCCAACCATCACCTTGGTGAACACGTAGCAATAACTTAAAGGTCAGTGGTGCCGTGTTATACCATTGCTCATACATATCAAACACCGAGGTTCCAAATGCATGTGCATCATTTAAAGGCGAATAGGCACCATTAACCTCTTTGTGAGTATTTCGATCACACGGAAATGAAAACGCAGATGAGGGTTCACTGCCTGACTCCATCGAAACAGTTTTTACTTTATCATTTTCTAGAAAGCATGTTTCTCCTACTTGAGAAACAGCAAATGCTGGATAATCTTCGCCATATTCATAACGGCCAACTTTCTCATTACCACCTGGCCCCATCGCCTGTGTGTGCTTGATATTATTCCACGCTTTAAACACTTCATAAGTTTTTTCATTGATGATAGCTGAAGGCTTTGACTCATGTTCAGCATTCAAAATTTCAAGCTCAATTAAATATGCGTAATGAGCTTGATCGTTTTTAACATAAATGTAACGCTCTGATTTTAAGAGCTTATAAGAAGAATCTAGTGACAGTTTAGAAGCTTTAAGCACAGCTAAAACTGCAGCTTCTAAATCAAATTGACTGTTTGCTCTTAATTGTAATTTTGCATCATCGATATCGGTCGCAAAAAAGCCACTCATATGCTGTGACTTATCTTGAATACGAACTTGCTGCCCCCAGATAGGAACCCCAGAATAATATTGCTGTAGAATTTTGTTTGATGAATTTTTTCTTAGTACACCATTAGAGTTATGGTGAGGCAAAATAACCTCTTCAAAATAAGAACCTTTTGTTTGATTTTTTTGAAGAGACTGATTTGTTAATAGCAGGTTTTGAAGTTGTGGCTTGTTAGAGGGACTTACCCTTTCTACTGTTGCAGCTTGAAGAGAGTATGCGCTGAACATACTAAAAACTGCAGCACCTGCAATTAATCCCTTATGCATAATAGTTCCTTAAATACTTTATTTACTTATTATCGGAACTAAAATACCAAAAATAAACACAATCTGCACCAATTTGTTAAGCTCACATTAATAATTTAACTAAAATTTCGAGTTCATATTTTAAAACCCAAACTGGAAAAACACCCAATATCAGTTAATACTTTATAACTAACAACTTAATTGGTCCCCCCTACTCACCCTATGTCGCTGAGAGCTAAATTTATCCTTCTACTTTCCTCTATTTTTTTAGTGGTGGTAGCCAATACCTTCATTATCTATGTATTAGATAAGCAAGGTCAGGCTAAGCTTGAGGCGGTGATCCATACTCATGATGTTCTCGATGAATCTGAAAAGCTCTACAATCAAATAACGAACGCAGAAACTGGGCAACGTGGTTATTTATTAACTCAAGACCTCAACTATTTAGAGCCCTACTACACAGCACTTGAACAAGTTAAACAACATTTTTTGACTATCAATAAGCTAACGCTAAATAACCCCGAACAACAAGACACTCTTACTGAAATTGATGAGCTGGTCGACAAAAAATTAGCAGAGTTAGCATTAACTGTCACACTTGTAATGCAAGGCACGCCATATGCCCTCGAAGAAGCTAAAGCGATTGTGTTAACGAATGAGGGTAAAAAGTATATGGACCAGATCCGCGAGCATATTTTACAGTTTCAAAATACTGAGCTTGCCAAGTTAGAACAGCAAAATGCTGACTACCAAAAAAACAGACTATTTATAACTCACTTCGTAACTTTGCAAATACCATTAATGCTCATCTTGTTAGTTTTTTGCGCTTTTTATATCAATGCAAAGCTTTTTAAACCTCTAAAGTTATTAATTCAAAACACTGATCAACTAGAAAAAGGCGAAAAACCAAAAACGTTGACGATTAGTAGCCATGATGAAATTGGCTATGTGTTAAAACGCTTTGCACGCATGAGTGACATCGTTTATGAGCGAACGAGTAAGTTAAATTTTCAAGCTAGTCATGATCATCTAACAGGCGTTTTAAATCGCACAGAGTTAAAGCCAGCATTGAAGCAAGCCATTACTACTTGCTCTGAAGACAATAAACTGGCTGTTATATTTATAGATATAAATAAATTTAAACAACTCAATGATGAATACGGCCATTTAATTGGTGACCAAGTTCTTATTGAAACCGCAAAACGGATTACGTCATCAGTTAGAGCCGATGATGATGTGTATCGTTATGGGGGAGATGAATTCGTCATAATTACACATAATATCGCTAAATACAGACACATTAATGCCATGAGCACGCATCTATTGGCACGTTTTGATAACCCATTTGTATTTGAACAGCTCACATTAAATATTTCATTAAGTATTGGGGTAGCCCTTGCTCCAGATCACAGCCTAGATCACCAAGAATTGCTGA
This sequence comes from Pseudoalteromonas sp. P1-8, assembly GCF_001399985.1. Taxonomy (NCBI): domain Bacteria; kingdom Pseudomonadati; phylum Pseudomonadota; class Gammaproteobacteria; order Alteromonadales; family Pseudoalteromonadaceae; genus Pseudoalteromonas; species Pseudoalteromonas sp. P1-8. The sequence continues at coordinate 56,034 of NZ_LJSO01000001.1, forward strand.
GACTAGCTGACCAAGCAATGTATCACGCTAAACATGAGTTAAAAAATAGCTATCATATTTACAACAACCACAATCAAGAAGACTAATCTAAATTACTGCTTTATACGTATATATTTGCAAAAATCACCATCACTATGTATAAAAAATACACACAGATATTAATTAAGGCAGCACTATGCATATTTTATTAACAGGTGGAACGGGCCTTATTGGTAGACATTTGTGCCCTTTTTTATTGAATCACCACAAGGTTACTGTGCTAACACGCAACCCTATTCAAGCCGCGGTCATACTGACTCATCAAGTACACACTGTTAAGTCACTCGATGAAGTTAACTTTGAAGAGATTGACGCTGTCATTAACCTAGCAGGTGAACCAATAGTCAACAAACGTTGGAGCGAGTCGCAAAAACGAACTTTACTGAATAGCCGAATTAATCTTACTTTACAGATATCTAAAGCAATTAGTCGCTGTGAGTCGCCGCCTCATACCTTTATTTCTGGCAGTGCGATTGGCTTTTATGGTCGCCAAGAAAACCAGCCAATTGATGAAAGCTTTAATGATATTTATCCTGAATTTAGCCATGTTCTTTGCCGTGATTGGGAGCATGCAGCGACGAAAGCACAATCTGACCAAACTCGAGTATGCCTACTTCGTACAGGTATCGTATTAGCTAAGCAAGGTGGTGCTTTAGGTAAAATGCTGCCTGCTTTTAAATTTGGCTTGGGTGGACCAGTAGGTCATGGTCAACAAGGAATGTCGTGGATCCACATTGACGACATGATCCAACTCATCCTTTTTGTGCTTTCACATCAAGAGATACACGGGCCTGTCAATGCCACTGCGCCAAACCCTGTTGATAATAATGAATTTAGTCAAACACTCGCGAGTGTGATTTCGCGACCTGCCATGCTACGTATGCCTAGCTGGGTTTTAAAATTGATGATGGGAGAAATGTCTGATCTTCTGCTTCATGGTCAATTTGTGCTTCCGAATAAACTACTTAGTCACAATTACCGCTTCCACTATCCAACATTGCAGCCGGCATTAGAAAGCCTGAAATTATAGTTACAATGTACGGGTTGCCAATACTCAACTAATACATAATAATTAAATAGATTTTAGTCGAGTGATTCTTCAGGGAAAGTCATGATGCATTTACCCACCATAATCAGCATATCAATTTTATTGAATGTGATTATTGGGTCGTTCTTATTGTCTTTGTATTTTTTAAGACAACAATCAAGTTATTTATATTGGGGTAGCTCGTGTCTCATATTTGTAGGCGCACAAATAGCAGCTTCTCTGCGTATTTTTATCGACCTTACTCTAATTACACATTATCTAGCTGATTTACTGATAATTTCAGCTCCCTTAGCAGCCATACTAGGTATTCATGCTTACAGTCAATCAGACAAAAAATGTCAAAATAAATGTGCATATGTATTAGTTGCAGCTGCAGTAATATTACTCCTTGTTTATGATTCACCATTTAGCCAGTTATTCACAACAGCCATAATTGCAGCATGTTTTAGCTATGCAGCTTTCGCGCTAAGGAAGTTGCATGTTAAACGCATCATGCATTTAGTATTACTCAAGTTGTGTTTCGTCATTCACGCTTTGATTATGGTAACCCAGTTTTCACTACTACTTAGTGATTACCTAGGTTTGTTGCAAACAGACTTGAAACAAATATTAGCTGTTATTCTCATAAGCCATATTGTTATTACCACACTAACCGCCATGATCTGGCCATTAATGATGTTCTTAGAGCATGAGCAGGTACTGAGTGACCTTGCTAATCGTGATTCGCTAACAGGTCTATTGAATCGTCGAGCGTTTATTAGCGTTAGTAACAATTATTTAGAACAAGCAAACAACAACCTAACAAAACTTTGCGCTTTGATGATAGATATCGATTTTTTCAAGAGAGTTAATGATCAGCATGGCCACGAAACGGGTGATGAAGCACTTAAGTGGGTTGCTAAAAAGATTAAAAGCCAGCTACGTGAGCACGATCTAGTAGCTAGGATTGGCGGTGAAGAGTTTGCAGTAATACTACCCAATACTAGCCAAGCTCAAGGAGAAATCTTATCAGAGCGAATTCGTTTAGCCATTCATAATGATAGCTTTGTACACAATGACCATGAAATAAACCTGTCTATCAGTATCGGTATCATCACCCATAAGTCGGGCACCAATAATGTTAACGAATTACTGGCTGAGGCCGACAAAGGCTTATACAAAGCAAAATTAAATGGTCGTAATCAGGTTGTGACCATGGCATTTTAACGCAACAACTTGTTAGTTTAATTTAAGCTCTCATTTAGCTGGCTTAGCTCATTGGTCACCCACTGTTTATCTAAGCATTGCTCTAAGTTCAGTTGGGCAAATTTTAAAAAGTTGCGCGCCGCATGTGATAAATGGCGATCGGTGCGCACTACAAAATACCAATGGCTGGCCAAATTCACATCTTCAACATTTAGCATGCAAAAACTCGTATCGTGAGGTGGCAGTACATGGCGCGAAACCACCCCCAGCCCCATTCCTGAGCCAACAGCAACACGAATAGCCTCGTTACTCGCCATTTGAACTGTGTTGCTAAGGACAAAACCTCTGCTTTGCAGTTCACTCTCAAACAGCATTCGCGTAGCTGAACCTGGCTCGCGAAGTAAAAAACGTTCACTCACTAAGTCATGTAAAGTTACATGACTTTTACTCGCAAGCTTATGGTTATTTGCCGCAATAAATACAAGAGGATTTTGTAAAAACCGCCCCGCTTTTGCGTGTTCTAACGAAGGGGGATGACTAAATACATAAATATCGTCTTCGCCTCTTTCAAACCGGGCAAGCACCTCAGCACGATTACCAATTTCTAGTGGCAATTCAACATGCGGATGTAAATTACTATACGGACCAAGTAACTTAGGCAAAATATATTGTGCGGTGTTAACCATGGCTATTTTACAGCGCCCGCGCTCACCGCCTCTAAGCTCAGCTAAGTAATCTTGATAGTCATCAAAATGACCAAACACCTGCTGACATGTTTGAAACAACGCAAAACCTGCTTCTGTAACATGTATACGCTGCTGGTTAACCATCACTAATGGCTCATTAACTGTTTCTTGTAAGCGTTTAATTTGTTGCGAAACCGTTGGTTGCGTTAAGTGTAACTGCCTTGCTGTTTCACTGATAGAGCGCGTTTTTACCACACACATAAACACTTCTAGTAAGCGAAAAGAAATATGTCTTAAGTCCATAAAACCCAACCCATAGATTATTATCTATAAGATACTATCACTTATTTAATTATTTACTATGTGAATTTTTATCTAGAATAGCGGCGCTTTTAACCAAGAGGAGAACAAAGTGCCTGATATTGTGGTAATGTTTTTTGTTTTAGGACTCACAGCCGGATTACTTCGCTCTGACCTAAAAATTCCGCAAGCAACCTATGAAACTCTTAGCCTATTGTTGATGCTCACCATTGGCTTAAAAGGCGGCATGGTGCTACATGGCAATTTACATTGGCAACTCTTACCCGAAATGGGCGCTGTGTTACTGCTTGGCGGCTTAATACCTTTAATGCTTTACCCAGTTTTAAACAAACTGCTAAACCTCTCTGTTGCTAATAGCGCAAGTATTGCCGCCCACTATGGTTCAGTAAGTGCAGGTACATTCGCCGTTGCTTTAGCATATGCCGAATCGAACTCACTTAATGTGGGTGCTGAAGTCACGCTTTACTTAGTAATGCTTGAGTTACCTGCCATCATCGTTGGTTTGTTACTATTCCGCCGTCTGGGAAATGGGTCTGGGCAAAACCTATCACTCAAAGCGCTATGGCATGAAACACTGACTAACAAAAGCGTGATTCTGCTTGTAGGTGGTGTAATTATTGGCATGATGTACGGCACACAACAAGGCAGCCAAGTAACTAGCCTTTTAACAAACAGCTTTAAAGTTGTATTAGCGTTATTCTTGCTCGAAATGGGTTTAATGGCTGCACAAACACTGCGCCCTATTCCATGGCATCATTGGCGTTTAGCATTATTTGCACTTATAACACCTAACCTATTGGGTGCTATCGGCGTCTGTGTTGGTACTGCCCTTCAACTCGAACTGGGCTCGGTAGTAATATTAGCAAGCCTAGTTGCTAGTGCCTCTTATATTGCTGCTCCAGCGGCTATTAAAGCAGCGATTCCTGATGCTGATATAGGCTTAGCCATGTTATGTTCTTTAGGTATTACCTTTCCTTTCAATGTATTACTAGGAATTGGCTTGTATCATCAAATAGCATTGTATATGAATTAAAAGATTCGCTAACTATCACTTTATGCATGAGATTTTTTAAAAAGTCGTTTAATATAAATAAAAAAGCAGTGCAAGGACATGCTATGTTCAATCAAACGCTTAGCACTGAGCAACAGCATGTAAGTGATATTTTTATGCGCTTATGTACGCTTTGCCAGGTGCAAAATAATTTAGAATTAGAGCAACATTTATCATTACAACGTGGCTTTTGTGAGCAAAGCATTGAGCTTGCAACTGTTCCTTATGAGTTAATTGATAAAGTGACTAAAGCTTCTGAGGTTAGCTTTGATTCACTACTTAATGGTAATAACCAAACCACAGCTATACTCGATGGGCCGGTATTAGAAGCAGTGAGTAACGGTATTATCAAGAGTATAAAAAAGCTATCAATGGCGGGGTTAATTAAGGGTGAAAATCAAACGCAAGAAGCACTTAGTCAACTTGCAGATATTCAGCTAAAACAAATAGCAAAAGAGCTCAAAATACAAAGCCAGGTTAAATAACCTGGCTTTTTTACTAATTCTTACCTTTGTACATTTTCTCGTAAATGTCAGATATGTTGTTTTGCTTATCGTAGTATCGCTGCAGCTCTCCAAGCGATAACTCCTTTATTTTATCGCTACCAAGCCCAGTCGGTTCTGCTAATTTAAAATTTGCAGCGTGCGGTGAAGTGCCCATTAAGGTCGCAATTTCGTTCTTTAGTTGTTCAGCTTTATTGAATAGTTTAATTGCTTTGCTGATATCTGTTTCATGCTCGGCTTGTAACGTGCACCAAACAACCTCAACAGACTTAGACCTGATTTGATCTTCAAAGATATTTTTGCGCGCAATCAACCATGTACTTGCAATCAGCAAGATGGCTAAAACGGCAATGGCTATGTAAATTAGTTCAAGCATTACGATCCCTCGGTAAACTAAATGTTACTATACACCCAAACTTGGTCCGTAATACATCAGGAAAAAGCATTATAAATGCTAGTATGAGACTGAAAATCATCTAATAATTAATGTTAAGTTTTTGTTCCAAACGGCCAGCTTGGACTAAGTAATAGTTTTAATTTGGTTTTCAAAAGACCCGGAAACAACATCACAACAGCAAGCACAATACTAATGTAGAGCACAATAAAGCTATACATGTAGTGTATATAGGCGTGTTCTTCTTGAATGTTTAAGACAACAAATTTAACCCACACAATTAAATGTGCGATTGTTACTACGATCGTAAGCTTAAATACACTTAAAAACAGCTCTCCATACTTATAGCTGAATCGCTGATGCAATTTGTATAGGATATATAAACTTAATAGGTTTATCCCAGCCACAATCAGATAAACATTTTGAGCAATTCCACTTTCACCGGTTTCTTGCACGTAGATCAGTACTTTTTCCATCAGTAGAGATGTAAGTTGATATTTAAAAACAACCACGGCTATTGATAAGAAATCACTGAAGAGCTCTCTATTTCGTAGTGCTCTATAAAATGATAGGACTAAAGCAACTGCATAACTTATTGCAATGATAACTTGCACTGAAAACACTTTATGAACAGCTGTTGCTACAAGCAACTCATTGTATAATTCGACTAAATATTGCATGAATCATCCTACTAAAGATGTTCATAATCATAATCTTATAGTATAAAAAAAACCAGCTCTTGGCTGGTTTTCTTTAATTTATATTAATTTTCTTTTTTCTTCGGGTTAAGAATGATTATCCCACCAGTTCCCTGTAATTCTTGATTTTTCTTTTTAGGGTTTAGAATAATTATTCCACCAGTACCTTGAAGTTTTGTAGTATCAAAGCTTGAAACTGGTGCTGCGTCGAATGCTAAAGTAGATAGTAATAAAGCTGATAAAGTCATTTTTTTGTTCCTTCATTGTTAAAGATAGTTTTCGTTAGCAAATACCGAGCCACTAAAATACAAATTTGGGTAAAAACTAACGACTAGACCCTATATAAGCATAAAATTAAACCGTTAGGCCATTTTTTATACTAACCGTGTATACAAAACGTACGCTGAACGGCATCAAACCGTTTAGCTCTATAAACTAGCTAGGCTCTATGCCATAATTCTGTTAATTCAAAAAATAAGTCAAAGCGGTCCTACGCTTAGCAAGGTTTAATGCATGGCATATCCAGAACAACAGCAACCAACAATTTATTGGCACGACTACGAAACATTTGGCGCAAGCCCTCAAAAGGACCGACCGAGTCAATTTGCAGGTATTCGTACCGATCTCGATTTGAATATTATTGGTGAGCCGTTAATTGAGTATTGCAAGCCAGCTGCCGATTACTTGCCCCACCCTGAAGCGTGTTTAATAACGGGTATTACCCCGCAAGTTGCGATGCAAAAAGGCTTAGTTGAAGCTGAGTTTATGGCAAAGATCCATGCTGAATTTAGCCAACCTAATACCTGCGTTGCGGGCTATAACAGTATCCGTTTTGATGATGAAGTCACACGTTACAGCTTATATCGTAACTTTTATGACCCATACGAGCGTGAATACAAAAGCAATAATAGCCGCTGGGATATTATTGATTTAGTGCGTGCCTGTTATGCACTTCGCCCAGAAGGCATTGAGTGGCCGCTAAAAGAAGACGGGTCACCGAGCTTTAAGCTCGAGCATTTAACCGTTGCCAATGGCATTGAGCACGCTGCCGCTCACGATGCTTTAAGTGATGTAACGGCAACCATAGCGTTGGCAAAATTAATAAAAGAAAAACAACCTAAGTTGTATCAGTTTTTCTTTAGCTTACGTTCTAAAAAAGCACTGGCTGATTTAGTTGATGTGTTTAACATGACACCATTGGTGCATACCTCATCACGAATTCCGGCAAGCCAAGGCTGCACCAGCTGGATTGCACCAATGAGCTTTCACCCAGTCAATAAAAACGCCATTATTTGCTTTAATTTAACTGAAGATCCGCAAGTCTTATTAGATTTATCAGTTAAAGAGCTACGAACGCGTCTTTACACAAAACACAGCGACCTTGGCGAAGATGAAGCACCGGTAGGCTTAAAACTCGTGCATTTAAATAAGTGTCCTATTCTCGCACCAGCAAAAACCTTGTTACCAGAGAACGCAGCCCGTTTAGGTATTGACCGCGAAAAGTGCTTACAAAATCTCGCTATTTTAAAAGCCAACACTGAGCTTCGCGACAAAGTAACCGAAGTGTTTAACGAGCAGCGTGATTACGGCGAAACCACTAACCCTGATTATCAACTTTATGATGGTTTTACCAGCCATGCTGATAAAGCAAAATTTGCTATGATACGTGATGCAAGCCCTGAGCAATTAGCCTCAATGCAGCTTGATTTCGATGATAAAAAGTTTGCTACCTTGTTATTTAGATACCGCGCGCGAAACTGGCCACACACCCTTAGCCAAGATGAATTAGCCAGTTGGCGCCAATATTGCCAAAACAAGCTAATGCATGGTGAAGATAGCCCGTCGATCAGTGGGCAAGATTTCATGATCACCCTGGAAAATCTGGCTCATGAAAATGATGATAACGAGAAAAATCTGCATATTTTAAAAGCGTTATACAATTACGCACAAAGCATGTAATAAAAAACGCGACAATAATTGTCGCGTTTTTTATGAATATTACTTTTTATGTAACGCTTCGATGCGCGCTAATAAACTAGAGGTGTCGTAGCGGCCGCCACCTAACGCTTGTACATCGGCGTAATATTGATCAACCGTTGCCGTCATCGGCAAAGTTGCGCCGTTTGCCTTTGCCTCATCCAAAGCGATGCCTAAATCTTTACGCATCCAATCAACAGCAAAACCAAATTCATATTCGCCAGCCCACATTGTTTTGTAGCGGTTTTCCATCTGCCATGAGCCTGCAGCGCCTTTAGAGATGGTTTCAATTACTTTTTCACCATCAAGACCCGCTTGTTTAGCAAAGTGTAAACCCTCAGCCAAGCCTTGTACCACACCCGCAATACAAATTTGATTTACCATTTTACACAGTTGACCTGAGCCTACCTCACCTAATAATTGGCTAAAACGGCTAAAAGCAGCCATAACAGGTTGAACAACATTAAAGTCAGCTTCGTCGCCACCAACCATCACGGTTAATACACCATTTTCTGCCCCCGCTTGGCCGCCAGAAACCGGCGCATCTAAAAATGCGATACCTTGTAGTTTCGCTTGAGCACCCACTTCACGTGCCACTTCAGCTGATGTTGTAGTGTGGTCAACTAAATAGCTGCCCTCATGCATGCTTGCCAGCACACCATTTTCACCATAAACAACTGAACGTAAATCATCATCATTGCCTACGCACATGAAAACGATATCAGCCCCTTTTGCTGCTTCACTTGGCGTTTCAGAGTATTCACCTTGATACTCTGAAATCCACTTTTGTGCTTTAGCCGTTGTGCGGTTGTAAACTGTCACATTGTGACCTGCGTTGGCAAGGTGACCCGCCATTGGGTAACCCATTACACCTAATCCGATGAAGGCGACTTTCATTGACATAAAACTGACCTATTTGAGTGATAAATTAGTAACAATTTCATTATCTCAACCGAATAACTAAAAAGCGAATGAAAAAAAGTTCATTTAAACCGTTTAAAAACACACAGGTAAAACATGGATAGTATATATCGTTTCAATGCCCAGCTTGCATCTGGTGAAAACTTTAGCCTTGAATCGTTACAAGGAAAAACAGCGCTTATCGTCAATATTGCCAGCAAATGTAATTTTTCAGTGCAAATGGCAAGCCTTGAAAAGTTGTATCAAGAATATAAACAGCAAGGTTTTACCGTACTGGGTTTTGCCTGCAATCAATTTGGCCACAATGAGCCACTTGATGGCAATGAGCTTAAAGCCTTTTATCAGCAGCACTTTGATGTCAGTTTTCCTATTTTTAACAAGGTGTTAGTCAACGGCCCAGACGCCCACCCGTTATTTAATTATTTAAAGTGTCATACCCGTGGAATTGCACAAAACCGCGCAATTAAATGGAATTTCACCAAATTTCTTATAAACTCAGAGGGTCAACTCGTTGCGCGATATGCCCCGCGCACCAAACCCGAAACCCTCAAAATGGTGATAGAGAGTAATTTAAATGATGAAACTGGCTTTATTCAGTGCGCAAAAGTATGAGCAACCGTTTTTTGAAAGGAATCTAACTGAATACGCTGAGTCTGTTTCGCTCAGTTATTTTGAGCAATCCTTAAACAGCAATACCACGCCCCTTTGCCAAGGTTTCGATGCAGTGTGCGTGTTTGTAAACGATACGGTCGATAAACACGTCATTGCAGATATGGCGGCTGTTGGCATTAAAGCAATCTTATTACGCTGTGCAGGCTTCAATAATGTAGACCTTGATGCTGCCAAAGAGCATAACATCAAGGTTTGCCGCGTCCCTGCATATAGCCCAGAAGCAGTAGCAGAGCATTGTATTGCCCTTATGCTAACGCTCAACCGAAAAACCCATAAAGCCTTTAACCGCGTACGTGAAGGTAACTTTGATTTAAACGGTTTACTTGGTTTTAATCTGTTTAAAAAAACTATTGGGATTATAGGCTGCGGCAAAATCGGTTTAGCGCTGGTAAATATATTAAATGGCTTTGGAGCTAAGGTACTCGTTTGCGACCCAATGGCTGGTGAAGGCCCTTATACCCTGTGCGATTTAGACACTTTACTCACACAAAGTGATGTCATCTCATTGCACTGCCCGCTCAACGAGCATACTCATCATTTAATTGATGCTAGCGCATTTGAGAAAATGAAAGATGGTGTCATGCTGATTAACACCTCTCGTGGTGCACTTCTTGATAGCCAAGCATGTATTCAGGCGCTTAAGTCTAAAAAGCTCGGACACCTAGGGCTTGATGTGTATGAGCAAGAGTCAGAGTTATTCTTTAAAGATCACCGTGAAGAAATCATGCAAGACGATATTTTTTCACGTCTTATTAGCTTTCCAAATGTGTTAGTGACAGGCCACCAAGGCTTCTTCACCCAAGAAGCACTTAGCGAAATAGCCTGCACCACATTACAAAGTGCTAATGAGATAAGCCAAGGCTTACCATTAACTAACGAAGTTATTTAAAGCAAGCGCCCCTTAAATTAAAAAGGCGTGAGGTTTAACCCCACGCCTTTTACTTTTTGTCTTTTCACTTAAAACTAGCAACTCAAATCTCTATTTCAACAACGCCACGTTCACAAAAACCGCCGTCATTAATAACGGGCAGACAAAGCGAATGTACTGGGCAAACCAATAATGAGGACCGCTCGATACTTGATGCAATTTATTACCACGCTGCCATAACCAGCCAACAGTAATGAAATAGAACAGTCCCATTAAAGGTAATTGGTACTGTGTAAGCACCATAATGACTAAACCAAATAACCAGTCAAAGTTTAAGATAATCAGTGATGAGGCAATAAACACGATTAACGTTACAAATAAGGTTGCTTTTTTGCGCTCTACACTGTGATTCTCAACTAAAAATGCTACTGGAATTTCGGTCGATGAGATGGTTGATGTCACTGAGGCAATCGACATTAATACAAAAAATAATAAGCCAACGAGTAAACCCATTTGGCCCATCGTGCTAAACAGTTCAGGTAAAATTGCAAAAATTAACTGCCCTTCACCGACCAATTTACCGCCGCTAAATACCTCTACACCGTTGTGTTGAGCAACAAAAATAGCCGGAATAATCAATAAACCCGCTAAAAAGGCTACACCGGTATCAAGCAATGCCACAGTACCAGTTAATTTAGGCAGGTTGGCATCTGGCTTTAAATAAGAGCCGTAAACCATCATACAACCAACACCTAACGACAATGAAAAGAACGCTTGTCCCATTGCCGCAATAATTAAGTTTGCATCAAAAATTTGACTAAAATCTGGCACTAAATAGGCTGCAAAGCCATCCATCGCACCATCTAGGGTGGCGATATAAGCAATTAACGCCACTAATAACACTAGCAATAATGGCATTAAGCGGCGTGACCAAGTTTCGATACCTGATTTAACGCCTTTTAAAATAATACTCGCGGTAAGAATAAGCATCAGTGGCGTAAACACAAAATTACGTGCCATAGAGTCACTGTGTAAAAAGTTACTTAACTCAGTAAAACCAAAGAAGCTTGCGACTGGCTCGAGCGCATAAGCGAGCATCCACCCGGCAACTATCGAATAAAAGCTCAGCATTACAACCGCACCAAAGAGGCCAATATAACCAGCTGCTGCCCCCACTTTAGGCGCTGTGTCTTGCCATGCGTTAGATAATGCTTTTACTGGATTCGCTTGCGCTTGGTGGCCTAAATACAGCTCAGTATACAGAGCCGGAAGCGCTAATAAGAAGATAACAATGAAGTAAACGAGTAAAAATGCACCGCCGCCATGGTTTGCCGCTTGTGTTGGAAAGCCCCAAATATTACCTAAACCTACCGCCGCACCAGAAGCTGCTAAAACGAAACCTAATCGACTTTGAAAGCCGTCACGAACTTGTGCCATACATCTACAAATCTGTTATTATTTTTCATCATTAAACCATAATTACAGTCAACTGCGTAAACTATTTGCGTTTGTTCATGCCTATAAATGTGCATCTGCTGTAAAAATGAACAAAACTAAATACGAGCCTTCGTGTAAGCGTTAAACCATGAGCAGTGACTACTTTTCGAATACTCTTATCATCGAGCAGCAAAGCCAAATAACGGTCAAAAAAATTATGCTGATGGATGCAACACATATTGATGTTGCAAGTTTACCCCTTGATAAATTACTCAGTGAGTTTGAATTAAGCGTACTTGAAAAACGCAAAGTTCCTAGCGCCAAGCAAGAGTACTTAGCGACTCGCCTAACGTTAAAGTATTTGTATCAACATGCTTACCCTAGTGATGATTTAGCTCTCAATGAAATATCAAGCCAATTTAATGACAAAGACAGTAAGCTCAAATTACACACAAAACGCAGAGAACCTGTGTGGGCCTGTTTATCACATTCGAATGGTTTAATTGGCGCAGCCCTTAACCCCGAACAGCAGCGATTTGGTTTTGATATTGAACAAAGCAGTAAGCCTCGCCCTTTTATCAAACTCGCAAAGCATTTTTATCATCAAGATGAAGTTGACTTAATTAGCCGTTTTGACGCTCCCGATGAACAGGCACAGTGCTTTTTTAGAATTTGGACATTAAAAGAAGCGCTTGCCAAAGCAAGTGCTCAGCCAATTGCGAAACTACTTGCTCCTAATGTATTTGAAGAATTGAGCAAACATAATTTCAGCGCGAGTAGTAACTCTGTTGAAGGCTTTGATATAAGTGTTGTGGCACAAAAAAGCACTGACTGGCAGTGCTCTTTTATTAATTTTAACGACTTACGCCGCGACTTGGCTTTCTAATAGTCGGCTGTGAATAGCCTGCACGACTTCATCTGACTCACTTTGCTCAACTAAGAAGCACAGGTTATGTTTACTTGCACCGTGGCAAATTAAACGAATATTAAAATCACTCAATACCTGCATTAAGTTCATTTCTTGCTGACGTAATTGAATTTCAGAACCAATTAAAGCCACCAGCGTTAAGTTATTCTCAACCGACACATGACAAAACTCAGAAAGCTTATCTAAACAAGCTTGATCAAGCTCAGGGCGTGATGCATTTGGCGCGTTATCTAAAGTGATTGCAACACTGATCTCGGAGGTAGTAACCAAATCAACCGAAATATTAAACTCACTTAAAATGGTGAATACACGGGCTAAGAAACCACTCGCTAGGAGCATTTCTGGGCTTTTAACCGTTAACAGAATTTGATTTTTACGCTGTGTTACGGCACGAATACCTGGTTGCTGAGATTTTTCTTTTTCAATCCATGTACCACCTAACTGTGGTTCACGGCTTGAACCAACAAACACACTAATATGGCTACGGCTTGCAGGTAAAATGGTTGCCGGGTGCAGTACTTTTGCACCAAACGTTGCCATTTCTGCCGCTTCATCAAAGCTTAAGCGTGCAATTGGGCTTGCTTTAGCGCATAAACGCGGATCAGTACTGAAAATACCCACAACATCGGTCCAAATATGCACGCTTTTTGCGTTAATTGCTTCAGCTAGTAATGCAGCACTGTAATCTGAACCACCACGCCCTAAAGTGGTCGTTTGATTGTGCTCATTGCTTCCAATAAAACCTTGAGTTACCACAACATGGTCATCAAGTAATGGCACTAAATGTTCTTTAGCAGCCGCAGCGGTTGCTGCAACATTTGGGGTAGCTTTAGCAAATTGGCTATCTGTTTTTAGCACTTTACGTACATCAAAACGCACCGCATCAAGACCTTGACCGCGTAATACTTGAGTAAATAAATACGATGACAAACGCTCGCCAAAGCTAAGTAGTTCATCTTGATCTGCTACTGACTTAGCCCCGTCTGATGCTAGCTTTTGAAAAGCCTTAAGCGTTTCATTAAAGCCATGTGCTAAATCAGCATCCAGTGACAGCTCTGCCAAAATTGCTTCTTGAATGGCTACCACACCAGTAATATGTTCATCACGCTCAGCCGCGCTCAAATCAGCTTTACACAATGCAACTAAATGGTTTGTCACGCCTGCACTGGCACTCACAGCAACAATACGTACTTGATTATCAGCACAAATGATTTCAGCGCAGCGGCTCATAGCATCAAAGTTAGCTACACTGGTGCCACCAAATTTTGCAACAACGTAATCTGATTTTGTGTTGGCGGCTAATTGGGTATTCATGTCGTCTCCTTTTGTGGAAAACTATCCACAGTAATTCAAGAAGAACTCGGCAAGGGGGTGCTTTGAAAATAAAGAGTAGTCCATGCCAGAAGCTCTCCACCTAGTTTGGTGACAGTTTTGAGGATTCAGCCCCATAAACCGAAAAATAACCGTGACGTCCGGTTAATTTTCTCGGCGAGTACTTCCCTCATTAATGGTCATCGGCGTTCGTCACCTCACATTAATTACCTAAGTATCGCACCTCTTCTGAATGTTAAGTTAACACCTGGTTAAAATAACAAAGCCTGCTGTTAAAAGCAGGCTTCGAAAGTTAACGTTTAGACGTCTAGCTGTCAAGTTGTTTTATGAAATTAAACTGCCCGCTAAGTGCGAACCGTAATAACCAACGGTATAAGCAATTAATAAATAAACCGACATTTTAAGATAGCTCATAAAGGTCAGTGCCTTAACCTTACTCATGGCAATAATACCTGCCGCAGAGCCGATAATAAGCATTGAGCCACCTACCCCAGTTGCGTAAGTAAACGACAGCCATTGCTGAGGACTCATCACAATATCAGCTTTTAAAAGTGCTGCAGTTAGAGGTACGTTATCTACCGCCGCTGATAATAGCCCCATCAAGTAGTTGGCATATTCCGGTGCCATCAACTCATATAAGTGAGTAAATTTAGCAAGCATACCAACTTCTTTTAATGCGCCAACCAGCAATAACACACCAACGAAGAACAATAAGGTGTCGTATTCAATTTCACGAATATAATCGATGATTTTTTTGTTAACGTCTTTTTTGCGCATTAAGAATTGCGCAACCAAAAACATCAGAGATAAACCAAATAAAAAAGTTAATAACGGCGGCACACTATAAAGCACACTCAAAGTTAACGTAGCAATAATCGTCGAGAAGAAGATAACCGCAATGGTAATATCTGTCTTTTCGATACGACGGGCTGCTTGTTTTTCAAACACAACATTACCCGACATACCCACCGACAACATCGCCGCGAGCAGTGCAACACTTGTCAGTGCAGGGGCAATTAATAATAGTAGATTAGCAATCGTGACTTTTTCGTCTAAGAAAATCATCAGGGTTGTAACATCACCCGTGATCAACGACACCCCACCCGAATTAACACTAAATACAATTAAGGTCGCATATTTTATTAATTTTTTAGGATCTAACTTAAGTGACATCACCACCGCAAGCGAGATTAAAGTTGCAGTTATGTTGTCTGATATTGATGAAAATAGAAACGCAAACCCACCAATCAGAAACATCAGCTTTCGTTCACTGATTTGATTTGGCATAATTTTATGAACAATATTCTGGATAAAACCTTTAGAGTTTAAATACGCTACAAAGGTCATCGCAGCCATTAAGAACAGCCACAAAGTCGCGATTTCTAATATGTTGTGATCCAGTTGATGTTGTATTGTTTCTGGGCTTTGCCCATGAATTGGAGAGATAAATAAGATAATCCAGCATAAAGTGCCAAAAAAAAGCGTCGTTTTGGCCTTGTTTACATGGATAATATCCTCTATAACGATAAGCAAAAATGCCACCGCTATCAGGGTTAGGATAAGTGGGGTTACCATGGTGTTTGAACAACCTTTATAATAATGTAAAAATTGTAAGTCGAGTGTTTCGGCGCGGATTCTAGCAGCATAGAAAGCATAAAACTATTCTCAATTACATAATTTAATACTAATCGCTAACACCAAAGTCTGAATTTACTGGAGCCTTATGATCCCAGCTAAAAAGTTATTAAATACCCTTACTGAACATTGGGGGGTGTTAGAACTGCTATTTAAACGTTTTAAGATGGCTGATTTCAGCTTGAAAGACGTACAAAATGCGATAAAACAAAAACAACCTTCATGGTCAAATGAACGCATTTATAAAGAGACAAATCGTTTATTGAATCAAGATATTATCATTCCACTGGCAAAATCATCGCAGTTAGAAATCAACCGCGCGATCGCCGATTTTGCGACTTTCTTGCTACAAGAAGAACACTTAGGTCTTGCCCAAGAAATTAGTGTGCTTGTTGATGATTTAGCTCGCCTTGGTAATCGCCTTGCTAAAGCCGGTGAAATTGAAGATTACGACGAGCTTCGCCGCTTCAGCCGTATTATGGATGATCGGGTACGCAAAATAATGAAATTATTTGCCCACAATGAAAACGCAATTTTAAATATTGTTGAGCAAGCGAAAGCTGATAACGCGGTGCAATCACTGCAAAAACGCTATCAGGCTGTAATTGAAGCGTTCGATGAATACATCGAGCCTATGCTTGAAATGGTGGATATTCGAGGTGACTTCCACGCTTGCTTTAATACCATCGAAGCACAAATTAGCGCGCAAATAGAGCAAATTGACCGCCTTGGTAAGTCATATCAAGACAAGCGCATGCTTGAACAATTACGTACCCGTATTTTAGAAATGCATTTAGTTGGCCGTGAAAGCTTACGTAAAAGCGCCGATATGCTGATGCCGCTACGTGAAGAGTTACGTCGCAACAACCTAATTACTCGCCAAGCGGCTAAAGTGCTTGGTTTAGTGCGTAAAAATGGCGTCGATAACATGTTAAGTGCAGTACAGCCTAACTTTGTCTCAGACGCACAACGTTTTTCACTTGGTCAGCAACGTCATATCGTGGCTTATATGGCAGGCTTAGTTGACTTTGAGCACGATGAATATCAGCTTCCTGAACATGATGATGTGCCCGCCTATCAAAGCCCGCATATTCCTGATTACAACGACGTTAAAACACAATTTAGAAAACGCTTTAAAAAAGCCAGCAAAAAAGCTCAGCCGCTGCTTAGTTTCTTAGATGAAAGCTACCCAGACTTAGAAGCTGACGAAATGCTGTTCTTGTATCAAAAATTGATTAGCGATGGCGACCTTGAAATCAGCCAAAGCCAAGAGAAAGTAAAAATAAAAATTGCCCAGCAACACTTCTCTCTTTACCCATTTAACTCATCGATTGCTGACGATAAAAAAGCAACAGAGCAATAACCATGACAGATATTAATTTAGATGATTTAACGCATCTGCAAGCTATTAATAAAAAGCTCACATCAGGCTACCACATTAGCGAACAAGACACGCTGATGTGGCAAGAGCTTGACCAACACATTGATGCTTATCGCGCGTTATTTAACGCCCTTGGCCATGACCTACAACATGATAGCCGTGGCTTTTACTATTTTGGCAGCGACGAAAGCACCCCAAACATGGGGAAAATTTCGCGTGCCATCGCACTGACTATCTACATCTTAATTGAGCACTATGCCAATACCGGTAAAGATCCAATGCGTGCTTTGTTTGACGAAGTAAACGACCTTGAACTGATGCAAACCTTAGTGCAAATCAACAAGCACCTGTTTGATCAATTAGAAATCTTCTCAGGCTCAGATTTACGTAAAGACGTTTATCTACGTATGGTACGTTTAGGTCTTGCTCGCGAAGTAGAAAACGGCTTTATGCTGCAAGCACCTATTTATCGTTATATCGATGCATTAATGGAAGTAAACGAAGAAACCTACCTAGGAGATGACGACTAATGCAAAGCCAAAGCCTATACGGACTCAGCAAACTTGCGCTTTTAAATACCGCAGGCTATGCAAAATGCGTGATCCCACTGGATAAAAGTAGCTCTATTTGTGCACCGAATAATACCGGTAAAAGCTCGGTAATTAATGCCCTGCAATTTCCACTGATTAATGATTTGCGCTTAACAGAATGGGATGGCCACGATTTAGACGAAACCCGAAAATTCTACTTTTCGTCAGATCAATCCTATATTTTACTCGAAGCTGACCTGCCTAATGGCCCTGTGGTGATTGGTGTTGCCGGCCTTGGTAAAATTGCCGGTTACGCGCATCAGTTTTTTTGCTACCAAGGTAAGTTGAACCTTGATCACTACACTCAAGGCAAAACCATTGTAAAATTCACCAAGCTTTTTAATCACTTAAAAGAGCAAGGTTTTAATCCAATTGAATTAAAAGCGCAGGAGCTAAACGCCCTACTCACTGGCGGCGCAACACCGTTTGATGGCGATATCAACTTAAAGATGATCCCCCTCAATAACGTGCAAGACTCCGCGATTTACAAAGAAATTTTCCGCCGTATTCTTAACTTGCATAAGTTAGGTGCCAGTGATGTTAAACGCTTTATGCTACGTGTATTTGAGCGTCATATGTCAAACTCACGGGTCGACTTTTATGAAGTGTGGCGACGTTCATTCGATAAAGTGAATCACGCTAAACGTGAATTAAAAGCCCTTGAGTCAATGCAAGAGCCTATCGCAGCCCTTGAATCTATGCTTGAAAACCAAACGGTTTTAAAAGGCAAACTTGCTGCCTATGCGCCAAAAATTGACCAAGCACTGATTGACTTTGAAACCTATCAACAAGAGCAACTCGCTGAGCTAAATATTGCACTTGAGGATATCGAACACGAAAAGCACGAGTTCGACCAAAAGCAGCAGCTGTATATTCAGCAATCCCGTGATATTGAACGTAAACAAACTCAAATTGAACAGTGGTTTTTAGACTATCGAGCGCTTAAATCTGAGTTTGAACTAGTTAACAAAGCCACTTTAAAAGTAAGCCTTACTCAGCTTAAACAAGATTATGAATCGTTATCGCATTCATTAAGCAGTGCTCAAGGTCAAAGCTTACACACACTAGATTACCGTATCAGCGAAACACAAAAGCAAATTAAGAGCTTAAAACTGCAGTTAAAGAACCTCGAGTTTAATTTGTTCACTCGTATGCGTGAAGATTTGTCTTTAAAAGAAGTTGAAGAAATTTCGCGTATTTTAAACCCAGATATCTTATCGTTTGCCACCACCAGCAATGGTGATGTTGATATAACAGACGAAGATGCTTTTGGTGAGTTTTTAGAGCAGTTATCAGCTAACGTGAAAGGCGGTGTACTGACTCTTCCTGGCGCAACTATTAAACTTAAAAAGCTAAGCCCAGTGCAAATGCAAACGGGCGAAAATAAAGAGCAATTAACCGCGCAACTCGCTGCTCTTGAAAACTCACTGAAAGAGTTTAAACAACAGCGCGAAGTCGCTGCTAATGTGGCCGAAAAGCAAAAAGAAAAAGATGCCTTATATGATGAGCTAATGGCTTCAGAAGAAGCATTAAAACGCTTTGAACAATTTGAAGTGATGCAGCAATCTGTCGATGCACAAACTCTGCTAAAAGAGCAGTTAAATGCAGAACGCGAACAAGTTGACGACTATCTGCAAGACATTCAAAAAAATAGTGGCTCAATCAGCGATCGTCGCTCAATTATCAAGTCGAAAAAAGATCTGCTTGCCCGCCAAGCTGACCGTTTGCGTCAAGTTAAATCTGAACGTATCGATCACACGCTTGACTTTTACTCAGGCAAAGTCACTCCATACATGATTGAAATCAATATTGATTTTGATAACTTAAGTGACCTCATTCATCACTTTAACAAAGACTGCCAAGAGCTACGTAACTTTGATATCAACGTACGTAACACCTACATGCATATTTACAATGCGGGTATTACTAAATTTGATAACGAAAACGATGAGTTTACTAAATACGAAAAGCTCATCAGCGCGTTTCATAACATCGATAACGAGCGCGATGCGGTTGAACGTCAAGGCCGAGTTGCGTTAACCGAAGTAGCCGCCACTATTAAGGGCTTGCGTGAAGACTTAGACCGCCTACGCCGCGAAATGAACAGCTTTAATAAAGGCATTAGTCAGCACCGTATCTCTAACCTTCAAGCATTCAAAATTAATGTTATTCCGCGCAAGATGTTGGTTGATAGCATTGATACCATTATTAGTACCTCAAATCAGTTTGAGCAAGGCGATACCCTAGACCTATTAAGCCAAGAGCCTTATAGCGAATCTGCGGTAAACGAAGCGAAAGATCATTTGATTAAGCTTGCCTCAGAAAAAGCCGGTTTAACACTGACCGACTTATTTGATATTCGTTTTGAAGTAGTAAACCGTGCTGGTGAAACTGAGCACTTCGAAAAAATTGACTCAGCTGGTTCTAACGGTACGCGTATTACCATTAAGCTACTTTGCGGCATGCTGTTTATTCGTTACTTATTAAGCGACCAAGAACAAAACTTGTATCGTATTCCGATTTATATCGATGAAGCTGCCGATATCGACCCACAAAACCAAAAAGCAATTATCGAAACCGCTCTTAGCTTTGGCTTTGTGCCGATTTTTGCCTCAGTTAAACCACAAGTTAGCTGTGATTACATCGTCCCTATTCGTACTGTTAAAGATGGTGCACAAAACTGGGTGGATGAAAAAGACTGGATAGATGTGGAACACACTGTTTAATTACAAAAATTAATCATTGATTCAGTCAAGGATGACTATGTTTACAAACTATTACAGTACTTTTTTGTAAATGTGCCATAGTTTTTAAATAATCATTCAGTTGAGTATTATTTGTGTTATGTTATCAATCAAGTAGTGGAAATTTTGCCAAGGAGCAAACAATATGAAGAACTTATTAATCGCAACGGCTGTATTATTTTTAGCGGCTTGTGCTAAAACGCCTGATTGGGATTACGACAAATCAGCAGATTTTAGTAATTATAAAACCTTCTCTTGGGTACCTAATGCCAGCTTGACTAAAAACGTAGCGAACTACCAAATTAGCCCTTTAATGGAAAAACGTGTTCGTGACGCTGTAAATGCTGAACTTGAAAAAAGCGGTATGAAGCTAGTTGATTTAGCACAAGCAGATGTACTGATTAACTATCATGCCTCTGTTGATACTAAAATTGATGTAGATACCTTCAACGTAGGTTACGGCGCACGCTGGAATTACTGGGGTATGGGTTATAACACGCAAACAACCACTCGCGAATATGAAGTGGGTACGTTAATTCTAGACGTGGTAGACCGTGCTTCTAACCAATTAGTTTGGCGTGGTGCTAAAGAAGGTCGTTTGCAAAAGAACCAATCACCTGAAAAGCGCACTGAAGTTATCAAAGAGACTGTTGCTAACATTCTAAGTAACTTCCCACCGCAATCAATTAATCAAAACTAAACACTGTTTTAGTTAAAAGACCGCGCAATTAGCGCGGTTTTTTATTGCCTGTTTAAATCTGGTTGGAGTGGTATAACTCAGTGATTCAGATACAATACCCGCAATTTTCAGTGCGCCTAACTAGCCCACTACCCCAGATTAAACAAAATCAAGAGAGTTTTAGATGGTACGCGCAGTACAGCTTACACTTCCCGCATTATTCGTCACTTGCTCAGTGCTAGCAGAAGACACCAACAATATTGAACAAATCACCGTTGAAGTTTCAGCAACCGCAAATAAAGAACCTGTAGGTACTTTTGATGCGCCAGTATCAAACTTAGAATATGACCCGCGTGTCGATTTGCAATCGCGCAATATGGCTGAAGCACAAGCTGATGTAACCATTCGTGGTGGTATTTTCGAAAATACTGGCTTTCGTGTTGGTAGCAGTACATTATTTGACCCTCAATCTGGTCACTACTTTGCTGAAATTCCAATTGCGCCGCAGATGCTAACAGGCCCTTCAGTGCTTACAGGTGCTGATAATGCCCTTTATGGTATGAATAGCTCGGTTGGTACGGTTTCATTTGGCTGGCGCCCTATCACAAGTACTGGCAGCGTTTCTCTTGGCACAGGTACGAATGGCTTTAATTTACAAAGCATTCATGCTGCCCATAGCCAAAAGCTTGATAGCAAACCTGATTGGCGATTAGGTTTTGAAGGGGAATACTCTCACTCAAAAAGTGATGGCTCAATTGATAATGGCGACCACGACTTCGAACGTGCCTCAGCGCGTATTCAACTCGCAAGCTCTACCTCACAAACTGATTTAATGTTCGGACGCCAAGAGAAGTTTTTTGGTTGGCCAAACCTTTATACGCCATTTAACTTTAACGAAACAGAAGATCTTGAAACCAAGCTTTTCATGCTCAATCACAAGCAAATGTATGGTAAGAGCAATAGCCTTGAAGTGACTGGTTATTATCGTAAACATAACGACCATTACGTTTTGTCTCGTGAAAACCCAGCTATTTTTGAAGCGTTTCACGAAACCACGGTTAAGTCATTGGCACTCTCTGGACGCCACCGTTTAAATGACCACTATGCAATTAATTATGCTGGCCAATTTATTGCTGATGAAATTGAATCAACGTCTCTTGAAAACAACTTTACATCACGCAATTACACCAAGCTAAGTATCTTGCCTGAGTACAAGACAGCTCTTACAGCGAACAAAGAGCTTACTTTACGTGTTGGTGCTGCATTTGATGATACGAACCGTGATAGCTCAGATACCTCATTTATTGCCGATGCCAGCCTTAAAGTAGCTAATCAAAATGGCAGTGAACATACTTGGTATGCGTCATACGCAGAAGCATCACAAGTTCCCGGTTATACCGCCATCGGCGGCAGTGAAACGGGCGGATTATTCAGAAGTAACTACAGCCTTGAGCGCGAAACCACCGATAACCTTGAATTAGGTTTACTGATTGAACAGTCTTCATGGCGTTTAGATTCAGCTATTTTCTACCGTAAAGATAAAAACCTTACGGATTGGACATATCGCTTTGATGCAACCTCTGCACGTTTTGCAAACCCGGTTGATATAGACACCTTAGGCGTTGAGTTTTTAGCGAATAAAACGTTCGAAAGCACTGAGTTAATTGCCAGCTACACCTATTTAGAAAAGTCAGAAGACTATGGCACGGCAGATATTGATGCGAGCTTTTATGCGCTTAACTACCCTGATCACCGTGTAACACTGGGTGCAGTATGGCAACCAATGGATGTGCTTGAGCTACGTATCGATAACGAATGGCGTAAACAACACAGTAACCGCCTACGTAGCTCTGATGATGAAGCCTTCTTCACGCAGTTAACGCTAAAATTCACCCCAGCCCAGCTTGATAATGTATTTGTAACCTTTGCAGCTGACAACATTTGGGATGAATCATTCGAAGAAGTACCGGGTACCCCAGGCCGCGGCGAACAATATACTCTTAGCGCTACCTATACGTGGTAAGCAAAAACAATAATGCCAGTCAATTGACTGGCATTTTTTCGTTGAGGACTATTAATTATTTCATAATAATCTGTTTCACTTCATTTAGTTGCGAGCACTCAGATTGATGACATTCTCGTGTCGCGTTATCTTCTAAAACCTTTAAAACATCATAGCCAAAATTATTTTTAAGAGACGTATCTGCGCCTTGTTCAATTAGTAATTTCATCGCAGTGTAGTTACTC
Source organism: Pseudoalteromonas sp. P1-8 (assembly GCF_001399985.1). Lineage (NCBI taxonomy): Bacteria > Pseudomonadati > Pseudomonadota > Gammaproteobacteria > Alteromonadales > Pseudoalteromonadaceae > Pseudoalteromonas > Pseudoalteromonas sp. P1-8. The sequence continues at coordinate 79,370 of NZ_LJSO01000001.1, forward strand.
AATATAGCAGCATAAATTAATGGTGTTGAGTCTGTGCCATCCTTAACATCTAGTTTTGGAGAAAATCTAAGTAAAGTTCTTAGATGCTCTATTCTATCTGGCCCTAATACTTCAAAAATTAAATGTCGTCTTGCAGACACTCTGAAACTGTTCGGGTTGCCGCCCTTTTGAAGTAACACATTTAAAAAGTCAGAGTCGAGATTACTCGTGGCTAGGCTTAAAACACTACTCGATTGATTAATTTGATAATTTGGATCAGCCCCGGCTGCTAGCGCTTTTAAAAACTGGTCTTTATTATTTGATTTTAATGCATCAACGAGTTGTTGATTAGTATGCAATTGCGTTTCTGAGCTGTGATCAAGTTTGACTTGCAGTGGTATTGCATAAGTAAATGAGCTTGCTAAGAGTAAATAGATAATTACATGTTTTTTCATAGTTAATTTTGCAAGTATTGTTGGTTGTATTCTAAAACAGACAAGTCGTTCTTTATTATTTTTAAATACCATGAAGAAAACTTAAGCTATAAAACACAACTGATCCCAGCAACCGTTAAAAAGTGTTAATGGTTTAATCTTTTTAAGTCATCTGCTCAAGTTCAGTAATTAAATACAGTGCTTGTTCGTTAGTGGTGCCACACACATCAATCGTGGCAGAAAAGTCACTACACACCTTAGGCCTTGATTCATCACCAAATAATTTACATAGGTTATTATCATCAAGTTGAATACAGCGCTCTCCCGCTGCTTTGCCGTTGGGCATTCCTGGGATCGGTGAGCTAATACTGGGTGCAATACAACAGGCGCCACAGCCTAATCTACATGCCATTTTATCTGTCATTGAGTACCTCTTATAGAACCTTTGTAGCGCCTTTGTAATATGTGTAATGGTTTGTTACATCTTCAAACGCCTTGTAAACACTTTATTGCGTATGCTTAGCCTATCAAATTTATTTTTAATTACCGTCAACCGTGAGGGACTATCCCGTGGCTAGTAAAAAACAAATCATTCTCCCTATCGCCGTATTAGTCGGCGGACTTGGAATGGCATTCGCATTTGCCTCTATGAAGCAACCGCCAGTCGAAAAACCAGAACAAGATCTGCGCCCGCTTGTATCAATTAAACCGTTAAGCTTTGACGCCATTACCCTTGATGTAAAATCATACGGTATTGTTAAACCTAAACACCAAACTGAACTTGTTGCGCAAGTGAGTGGTCAGGTTGTGTCGTTATCAGATCAATTTGTACAAGGTGGATTTGTTAAGCAAGGCGACATTCTAGCACGTATTGACCCAAATGATTACGAAGCGGCACTCATTGAAGCTGAAGCCGGTTTGGCACAAGCAAGCTCTGCACTCGAGATTGAACGTGCACAGGTGTCAGTTGCGCAAGCTGAGTGGGACCGCATCAAAGGTGACTCAAACCAAGTTATTCCATCTGAGCTTTATTTACGTAAACCACAACTTGCTGAAAAACTTGCAAGTTACCGTGCAGCGCAAGCGAGTGTAAAACGAGCTAAACGTAATCTTGAACGTACATATATTAAAGCACCATACGACGCGATTATTGACGAGCGTCTAATTAGTTTAGGCAGTGTAGTAAACCCTGGTAACAGCTTTGGTAGTCTGAGCTCAACGTCACTGGCCGAAATTCGTTTACCTGTTGCTGATAAAGATCTGCAATACCTAAATAACCAAGGAATTGGTGCAAGCGTATCAATTAATGCTGAATTTGCAGGTAAACAAACAACCTGGCAAGCAACTATCGTACGTAGCGAAGGAGTTGTAGACCAACGTAGCCGCATGAATTACTTAGTAGCACAAGTAGCAACGCCTTATGAGCAAAAGCAGCCATTACGTTTTGGCTCATACATTAATGCCACTATCGAAGGCCGTGCGCTGTATAATGCGATTGTTGTTCCGCACCATTTAGTTAAAGACAAAAAAGTCGCTGTTTTACAAGATGGCGAAACGCTTACCTTTAAAACACTTAACATCGTTCGCGAACAAAATGGCATGGTGATCGCCGATAATGGCCTTGCTAATGGTGAGCAACTTATTACCTCGGCACTTGAATACCCAACTGAAGGCATGGCGGTCAAGCTAGATGACGCAAAACTGAGTGTGCCAACAACGCAGTTAGCGTTAAAAGAGGAATAAGCCATGACCACGCACAGAGAAAAAGGGCTTATTGCCTGGTTTGCTCGCAACCCAGTAGCAGCAAACTTACTTATGATTTTCATTTTAGTGGGAGGCTTATTGACAGCAATGTCGGTGCGTAAGCAAATGTTCCCACAATTTGAAAGTAACTGGATCAGTATTCAAGCTGTTTATCCGGGGGCTGCGCCGCAAGAGGTAGAAGAAGGCATCACCATTAAGGTCGAAGAGTCATTAGAAGGTCTCGAAGGCATTAAACGTTTAATTACCTATTCGAACCGTGGTTTTTCACAAGCTTGGATAGAAATCGAAGAAAAGTACGATCCACAAGAAGTACTCGATGAAATCAAGATGCAGGTTGATTCAATCAATACCTTCCCTGCAGAGATGGAACGCCCAATTGTTCGCCGTGAAAAGTTTGAGCAAGAAGTGATGATACTCGCGCTGTATGGCGATATGAGTAACTACCAGCTCAAAGAACTTGGTAACGACATAAAAGATGAGCTACAAGCTTTACCACAAATTAACTTGGTCAACTTTTACAGTGGCTTAAACTACGAAATTGGCATTGAAATCAGCCCAGATAAACTACGTGAGTATGGTTTAACTTTCCGTGATATTGCCACAGCCGTTCGCAGCTTTTCTGCCAATATGTCTGCAGGTCAAATTCGCTCTGAAAATGGCTACATTTCGATGCGTGTTGAAAATCAAGCGTATCGTGGTAAAGAGTTCGAAAATCTGCCTTTATTACACTTACCAGATGGTGCACAAGTTTTCTTAGGTGATGTAGCAACAATTAATGACGGCTTTGAAGAAGGCTTACAATACTCTAAGTACAACGGTAAAAACTCACTAACTTTTGAAGTAAATGCGTCGAAAGATCAAGACATCACTAAAGTTGCTGCGGTATTAAAAAAATATCTAGCAGATAAAGCACCACAGTTACCAGCAGGCGTAAAGCTATCACCGATTGTTGATTTAACTTACTACCTTGAAGGTCGTCTAAACATGATGATCGACAACATGATTTGGGGTGGTATTTTAGTGATGGTGGTACTGGCGCTATTTTTACCACTACGCTTAGCGTTTTGGGTAATGATGGGCTTACCTGTGTCATTCCTAGGTGCATTTTTAATGATGCCACTGGGCTTTATTGATATCACTGTTAACTTAGCTTCTTTATTCGCATTTATACTGGTGCTCGGGATAGTCGTTGATGATGCTATCGTCGTCGGTGAGTCTGCCAGTGCTGAAATTGAAAAACACGGTCACAGCCTAGATAACGTAGTGCGCGGCGTAAAACGCGTTGCTATTCCTGCAACCTTTGGGGTGTTAACCACAATTGCCGCATTCTTACCACAAACATTGGCATCAGGACCTGGCTCTGCGTTTTCTAAAGCCATTGGTGGTGTAATTATCCTATGTTTAATTTTTTCATTAATTGAGTCAAAACTAATTTTACCGGCTCACTTAGCAGCCATGAAAAATAAACCTGCGAACCCTAAAAATCCATTACACCGCTTACGTATAGGTATGGATAATGGCCTCAAGAACTTTGTTGATAATTACTACACACCATTTATTGGTCGCTGTATTCATTACCGTTACACCGTGATTGTTGGCTTTATCTGTGTGCTTATTGTTAGTGGCGGTATGTTCGCTGGTGGCTTAGTGAAATTTGTTGCGAATCCTAAAATTCCACATGATTTCCCGCGTATCTCAGTTGAAATGAATTTATCTTCTTCTGAGCAAGCAACCCTTGAGACAGCGCAAACCATTGAAAAGCTGATTTTAGATGTCGATAAACAACTTGAAGAGCAATATGGTCAAGCGATGATCCGCGACTTATCGGTTAGTTTACGTGGTCGTACAAGTGCACGCATTATGGCGATTTTGGTCGAACCGGACTTACGCCCTATTGATACTTTCCAGTTAAGTGCAATGTGGCGCGAACAAATGCCACCACTGCCAGGTGTGAAAACGCTGAATATTGAAGACAGTATCATGAATGGCGGCCGTGATGACGGTGATGTTAGCTTTCGCTTAGAAGGCAAAGATATCAATAAGCTCAAAGAAGTGGCTGCAAAGTTAAAAGAAAAGCTAAATAGCATGCAAGGCGTAGGTGATGTAAATGACTCGCTCCAATCTGCAACTGACGAGGTTCAACTTGAACTTAAACCGCTTGCTTACAGCTTAGGGTTAACCCTTTCAGATGTGGCATCACAAGTTAGCTTTAGCTACTACGGTTTAGAAGCACAACGTATTTTACGTGACGGTGAAGAGATTAAAGTGATGATCCGCTACCCTCGTGAATCGCGAAACGCAGTAAGTGACATCACAGATGCACGTATCATTACACCAACGGGTGTTGAAGTACCGCTTGCTGAAGTTGCTAAAGTCAACATTGTGGATGGTGTAAACCGTATTCGTCGTGAAAACGCTAAACGTACTGTAAACGTTTGGGCTGCGGTTAACACAGACCAAGCTGAACCATTTGCCATTGCAAAAGAAATTCGTGACGAATACTTACCTAGCCTACTGAAAAGCTACCCTGGTGTAGAAAGTAATGTGGCAGGTCGTATTCAAGAAGAAATGGACAGTGTGGCAGAACAAGTACGTGATTTTGCTTTATCAATGATGATTATCTTTGCGTTACTTGCTATTCCACTACGTTCGTACTCACAGCCATTTATCATCATGTCGGTTATTCCATTTGGTGTCATTGGTGCAATGTTCGGTCATATGATTTTAGGTATGACAATGAGCAGCTTGTCAGTATTTGGTATTATCGCGGTTGCAGGTGTGGTCGTAAACGACTCGCTAGTGATGGTCGACTTTGTCAATAAAGCTCGCGCTGAAGGTATAGCAATCAAAGAGGCTGTAATGCAAGCCGGTGCGCGTCGTTTTAGAGCAATATTACTGACCTCAATAACGACCTTTATTGGTGTATTACCAATCATTATGGAAACAAGCTTACAAGCAAAAATCGTTATCCCAATGGCTGTATCTCTAGCATTCGGGGTGTTATTTGCAACGGTCATTACGCTTATTTTAATCCCTTGCCAGTACGTCGCCTTAGAAGACTTTAAACGCTTAATTGGCAAGCTAAGAGGTAAAAAAGCAGAGCCAGAAGCAAAATTACAAACAACCAGTAATTAAACCCCTCTCAAAATCCCAACCGAACGCTTGGCAATAAATTTGCCAAGCGTTTTTTATTTAAAAAGATGTTCCTATAAATCGTATTGTTTTGCTAAGCTTAAATGAGCAAAAAAGAAACAATTCATCAAATTACTAAATACGTTATAAGGACATAGCTATGAAAATTCTACGCTACACAGCTTTGGTTAGTTGTTTATCCATTTGTATGCCTGTGCTGGCCGAAAACCAATACTTACAACAACAGCTTGAGCCTATTCTGATTGGTGAGTCTCACAGTATAGAAGGACAACAAATCCACTCCCCAGAAATGACCGTTGCTACTTATAAAGCAAATAGTTTTGAACGAGTGTGGGACAACGTAAAATATGCCAAGCAAGCGCTCAACTTAATTGCGCAAGCAGAACTTGAAGGGCTATCTCCTAACGACTATCACTTTGATACATTAATGGCGCTAGCCAGCGAAATAGATAAACGCGGAGCAGATGCCGTCGAAGCACAGTTTGATGTTCTAATGACTGATGCCGTGATGACCTATGCAAAACACTTAATTCGCGGAAAAGTAAACCCTAAACAACTAGCAGCCACATGGAACTATGAACAGTTTGATGTCAGCCCAGATGCTGCAGCGGCCTCATTACTTAAACATGTAAAATCAAAAAGCCTTGAAAAGGGGCTTGAAAACCTCAAGCCTGTTTTACCTCATTATAAGCGCTTAAAAGACGCCCTCGTGTTTTATCGAGAGCTTGATGCCACTGGCGAGTTACCTGACTTCGCACTGCAAAATAAAGCATTAAAACCCGGGCAATCAGCCCCAGCAGTGCCGCTTTTAAGACAAAAGTTAAAACGACTAAAGTATTTTGACGGCAGTAACAGTGATGCCACTGATTATAACGATGAGCTAGTCGCAGCAGTTAAACGCTTTCAAAATGCCCATCAAGTTGCTGATGATGGTGTGATTGGCAATGCAACGTTAAAACTACTCAACAAAGATTACAGTGAGTATGTTAATGATATTTTAGTAAACCTAGAGCGCATTCGTTGGGTTGATAACACGCTAACAGATCGCTTCTTAGTGGTAAATATCGCAGGCTATTTGCTGTATTTGTTTGAAGACAACAAATTGAAATGGCAAACCAATGTAGTTGTAGGCAGAAACTACACCAAAACCCCAATATTTAAAGGGCAAATGAGCTATATCGTGATGAATCCGACGTGGACAGTACCGCGGAGTATTTCAGGTGGCATCATTAAAAAAATGAAAGAAAACCCAAACTACTTAAACGAGAAAGACTTTGTTGTGGTTGATAGTCGCCGTAACCCAGTTGATAGCGAGAGTATTGATTGGCCGAATGCTAGCCGCAAAAACTTCCCGTATTGGTTTGTACAACAGCCATCAGAGAATAATTCATTAGGGCAAATCAAGTTTATGTTCCCTAATAAATACTCAATCTATTTGCACGATACCCCTGCAAAAAGTTTATTCCAGCAAGACCAACGTGCATTTAGCCACGGCTGTGTAAGAGTTGATGATCCATTCACCTTAGCTGAGAAAATATTAGAAACCTCGGATAATTGGAGCCGTAGTGAAATTGATGACGCCATTGCTGCAAAAGAAACTAAAAAAGTCAGCTTATCAAAACCGCTAGACGTACTTTTAATGTATTGGACCGTTGCGGGTAACGACGAAGGCCTACAATTTTATACCGACGTTTATAATCGCGATGGCGCGTTATTAAAAGCACTCACCACACCATTAGCAAACAATACAATTTAGAGGTCACTATGTATTTCAGCCGTATTATTTTTAGTGTGTGCTTAGCGTTAACTACATGCTCTGTTGCTGCCATTGAATTAACTGATTCGCTGCACAGCCTTGTACTTGATGCAAAACAAGTTCTAACACTTGATAACACGGCTGATTTTGCTCCAACTGCAGTATCAGATGTTGAGACTGAGCGATTAGGGCCAAATAGCATTGCCGTTTATGCCCCAGAAAATGCAGGGTTTTATAGCCTAGTACTGAGTAACAACAAAACGAGAAAACGCTTACTCGTTATAGTGAAAAAACCATTCAATGCTAACAATAAGCAATTGAATAATTATCAAATAGGCCTCTACCCTGCCCCTTATAAAGGCTATACACAATACAGTGCGCCAAACGGGTTTATAGAAATTTTTGAGAAAGACTTATCACGCCAGCTGACTCCTCATGTGCAAGTTAAAAACGTAATTTGTAAGCAATTGAGTGGCTTTCCAAAGTATCTTTATGTCAACAACGATGGCTTGATGATGCTCGAAGATCTGCTCAGGTTTGTACAAAATGAAGGGATTAAAGTCAGTAAATTTGCCTTTATCAGCGGCTATAGAACACCCCATTACAATCGCTCAATTGGTAATGGCAAACACAGCCGACACCAATACGGCGATGCCTTTGACCTATATATAGACGAAGATGGTGATGGCCGAATGGACGATTTAAACGGCGATGGCAAACTAACGGTTGCTGATGTTGATGTGCTTTATAAAGTGTTTGAAAAGTTCCAAAAACAGAGCCGCTATAATGGCGGTATTGGCCGTTATAAACCCGCCTCCCACCACGGTGGTTTTGTTCACATAGATAACCGTGGATTTACCGCTAGGTGGTAATTGCAAGCTACATATATTCCTTGTTTAAATATTATCCAATTGCATTATTACTGCTTGATTGGTAAGTTGTTGTGTGTAGTGAAAAAATCTCAGTAAAAGCGTGATTAAAGGCAGTGGTATTGATGAAACACAACTTGATTTAATCGCCCTACTGAACGGCAAACAATCAGCTAATAGAACCACACTCTATGTCAGTAACGTTGACCCAATAAGCTCCGCTGGTTATTGGCAAGCACTTCACAATAAGAGTGTATCCATAGTGCATTATAGTAATTTAGACCACACCAGAATGGTAAGCCTTATTAATCAAGCTATGCGCAATGAGGTTTTACATCGATTAATGTAACCAACAAATAACAAGGACAGCAATGAACATATTCTTTAATAAGCTAAGGTTGCTTGTAGTTTTTTATTTAGTCGCAATTTCAAGCCTCGCACATAGCCAAAACATGCAAGCAGAGATGGCTGACTTTATTAGTGGCTTTCATAACTTTAAGCAGTTTAATGGCAATGTATTAGTTGCTAAGGATGGAAAAGTACTGTTTGAACAAAGCGTTGGCTATGCCAACTTTGAATGGGATATAAGACATAGTAATAAAAGTAAATTTAGAATTGGTTCAATTACCAAACAATTTACCGCCATGTTAATTCTGCAATTGGCACAAGATGGAAAACTTAAACTCGATGATCACCTTGCAACATACCTCCCTGATTACAGAAAAGATATAGCCACTAAAATTACCCTTCGCCAAATACTTAATCACACCTCTGGTCTTGGAAATTATACTCAGGCAAAATCTTTTCGTGATGAGTACAGCCGAAACCCTTACAGTGTTGATGAATTTATTCGCTTGCTATGTAGTGATGATCTAGTGTTCGAGCCTGGCACTGAATTTCGTTATAGCAACTCTGGCTATTTTATTTTGGGTGCGGTAATCGAAAAGGTAACAGGTCAAAAATATCAAGATGTATTACAGAAGAATATTTTAGATCCACTCGATATGAAGGATACAGGCTATGATTCTCACAATAAAATCATTAAATTTCGCGTATCGGGTTATGACAATGGCCTAGGAGGTTATAGCAATACTGATTATTTAGATATGTCTATCCCATATGCAGCAGGATCAATGTACTCAACAGCACGGGATTTACTAAAATGGGATCAAGCTCTCTACACGGATAAGTTATTGAACAAAGAGTATAAGAAACAGATGTATCAAGTTTCTGAGCAAAGAAATTATGCGCTTGGTTGGGAAGTTACAAACCTTGATAAAAGCACCTACGGAAAACCGCTAACCCGTATTCAACATGGCGGTGGCATCAATGGTTTTAATGCGTTTATAAGTAGAATAATCGAAGACAAATTACTGGTTATTATTTTAAATAACACTGGTGGTGCGCCACTCACCCCCATGACTAATGGCTTACTTGCAATCTACTATGGCAAACCCTACGAAAAAGCGACAGAGCATGTAGATAGTAAACTTTATAACGTATTTAAACGTGAAGGTATTGCAGGGTTAAAGAATACCTATCAGCAAATGGTGAGTGAGGGTAATACGCCTAGAGAAAGGTCGCTAAACTACTTTGGCTATGAATTAATGCAAATGGATGAGCTAGGCGCCGCAATCACGGTGTTTGAACTCAATAATCAATCTTATCCAGAATCAGCAAATACATTTGACAGTTTAGGTGAAGCATATTTAGCAGCAGGTGATAAACAAAAAGCATTAGCAAGTTACAAAAGTGCGTTAAAACTTAATCCTGACAGTGAAAGTGCTAAGCAAGCGATTGAGAAATTACAATAAATATAGGCCACAAAAGTGGCCTCACTTTTTGACTTACAGCTCAAAGCATAAAGCTTTTAACAAGCCTGTTTTTGCGTTGCTTGGATATAAGCAACTAAATCTTCAATCGATACAACGGGCATATTGTGCTCACAGGCAAACTTGCTAACTTCAGGCAAGCGAGCCATTGAACCATCTGGATTCGTTAATTCGCAAATAACACCAAACGGTGTTAAACCCGCTAACTGCATTAAATCAACCGATGCCTCAGTATGGCCACGACGGACTAATACACCACCCGTTTGTGCACGCAGTCCAAACACATGCCCTGGGCGAGATAAATCTTCAGGCTTTGCATTGTCTGCTGTTGCCGCTTTAATGGTGGTTACACGATCAGCTGCTGAAACGCCAGTTGTCACGCCCGTTTTAGCTTCAATGGTCACTGTATACGCTGTTTTGTTCTGACTGGTGTTATGCTCAACCATTTGTGGTAAATCAAGCTGTTTAACACGCTCATCGCCCATGCAAAGACACACAATACCGCTGCCTTCACGGATCATCATGGCCATTTGCTCTGTGGTCAGGTGCTGTGCTGAATACACAAAATCACCTTCGTTTTCACGGTTTTCGTCATCTACTACAAGCACGCCTTCACCCTGCTGCAAAGCAGCAATGGCACGTTCAACGCGTTCAAGTGGTTCGCCAAATTGGCTGAGTAAAGAAGACTGAATCATCATTTTTAATACCTATTAAATTAAATATGAAAAGATTCAGGACATTGAAAGGCACAGCAAAAAAGACCACCCGCAGGCAGCCAATTACTGTTTTATAGATTTTCTACATCATCTTTCTCTTTCATCCGGACTATCACCGTCGGCTCTGGCCTCTCACCAGATCTGCTGACCTTTAACCAAAGTTAAAGCGCTCGCGGGCTCACTTTATTTCAAAGTATACCGCCGGTGGGGAATTTCACCCCGCCCTGAGAATGTTGCTTAATCAATAAGATGAATAAGCCAAGCTATTCTATACCTAAAGTAATTAGTTATCGAGTACCCGCTTATCTAATATGCCTTTTTCAATCAGTTGATTGAGTATCGCCTTGGTTTTTTCTCGGCATATATCACGCACTAGACGAACCGCGGGTGTAATAGATTGTCGACTTGGGCATATTAGCCAAAGCTCTGCACATAAGTGAGGATAATTTTGCATGACTGGCACTACCCGCCCACTTAGTAAATCATCACTAATATCAATGCAAGATTTAACCGCTAGGCCTTTACCAGCAACACACCAACGCCTTACCAAATCGCCATCATTAGATGCTCTACGGCCTTGCATTTTCACTTTAAAACGCTCGGTTCCATCGGTAAATTCCCAGACATTATTTATGATATCTTGCAGTTGATAAAATAGGCCTTGATGCTGATTTAATTCATCGGGATGTGTCGGCGCGCCATGTTCGGCAATGTACTCTGGGGTTGCACATAACAGCCGCGGAACATTACAAATTTTAAAGCCATATAAATTTGAGTCGGATGGCGAGCCATACCTAAGTGCAAAATCAACGGAGTCTCGGTAAAAGTCGACATTACTATCGCTAATATGCGGGCGCATACTCAGCTTTGGATACTCATCAAGTAACTCATCTAACCATGGGATAATGATGTTGCGGCCTAAGTCTGAAGATAATGCGACTCTAAGCTCCCCATCAATTTCATCATGCTCACCTTTTAAGGCAAGTGTGGCTTGGTCTAGCATGAGCACTGCTTGCTGACACTGAGGTAAAAAGCGCTCCCCAGCCGCAGATAACCGCAAATGACGAGTTGTACGAACAAATAACTCAGCACCCAGCGCTGCTTCAACACGCTTAATAGCAGCGCTGGCGGTAGCGGCTCGCATGTCTAATTTGGCTGCTGCGGTTGTAATACTACGAAACTCAGCAACCTTGAGGATTAATTTGAGATCTTCAACCAACATATTAACTAAAAATTTTTGATAATGTTTATTCGATTATGCGCTTTATCGTATAGTATGCAAGGCGTAAACTGCACCTAAATGTTATACATGCGGGAGCAAATCATGACACACCCAATCATTTCAGACTTACAACGCCGTTATACAAGTAAACGTTACGACGCTTCAAAACAAATTAGCCAAGCAGACTTAACTGTAATTTTAGAAGCATTACGCCTGTCGCCATCGTCTATTAATTCTCAACCATGGAAATTTGTGGTAATTGAATCAGAGCAAGGTAAACAGCGTCTGCATGATAGTTTTGCAAATAAGTTTCAGTTTAACCAAGTTCATGCAAAAGCGGCATCACACACCATTTTATTTGCTTATAACCCAAGCTATAAACGTGCTGATTATGAAAAAGTAATTGATGCCGATATTGCTAATGGCCGTACAAAAGCTGAAAACAAAGAGCAGGCTTTTGGTGCCTTCGCCTTTGTTGATTTAAATACAGATGAGCAAGGTGATAACGCCGCTTGGACTAAAGCTCAAACCTACATTGCATTAGGTAATACCATGCACACAGTGGCTCGTTTAGGTTTAGATTCAACACCGATGGAAGGTGTCGATAAAGACTTACTCGGTGAGCTATTCGCTGATGAGTTAGGTGGTTATGTATGTGAGGTGGCACTCGCTATTGGTTATCACGAGCCAGAGCAAGATTATAATGCTGCATTACCAAAATCGCGTTTAGATAAAGATGCGGTAATTACTGTAGTTTAAAGCGTAAAGATTATGCAGGCTTGGCCTGCATAATTGTTATTTAAGGTCAGTCTTCACAACCACATTACTCGCCATACCTTCACACAAATCTGCTGTTATTGTGGCAACAGCACCATTAATTAATGCTAAATTAGGGGCTACGTGGCCAATGTCGGCATCAACGATAACTGGGAACAAATTGCCTTTAAATGCAAGTTCTATTGCTTGGTATTCATCGAAGTAGCAGTCGTTATTAATTGCAGGGCTGCGGCCAAATACCACAGCATTTACATCAGTAAAAACATCATTCAACTTTAACGATAACAAACAACGTGCAAGGGCCATCGGACTAAGCTCTGCATTTTCTAGGTATAAAATTAACCCCTCTGGTGCATACTGTTTTTTAAACTCATGCAATGCATAGTAATTTGAGGGTAGCAACAGACCTAACGTATCTAAACAACCGCCAATTAATCGCCCAGACACTTCAATTTGGCGTTTATCTTTATAGTTAATACATCGCCATTGGCTAGGAGCAGTATAGTCAAATTGAGCCTCTGGCTTAGCTTTATAATCAATTGGCTTTTGCTGATAAAATGGCGACGCGACTTGATGGAGTTGCTGTTTTTCTTCAAGCGACATGGCACTGAATATATTTGCTAAATAAACATCGGGATCCTCAGGGTGAATTTGCATTAAATTTGCAGCGTGCAAAGTTGCCCAGCCACAACGAGTTGTTAATGCACATGCAAACGTGCTGATATCAGAAAAGCCAACCAACCACTTAGGCCTTGCTTTACTTATCGCATTGAAATCCAGAAGAGGTAAAATTTCCATAGTAAGATCACCGCCCCATGGCGGCATAATGGCTGCGATTGAATCATCAGTTAAATACTGCATTAGCTCATCAGCACGTTGCTTTGCACTGTTGTGTGACTGACGTAAGCAGGCACCTTCAATAACAGTAAAACCTTTGGCTGTTAAGCCATTAAGTACTATGTCTAAGCGCTCATAAAAGGCTTTATCAACACCAGATGAAAAAGCACATATGGCTATTTTATCACCTTGCTCAAGCGGTTTAGGATACTGAATTTTCGCCATTATTACTCCTTCATTACGACTGTCTTGTAGCCAACGTACCGAATAAATTCACGGCTGTAAACAGGCATAAAAAAACCGCAGTATGAACTGCGGTTTTTCTCAATGCTTGGTTAAGCTACTAAATATACTCAACTTCAATGATTTCGTACTCTACTTCACCGTTTGGCGTTTTAATGATAACGGCATCATCTACCTCTTTACCAATTAAACCACGCGCGATTGGTGAGTTAACAGAGATCAGATTGTTTTTGATATCTGCTTCGTCATCGCCTACGATTCGGTATTTTACTTCAGCATCGGTTTCAACATTAACGATAGTAACCGTTGTGCCAAAAATAACTTTACCTGTGTTAGGCATTTTAGTTACATCAATGATTTGCACATTTGAAAGCTTCGCTTCAATTTCTTGAATACGGCCTTCGCAGAAACCTTGTTGCTCACGAGCAGCATGGTATTCAGCGTTTTCTTTCAAATCACCGTGCTCACGTGCTTCAGCGATATCAGCAACGATTTTTGGACGGGTAACTGTTTTTAATTCGTTAAGTTCTTCGCGCAGTAATGCTGCACCACGAACTGTCATCGGAATTGATTGCATATTATTCTCACTTAATCCCAAGGGCGATTGCCTCGCCCTTGGCACATTTCCTTAGTTCATTCGCTGATGTAGTTCCTGAACTGACGTCACCTTGCTACGGTCGTCTGCTTGGTTTGCAGTACAGTTAGCAAATGCCGCGTTCAGAGTCGTTGTGTAGTTAGTCTTATGCTGTAACGCACCACGACGTAACACCTTCGAATCTTCAATCGCTTGGCGGCCTTCAGTAGTGTTTACAATGTAGCTGTATTCACCATTTTTAATTCTATCAAGAATATGAGGACGACCTTCGTATACTTTATTCACGCGACGAACTGCAATGCCTGCTTCTTCAAGTGCTTTTGCAGTGCCACCTGTTGCATCTAACTCGAAACCAAGATCAGTCATGGTTTTAGCTAGTTCAACGATACGTGGTTTGTCACTGTTGCGTACCGATAGTAACGCGCGACCACCGCGTGGTAAAGTGTTGCTTGCACCTAATTGTGCTTTAGCGAATGCTTCGGCGAAAGTTTCACCAACACCCATTACCTCACCCGTTGAGCGCATTTCTGGGCCACGGATTGGGTCAACACCTTGGAACTTAGCAAATGGCAGTACCACTTCTTTTACGCTGTAGTAAGGAGGGATTACTTCTTTTGTAATACCTTGGCTTGCTAGCGACTGACCCGCCATACAACGTGCTGCAACTTTAGCAAGTGCAATACCTGTCGCTTTAGAAACAAACGGTACTGTACGCGCAGCACGAGGGTTTACTTCGATTAAGTAAACTTTACCGTCTTTCACAGCAAACTGAGTATTCATCAGACCTACTACGCCAAGCTCTAGTGCCATATCAGTCACTTGCTTACGCATTACGTCTTGTACTTCAGCAGTTAGTGAGTGAGCTGGTAATGAACACGCTGAGTCACCTGAGTGAACACCTGCTTGCTCAATGTGCTCCATGATACCACCGATGATTACTTGCTCACCGTCACAGATAGCATCAACGTCAACTTCGATTGCGTTATCTAAGAAGTGGTCAAGTAGTACTGGCGCTTCATTTGACGCTGATACTGCTTCTGTCATGTAACGACGTAAATCGTCTTCATCATAAACTACTTCCATTGCGCGACCACCTAATACATATGAAGGACGTACAACAAGTGGGAAGCCGATTTCAGCAGACTTAACAATCGCTTCTTCTAAAGAAGTAACCGTTGCATTCTCTGGTTGAAGAAGATCTAGACGCTCAACAAGCTGTTGGAAACGCTCACGGTCTTCTGCACGGTCGATTGCATCTGGTGAAGTACCAATAACTGGCACACCATTCGCTTCAAGTTCACGAGCAAGTTTCAGTGGTGTTTGACCACCGTACTGAACGATAACACCTTTTGGCTTTTCAACGCGTACGATTTCTAATACATCTTCAAGCGTGATTGGCTCGAAGAATAAACGATCAGATGTGTCGTAGTCAGTTGAAACAGTTTCAGGGTTACAGTTAACCATAATTGTTTCATAGCCGTCTTCACGTAAAGCTAATGCTGCGTGAACACAACAGTAATCGAATTCGATACCTTGACCGATACGGTTAGGACCACCACCGATTACCATGATTTTATCTTTTTCAGATGGGTTCGCTTCACATTCTTCATCATAAGATGAGTACATGTAAGCTGTGTCTGAGCTGAACTCTGCAGCACACGTATCAACGCGCTTATATACAGGCACGATATCTAACTGGTGACGCTTCTTACGAATTTCTGCTTCAGAAACACCGGCAATTTCAGCGATACGCGCATCAGCAAAACCTTTACGCTTAAGCTTGCGTAAAAACTCAGCATTTAAACCAGCCATACCTACTTCGCTGATTGTTGCTTCGTCTTTTAAGATGTCTTCGATTTGTACTAAGTACCAAGGGTCAATCTTAGTTAATTCGAATACGTCTTCTACGCTCATACCGTGACGCATTGCATCAGCAACGTACCAAATACGCTCAGCACCTGGCTCACGTAATTCACGGATGATTTTTTCTTTTGCTTTCGGATCATCAAGGGCAACAATTGGGTTAAAGCCCGTTGCGCCTACTTCAAGACCACGTAATGCTTTATGCAGTGACTCTTGTTGGTTACGACCAATTGCCATCACTTCACCCACAGATTTCATCTGTGTTGTTAGACGGTCGTTTGAACCTGCGAATTTTTCGAAGTTAAAACGTGGGATCTTAGTAACAACGTAGTCAATTGACGGCTCGAAAGACGCTGGTGTTTTACCGCCAGTGATGTCGTTTTGTAGCTCATCAAGCGTGTAACCTACTGCTAGTTTTGCAGCGATTTTCGCAATTGGGAAACCCGTTGCTTTTGATGCTAGTGCTGAAGAACGCGATACACGTGGGTTCATCTCGATGATAACCATACGGCCATCAACTGGATTCACACCAAACTGTACGTTTGAACCACCTGTTTCAACACCGATTTCACGAAGTACCGCCATCGATGCATTACGCATGATTTGGTATTCTTTATCAGTTAGTGTTTGCGCAGGAGCAACCGTGATTGAGTCACCAGTGTGAACACCCATAGGGTCAAAGTTTTCGATAGAACATACGATGATACAGTTGTCGTTTTTGTCACGAACAACTTCCATTTCGTACTCTTTCCAACCGATTAATGATTCATCGATTAAAAGTTCATTTGTTGGTGATAAATCTAAACCACGCTCACAAATTTCATCAAATTCTTCTTGGTTGTATGCAACACCACCACCGGTACCACCCATAGTGAATGATGGACGAATGATACATGGGAAACCGATACGGCTAAGTACATCGTGTGCTTCTTCCATTGAGTGAGCGATTTCTGCACGCGGACACTCAAGGCCAATGTTCTTCATTGCTACGTCAAAACGCTCACGGTTTTCAGCTTTATCGATTGCATCAGCAGTTGCACCGATTAACTCAACACCGTGTTTTGCCAGTACGCCGTGCTTATCTAAATCAAGTGCACAGTTTAATGCTGTTTGACCACCCATAGTAGGCAGTACTGCATCTGGCTTTTCTTTTTCAATGATTTTCTCTACCACTTCCCAGTGAATTGGCTCGATGTACGTCGCATCCGCCATTTCAGGGTCAGTCATGATAGTTGCAGGGTTCGAGTTTACAAGAATTACTCGAAAGCCTTCTTCTCGTAGTGCTTTACACGCTTGTGCACCAGAGTAGTCAAATTCACAAGCTTGACCGATTACGATCGGGCCTGCGCCTAAGATAAGAATGCTTTTTATGTCGGTACGTTTTGGCATTGTTACTCCGGTTAAATTAGTTAGAACGTGCTTGCATCAGGTCGATGAAGTGGTCAAATAATGGCGCCGCATCATGTGGACCAGGGCTTGCTTCAGGGTGACCTTGGAAGCTAAATGCAGGCTTATCTGTGCGGTGAATACCTTGTAGCGTGCCATCGAATAATGATACGTGAGTTGCACGTAAATTCGCTGGTAATGTTGCTTCGTCAGCTGCGAAACCGTGGTTTTGCGCTGTGATCATTACAACATTGCGGTCAAGGTCTTTAACTGGGTGGTTACCACCGTGGTGACCAAACTTCATTTTCACCGTTTGTGCACCTGAAGCAAGTGCAAGTAATTGGTGACCTAAACAGATACCAAAAATTGGCGTGTCTGTTTCTAGGAAAGTTTTAATTGCTTCAATCGCGTATGTACACGGCTCAGGGTCGCCTGGGCCATTTGATAAGAAGATACCGTCTGGGTTTAATGCCAGTACGTCTTCTGCAGATGTTTGTGCAGGAACAACGGTTAATTTACAACCGCGGTCAACTAACATACGTAAGATATTACGTTTAACACCGAAGTCATAAGCAACAACGTGGAACTTCTCGTCTGCTGCTTCTAGCGTTTTAAAGCCTGAACCTAACGTCCAGCTTGATTCGCGCCACTCAAAATTTTCCTTGGTTGAGACAACTTTTGCTAAATCCATGCCTTTTAAGCCTGGGAAGGCTTGCGCAGCTTCAAGCGCTTTATTCTCATCTAACTCGTCGCCTGCAATGATACAACCATTTTGAGCGCCTTTATCACGTAAGATACGTGTTAATTTACGAGTGTCGATGTCAGCAATACCTAAGATATTGCGTTCTTTTAAGTAATCACTTAACGATTGCTCGTTACGGAAATTACTTGCTAGCAGTGGCAAATCACGGATCACTAGGCCTTTAGCCCAGATTTGACCCGCTTCTTCGTCTTCGCTGTTAGTACCCGTATTACCGATATGTGGGTACGTCAAAGTTACGATTTGTTCCGCGTATGAAGGGTCAGTCAAAATTTCTTGATAACCAGTCATAGACGTATTGAATACTACTTCACCGACTGACATGCCGTCAGCGCCGATTGCAGTACCGCGAAACACTGTGCCGTCTTCTAGGACTAACAGAGCGGATTTAGTCAAGTTAACCTCCTAACAGTAAAAAACGGGAGTAAAGTCATTTGCTCTACTGCCCGTTTATAGCGATTGGAAACACGCATTTATGAATTTTTGGCAAATTGGCGCTATTCTACAGTAAATTAGCATTCAGATCTAATCTTAATTAATAAAATAGTAAAAATAAGCGTTATTAACTAAAAATTCACTGAAACTGCCAAAAAAGAAACTAAACTACTTCAAGTCAAGCACATCTTGCATGTCATAAAGTCCAGCTGGTTTATTTTTCAACCAGCCCGCAGCTCTTACAGCACCTAATGCGAAGGTCATTCTTGAACTTGCTTTATGAGTTAATTCTAGCCTTTCGCCAGAAGTTGCGAAATATGCGGTGTGTTCACCTACTATATCTCCGCCTCTCATGACTGAATAACCGATTTCATTTTGCGATTTTGCGTGTTCGTCATTGCTTCTATCAAAACGCGCGACTTCATCATGCAGCCAACCTTTTGCCTCGGCAATAGCTTCACCAATTGCCAATGCAGTTCCTGATGGCGCATCGATTTTGTGACGATGGTGGGCCTCAAATATTTCGATATCCATATCATCGCCAAACTTCACAGCCGCAGTCTGCACTAAGTTAAGCAGTAAATTCACACCTACGCTATAGTTGCGGGCAAAAACAATCGGAATGTGTTTCGCCGCTTCATGAAGCGCATCAAGATCATCTTGGTTAAGGCCCGTAGTACCAATAACCATGGCGATATTTTTTTCGACCGCTATTTTTAAATGGTTGCGCATTCCTGCCGGTAAAGTGAAATCAATCAATACATCTGCATCTTTTACGTCTGTTTCTTTACTAAATGATACATCTGCTGATGCAGCGCTATTTAATTGATTAACCGCAATATCTAAAAGTGGCGAGTTATCACGCACGTACGCGCCCGTTAATGTTGCGTCATCTTTTTTTGAGACAGCTTCTAAAAGTGCAAGTCCCATGCGGCCGTTTGCGCCAAATACACCTATGCGGTTCATATAGTTACCTTATCTATTCTTCTTAGCTGGCTGGATTTTATCGAAAACTCATGTAATAGTCAGGTTAGCTTATAAAAAATACAGAGCTAATTTTAGATTTATTAATAGAACAACAATAATAACAGATAGTCTTTGCATTTAGCCATCTATACATTTAAACTTCTTCCTTTGCGCCGATTTGGTCTTTGGCTTGCGGGCGCTGTTGTTGTCTTTTAGACACAACTAAATACAGCTAAAAGAAGTGTTTGGCTGTGTTATTGGTTATCTAACGAGGAATATGATGCAGCCATCATTTAATAAAACAAAAGCAAAACTTTCTTTGCTGCCGCTTTTGGTGTTTGTCGGCTTATTTTTAGGCGCTGGCTTATACTTACAGTCTCAAGGTGTCGATTACGCCTTCTATCAATTGCCTGCTCCTGTTGCAATTTTGCCAGCCATCATGCTGGCGTTTATCTTAAATAAAAATACCATCAACCACAGTGTTGAAACCTTTATTAAAGGTGCTGGCCATAGCAACATTATCACTATGTGTTTGATTTATCTGCTGGCAGGTGCGTTTTCTGCGGTTGCTGGTGCGACCGGTGGTGTTGATGCCGTAGTTAATGCCGGTTTATCACTTATTCCACCTGCTCTGTTACTACCAGGGTTATTTTTAATTGCTGCGGTAGTGTCGACTGCGATGGGTACTTCAATGGGTACTATCGGTGCGATTGGCCCGATTGCTTATGCCGTCGCCCAAAAAACAGGCATTGATCCATCTCTGATGGCAGGCACGATTGTATCAGGTGCCATGTTTGGTGATAACTTATCAATCATCTCTGACACAACTATTGCTGCAACCCGCACGCAAGGCTGTGAAATGAAAGATAAATTTCGTGAGAACTTAAAAATCGCCTTACCTGCTGCGGCATTAACTATCGGCTTGTTATTCTTCTTAACGCCTGCAGCAGAAGCTGTAGAGACACAAGACTTCGATATCTTACTAGTATTACCTTATGCCTTTATCTTAGTGCTCGCGGTAATGGGCTTTAACGTATTCGTGGTGCTGTTTAGCGGTATAATCTTCGCTGCACTTATGGGCTTTACTGGCAGCTATGAAGGTGCAAGCTTTGTAAAAGATGTTTATAAAGGCTTTACTGATATGCAGGAAATTTTCTTGCTATCGATGTTTATTGGCGGTCTTTCAGAGTTTATCCGTATTAATGGTGGTCTTGATTATATTGCTAACAAAATTCAGGCAATTACAAAAATCATTGCAAAATGGCACCGTAAAGTAGCAGATCAATTAGGTATTGCTGCACTGGTTATGACTAGTAACTTATGTATTGCCAATAATACCGTATCTATTATTGTTGCAGGCCCAATTGCTAAAAAATTAGCAGATGATGGCGAAATTACAGGCAAGCGTTCAGCAAGCTTACTTGATATTTTTGCTTGTGTTACGCAAGGCTCATTGCCGTATGGCGCACAAGCACTTCTACTCGGCGCAACATTCAAAATTAGCCCATGGGAAGTCTCTACCTCTTCTTACTACTGCTTTATTCTTGCCTTTACTGCCGTTGCAGTAATTTGCTTACGCAGAAATAAAGCATAAGTTAAATAATTTTTCTCAAGATACGCCCAAATATGGGCGTATCTGCTATAATCCAACCTTTGTATCCCCCTTTACACCATCAATATTGAGATATGAACTTGAAAAAGATCCTTTCTGTTGCTGCGCTTTGTGCAGTAAGTACTTCGAGCTATGCCGCTAATTGGAGCTCTACGCAATTACACGTTAATAACGGTGAACACAAAAACCCGTTTTCATTAACTAAGTCAAATACCACGGTTGTATCACTACAGCATGCCTCTGGTTATGACTATGGCGACAATTTCTTTTTTATTGATTACAGCAATGACGACCGTCAAGATGGCTATCAAGATAAAGACTTTTACGGCGAGTGGTATTCAACATTTAGCTTATCAAAAATCTCTGGCAGTGATTTTTCATACGGCGCAATTGCTGATGTGGGTTTAACGGCAGGTTTTAATGCCGCAGGTGACTCGAAAGTTCTTAAGTATTTACCTGGTGTAAAGCTTAGCTGGCAAGCACCGGGCTTTAGCTTTTTATCTACTTTATTTACCGCTTACATCGATGACAGTGAAGGCGTAGCACGCGGTGGTGCACCAACTGAAACAAACAGCTGGATGATTGATGTTGCTTGGGGCTACCCATTCACTATTGGCTCACAAAAGTTCAACGTAACAGGCCATGTTGAATATATTGCAGAGCGTGAAAATGAATTTGGTGAAGACGTTAAAGCATGGATTTTAGCGCAGCCAATCATCACCTGGGATTTAGGTCACGCAATGAGCATGAAAGAAAATACGCTACTGCTAGGCCTTGAATGGCAATATTGGCACAACAAGCTAGGTACAGACACAACTGAGTCAGTACCACAACTTCACGTTGAGTGGACGTTCTAATAAGCTGAAAGCTGAAAGCTGAAAGCTGAAAGCTGAAAAATTAAAGCCTGTAGTCATCACTGAGTACAGGCTTTTTTTAATTTCTATAGATACTCTTTACAGTTTACACTGTGGGGTTTTGCCTTTTGCTTTAGCGGCTTGCTGGGCTTTTAATGCATCCGACATATGCTTTTGTAGCTCTTTAATACGGTTACCTGGTGCAGGGTGAGTCGACATAAACTCTGGGGTACCGCTACTACCAGCTGCACTCATATTTTGCCAAAGCGACACTGATTGCTCTGGGTTAAACCCTGCTTTTGCCATTAAATCTAAGCCAACAATATCTGCTTCTGATTCATGTGAGCGGCTAAATGGCAAAACAACACCATACTGTGCGCCTAAGCCTAAGGCTTGCATTATTTCGCCGCGATATTGCACATTCCCCATATCAAGTGCTGCACCACCAACTTGCAGACCTGTTTGTAACAATGCATTTTGTGATACACGTTCATTAGAATGCTCAGCAATAACGTGTGCAACCTCGTGACCTAGTACCGTTGCCAGTTGGTCTTGATTTACAGCAACTTTTAATAAACCTGTATGAACGCCAATATAACCCCCCGGTAATGCAAATGCGTTTGCTGAGTCTTCTTCAAACACAACAACTTCCCAAGACTGCTTTGCATACTCATTAGGTAAAACGGCAATAACATCATCGGCAATACATTTCACGTAAGCATTGACGCCAGGGTCGGTATTAACAGGCTGTGTTTTTTTCATTTCAGCAAAGCTTGCTTGACCCATTTGGCTCATTTGTTGGTCTGAATAAAGCGCGATTTGTGTACGCCCTGTTGGAGAGGTTTTACAGCCAGCTAAAACAGCGGTGGCTAACACTGCCATGATTAACTTTTTCATACTAGTCCTTCAAATACTTAGTGTAATTGTGGCTAATATAGCAAAGCATTGCTTAATTTTATATGAAAATGAACAATCACCCGCTCAGTTGTTATCATTTAGTTAATTCTTTTACTTAGCAGGCAAACTAAGTTCACCACAGTAACTCACACTGCTACAATAGTGACCTAATGTTTGATGAATGAGTAAACAATGCCTTCCCCTGAAACTTTAAATAAACGCATTTTATTACCTTTACTGGCAAGTATTGTCGCAATTACGCCTTTAGCAATTGATTTATATTTACCGGCGATGTTGGTGATTGCCAACGACTTACAAACTACCATGCCAAATGTGCAAATCTCGCTCAGTATTTATTTGGCGGGTTATGCCCTGGGTATGTTGTTCTTTGGCCCGATAGCCGATGAGCTTGGTAGGCGATTACTCGCTAAGGTGGGTTTAGCGCTATTTGGCATCAGCTCATTAGCACTGGCATTTTGTACCAACATCGAATTATTTTGGTCTTTAAGAGCCGTGCAAGCATTCACTGGCGCTGCTGCAACCGTCGTAGTGCCGGGTATTATTCGCCACATTTACCGAGAGAACACCGCCAAGGGCATGTCTTATGTCTCGATGATTATGATGGTTGCCCCGTTAATTGCCCCTACTCTAGGCTCATTAATCATGGGAATTTCGACATGGCAGGTCATTTTCATCGCATTAGCTGCTTATAGTTTTGCCATTTTAGCTTTGGTGCAAATTCATTTAATCGATATTCCAATCTTTAAGAGTCAGCAACGTGGTTTGGCACTGTTCTTTAATAGTTATAAAACGGTATTTTCTCGTCGTAGTGCCCTTGCCGATATTGCCAGTTCAATGTTTGCCTCATTCGCATTCTTTTGCTTTTTAACATCGGTACCTTATGTATATCTCGATTTCTTCAAAGTAGATGAGCAATTGTTCGGTGTGTTATTCGCCTTTAACGTGCTGGCTTTAATGTTCGGTAACTTTATGAATACACGTTTAGTGCCGCGCTTGGGTTCTCGTAAACTGTTATTTATTGGGCTAGGTATTGGCTTTGTGTCTGGCGGGGCATTGTTGTTATTCAGTGTGATGCATTTATCGCTGTATTTTATCGTTGCCACCATCGCACCACTGATGATGAGCTTGGGTATTGTCGCGAGTAATGCAGACTCATTAATACTGATGCAATTTGAGGAAAAGTCAGGCACTGCAACAGCTGTTATTGGTACCCTGAGATTCGGCAGTGGCGCTTTAGTTGGGCCTATCCTTGCTTTTGTTCACCCACAAAGTGCGATTCCATTTTCTGCTATGATGTTCAGCGCACTGATACTGATCTTGCTTGTACAGCTTTTGCATCGAAAACGATACCAATCGACTTAAATATTGAACACAATTGTAATAAAAAAATGCCTGTAATTAACAGGCATTTTTTATATCTCTTTAAAGCTTATTCAGCTTCTTTCGATACCATAACCATTGCAGGGCGTAATAAACGGCCATTTAATGTATAACCTTTTTGCATTACTGCAAGAACAGTATTTGGCGCTACATCATTGCTTGGCTGAATTGACATTGCTTGATGGAATTCAGGGTTAAATTGTTCACCCTGTGGGTTAACAATTTCAACACCGAATTTTGATACCGCATCATTAAAGCTCTTAACAGTCATTTCGATACCTTCAAGCACAGGCTTAAGCTGCTCATTTTCTTTATCAGAAAACTCAATCGCACGCTCTAGGTTATCGATAACAGGTAGTAATTCGTTAGCAAACTTTTCAAGTGCAAACTTATGCGCTTTTTCTACATCTTGAGCGGCACGACGACGCATGTTCTCAACATCTGCAGCAGCACGAACAACACTGTCTTTTTGATCGTTGATCGTTTGTTTAGCCGCTTCTAATTCGCTGTGTAGTAGTGCGATTTCAGCTTCAGGGCTCATTTCTTCGCCGTCAACTTGTTCAGCCGCTTTTTCTGCAGCTTCTACTTCAGCTTGCATTTGTTCAAATTCTTCGTTTAGTTCAACTTCTTGCTCTGGTGATTTTGTCTGCTCAGACATAGCTTACATGCTCCAATTCTTTACAACTGCGGTAATTATGGGGATTGAATTAAAAGATTCAAGAGGCTGATGAGCCGATTAACTTAAATTCTTGGATGATTGCTTCTATTTGCGCTGATTTTGGACAAATTACACAAAATCGGCTCTGGTATTCATGGTTATTAAAATAAGGAACGCTGATCACCATCAACTCATTACAGTCTGTAAATGGCAACTGTTCTGTGTTTAACACTGATAACCCATTTTTAAATGCGAGTTTATCTTCAACAAAATTTAAAAACGATACACCAATGTTTAAACTGGTTTGGCAATCAACTTGGCGGTAAAGGTAATTTTCACCTACCACAATGCTGTTATCTGAACCGAGTTTTTGACTTAATTGCCGAGTCCATTGTGTTAAAGAGTCATGGCAATTATGTGGTGCAGTGGCTGCCATTGCTTGCATTCGATATAAGCCTTCCATTAAGGTTTGCTGGCTAAACACCGTATTAAGCCAAGTAGCAAACTGGTAACGAACGGCATCAGATGAATCTTCAGGTTTGGTAATGCAAATGTTATGGCTTTGCCCTGCTCTATCGATGAGTAGAATAAGCCAATTGCTACCATCAAAATCAAGCACCTCTACTCGAAAGACCAGCTGAGAGCTGACTTGAGGTAAGCCCACACAACAACACACCTTATAACGCTGACTCAAACCATGGGCGAGCTCAACTAATTGTGCTTGCTCGGGCTGCCAATATGTTGCAATTTCAGGCAGAGCAAAAAACTCAGTAAGCCAATAATCAAACCCGGCATTGGTAGGTACGCGGCCAGCAGAAGTATGTGGCGAATAGAGTAAGCCCACTTTTTCTAGCCGAGCCATTGCATTGCGCACAGTAGCCGAACATACCGCCATACCTTTTTGCTTGGCAATACGGGTAGAGGCAACAGGCTGACCTTCACCGTTACAGTAAAGGCTCATTACAGCTGAAAAAATTTGTTGGTCACGCGGATTTAATTTCATAATTTATACATCTTGGTACTTGCCAGTGGATATTTGGGCGCAGCAAGTTTATTTCAAGTTATTTTCAAAGCATTAGTTTTTAATGTAATCTAGCGATATGAAAGTTTAAGTGCAAATAACATGGATTCACCGTTTAAAACCATAGGTTTAATTGGCAAACCTAATCACAGCGGGGCAGCTGCCACACTTGCTCGCCTGCACACATTTTTGCGAGCCTTGGGTTTTGAAGTGCTAGTAGAGCAGCGCACTGGCCGCCAACTTGAAGATCTTCCCCGAGAGAACCTTGTTAAATTGGTCGATTTAGGTGAACGTGCAGACTTAGCCATAGTCGTCGGCGGTGATGGCAATATGCTTGGCGCAGCTCGAGTTTTAGCGCGTTTTGATGTTGCCGTAATTGGTGTAAACCGTGGTAATTTAGGCTTTTTAACTGATTTAAACCCAGAAGGATTCGAAGCCAGCCTTGAACAAGTATTAAGTGGTCAATTCCTAGAAGAGAAACGCTTTTTGCTTGAAGTTGAAGTATATCGCCATGCCGAACTCAAAAGTGCAAACTTGGCAGTGAATGAAGCAGTACTTCATGCCGATAAAGTTGCTCATATGATTGAGTTTGAGGCCTTTATTAACAACGATTTTGTATTCTCGCAACGCTCAGACGGTTTAATTGTTTCAACACCTACAGGCTCAACTGCTTATTCATTATCTGGTGGCGGGCCGATTTTGACGCCAGAGCTTAATGCGATTTCACTTGTGCCTATGTTCCCGCACACATTATCAAGCCGCCCTCTTGTGGTTGATGCTGATAACGAAGTGCGTTTAAAGCTCAGTCTTGAAAATACTGATAGCTTGCAAGTCAGTTGTGACAGCCATGTGGTTTTAGCTGTATTACCTGGCGATGAAGTGGTGATAAAAAAAGCAGATAAGCGTCTGCGCTTGATCCACCCTAAAGAATACTCTTACTACAATGTATTAAGAAAAAAATTAAACTGGGGAAGCCGTTTATTTTAAGCGGCTTTTTTATCTCAATTGATTGCCAAGGCACATTGAATAGCGCAAAATAATCAAACTTAATGCTGTACTTTTTTAAGGATTCTAAGGCGAAATGAGCTATATCGTTTTTCTTGCTCTGTTATTACTGATCACCTTGCTAGGTTGTTACTGGATGGTTGAGAGCAACCGTCGCAAGGCTATTGAAGCTGAAAAAAAACGTTTTAATCAACGAGTAAAAGAAATCAATAATGATTTTAAAGATAAGTTAATTGATTTCAGCGAGAGTAAAATTATTCGTCCGAAGAACATCTCGCGTTTGAGCATGATCACTAGCAATTACTTTGTTGTACAAGCCCATAACGAAGAAAACCTCACATATCTTGAATACGTTAGTGATTTACTGCTCAACACAATAATTATGGAAGCCAGTAAAGCACAAAGCCCAGAACAGATTGATCAGCTTGCAGACAGATTACAGTATTTCATGGCTGAATTACCTTATAATGGTATTGAATATAACAAAGCGTTTTACCAAGAGTCCCTTCCATCACTGATTGAAGTAATTAAATATCAGCCCCCCGCCGATTTACAAGACGATCAGCCGTCAGCCCAGAGCACACAAGCGTCAGACGATTCCACACCAGAAAATCAATTGTCAGAATTAAGCAAAGCTTAAAAATTTAATTTGCAAAACCCGAAAACACTGTATAAATTAACAGTTAATTAGCTGGATGGATAAACAGTATGTTAATCGGGTTAGAAATTAAAAACTTTGCCATTGTAAGTAATTTAAGTACTGAGTGGCACAATGGTATGACAGCCATTACAGGTGAAACAGGTGCGGGTAAATCAATTGCAATTGATGCCCTCTCTTTATGTTTAGGTGAACGCGCTGATGCTGGTGCCGTTCGCCCTGGTACTGATCGTGCAGAAATATGCGCACAATTTGATATTAGCCAACTACCTCTTGCCCAACACTTTTTAGAGCAACATTTACTTTCAAACAGCGAAGGCGAATGTTTACTACGCCGTGTTATTTGCAAAAATGGCCGTAGCAAAAGCTATATTAATGGCAGCTCAGTTACCGCTGCACAGTTAAAAGAGTTAGGTCAGTACTTAATTTCTATTCACGGCCAACATGCCCATCAGCATTTATTAAAAGCTGAACACCAGCTACATCTGCTTGATGCCTATGCTGGCCATAATCAGTTATTAGCTGATGTTAAAGAACGCTTTAAAGCTTACCAAGCCTTACTCAAAGAATTTAACCAGCTTGAACAACAACAGCAGCAACAGGCAGCTCAAAAGCAATTACTTGAGTATCAAGTAGCCGAACTTGATGAATTTGCTCTGCAACCGGGTGAATTTGAAGAGATTGAAGCTGAGCATCATAAACTAAGCCATAGCCAGACTATTTTAGAGTCATGCCAACGTGAGCTACAACACTTATACGAAAGTGATGAGCAAAGTGCGTGTTCATTATTGCAACATAGTGCTCAACAATTTGCAGAACTAGCAAGCTACGATGAGAGCTTATCTAGCATAGCATCACTACTGAGTGAAGCTGCCGTTCAAGTTGAAGAAGCAAGCCGCGAGATACGCAGCTATGTTGATGTTACCGATTTAGACCCAGCACGCTTAGACGAAGTTGAAACTCGTTTAACAGGTGCTATGGATCTTGCCCGTAAACATCACATAAAGCCAGAAGAGCTTGTTGAGTTTCACCAGTCAATCTCTGAAGAATTAGCATCAATTAGTTATAACAGCGACCGCCTTGTGGCACTTGAAAGCGAAATCAGCAATGCCCTTGAGCAGTACAAACAAGCAGCTCAACTATTAAGTGAAAGCCGCCATAGTTATGCAGATACGCTTAATCAGTTAATTAGTGATAGCATGGCGAATTTATCGATGGAAAACGGCAAGTTTGCTATTGATATTCAACAAGCTAGCGATAAAGCACCAAGTGCAATGGGTTTTGATACTGTGTCGTTTTTAGTATCGACCAACCCGGGTCAACCGCTACAAGCACTGTCTAAAGTGGCCTCTGGTGGTGAGTTATCGCGCATTAGTTTAGCTATTCAGGTCATTATTGCTCAGCGAGTTACTACCCCGACCCTCATTTTCGATGAAGTTGATGTGGGTATTTCAGGCCCTACTGCTTCTGCAGTCGGCAAGCTATTACGCCAATTAGCTAAATCAACCCAAGTTATTTGTGTAACTCACTTGCCACAGGTTGCAAGTTCTGGACATCAGCAATTTTTTGTAGCCAAAGAAATTGCAAACGGCGAAACCTTTACGCAAATGAATAAACTTTCAAAAGATGGCCGTATCGATGAAATTGCCCGACTACTCGCTGGTGACAACATCAGTAAAATGGCAAGAGCGAATGCCAAAGAGCTTATTAGCGCACATGCATAAGTTAATAGTTAATACTGTTGAGAGTTTAAGTTGGTTAGAGTTTAGAAATGAATATTAAAAATATGGGTACCGCTTTAGTGCTTGGCTTGATTGCACTGAGTTCAAGCCATTCACAGGGTTCAACAGCTGATTCAGCTTATCAAGGTGCGCAATTAATCGTTATTTTATTTGAATGTATTTTAATTGCCCTCCCGACTACCGCATTTTTGTTGGTTATTTGGAGTCGTTGGAAGCATTTACGTTTTAAGCAGTTACTACAAACTGTGTTAAATTCATCGTTAGTTTTCATGCTTATTAGCCTAGTAACAATCAATCAATTAACACAGAGTATGTCGTCTTGGTTGATTGCTTTAGCAGTCAGCCATACATTGCTGGTTGGTATTAGTTATTTACTAGTTAAGCAACACACTAATAGAGTGAAAAGTACCCTCACAGGCTGTTGGTAAATAAAATCATCGTTAAATATACAAAATCGCGAAGCAAAAATGCTTCGCGATTCTTTAAGTACACATGACTTAGTTAGCTTACTCAATTTCGCTGGCGAAATTAATCAAGTTCATAAATAAACGGTCTGTCATACTTGAAACACCTGTACCCTCAGTATAGTTACCAACTTTACCTTGATTGGTAAGCATCCCACTATCTGATAAAAGAATGTCACCCGTTTCTGAATCAAGCACTATCGTTGGTAAGCCATCTTGGTTTACAGCTAACACTTGCGTACCCACTGGCATTTCAGAGAAGTATCCTTTAGCACCACCCGCTTGATAGAAACTAGTTACACCACCAAATGGACCAGCAAAAATAGCCTGTTGAGCTTGAGTACCTACACCTTCAGGATTTTGTGTATTTGGACCATCAACATAACCAACACGAGTAACCGTGTAGCCCCATTTCGCATACACTTTTTCATTTGGCATATCAGAATCGGCTGCAATAATAGTTACATTGCCTGATTTTTTTGACCAGTTATAAAGCTCTAGGATTTCAGCATCTGTGAAATCTGTATCATAGAAACTACCCATATAAAAGATATCTGTCTCATAACTATCGATAGCAGCTTCAGTGATAGAGTTTGCTGCAGCAAAATCATGATTTATTGAAACTGTTTTATTAACAATTCCACCTTCGCCAAAATTTGTAGAGCTCATAAGTTTTGCAATAGGCTCATAAAATAACTTCCCATTCAAAGTATAGTTTTGCCAAGTTGCTTTTCGCTCTTTATCGATACTCGTGATAACAAACGACTCCGCACCAGTGCTACAGGTTGGCTGAGCATAGCACGCAACCGGTTTTAATGTATTAAGTGCCAAATCGTTAATACGCATAGGGTAAGTACCCATTGCACATGTTTTCCCCGTTTCAATCGACGCTTTATACAGCTTAGTTACATTGTGATTACCTTGGTCATTTATTACTTCACGAGAAATAAGCAGCTCACCATTTTGATCAAGTGCAGCACCTGTTACCGTTGTTAAACCATGTTCAGACTTTTTCGATAACTCAAGTGTAGAAAGATCCAAAGAGAAAATGCTGGTTGCAGAAATCAAATAGACTTCACCATTTTTAACAACCATATCACCACGGAAAATATCTAAGCTATTACCATAGCCAGTCATATTACCTACAAACTGTGTCTCGCCAGAATCTGGATAAATAATATAAAACTTACTGCCTTTAGAGCCGTAGATAACATCACGGTTTGGATCATACGCTAAACGAGTCATTGGACTTGTTCTAGCAACTTCTGTATGTGTATTTGTTTCCATATCAACATAGGCTAATTTTGTGTATTTATACTTTTCGCCTTTGATTGGTAAGTCTTTTAATTCATCATCTGATAAATTCAATGAGCTTGGGTCTAACTTATATGTTAAAGCGCGTGGCGCCGAAACATAATATAAACGATTACGAGTACTATCGAACGCCATTGCAGCTGAAGAAAACTTCGCTTTAGAATGGATAGCTGCTGTTTGCGCTTGTTCATCAAGCGAAAAAACAACGCCTAAATGACCTCGACCAGAGTTAATACCATACAACTCGCCTGTGCAGCTATTTGCCGAAGCATCAGCAGTTACGGCTCCGCATACCATCAATACAGATAGAATAGATTTTTTCATTGTGTTTTCACCTGAAGAATTAACCAAAACTTTATTATTAGCAAAAATGATAAATAAATTATTTATCATTAACCTAATTATGTATAAATTATGTTCAAGCTAATTCTAGGCTTCAGTCGATTGAATACAATCAGAAATTTTTGATAATGGTATGAAAAGGCTAAAAACAATAAAATATAGGCCTTTAATACATAAAGGATACAACTTTTCTATTAAGCAGCTGTTAACTCACTTTAAAAGCAGTGATTACGTACTCCATAATTTGCACACAATTGCTGGTTAGTATAAGAACACATTAAGCTTATTCTAACCACAAATGAAATACTCTTTACTTATCGCTACGTGTTTACTGTCTTTTTCGTGTGTAGCAACCTCACTGCCCAGCTCTCTATTAAATCAAGTCACTGACCTTGAGAACCAAGGCAAGCTCAGTGAAGCACTCACTATTCTTGAGCAATACAAAGATAATAATACCGCTACATCGACCACCGAAATTGCTATGGCACAAGCGCCTCTTTTACGTAAACAAGGTCATTATAACGAGGCGATAGAACTGCTAACGCCATTACAAAAGCTTGCTAGCTTGAGTAAAAAAGACCAATACCACATTCAAAAAGAGCTAGGGATCAACTACCGTCGCCAAGTAAAAACAATAGAAGCAAAAAATCATTATATGGCAGCCTTAGCACTTGCAAATGAGCTTGAAGACAAAAACCTACAAGCACAAAGCCATAGCAATTTGGGTTCACTATACGACACGCTTAATGATCTTGAACAATCAATGCATCATCAAGTAAAAGCACAAGCGTTATTGGAAAACAGCGATAATTATGAACTAGTTGCCACTAATTTTTATAACTTAGCAAACCTTGCTCACAGGCTTGATGACCTCTCGCAATCTGAGTACTTCTATAAAAAAGCACTCGAGTTTGATATTAAAACCAAAAACCAAATGAATATTGCAGATACCAGCTTACAGCTAGCCAAGCTGGTGTATAAACGAGGCGATTTAGAGCAGGCTCTTCCCTTATTAAATACCGCCTATACACGATTAGCCGACGTTAATGCCTATGAGAATATGGCGACGGCGAAGCATACGTTGATGCAATTGTATTTGAAAATAGG
This sequence comes from Pseudoalteromonas sp. P1-8, assembly GCF_001399985.1. Classification (NCBI taxonomy): domain Bacteria; kingdom Pseudomonadati; phylum Pseudomonadota; class Gammaproteobacteria; order Alteromonadales; family Pseudoalteromonadaceae; genus Pseudoalteromonas; species Pseudoalteromonas sp. P1-8. The sequence goes on from NZ_LJSO01000001.1 coordinate 112,032, forward strand.
CAACCAGCATATGGCATTGAGTAGTGCTGAGTCTGGGCTTAACGCAGCGCTTAAATCTGGCTCGGCTTTAAGTAAAATTTACTCTTACTTTAACTTAGTTGAATTACATTTAGCACTTAAAAACTCTGAGCTAATTGGTCTCTATTTAAGTCGAACAAAAGAGTTGTTAACTGATATTGATAACCGCTTATTGAATCAAAAACAGCACGGCTATACCGCAATTTATGCTGAACTTATCGGTGATTACAAGCTAGCTGCTGAGCAGCTAAAGCTTGAAAATAAACTGGCCGAGTCTTTATTTGAAGAGCATTTAAATAAAGCCGTGGAAAAGAATAAAAAGCAATTAACAGCAATCGAGCAACAGCAACGTATTGATGATGAAATTCAAAAAAACAAACTCGCAACTGCACAAATGAATAACCAGCGACTAGAAAAACAAATTTGGTTGTTATCTGCTGGTATTGTTTTGTTGTTTAGTACCCTTGCGTTAGTACTCTATTACTTCAAGCATCGAAAAGCGTTATTTAAAGCCAAGCTTTATCAATATAACTTAATTGAAAAAGACAAAATGCTTGCTGATATCTCTCATGAATTACGCACTCCACTGAGTGTATTGAAACTGCATATAGAAGCGCTTGAGCTCGATATTCAGGAAAACCGCGATCTCGCCTACAGCAAAATTAATGGCAAGATAGCGCAACTTAATAACTTAATTTCAGATGTGTACCAGTTATCTCAAGCTGAAAACAAAACCCTGACATTGAACCTTAAACAATATAATGCCGCGCAAATTTTTGCTGAATATGAGCAAGACATGCGCCGTTATGTTTGTAGTCATCAGCTCACATTTTTTGCTGACATTGTTATTGCTAATGATGTTGAGGTCACGGTAGATAAACAAAAACTAGACCAAATCCTCAACAATATTTTTACTAATGCGTGTCTATACACAGACACGCCAGGCCATGTCCGCCTTAAAGTTCGGACCAACAAGCAAGAGCTGTTTATTCAAGTCGATGATACTTCTCCGGGTGTCGGTAAAGCTCATATAGGTAAACTCTTTGACCGTTTATATCGTGTTGAAGAGTCTCGTAGCCGCGCATCGGGAGGGTCTGGTTTAGGACTGTCAATTTGCCAGAGTTTTGTCGAATTGATGTCAGGTACTATTAACGCATTACCAGGTAAGTCAGGTGGCTTATGTATCAGAATATTACTGCCTTTAGGCAATAAATAAGCCTCTCCATTTTTCCACCACATTTTATTGCTTAAATAGCACTATAAACTACAGTGGAATGGAACCATGTCAGAGTCATTAAAGCACGCTCAATGGGCAAAATCTGTTGAGCGTAAACACCGCCAAAGCAAAGTTAAAAAAGCCAAAAAGTCGCCACGGCCAATTTACGCGGCCCTTGCCAGCATACTGTTAAGTGCAGGGCTCTATTATGCAAGCTACGAAAAGCCAATAGAGTACCCTCCACTATCTGAAGCAGCTAAACAACGCATCTCCCAGTTCTTTGCAAAGCAATTCTTAATGGGCCAGTGGCGCTTAAATCAAATAAAGTACTCAACTAATGCGATTCAGGTCTATGTACAAACACCTACCGCGATAGCCCTTGAAGGTGAGGCGTTAAGTCAATATTTACATTATGCGTTGTGCCCTAATCCTAGCAAACGCATTTGGCAAGATATTCAAGCAAGAGAATTATCAGTGTATGTGTTCAGCCATTCTATTCGAAAAGGTGAACGTACTATGTGTAACTGATATGAAAGCGATGAACGCCAAATCAATTGATTTGACGTTCATCATAGCGATAGCCTGCACCGTAAACGGAAGCGACTATCTTAGGAGAGAACTGTAAATTCTTTAGTTTTTTGCGAATATTTTTGATATGACTGTCGATTACGCGGTCGGTAATATCAAAGTTATTTGGTTGGATATGATCAAGTATCTGCTGTCTTGAAAAAACGCGCTTAGGGGCTTTATACAAAAGCTTAAATACGTCAAATTCCACTTTAGTTAAACCCAAAGACACGCCTTTAATCTCAACTTCAAGCGCATCTTCGTTTAAACAAATAGTAGCTGGCGTTTCAACAGTTTCATTGCTATTAGATACCGGCGCGCAGCGCCTTAAAATAGCTTTAACACGCATCACCAGCTCTGCACCGCTAAAAGGTTTACAGACATAGTCATCAGCACCATGTTCTAACCCTTTTAACCTATCAGCCTCTTCGACTTTAGCGGTTACCATAATAATAGGCACCATAGAAAAAGCGCGGATCTGCTTCATGCACTCCACGCCATCTAAATTGGGTAACATTACATCTAGAATTATTGCATCAGGATTATTTTCTTTAACCCACGACACCACAGCACTGCCATCAGTGATGTGGTGAGTAGTAAAGCCAGATGCATTGAAGAACAACAGCACTTGTTCTGCAATATCTAAGTCGTCTTCAACGACTAATATCTGCGGCATTTTTATTTCCGTTTTATATTTTTTTTATTGTTTTTAGTTGTTGCTTCACCATCGCTTTAAGGGCGTCTGATAAGGTCTCATCTAGTAAAACCATAGTCAGAATATCGTGCAGGTCTTCACTATTCATGACCTCATTGAGTAAATCATTTTCAGATTTTGAACTTGGCTGAAAAAAGCTTAACTGCTCGTTATTTGTGTGTTCGCAAAACATTTTCTTTTTATCCATGTTGTTAGCATCAAATATTCAGATGGGCTTCTGCCTCTGATAAACATTAAAACGCAACAATATGGAGCAAATATGGAGCTAGTACGAAATAATGAATTTTTTCTATTTAACTGTAAAATTCATTCGTAGATTGTAGGTAATAAGCGTTATTTTTTCATTATTTTTCTGAATCTTGATTTGATTCTCAAAACAGCTAATACCATTTCGCTTAATTAAGTGATGCAATAAAACCTCGTTGATAGCAAGGCAAAAATTTCGTTATTTAGTTGTTCTAAATCAGATATTTTTAACGCAGATAGCGACAGGTTTAATCCCTCTAAATGATTAAGCATTATTGCGGATTGGTATAAAACTAGGCAATAAAAAAGCAAGCTAGGCAGCTTGCTTTTAAAAATGTTGAATGGCGCTTTAGAATTAAACGTCTAAGTAATCCATAATCCCTTCAGCGGCATTTCGGCCTTCGAAAATAGCCGTTACCACTAAATCTGAGCCGCGGACAATATCGCCACCAGCAAAGATTTTCGGGTTAGTTGTTTGGTGAGTAAACTCACCTTTTTCTGGTGCATTGATACCACCCCAATGATTGATTTCAACACCGTACGGTTCTAACCAATCCATTTTATGAGGTTTAAAACCAAACGCCATGAGCACTTTGGTTGCTTCAATAACATGCTCAGAATCAGCTACTTCTTCAGCACGACGACGACCATTTTCGTCCGGCTCACCAAGTTGCGTTTTCACCATCTTAACGCCAGCAACTTTACCTTGCTCGTCAACCACAATGCCTTTAGGTTGAACGTTAAAGGTAAATTCTACGCCCTCTTCACGGGCATTTTTAACTTCGCGTTTTGAGCCTGGCATGTTTTCTTCGTCACGACGATAAGCACAGGTTACTTTTGCAGCACCTTGTCGAATAGAGGTTCTCACACAGTCCATTGCTGTATCACCACCGCCTAACACGACGACTTTTTCGTTCGCCATATCGATATAAGTTTGCTTATCTTCTGCATAGCCCATTACTCGGTTTGTGTTACCAATTAAGAACGGCAGTGCATCAAACACACCATCAGCATCTTCGTTTTCAAGGCCTGCACGCATACTTTGATAAGTACCAACACCTAAGAATACGGCATCATATTCTGCTAAGATTTCATCAAGCGTAATATCAACGCCAACTTCAGTGTTTAGCTGAAACTCGACACCCATTTCAGTGAAAATTTCACGACGCTTTTGCATTACTTCTTTTTCAAGTTTGAATGAAGGAATACCAAACGTAAGAAGACCACCGATTTCTGGGTGACGGTCAAACACCACAGGCTTAACACCGTTACGAACTAAAATATCCGCACAACCTAAACCAGCTGGGCCTGCACCAATGATAGCCACTTTTTTGTCAGACCAAACCACATACGACATATCTGGTTTCCAGCCCATCTTAAATGCCGTATCAGTGATGTACTTTTCGATATTACCGATAGTGACAGCACCAAACTCTTCTTCAAGTGTGCACGAGCCTTCACACAAGCGATCTTGTGGACAAACTCGTCCACACACCTCTGGTAAGCTGTTTGTACGGTGAGACAGCTCTGCCGCTTCTAAAATACGGCCAGTACGAATGAGCTTTAACCATTGTGGAATATAGTTATGTACTGGGCATTTCCATTCACAGTACGGGTTACCACAATCTAAACAGCGATCCGCCTGTGAGTTAACTTGTGTCTCAGAAAACGGCTCGTAGATTTCTACGAAAGATTGTTTACGTGCTGAAATTGGCTTTTTACGCGGATCAACACGTTGTACATCGATAAACTGGTATACATTTTCGCTCATACTACCCCCTTACTGAGCCTGAACACGAAGCTCTGCGCTGCTGCGCGCTCGGTGTCCGAGTAAACTTTTTACATCACTAGATTTTGGCTTAACTAATTTAAACATTGGCATGTATAAATCGAAGTTAGCTAAAATCTGCTCAGCGCGGTTTGAGCCTGTAAGCTCTAAATGCTCAGCAATGAGACCGCGTAAATGTTCTTGGTGTGACGCCAACCCTTCAAGCGTAACAATTTCAACAAGCTCAGGGTTAATGCGTTTTTCAAAGTCATTGCCTTCATCAAGAATATAAGCAAAACCACCTGTCATACCTGCACCAAAGTTGATACCCACTTTGCCAAGTACGCAAACCACACCACCTGTCATGTATTCACAGCCGTTGTCACCAACACCTTCTACAACCGCTTGCACGCCTGAGTTACGCACTGCAAAACGCTCACCGGCGCAGCCTGCAGCAAATAATTTACCGCCCGTTGCACCATATAAACAGGTATTACCGGCAATGGTCGCTTTGTGACTTTCGAAAGATGAACCCAGCGGTGGGCGAATTACTAGCTTACCGCCAGCCATGCCTTTACCAACATAGTCATTAGCATCACCAACGAGTGTCATTTCAAGGCCACCAGCATTCCACACACCGAATGATTGACCCGCTGTACCATGAAGCTCAATAGAGACAGGATCAGCAGCCATACCTTGGTTACCATGTTTAGAGGCGATATAGCCTGACAACATAGCGCCCACTGAGCGATCAGTATTGCAAATACGGTTAACCAGTGAGATACCCGATTTTTCATCGATTGCTTGCTTGGCTTTTTCAAGCAAGGTTTCATTTAGCTGACCTAAGTAGTGTGAGCTATTTGGCGCACTACAATACAAGGTTTCACCCGTAGGGTTGTTAGGCACAGCAATCACAGACGACAGATCTACTTTCTTTTGTTTCTCTGTGTTGCCTTCAATTGCTTCAAGTAAGTCCAAACGACCAATTAAATCAGTTAAACGAGTTACACCTAAGCTTGCCATAATTTGGCGTGCTTCTTCGGCTATAAACTTGAAGTAGTTCATCGCCATTTCTGGCAGGCCATGATAATGCTTTTGGCGCAGCGTATCGTCTTGCGTTGCAACACCGGTCGCACAGTTATTTAAGTGACAAATACGTAAGTATTTACAACCTAGTGCCACCATAGGGCCAGTACCAAAGCCAAAGCTTTCAGCACCTAAAATAGCCGCCTTAATAATATCTAAGCCAGTTTTCAGACCACCATCTGTTTGTAGGCGAATACGGTGACGTAAACCATTTTCTACCAGCGCTTGCTGGGTTTCAGCAAGACCAAGCTCCCAAGGGCTACCTGCATACTTAACAGAAGTAAGCGGGCTTGCACCTGTGCCACCATCATAACCAGCAATGGTAATTAAATCTGCATAGGCTTTAGCTACGCCTGTTGCGATAGTACCTACACCCGGCTCAGAAACAAGTTTCACCGAGATCAGTGCATCTGGGTTTACTTGTTTTAAATCGAAAATAAGCTGGGCTAAATCTTCAATCGAGTAAATATCGTGATGCGGCGGAGGTGAAATCAAGGTCACACCCGGCACTGAATAACGTAATTTTGCAATATACGGCGTTACTTTTTCACCTGGTAATTGACCACCCTCACCTGGTTTTGCACCTTGCGCCACTTTAATCTGAATGACATCAGCGCTACGTAAGTAATGTGGTGTTACACCAAAACGGCCCGAAGCAACTTGCTTAATACGTGAGTTTTTCTCTGTCCCGTAGCGAAGCTTGTCTTCACCACCTTCACCAGAGTTTGAACAACCACCTAAGCGGTTCATGGCAATCGCGAGTGCTTCATGCGCTTCTGGCGATAATGCACCAATACTCATTGCGGCTGAGTCAAAACGTTTGTACAGCTCAGTTGCAGGCTCTACGTCGTCAACACTCACACCCGTATCAGGAATTTTAACCGCCAGCATGTCACGTAAATTGGTGATCGGGCGGTTATTTACTAAATCAGCATATGCCAAGTAGTCTTTATAATCCCCAGAGCGCACTGCTTTTTGTAGTGTTTGAATTACATCTGGGTTATAAGCATGGTACTCACCACCGTGAACATATTTTAGTAAGCCACCATGACTTAATAACTTACGTTTACTAAATGCCAGCTTATGAAGTTTACGTTGGTCATCATCAAAATCAGTGAAACACGCCCCTTTAATACGACTAGCTACACCGTTAAAACAGGTTTCTACAACCGCATCTGATAATCCAACTGCCTCAAATAACATTGAGCAGCGGTACGAAGCGACAGTACTGATACCCATTTTTGACATAATTTTATACAGACCCTTATTAATCGCATTACGATAAGCAAGCGTTACTTCGCAATAGCTCTTGTTCAGGGTCTTTTTGTCGCTCATTGCAACTAATGATTCATAAGCAAGGTACGGATAAATTGCCGTTGCACCAAAACCAAGTAATACCGCAAATTGATGCGCATCACGGACACTGCCCGATTCGATGATGATATTAGATTCACAACGTAAGTTATTATCGACTAAACGCTTTTGAATTGAACCAACCGCCATCGCCGCAGGAATCGGCAAATGAGTTTCGCTAAAGTTACGGTCACTTAAAATAAGCATGACACAGCCTGACGCTGCTTTTTCTTGTGCTTCATCACAAATACGTGTGATTGCGTTTTCTAAGCCTTCTTCCAACGTGTAAGTGATATCAATTTTACAGTAGCTGTAATGCTCATCGTCAGCATTGATCAGCTGTTGCATATCAGCGTACATCAAAATCGGCGTCTCAAACTGTAAACGCTTAGCGTGGCCGGTTGTTTCGTTAAATACGTTTTGCTCACTACCAATACAAGTTGCCAGTGACATAACGTGATTTTCACGAAGTGGGTCAATCGGTGGATTAGTTACTTGCGCAAATTTTTGTCGGAAGTAATCGAACAGTGAACGATGACCTTCTGACAGTACCGCAAATGGTGTGTCATCACCCATTGAACCCGTTGCTTCTTGACCATTTTCACCCATTACACGAATAACGCTATCAAGCTCTTCGTTGGTGTAGCCAAACATTTTTTGATACTTAAGCAGTGTTTCGTCATCAAATGAACGGTTACCCGCATCTTTTTCAGATAACTGTTCAAATGGCGTTAAACGCTTAACGTTAGCTTCAAGCCATGCTTTATATGGATGGCGTGACTTAAGATCTTGGTCAATCTCATCTGAATGCCAAATTTTACCTTGATGAGTATCAATAACTAATAACTCACCAGGGCCAACACGGCCTTTCTCAACCACTTCGTCTGGCGCGTAGTCCCAAATACCTACTTCTGAGGCAAGGGTAATAAAACCATCTTGAGTGATGACATAGCGCGCAGGGCGTAAACCGTTACGGTCAAGGTTACAAGCGGCAAAACGACCGTCAGACATTACAATACCAGCGGGGCCATCCCATGGTTCCATATGCATTGAGTTAAAGTCGTAGAATGCACGTAGGTCATCATCCATAGCACGGTTTTTTTGCCAAGCTGGCGGCACAAGCATACGCATTGCACGGAATAAATCCATGCCACCGGCTAAGAACAACTCAAGCATATTATCTAAGCTAGAAGAGTCTGAGCCGCTTTCGTTAACGAATGGTGCTGCTGATTGCAAATCAGGAATAAGTGGTGAGGCAAACTTATACGCACGGGCACGAGCCCATTGGCGGTTACCTTGAATCGTATTAATTTCACCATTATGCGCTAAATAGCGGAATGGTTGCGCCAGTGGCCAACGAGGTTGTGTATTAGTAGAGAAACGTTGGTGAAATACACAAATCGCACTGGTCATGCGAATGTCAGCTAGGTCTAAATAAAAGTTAGGTAAGTCTACAGGCATCATTAAGCCTTTATAGACAGTAACTAAACCAGATAAGCTGGCAATATAAAAATGTTCATCATTTACGAGGCGCTTTTCAGCACGACGACGCGCTACATATAAACGACGTTCTAAATCTTTTGGACGCCAGCCTTCTGGTGCGCTTACAAAAATTTGTTCAAAGCCGGGTAGTTGTTTTTTTGCAATTGGCCCTAAACATGATGCATCGGTAGGTACTACACGCCAGCCTTGAATGCTCAAGGTTTCTTTTTCGAGTTCTTCACTCAACACATCTTTAGCTGTTTGCGCAAGTACAGGATCAGCATTTAAAAATACCATGCCAACGGCGTAGTTCTTTCCTAGATGCCAATCATGTTCGCTGGCAATAGCACGAAAGAAGCTATCAGGTTTTTGCATTAATAAACCACAGCCATCACCTGTTTTACCATCAGCAGAAATACCACCACGGTGTTCCATGCGATCTAAGCCAGTGATTGCTGTTCGAATCAAGCGGTGACTCGCCTGACCATTGACCTGGGCTATTAAGCCAAAGCCACAATTATCTTTTTCTAATTTTGAGTCGTATAACATAGACCCCTCCCCTTGCTACAACGACTAGCGGTTCAGTCTTTTGTGACAGTGCTAGCAGACGAACAAAACTATCGCCAAATACCTCATGAGTCAATAGAGTTTTGAATACATATTCATATTCATGAATATTTCTCACTTAAAGCACTTTTTAAATTCTATGCTATTTTTTTACATTTAGTCGCATTTTACCCGTTATTTTTTTATGACACTGGTGTCAAATTTAACAACTTGTAAAAAAACAATCTAAAAACCCGCCGCTTTACGTTAACGTAAACTGCGCTTTATTTTGAATAATTATTCACATTATGAATATCAATGCAGTTTTTTACGGGGTGTCGCCTAGCCTAACTGCATCATTATTTACTCTTGGCTTTAGCATAGTTACAAACTATGTATCTGAGCAGACTACCTTAGTCGCAATGACCGAGTTTCTTTACCCTTGCGTCAACAATAAGCAATCTAAAAGTGTCCGCTGCGGACACTTTTTCTGTCCGCGGACAGACATCAATCCATTCTTCAAAAATAAAATCATTAAAAATCAATATATTAAAAATTGGCATGCTACTGGTATAGATAAGACATCAGCGAAATTGAGGATTTCAAAATGTTCACTATCAGTTTGTTTATGGCTTCTCCACTTACCATGCTTGCCGTTGGCTTCATGATTGTGTGTTTTGAGAATCGTAAGGAGTTATGATGATTAAGGATACCAGTGCCCAAGATATTACCGTGGCTAAGAAAAACACCATTAAAAAGCCACTTATAATAGCTGCAGGTGTAATACTTGTTGGTGCGCTCGGCTTTCAAGCATTGTTTGCCAGTAACGATGGCAGCATTTCGGTTGATGCAGCAAGCCTACAAATTAGTGAAGTAAGCCAAAAGACACTTACTAGAGATGTGGCAGCGAGCGGTAAAATCGTTGCAGCTAATGCGCCAAAGGTTTACAGCCCAGAACGCGGCTTTGTCGATTTAAAAGTAAAAGCCGGTGATAGCGTTGAAGTAAATGAAGTGATCGCAACCGTAACCAGCCCTGAGCTGACTAACGAACTAAAACAGCAACAATCAGTATTAGCGCGATTAGAAGGCGAGTTACAACGCAAGCAACTTGAAGCGCGCAGACAAAAGTTGAGCCTGACTAAAGCGCTAGATTTAGCGCAAGTTGAGTTAAATGCCGCAGATAGAGAAAACCGCCGAGCTAAAATCTCAATCGAGAAACATTTAATTAGCCAAATAGATTTAGAAAAAGCCGTTGATGACTTAGCCCGTGCCAAGCTTTCATATAAGCACGCCGAGCAAGAAGTCAGCTTAGCTAAAGATACCCTCGCATTTGAGCTAAAAGCAGCAGAGCGTGATCTGGCACGTCAGCAACTAATTGTTGATGACTTACTCAGACAAGTAAATGAACTCACTATTACCGCGAGTGTAAGCGGCATTGTGGGTAACTTATTAGTGCAACAAAAAGAAGCGGTCACACAAAGCCAACCATTAATGACATTGGTCGATTTAAGTAACTTTGAAGCAGAACTGCAAGTACCAGAAAGCTACGCCAATGAGCTGGGTCTTGGTATGCAAGTTGAGCTTACTTTAGGTGCTCGTCATGTCACAGGCACGCTATCGGCTATATCACCTGAAGTAAATAATCGCGAGGTCACAACCCGCGTACGCTTTGACAATGAGATTTCTGGCATTCGCCAAAACCAACGCTTAACCGCACGTATTTTACTAGAGAATCGCGACGATGTATTGCAAGTGAAACGCGGCGCATTCTTACAACAAGGTGGCACCCATGCTTATAAAATTGATGGTGACATGGCTTATTTAATCGATATAAAAACCGGTGCAAGCAGTATCAATGCTGTCGAGATAATTGAAGGTGTAGAGCCTGGCGATAAGTTAATTATCTCAAACTACGATCGCTTTAAAAAAGCTCCCACACTGGTTTTACGCTAACAAATAAAAGGAATAATCAACATGCTTACAATGAACAACATCAGCAAAGTGTATCAAACAGATATGGTACAAACGCATGCCCTTCGCGACTTTAATCTACAAGTTGAAGAAGGTGAATTTATTGCCGTAACGGGCCCAAGTGGCTCAGGTAAAACCACATTTTTAAACATCGCCGGTATGTTAGAACCATTTAGCGAAGGCCAATACATGTTAGACGGTATTGATGTGGGTAAGCTCAACGACAACCAGCGTGCTGACTTACGTAATCAAAAAATTGGTTTTATTTTCCAAGGCTTCAACCTTATTCCAGATTTGAACCTCTATGAAAATATTGAAGTCCCTCTGCGTTATCGCGGTATCAAAGCCGCCGAGCGTAAGCGCCGAATTGAGCAATGCCTAGAGCAAGTTGGTTTAGCTTCACGCGCTAAACATTTACCGCAACAACTTTCTGGTGGTCAACAACAACGTGTTGCTATTGCCAGAGCCCTTGCTGGTGAACCGCGCTTTTTACTTGCCGATGAGCCAACTGGTAATTTAGATAGTTTAATGGCCCGTCAAGTGATGGAGCTACTTGAACAAATCAACCGGGATGGTGCAACTATCATCATGGTTACCCATGATCCAGAGCTTGCCCGCAGAGCACCACGTAACATCCAAGTTGTTGATGGCCAACTAGCTGACTTCACCTTGTATCAAGGCACTCAAAACCTTAAAGCGGCTGGAGTGTAACCATGTTCCTTCATTATTTAGATTTGAGCTGGCGCAGCTTTAAGCGCACGCCACTTGTGAGCTTTTTAATGGTATTGGCCATTGCTATTGGTATTGGCGTTACCATGACAAGTTTATCTGTGTATCACATGATGTCGGCAGACCCTATTCCTGAAAAAAGTAGCGACCTTTATTCTGTGCAGTTACAATCCATGGATGAAGGCCGTACGTGGTGGACAGTCGATAATATGCCACTGCAATTAACCTATCAAGATGCCGTTAACCTCAACCAGGCCAAAGCAGGTGGTAAACGTGTCACTATGGTTAGAACGGGTTTTTCGGTTTATTTAGACTCAGACAAAGTAAAACCATTTATTGGTCAAGCTCGCCTAACCACCCCTGATTTTTTCGAGATGTTTAACCTATCGTTTATTTACGGTGGGGTCTGGAGTGCGCAACAAGAAGCCGATGCCGCCCCTGTTGTGGTGATCAATAAAGAATTAAACGATAAGCTATTTGCAGGTGAAAACCCAGTAGGCAAAATGGTGTACCTTGATGATGCCAGCTACGAAGTTATTGGCGTGATTGATGATTGGGATATCACCACCAAATATTATGATCTGAACAACGGTGCATTTAATAAGACCGAGCAACTATTTTTACCATTTAGCCTAATGAAAGCCCGAGAGCTTGAAAACTGGGGTAATACTAATGGTTGGAAGCACGAAAAAACCAATACCTTTAACGACAAGCTCAATTCTGAAATGGTGTGGTTACAATTTTGGGTTGAACTAAAAACTCCTGCAGAAAAGCAAGCTTACCAAGACTTTTTAATGGCCTATATGCAAGAGCAACAAAAGCTAGGTCGTTTTAACCGTGAAAAATTAACTGCCACCTTACGCGATGTAAATGAGTGGATGCAGTACAACAATGTCGTTAGCGAAGACAACGAAATTCTGGTTGGCCTTAGCTTTATGTTTTTAGCGGTATGCCTTGCCAACATTTTAGGTTTATTACTAGCGAAATTCTTACGCCGTGCTCCTGAAGTCGGTGTGCGCCGTGCATTAGGTGCCAGTAAACGTCAAATATTCTTTCAACATATTGTTGAGGTAGCGATGTTAGGTTTCTTAGGTGGCATCTTGGGTATTATATTGGCGCAAGTAGGTTTGTTAGGCGTACGTCAAAGCTATAGCTACTACCAAAGCTTAGCCACAATGGACTTAACCATGCTACTTAGCGCACCGGTGATTGCAATTAGCACCTGTGTGATAGCGGGTCTATACCCTGCTTGGCTGGTATGTAAAACCAACCCTGCTATTTATCTTAAGAGCCAATAAGGAAGACACCCATGTTAGAAATTAAACCTATCTTTCACGCCTTATGCCGCTCAAAAGTTGGCGCCATTTTATTACTGATCCAAATTGCCATCACCACTGCCATTGTTAGTAATGCGGCGTTTATTATCCAAGACAGAGTTAGCTATTTAAGCCAAGAAACCGGCTACCCTGAACAAGACATTTTCGTTTTTAATGTCATGATGTTTGGCAAAGATGTGTCACCGTCTCAGCAATATGAGCTTGATGAAGCCATGCTTCGTCAAATACCTGGGGTAGTCGATGCTGCTTATTCGAGTAACACACCGCTTTCGGGCAGTGGTTCTTCGTCAGATTTTAGTTTAAAGCCAGCACCTGAAGAGAGTAAATCAGCCCGTACTTCATACATGTTTATCGATGAGCATGGTATCAATACCTATGGCGTTAAACTCGTTGCTGGGCGTAACTACACCGAAGACGAAGTGATCGTCACCGATAACTATGATGAGCTTTCAAAAGTAACCGTTGTCACTAAAACTCTACTCGATGAGCTGTTCCCTGACGGCAATGGTTTAGGCCAAACAGTCTATTTTGGTGATATTCCAATGAAAATAATTGGTGTAATTGATCTTATGAAGGGCCCATGGCTTAAAGACAGCCGCCCAGATAACGTAGCACTGCTGCCTTTTATTAAACCTGGTACAAATGCACGCTTTGTGGTTAGAACAGAGCCTGGTCAACGTCAATCGGTCATGAACCGTGTTGAAGAAGCCATGCTGAAAAACTACAACAAACGTGTTATTTCTCGCATTCGTGGCTTAGATGACGATAAAGAGTCATACATGGCAGAAGATACATTAATGATGCGCATGCTGATTGTACTTATTACTATTTTAGTGTTGGTGACGGCCCTGGGTATTTTCGGCCTAACGCTGTTCAATATTAGCAAGCGTACTAAACAAATAGGCACTCGCCGCGCTTTAGGCGCCAGAAAATCTGCCATCATTAGCTACTTCTTAGTTGAAAACGCCATGATATGTATAGTTGGTTTAGTGATTGGTGTGATTGCTGCCGTGTATTTAGGGCAATTACTGATGCAGCACTTTTCAATTGCTCAGCTTGATATTAGCTACGTACTTGCTACTGCGCTGGCAGTGTTTGTTATGAGTTTATTAGCGGTACTTGCCCCTGCAAAACGGGCTGCGAATATCTCACCGAGCATTGCAACTCGAACAATTTAGTTCTCCCAACCTATGCTACACTGGATTTACAGTGTAGCATTCATCTTGCACCCTTATTAGGAAAATAACTAAAACAATAATATGGAAAAAATACTGATCGTCGACGATAACCCAGCCATTTTGGATGCATTGTCGTTATTACTCGAAATTCACGGTTTTGATGTTGTTACAGCAAGTAACCCGTTTGAGGCAATTCAGTCCGTACAATACCAACGTATTGCGCTTGTTATTCAAGACATGAATTTCACCGCCGACACCACTTCCGGCGAAGAAGGCAAAAAACTTTTTTATGCCTTACGAGACATTAATCCTCACCTACCGATTATTTTGATCACCGCATGGACAGAGCTTTCTACTGCCGTTGAACTTGTCAAAGCTGGGGCGGCTGATTATTTACCAAAACCATGGGACGATGCCAAGCTACTTACTTGTGTAAATAACCTAATCGAGCTGGGTAAAGCAAAACAACAAAACGAAACCTTTACCCGCCACCAGCAAGAACGTGACGCATCTGTACAACAAGCAAATTTAGTAGGCTTGGTTTATAAAAGTACCGCTATGGAGCACATTGTTAATCTTGCGATTCAAGTTGCTAAATCAGATATTTCAGTGTTGATCACAGGCCCTAACGGCAGTGGTAAAGAGCGCATTGCGCAAATAATACAGGCCAATTCATTATTAGCTGATAAACCCTTTATCACTGTTAATGCCGGTGCTTTACCAAGCGAGCTTATTGAGGCTGAATTATTTGGTGCCGAAGCTGGCGCCTATACAGGTATTACTAAACAGCGCATTGGTCGTTTTGAAGCGGCCGATGGTGGCACCCTATTTTTAGACGAAATTGGTAACTTACCACTTTCTGGGCAAATGAAATTATTACGCATTTTACAAACTGGTGAATTTGAACGTTTAGGTTCAACACAAACACGTAAAGTGAATGTGCGGGTGATTTCAGCAACCAATGAAGATTTAAGCCATGCAATTAAAGCAGGTCAATTTCGTGAAGACCTTTACTACCGCTTAAATGTTATTGAGTTAAATTTACCAAGCCTTGCCCATCGCCCAGATGATATTTTAGCTTTGGTCGCACACTTTTTACCTGAGCGCACACTGTCGCTTAGTACAGAAAAAGCCCTGCTCGCCCATAGCTGGCCGGGTAATGTTCGTGAGCTTGAAAATGCCTGTAAACGTGCTGGCGTTTTAAAACCCACAGGGGTGATTGAGCTTGCTGATTTTGGCTTACAAGTTGAAACAAACAGCCCAACACAAACAAGAGCAGAGCCTAACAAACAAGAGATTGAACTTGCCATGCGCGAGTACAAAGGTGTGATTGCTAAAGTGGCTCGCCATTTTGGCTTAAGCCGCCAAGCGCTTTATCGCAGGCTTGATAAATTTAAGATTGAATACTAATGCGTTTTTCGTTTCGATATAAAATCATAACTTTGTGTATTGCTGCTTCTGCATTGCCGCTTATATTGGTTTGTTATTTTGCGGGCATAAGCTTGCTTTACAGCTTATTAGCCCTGCTCGCTTGCGCCTTGATCAGCGGATTTTTTGCTGCGCAATTATCAGCTCCGCTCATTGATGGCATGAACTCGCTGGAAACCGGGTTGCTTAATTTTAAAGATGGTGAGCTGGCCACATTATTGGCCTATGATGGCAGTGATGAGCTAGGTGATTTATGCCGGCTTTATAACCAAACCGCAAAACAGCTTCGCCAAGAAAAACAATGGATTTATCAGCGTGAGTTGATGCTCGACAAAGTACTGCAAAGCTCCCCACAAGCCGTGATTTTGACTAACGACCAAGGCTTTATTGTTTATAGCAACCACAGTGCCCGCAGCTTACTTGATGCTAAATCAGCCCTTGAAGGCGCCAAGCTAGAGAACTTATTAGATTCAAGCTGCGAGCAATTAACGCGTGCGATTCACAAAGGCGTTGATGGTTTATTTACCCTCGACAAAGCAGATCAAGAATCACAAACTTGGCATATGGCAACAGGCCGATTATTACTTAATAATCAGTTTCATCAACTTTATGTTTTTAAACAACTGACCCGTGAACTAAGCCGCCAAGAAGTAGAGGTATGGAAAAAAGTTATTCGTATTATTAGCCATGAGCTTAACAACTCCCTAGGGCCAATGTCGTCGATGCTTCATAGCGCGCAACTATTAACGAAAGAAGTCGATGAACCACGTTTAAAACGGGTATTTACCACCATTGAAGACCGCATAAAACACCTTAATGAGTTTGTGCAAGGCTATGGTAAATTTGCCAAGTTACCCACCCCTCAACTATCAACGATTAACTGGCCGACGCTGGTTGAGCAATTAAAAAGTCAGTGGCAGGTTGAAGTATCACTTGATGAGCGAGTGACAACTGACGCTGATCACACTCAGCTCGAACAATTACTTATAAACTTATTAAAAAATGCCTATGAATCGGGTTCAAACCCCGAAGATGTCAGCTTAACTGTGCAACAAGAAGCAAGTGGCACACACATCACAGTGAGTGATAAAGGCAAAGGCATGAGTGAAGCTGTAATGGCTAACGCACTTATTCCCTTTTACTCCACTAAAGCAACAGGAAGTGGCCTAGGGTTAGCACTTTGCAGAGAAATAGTTGAAGCGCACCACGGGCAAATTAGCTTGCATAACCGCGAGCAAGGTGGATTAAGCGTGCATGTTTTGCTGCCAGCTTGATAAATTTGATATAAAAAAAGCCGCAATCAGCGGCTTCTTTCTACACTAAATATAATTATTCAGCGTCTTTTTCTTTGTACTTTGCTGCTGTTTCAGTGATTAGTGGGTGTAATTCACCACGTTGAAACATTTCGATGATAATGTCACAACCACCGATAAGCTCGCCTTCTACCCATAGTTGTGGGAATGTTGGCCAGTTTGCGTATGCAGGTAACTCTGCACGGATATCTGGGTTAAGTAGAATGTCAACGTAAGCAAACTGCTCACCACACGCCATAAGTGCTTGTGATGCTTGTGAAGAAAAACCACAGTTAGGTAACTTTGGTGATCCTTTCATGTAAAGAAGGATAGGATTTTCAGAAATTTGCTGTTTAATTTTATCGATGGTTTCCATTTACAACCTCAAAAAAGACATTGGCTTACTACATTGGCCTTGAAAAAGTTTCACTGTGGCCTCAGATATATAACTTAAAATCGGCATTCGTAGCCACAATTTTAAATAGTCTTTAGCAATAGCATTGCTGTTTGCTAAAACTTGAGTAAAATACTCAACAATTATAGTAACACTATAATACCACTTGGTATAGGGAAGTACGCTGTTTACCTTGCTATTACCTATAACTGAGTGGACTATCAACCAAGAAGATGGAGATAAAAAATGGCATTTGAACTACCGTCACTACCATACGCAATCGATGCATTAGAGCCACATATTTCAAAAGAGACTCTAGAGTTTCACCACGGTAAACACCACAACACTTACGTTGTGAAATTAAACGGTCTGATCCCAGGCACAGAATTCGAAAACAAATCTCTAGAAGAAATCGTATGTTCTTCAGAAGGTGGCGTATTTAACAATGCTGCACAAATCTGGAACCACACGTTCTACTGGAACAGCCTATCTCCAAACGGCGGTGGCGAGCCTACAGGCGCAATCGCTGACGCGATCAACGCTAAATGGGGTTCTTTCGACGCATTCAAAGAAGCGTTAAACGACAAAGCAGTAAACAACTTCGGTTCAAGCTGGACTTGGTTAGTTAAACTAGCTGACGGCACACTTGATATCGTTAACACATCAAATGCTGCAACGCCTTTAACTGATGAAGGTGTTACTCCAATCCTAACAGTGGATCTTTGGGAACACGCTTACTACATCGATTACCGTAACGTTCGTCCAGATTACCTAAAAGGTTTCTGGGCATTAGTTAACTGGGACTTCGCGAACGCTAACTTCGCTTAATCTTCTGTTACTAGCAGTAATCAAAAAAAGACGCTTCGGCGTCTTTTTTATTGCCAGTGCACGCCCCTTCTAAGTCGCAGCCAAGCCCTCAGCCAAAAAGCGTAATCAAGATGAGCTTTTTTCAATTAAATTCTTAATTTTCTTGCGCAAAAATTCAAAATCGTGACTAAGCTTTAATTAGCCTTTGCTTTTCTCTTAATCTAATTACACGTCATTTTAGCGGGTTTTCGGAGGTCTCTATGAGTATTTTTGAGCATTACCAATCACGATACGAAGCAGCGCAAGAAGAAGAATACAGTATTGAGGAATTTCTCGAGATCTGTAAGAAGGATAAATCAGCTTATGCCAGCGCACCTGAGCGGCTATTAATGGCCATCGGTGAGCCGGAGATTATCGACACTTCAACCGATGCGCGCTTAAGCAGGCTGTTTTCTAATCGCGTAGTCGCACGCTACCCTGCATTTCACGATTTTTATGGTATGGAAGATGCCATTGAGCAAATCGTCTCTTATTTAAAACATGCTGCGCAAGGCTTAGAAGAATGTAAGCAAGTACTGTATTTACTTGGCCCAGTAGGTGGCGGTAAATCATCCATTGCTGAAAAGCTAAAATACTTAATGCAGCAGGTACCTATTTACTCAATTAAAGGCTCGCCTGTTAACGACCACCCTTTAGCCTTATTTGACCCAAATGAAGACGCAGAGCTTTTAGAAAAAGAATACGGCATTAAACCGCGTTATTTAAAAACAGTGATGTCACCGTGGGCCGCAAAACGCTTAAGTGAATTTAATGGTGATATTAGCCAATTTAGAGTGGTTAAGCGCTTCCCATCTATTTTAAATCAAGTTGCGATTGCGAAAACTGAGCCCGGCGATGAAAACAATCAAGACATTTCAGCGTTAGTTGGTAAGGTAGATATTCGCCAGCTTGAGCACTTTGCACAGAACGACCCTGATGCGTATGCCTACTCAGGTGCACTTTGTTTAGCAAACCAAGGCTTAATGGAATTTGTGGAAATGTTTAAAGCGCCAATCAAGGTGCTACACCCACTGCTAACAGCAACGCAAGAAGGCAATTACAACGGCACAGAAGGCATTAGTGCCCTGCCGTTCAATGGCATGATTTTAGCTCACTCAAATGAATCTGAGTGGCAAACATTTAAGAACAACAAAAACAATGAAGCATTTTTAGACCGTGTTTACATCGTCAAAGTGCCTTATTGTTTACGTGTATCTGAAGAAGTTAAAATTTACAATAAACTACTCGAAAACAGTGAATTACATGATGCCCCTTGTGCACCGGGGACATTAAAAACACTGGCACAATTTACCACTCTTTCGCGTATTAAAGAGCCAGAAAACTCAAGTATTTATTCAAAAATGCGGGTCTATGACGGCGAAAGCTTAAAAGACACCGATCCGAAAGCGAAGTCGTATCAAGAATACCGCGATTACGCGGGTGTTGATGAGGGCATGACAGGGCTTTCTACCCGCTTTGCGTTTAAGATCCTATCGCGGGTATTTAACTTCGATACCACTGAAGTGGCAGCCAACCCAGTGCACTTATTCTATGTTCTTGAACAGCAAATTGAGCGAGAGCAATTTACCGCCGATGTTGAAGAGCGTTACTTAAGCCACTTAAAAGGATACCTCATTCCTCAGTATGTAGAGTTTATCGGGAAAGAGTTACAAACAGCCTATTTAGAATCTTACTCAGAATATGGGCAAAACATCTTTGACCGCTACGTCACTTATGCAGATTTCTGGATCCAAGATCAAGAATACCGCGACCCAGATACTGGCCAGTTATTTGACCGTGCTGCGCTTAACGCAGAGCTTGAGAAGATTGAAAAACCTGCGGGTATTTCAAACCCTAAAGATTTCCGTAATGAGATAGTTAATTTCGTACTGCGGGCGCGTGCCCACAACCAAGGCAAGAATCCGCTTTGGACCAGCTACGAAAAACTTCGCACAGTTATTGAGAAGAAAATGTTCTCAAATACCGAAGATCTGCTGCCGGTTATTTCCTTCAATGCGAAAACCTCTGCAGAAGATCAGAAAAAACACGAAGACTTTGTCAATCGTATGGTTGAGAAAGGCTATACCCAAAAACAAGTACGTTTACTTTCTGAATGGTATTTACGCGTTAGAAAATCGCAGTAAAAAACGTTTGTTTTAAGGGGGTTGTTATGGCGCATTTTATTGACCGACGCCTGAATGGAAAAAACAAAAGTACCTTGAATCGTCAACGGTTCATCAGGCGTTATAAAAAACAGATTAAAGAAGCGGTATCTGATGCCATTAATAAGCGCAGCGTAACCGATACCACCAGCGGCGAGAGTATCTCTATTCCGCAACGTGATATCAGTGAGCCAATTTTTCATCAAGGACGTGGTGGCGACCGTGAACAGATCCACCCAGGCAATGACCAGTTTTCTACGGGCGACAAAATCAAGCGCCCGCAAGGGGGCGGTCAAGGTGGTGGTAGTGGCGAAGGTGAAGCCAGTGACTCTGGTGAAGGACAAGACGACTTTGTATTCTCTATTTCAAAAGATGAATACTTAGACTTATTGTTCGAAGATCTTGAGCTGCC
This sequence comes from Pseudoalteromonas sp. P1-8, assembly GCF_001399985.1. Taxonomy (NCBI): domain Bacteria; kingdom Pseudomonadati; phylum Pseudomonadota; class Gammaproteobacteria; order Alteromonadales; family Pseudoalteromonadaceae; genus Pseudoalteromonas; species Pseudoalteromonas sp. P1-8. The sequence continues at coordinate 132,778 of NZ_LJSO01000001.1, forward strand.
TAACCTGCAACAAAACCAGCTCGATAAACTGGTGCAAATGAAAACCCATCGCGCTGGTTTTTGTAACGACGGCATGCCAAGCAATATTGATATTGTTCGCTCATTGCAAGGCTCGCTTGCTCGCAGAGTGGCGATGACTGCAGGCAAAAAACGTCACCTTGCTGAGCTTGAAGGCCAGCTCGCTCTGCTACAAGCTGAGCAGCAGCCAGACAAGGCGGCAATTGCCTTACTTGAACGCCAAATTGAGGAGTTGCAAAACCGCATTAAAGCAGTGCCTTTTATTGATAATTACGACTTACGTTTTCGTAATTATGAAAAGCAACCACACCCAACAAGCAAAGCAGTCATGTTTTGTTTAATGGATGTGTCTGGCTCGATGGATCAAGCAACGAAAGACATGGCAAAACGCTTTTATATTCTGCTTTATCAATTTTTAACTCGTAGCTACAAAAATATAGAGGTTGTCTATATTCGCCATCATACCCAAGCGAAAGAAGTCGATGAGCAAGAGTTTTTCTATTCTCAAGAAACGGGTGGCACCATAGTATCTAGTGCATTAAAACTGATGAACGAAATAATCGCTGAACGTTATAACCCTGAAGAGTGGAATATTTACGCAGCGCAAGCCTCTGATGGTGATAACTGGGCTGATGATTCGCCAAACTGTGGCGAAATTTTACGTAATAAGCTGTTAAAGGCGGTGCGCTATTACGCCTATATCGAAATTACCGCTCGTGCTCATCAAAGTTTATGGCGAGAGTATCAATCAATAGTGCAAACCCACGACAATTTTGCCATGCAGCACATTCGTGGCGTTGAGGACATTTACCCTATTTTCCGTGAATTATTTAAAAAGAATCGTCAGCAGCAAGGCGCCGCATAGCCTTGCCAGTGAGGTAAAGTATGGCCGATAAACGTATTAGCGACGGTCCTGATTGGACATTTGATCTATTAACAGAGTATCAAACTGAAATTGAACGGGTAGCGAAAATTTATAAACTCGATACCTACCCGAATCAAATTGAGGTGATCACTGCTGAACAAATGATGGATGCCTATTCGAGTGTGGGTATGCCGATTGGCTACAGCCACTGGTCGTATGGTAAAAAATTCATTCAAACAGAGCAAAACTATAAACGTGGGCAAATGGGCCTTGCTTATGAAATAGTTATTAACTCAGACCCGTGTATTGCCTATTTAATGGAAGAAAACACCCTGCCTATGCAAGCCTTGGTAATGGCCCACGCCTGCTATGGTCACAACTCATTTTTTAAAGGCAATTACTTATTTAAGACCTGGACTGATGCCAGCTCAATTATCGATTACTTATTATTTGCCAAAAACTACATTGCCAAGTGCGAAGAGAAATACGGTATTACCGAGGTCGAAAACCTGATTGATTCATGCCATGCGTTAATGAACTATGGTGTCGACCGCTACAAACGCCCGCAACGTATTTCACTTTTTGAAGAACAAAAACGCCAACAAGAACGTGAAGACTACCTACAATCGCAAGTCAACGAGTTGTGGCGCACAATCCCTACTTCGCAGCAAGAGTCGAAAAAGCGTGAGCGTCGTTTTCCAGAAGAGCCACAAGAAAACATTTTGTACTTCATCGAAAAAAATGCGCCGCTGCTAGAGTCATGGCAACGAGAAATAATTCGAATTGTTCGTAAAATTTCGCAATATTTTTACCCACAAAAACAAACTCAAGTGATGAATGAGGGCTGGGCTACGTTTTGGCATTACACCATTTTGAACCACCTGTACGACGAAGGTAAGCTCACCGATGCCTTTATGCTTGAGTTTTTACAAAGTCACACCAATGTGGTGTATCAACCGCCCTATAACAGCAATTATTATTCAGGGATCAACCCCTATGCTCTTGGCTTTAACATGATGGTTGATATTCGCCGTATTTGCGAAAACCCAACAGAAGAAGACAAGAAATGGTTTCCGGAGTATGCCGGCAGTGATTGGTTAGAAACCCTGCACTTTGCAATGCAAAACTTTAAAGATGAGAGCTTTATTAGCCAGTTTTTATCGCCAAAAATTATTCGTGATTTTAAGTTGTTTACCATTATTGATCATGAAAAAGAGCCGACTCTCAATGTCGGTGCCATCCATGATGAAATGGGCTATCACCAGGTTCGTGAAACCCTGTCGGCACAATACAACTTAAGTAATCACGAACCAAATATTCAAGTCTATAATGTTGATATTAGAGGAGATCGTTCACTCACTCTGCGTTATGTACCGCATAACAATATTCCGTTAGCTAAATCAAAAGATGAAGTGTTAAAACACCTTTACAGGCTATGGGGCTTTAAGGTAAAACTGGAACAAGAAACCGCAACAGGTGAAGTTTCATTATTGGGTGAATGCCCAAGCAGTGATACCCGACACACAACAGAGTAGCCAAAAATGAATAAAAAAATACTGGTGATCATCGACTCTACAGCCGATGCTAAAACGTCTATATTACATGCAAAGCAAAAATCCAAAGGCGTGAAGCATATTGATATTGTTGCTTTTAGCTACGAAGACACCAATAACATTTTATTCTCTATTCCACCTGATGAAGCGCTCGCTATTCAAGACAAAGAGCTCGCTAAAGTCCGTGCAGCACTTGGTCCACTTATCAGTGAGCATTTAAATGATGGTAGCTATACTTTGCAAACCCTGTGGCATGAAAGCCCAGTACAGTGGCTAGCCAATGAGCTTGATACGTCAGACTATGAAATGGTGATTAAAACTCGCCACATCGACGAAGAAACGCAATTTACAGAGCTAGACTGGCAGCTTATTCGCTTTAGTCCACTACCGCTTTATTTGGCCGCCGATAACAAGTGGCGTAACAATACCAATGTACTGGCAGCCCTTGATTTAGGCAGCGAAAAGGCGACTAAATACTGTTTAAACGAAGCAATTATCAAAGCAGGCTTAGCCTATGCTAAAGACTACGACAGCGAGTTTTACGCTTGTTATACCGTACATGTATCGCCGTTTTTACGTGATTTAGGCATTGTATTTTCAGACGAGCAAGTAATTAACGCCTTTGAAAAGCTACCCGTAGCACAGCGTACCTTAATCGAAGCCCACGACTTAAAAGACAAGCTTAAAATCAAAGCCGGTGTCGTTGAGCAAGTGATCCCAAGTGTTGCAGCTAAATTAAATGCAGACTTAGTGATTATGGGGTCGGTAGGTAATACGGGTATTAAAGGTCATTTAATTGGTAATACTGCCGAAAAAGTCATGAAGCTACTTAAAACAGATATTCTTGTTCTACCGCCACTTGGGGTTTAATCCGCAAACTTAATCAAATAAATATCAAAAAGGGGCTTATTTGCCCCTTGTTTGTTTATAAATCTGTATAAGCTGTGACCTTGTTACGGCCGTTTTCTTTTGAGTGATATAAGGCTTTATCGGCTGCTTCAACCCACTTTTCGTAGCGATCAAACTTCTCGTCGAAGCAGGCAAAACCAATACTGACCGTCAGTTGAATTTGTTTGCCATCAAAGTAAATTGATGAGTTCTCAATCAGTGTTCTTAATCGCTCAGCAAAGATATGCGCACCCTCATGATCAGTATCAAGCAAGGTTACCGCAAACTCTTCACCACCATAGCGACCTGCTAAGTCTGTTTCACGCAGAGTTTTACGTAGTAAGTCTGCAATATGACGCAGTGCCTCATCACCGCCACGATGGCCATGCTCATCATTCACCTTTTTAAAGTGGTCAATATCAAACATCAACAAACTGCTACATCCGCCACTGCGCACAATGCGCATATATTCTTTGCGTAGCTTTTCTTCCCAATAACCACGGTTAGTAAGCTTAGTAAGTGCATCGGTACGGCTCATTTGTTCAAGCTTACTGTTGGCTTCTTCTAGCTCTTTTTTATTCACCGCTTCATCGGTTACATCATAGATAATGATACAGATATGCGATACTTCACCTGTAGTCGTCGTCAGCGGAATAAAAGTGGCATTTTGATACATATGATCCGCTTTACCGGTAATCGGACGGTAATTTTTAAAACGGAAAATATACGGCTGCTGCTCCCAAATAGTAAACGAGCGATTATTTAGAATGAACACAGATTCAGATTTGCTGCGAAACCATTTTTCATCAATTGATGGAAATAAGTCAAACAGGTCTTTATCTTTTACCGCGCTTGGCAATAAGCCGGAATGGTTTTCCATAAACCCATTCCAGATGCATACTTTGTAGTCTCTATCGAGCACCACTAGGCCTACATCAACGGTATTAAACATATCCATTAACCAATGGAGTTCATTCATATTAAAATCGGCTGCAGGCATAGTTTAGTCTTCTAATAAATAAGCTACTTTGTACTTAAGGGTTTTTAATGAGTCCTCGGTGAACAGCAACATCAAATCACAGTTAATATTGTGATTTTCGATGCCATAGCTGATCTCAATCGCCAGCGTTCGTTGCCAGCGAGATTTATTGGCTTTTACTAAATCGGTCACATCACAATGTTGTCCTAGCACCACAGGGTGACCTTGGCTAAAACGCATATCGAGCTGTTTAGAAAGCCCTGATAAAATCGCGCCAATTAGAATATTGCTGACATCCATCAGCAGCTCAAGCTCAACTTTATCGTTAAGCTCGCCTTCGTAATTCATAAGTGACGCAATTTCTTTAAAACTTGAATCATTTAACAGTAATAAGGCTTCACCAGATACACCACCACCGATAAAACCTTGGCACACACCAGATGTAGTGGCATTCGCATCAATCGAGCGTAAAGCCATATCGAGCTCATTTACCTCTAATACATTTACATTAGGAATAGGAAGCTTTACGAATACATTAAGAAGACGCGCTAATAAGTCCCCTGCTTGCCCCATAGCCACGTTTGTGAGCTCTTGATAGATGTCACGCACATCAGGGTCAACTTGCTCACCTAGCTTATTAGCAAGGCGCTCACGCATGGCTTTATCTTTAATACCATGGTGCTCGATGATATTTGCAAGCTTTTCTGCAGAGCAAGGTTTTTGAATAAAGTCGATAGCGCCTAACTCAAGCACACGTTGGTGAGCGTTAGGTTGTATATCGCCAGATACAACCACGGTGAGAACATGTAGGTCTTGTTCTTGAATAGCTTGAAGTACTTCGTAGCCATCCATTTCAGGCATGTTTAAATCGAGAAACAGTATTTCAGGCTGAATTTTTTTGATTTGCTCAATACAGTGAACACCGTCTTCAGCAAACTCAACTTTAATATCCCAATCATCGGGTAAAGAGCGTGCTAATTGTCGACGAGCTAACTTTGAATCATCACAAACTAATACCGATGTTGACATACTCTCTCTCTAAATCCGTACTTTTTAACTAGACACAAATTAGCCTAGCAACTTTATTCTTATTTTTATATATAAAAAATAGGGTCACGAACACATGTTAATCAAACTACTGGTTATTTACAATTTTAAATTGTACTAATCCTTGGAGCCACCCCATGAGTATAATACACTGATGTTAAATGCGTTAATTTGAAGGAATCTTATTATGTTACGTCCACTTATATTTGCATTAAGTGCAGTGTGCACGTTTAGTTATGCAGGTGATTTATCAGAAAATAGTTTAGATGCTGGTAAGGTTTCTGCCCAATCTAAGCCGGTCACTTTACTAGGGCAAGGTGTTGAAGTTGGTCAAAAAGCGCCTAATTTTAAAGTAGTAGATGGCAGCTTTACGCCCGTCACATTAGACAACTATCAAGGCCAAGCAGTGCTTTTAAGCGTTGTGCCAAGTTTAGACACTGGCGTATGTAGTATTCAAACCAAACACTTTAATGAAAAAGTAGCTTCAGAATACCCAAGTGTAGCAATGCTAACCTTAAGCGCAGACTTACCGTTCGCACAGAAGCGTTTTTGTAAAGCGGAGAATATAGACAAAGTAGTGACTTTATCTGACTCAGTATGGCGTGACTTTGGTAAGAACTACGGTTTGATTATCAAAGATATGGGCTTGTTAACCCGCGCCGTATTTGTGCTCGATAAAGAACATAACATCGTTTACAAGCAGCTTGTCGATAACCTTTCAAAAGAGCCTGATTACGACAGTGCTATTGCGGCATTAAAGAAACTGTAAAGCGCAATTTAACTTGCAGTGAGACAGACACAAAAAAACCGCCCAACGGCGGTTTTTTATGTCAACAATTAGGCTATTAACCTAAAAGCTCACCAAGTTGTTGGCTAACAGCTTCAACAGCTTGAGTACCGTCTAATTTGTGGTACTGAGTGTTGCCTGCTTTCGCTTCAGCTTGGTAGTAATCAACTAATGGTTTAGTTTGGTCGTGGTAAATACCTAAACGCTTACGAACTGTTTCTTCAGTGTCGTCATCACGAATGATTAGGTCTTCACCTGTGATGTCATCTTTACCATCAACTTTAGGTGGATTATAAACAACGTGATAAACACGACCAGAGCCAGGGTGAACGCGACGGCCGCCCATACGCTCAACGATAATTTCATCAGCAACGTCAAATTCGATAACGTGATCAACTACCACGCCATTCTCTTTCATTGCATCTGCTTGAGGAATAGTACGAGGGAAACCGTCTAGTAAGAAACCTTTTTCACAATCTGGCTTAGCAATGCGCTCTTTAACTAGACCGATAATAATTTCGTCAGATACTAATTGACCTGCATCCATTACTTTTTTAGCTTCAAGACCAAGTGGTGTACCTTCTTTGATTGCTGCACGCAGCATATCGCCCGTAGAAATTTGTGGAATACCGTATTTGTCCATCAAAAACTGAGCTTGAGTACCTTTACCTGCACCCGGCGCGCCCAAAAGAATAATGCGCATATCATTGTCCTCTGTGTGATACTAATCTTAAAAATGGTCGATCAGTGGAGTTTTGTTTTTAGAGCCTGAATTCTTCCACAACTAAGGCTATACCTCAAGTAACTTATACCAATTGCCTATATTAGCGGCAATAAAAAAGGGAGCCTTGCTCCCTTTTCCAACTCATTCAGCTAAAACGCTTATTTGCTTAAATCTAGCATAAGTTTGTTCAAACGAGTTACAAAGCCTGCAGGGTCTTTTAAAGTACCGCGCTCAGCCAGTAATGCTTGATCTAAAAGTACTTGTGACCACTGAGCAAACTTGTCTTCGTCTTGTTCAACATTTAGGTGTTTAACAAGCTGATGCTCTGGGTTAAGCTCAAAAATTGGCTTTTGCTCAGGCACTGTTTGACCAACTGATTCCATTAACTTTTGCATTTGCGAGCTCATATCGTGCTCATCAGCAACAACACATGCAGGCGAGTCAGTTAGACGGTGCGTAAAGCGTACGTCTTTAACGTTATCACCTAGTGCTGTTTTAATACGCTCGACTAGGCCAGCAACTTCTTTTTCTGACTCTTCTTGCGCTTTTTTCGTTTCTTCGTCATCCATGTTGCCTAAATCTAAGTCACCACGGGTAATTGACTGGAATGATTTTTCGTTGAACTCTGTTAAGTAGCTCATCATCCACTCATCAACACGGTCGCTTAGAAGCAATACTTCGATGCCCTTCTTACGGAAGATCTCTAAATGTGGTGAGTTCTTCGCTGCAGCGAATGAATCAGCAACTACATAGTAGATTTTGTCTTGCTCTGGCTTCATACGCTCAATATATTGCTCAAGCGATACATTTTGTGTGCTTTCATCAGTATGTGTAGAAGAGAAACGCAATAGCTTAGCAATAGCTTCTTTGTTAGCCGCATCTTCAGCTGGGCCTTCTTTTAACACCTGACCAAACTCATTCCAGAAAGATTGGTAATCTTCTTCGCGGTTTTTCGCCATACGCTCAAGCATTTTAAGTACACGCGATGTACAACCTTTACGGATTGCTTGCGTTACTTTGTTGTCTTGTAAAATTTCACGTGACACGTTAAGTGGCAAGTCGTTTGAATCAAGTAAACCTTTCACAAAACGTAAATAGCTTGGCATGAACTGCTCAGCGTCATCCATAATGAAAACGCGTTGTACATACAGTTTTAAACCAGATTGACGCTCACGGTTCCATAAATCGAAAGGTGCTTTTTTCGGGATGTATAACAAGCTCGTGTATTCAGTTTTACCTTCAACCTTGTTATGTGCCCAGCTTAGTGGCTCTTCCCAATCATGACCGATGTGCTTATAAAACTCTTTGTACTCTTCGTCTGTTACTTCTGACTTATCACGAGTCCATAGTGCTGTTGCGCGGTTAATACCTTCCCACTCGCCTGGCTGTGCTGGAATTTTCTCGCCGTCAGGACCTTCAGATTCAGGTACTTCTGCTTTATACATCTCAACTGGAATAGAAATATGGTCTGAATATTTAGTTACGATGCTACGTAGACGGAACTCATCAGCAAACTCTGTTTCGTCTTCACGAAGGTGAAGAATGATTTCGGTACCACGTGATGGTTTATCAATCTCTTGTAATGTGTACTCACCTTCACCTGCAGATTGCCATTCAATACCTTGGCTTTCACCTGCTTTACGCGTACGTACTGTTACTTTGTCAGCAACGATAAACGCTGAGTAAAAACCAACACCAAATTGACCAATCAATTGTGAATCTTTGCTTTGGTCACCAGTTAGGTTTTGGAAAAATTCTGCGGTGCCTGATTTTGCAATTGTACCTAGTGAATTGATCACATCTTCACGGCTCATACCAATACCATTATCAGTAATGGTGACCGTGTTTGCTTCTTTATCGGCACTGATACGTACTTTTAGTTCCGCATCGTTTTCGTATAAATCGCCATTAGAAAGCGCAAGGAAACGTAATTTATCTGCCGCATCTGACGCGTTTGATACAAGCTCACGTAGGAAAATCTCTTTATTAGAGTAAAGAGAATGAATCATCAGGTTTAATAATTGTTTGACTTCTGTTTGAAAGCCTAATGTTTCTTTTTGTGCTGCAGTCATTGTGTAAATCTCCAATTAACAAAGTGTCTAATCTGCACTATGACTCTTTATATGGGGCAGGCTTTTTGAACTTCAAGGCAAAAATTTAAATTTACGGCTAAATTGGGGGGCTATACACAAAAAAGCCTGCTTAAAGCAGGCTTTTGATACCATATCAGGTATTAATTTTGGTTTACGGCGCGTCGTCCGCTAAATGCGTGCATCAATGTCATACCATCGAGTAAGTCGAGCTCACCACCAACAGGGACACCGTGAGCAATACGAGATGCACCTACCTGATACTTATGACAAAGCTCAGCAATGAAGTGGGCTGTGGTTTCACCTTCAACACTTGGATTGGTCGCGAGGATCACCTCATTAATGCCGCCTTGTTGCAACTTGCTTTCAAGAATATCAAGGCCAATTTCTTTTGGTCCTATGCCATCAATTGGCGACAAGTGACCCATTAAAACAAAGTAAAGACCTTGGTATTGACCAGTTTGCTCAATAGCGAGTACATCGGTTGGTGATTCAACCACACACAATAAACCACTATCTTGGCGTTTAACACTTGAACAAATATCGCATACAGCTTGCTCTGTAAAAGTACGACAAGATTGACAGTGCCCTACTTCATCCATTGCTTTGGTTAATGCATGACCAAGCTGTTTACCACCCTGACGGTCACGCTCAAGCAAATGAAAAGCAATGCGCTGTGCCGACTTAGGACCTATGCCCGGCTGGCATCGTAGCGCTTCAATTAGCTGTGTTAAACTAGGAGATAGTTGCATACAAAATCACTTAGAATGGCATTTTCATACCTGGTGGTAATTGCATACCGCCAGTTACTTTGCTCATGCGCTCTTGAGTTTCTTCAGCAACACGACGAACTGCATCATTACACGCTGCCGCTAATAAATCTTCGATCATGTCTTTGTCGTCTTCCATTAGGCTGTCATCTAATTCAACACGACGAACATTGTGGTTACCAAGCATAGTTACTTTAACTAGGCCTGCACCTGCTTCACCTACAACTTCAAGGTTTGCGATTTCTTCTTGGGCTTTTTGCATGCGCTCTTGCATTTGCTGCGCTTGCTTCATCATGTTACCCATTCCACCTTTAAACATAACTGTCTCTCTTTCTAAACTACTTTAATTGGCATGAAGATAAGGGCTATTGTAACTAATTACAATGCCTGAATACTGTTTTCATCGATTATAGCGCTAAATAACTGTTGAAATTGCACTATATTTTCATCGCTATTTATTACATCAATCGCTTGTTGATGACGTCCCGCATCAATTTTTTGTTGAATCAAATACGGTGAATCAATTACGCCATCAGCAAACTCGATACTAAGCTCAACATTATGGCCGTAAATTTCACTTAATGCGGCATTGAGCTTTTGTCTAAGCACAGCGCTATCTAAATGGCGCTGTGATGAATCAACTTCAATGTGCAACTGATTATTCTGCTTGGTAAAAATTGAATGCAGCGCAAATTGGCGCATGCGACCACCAAGCCCCATACGTTTAATTAAATACGCCCATTCGTCTTGTTCGTGTGCAAACTTAATACTGCTGATCGGGCTTTCAAAATCATCAGGTATCGGAATACTGGCTTCTTCAACTACTGGCTCTGGCGCTTTTTGTGGATTGATCTGCTCAAGTAACTCTGGCGCTAAGTTTTCGGTGATTGTTTGATGCTTTTCTCGAAAGTCGACTTTTTTTACTTTACTACTGCTCTCCCCCGTTTGCTGGGGGATGGGCTTTTTTACTTCAGCAGCCATTGCTTGCTGCTGAGACTGAATATTGGTCGTGGCTGTGCTTTGTTGCGCTGGCGGCTCTGCTTTGGGCTCAGCTTCAGGCTGTGGTTCTGCTTTAGCATGAGTTTGCGTTGGTGCACCACTTAAACGCCCGGCACCTGAAATATTGCGGTCTTGTAAAATACGAGCAATGGCCGACTGCGCCTGACTTTGCTGCTGTTGTAATTGTGCAGGTGCAGTTTGCTGTTGCTGAGGCGCAGATGCTTCATTGGCAGTAAAGCCCTGATCATAGGCGCTATTCATCACATCATCGTATTGCGCAGCAAGTGATGGGTCCATTTGCGCATCATGATCGTCCATATAATCTTGCGAAGAATACTCTGGTGATGAGTACTCATCTGCAGGCACTTGCTCTGAGTGGCTTTGCTCTTGGTGTTGAGCCGCTGGTTGAACTTCAGCGGCCATTGCAGTTTCAACAGATTGCTGAGGCTGTTGACCAACATCAGGCTGCTCTTCTGCTGTTGCTTCAACTTGCTGGGCAGGCTCATGGCTATGTACCGTTTCTGCCTTGGCTGCTTGAATAGGCTCAGCTTGTGTTGGCTGAGGCTCTGAAGGAACAGCAGTTGTCTGTGCAGAGCTATGTGCAACTGGTGCTTGCTCTGAAGCTGCTTGTTCACGTTGCGCCGTAGATTTTTTCAAAATATCACGCAGTGCACCGGCACCACTTGGCTTAACCTGTTGCTGGGTATTCGTTGGTATTTGGCTTTGTGCAAATTGCGTAGGTTGGAATGCAAGCAGTCGCAACATGATCATTTCAAAGCCAAGTTTAGCATCGGGTGCCCATTGCAAATCTTTTTTACCATTTAATAGCAATTGGTAGTAAACCTGCATCTGCTGTGCATCAGTGGTTTGTGCCACCTGCTCAATAAAATCTCGGTTAGTATCATCAAGTGCCGCTGCACTAGGCACAAGTTGCACAAGCTGAATAAGATGCGTCAGGGCAATTAAATCGTCGAGCAAAGCTACAAAGTTAGGGTTTCGGCTAACGACCGCTTTTACTTCTTGAAGTAATGCATCGCCATCTTGGCACAATAACGCTGCTAACATGGTTTGGCTATATTGAGTATCCATCAAGCCAAGCATAGTTTGCACAGCCTGATGATTAATATTGCCATTGGTTTGCGCAATTGCTTGGTCTGTAAGACTCAGTGCATCACGCATACTACCATCGGCTGCCTTAGCTAAAATAGACAATGATTTATCATCAAAACTTAGCTGCTCTTGATTAAGAACATGGGCAAGCTGATCATGAATTTCTGATTGCGACAAAGCATTTAAATTAAACTGTAAGCAACGCGATAAAATCGTCACTGGCAGTTTCTGCGGATCGGTTGTCGCTAATAAAAACTTCACATGCTCTGGCGGCTCTTCCAATGTTTTTAGTAATGCATTGAAACTGTGCTTTGACAGCATGTGAACTTCATCGATTAGGTATACCTTGTAACGACCACGTGTTGGTGCGTATTGAACGTTATCAAGGATTTCGCGGGTATCTTCTACTTTGGTACGTGATGCCGCATCGATTTCTAACAAATCGATATAACGGCCTGCTTCTATGTCAGTACAACTTGAGCATTGGCCGCATGGCTCAGCAGAGATACCCTTATCGCAGTTGAGGCTTTTAGCGAATATACGTGCAATGGTTGTTTTACCCACCCCACGGGTTCCAGTAAAGAGATAAGCATGATGGAGTCTATTTTGTGTTAACGCATTGACTAATGCCTGTTTAACATGAGACTGCCCCACTAACTCGTGAAAGGTTTGTGGTCGCCATTTCCTTGCTAGAACCTGATAACTCATTAATTATTCGCCTTCGAATTCAACCAACTTTAAGATTTTGATGCCCATATCAGCAATTCGTTGCTCACCACCCAGCTCAGGTAAAGAAACAACAAATGCGGCATCAGTTGCGTTACCGCCTAGTTTAGCAACTAATTTTGCAGTTGCTTCGATTGTGCCACCTGTCGCCAGTAAGTCATCTACCAGTAACACTTTATCGCCAGGGACAATTGCGTCTGTATGAAGCTCAAGAATATCTTCACCATACTCTAATTGGTAACTTTGTGAAATCACTTCGCGAGGAAGTTTGCCTGGTTTACGAACTGGAATGAATGGAATACCTAGTGCATAAGAAAGTGGTGCACCAAAGATAAAGCCACGAGATTCAGTACCGATGATTTTTGTAAAACCTTGGTCTTTATATGCTGCGATAAAGCTGTCGATAGTTGCTTTAAATGCGTCAGCATTAGCCATTAAAGTTGTTACGTCGCGGAACATAATGCCCGGCTTTGGGTAATCAGCGATCGTTGCAATGCTCTGTTTGATGAGCGTTGAAGTTGCTTGAGTCATAATTATACTGCTCAAAAAGTTTATCTAACAAAGCTCGAGAGTATAACATCACCTTAGGAGAAAGTCGGTAGCAAGTTTCGAAATTAATCACTTAACAAGAAATATCAACTATAAAAAAGGCTGCATTATGCAGCCTATTGTCTTAAATTTGCTTGCGCAGATTAAGATAAAGAAGTGATCCAACCAAGAATAGCGTTTAGACAGCCAATGCCACCGAATACAGCTAAAAACGCAATGAAATAAGTTGCATTGAACGGATCTTTAAAGTCTTTATCATTCGACATAGTTACTACCTTTATTTAAGCACGACAAAATAAGGCGCACATAATAGTCGAACTACCCTCATCAATAAAGAGCTTTAGCCGATTTTTAAACCAATGTATTAGTCACCACAATGCCGCGCTCTGCCATGGCACTTAAGGTATTGAGCGCACCTTGGTAAAGCTGCTCTTGGCTAAATTGAGGCGCATGCTCTGCAACTGCTTGGCATATATCATTTAAATCTGCACCCGGCTGAGATTCTATGATATTAAGAAGTAATGCAGTCATCGCATTTGTCGATAAAAACTGTACTTCGTCATCGCTATCACGATAAACCACAAAGTAACTTGGTTGTGCCGCGGGTTCACTTGGTTGATTATCTGTACTGATGGTATGAACAGGAAAACTGTAACTCAAGTTACGCGCAAGCGAACTTAAGAATAATGCAGAGCTTGTCACTTGATGAGCCGATAAGCTCACTTCTTCTACCACCTCTTGAGCAACCGATACATCAAGCTCAACCCATTCATAGTGCGCTAGCTCTAACATAAACGCGGGATCATCGCTTTGCACTTCATAGTCATTAGCAAGAAAAGCCAAAAACTCCCCTGCAATATCTAAAAAATAAGGTGATTTACAATCATGCTGGCTAAAAAACTGTCTAACGAGGCCATGCCAAGCTTGCTCTGAATATAAACTTTTTAGTACTGGATACGCAGAGCTAACAAAGCCATCCACATTATTAAAAAATAAGTCGCGATAAATCGCCATACGGCGCTCTTCAACATCGCTAGGCTTAGCATGTTGCTGAGGGTCGCGGATATGCGCCATAAACGCTTGCTGCACTTGGGTAAAATGATTAGGCACTGTGTTTCACCCTTGCTTGGTTTTGTTTGTTGGCTGTTTGCTGTAGTGCTTCAATGGTTTTCAGTTCAGCTAATAACTCACTCATCGGCGGAATATTAAAATCTCGTTCTAACAAGGTGGAAAATACCCCATGAACTTCATAAGCTTTTTCAAGTAATTGCCAAACAGGATCGATAACTGGCGCACCATGGGTATCAACCAGTAAATCTTCTGCCTCAGTGTAGTGGCCCGCAACATGCCCATAGGCAATACGTTTTGTTGGTAACGCCGCTAAGAATTGCTCTGCGTCATAACCATGATTAATCGAATTAACATAAATGTTATTCACGTCGAGCAGTAGTTTACAATCCGCTTCTTCTAACACCGCATTAGTGAACTCAAGTTCAGTCATTTGTTGGCCGGGCGCGCCATAGTAAGAGACATTTTCGATGGCAATTGGCTGCTCTAGAATATCTTGTACTTGCCTAATACGAGAGGCCACATGTTTAATTGCATCTTCAGTAAACGGAATGGGCATTAAATCGTACATATGCCCTTCGCCCGAGCAGTAGCTTAAGTGTTCGCTGAATAAACGAATATTATGCTCTTTAAAGAAAGTTTTAAGCGATTGCACAAAGTCAATATCAAGCGCTGCAGGTGAGCCAATTGATAACGATAAACCATGGCATACAAAGGCATGTTGTTCGGTAAGCTGTTTAAATTGTTTTCCAAAACGCCCGCCTAGCTTGAGCCAATTTTCTGGTGCAACTTCTAAAAACTCAATGGGTTTTGGAACATCAATGAGCATTTCATCAAGCATTTCTCGGCGCAAACCTAAACCAACCTGCCCAAAATCAGCTACTGATTCTTTTAACATACTACCTCCTACTAAAAAGGGCCTTTACGGCCCTTTTAAAAGCTAAATAAGCGTTTAGTGGTTAGAACCACATTTTCCTTCACCACACTTACCTTCTTTAGCTTTCTTTTTGTCTGCGCCACATTTACCTTCGCCGCACTTTCCTTCTTTAGCTGCTTTTTTGTCCGCGCCGCATTTACCTTCGCCGCACTTGCCTTCTTTAGCTGCTTTTTTGTCTGCG
>NZ_LJSO01000001.1:148088-258061 GCF_001399985.1 Pseudoalteromonas sp. P1-8
TTTACCTTCGCCGCACTTGCCTTCTTTAGCTGCTTTTTTGTCTGCGCCGCATTTACCTTCGCCACATTTGCCTTCTTTTTCGGCTTTTTTATCGCCGCCGCATTTACCTTCACCACATTTACCTTCTGCGGCATCTAGTTGATAGCCTGCTTGCATTTGCTGAAATTCAAATGGGTTTGCACTGGCATCAGTGGCTGCAAAACTTGACGCACCTACTACAACCGCACCTAATGTTAATGCAATTGAATTTTTCTTAACTGTGTTCATTCGATGACTCTCTTTTTTATAAAGGGTTATTAAACAAGACCCGAGAACTAAAAATTACTTTCAAAATTTTTATAATTATTTTCTGAAAGTGCCAAGAATGCAAATTACGATTTATAAAACAATCCAGAACAGCTAGAATACGCGTCCTAATTTTTGATGAGTTAACAGGTATCATGCGACTAGTTTTAGCACCGATGGAAGGCGTTGTGGATTTTAAAATGCGACAACTCCTAACTGATTTAGGTGGATTTGATTTATGCGTAACAGAGTTTGTTCGTGTCGTTGAAGACACACTGCCCGAACGCGTGTTTCATCGCTATTGTCCTGAGCTAAAAACAGGTGGCTATACCCGTGCAGGTACGCCAGTGCGTATTCAGTTGCTAGGTCAAGTTGCCGATGCTTTGGCAGCAAATGCCGTCAAAGCAATACGCCTAGGCTCGCATGGTATCGACTTAAATTTTGGTTGCCCAGCTAAAACAGTGAACAAAAGTAAAGGTGGTGCGGTACTGTTAAAAGATCCTGAACACATGTACGAAATTATTAAAACCGTACGTGATGCTGTTGACCCTTGCCATGAAGTTAGTGCCAAAATTAGGCTTGGTTTTGATGATGATAGTAATAGCCAAGAAATTGTTGATGCTGTTGTTAGCGCTGGTGCTTCAAGTCTTGCTATTCATGCCAGAACTAAAAGAGATGGTTACAACCCACCGGCATATTGGGAAAAAATCCCGCCGTTGATCAAAGATAAAAATATTTCGGTCGTTGCTAACGGCGAAATTTGGCAAGTTGAAGATGCCATGCTTTGTCAAAAGCGCAGTCATTGCCAAGATTTAATGCTTGGTCGTGGTTCATTAGCGATGCCTGATTTAGCAAAACAAATAAAATCTCATGCAGAAAACGAGCATTACACTCCGATGTTATGGGAGCATGTGATATACCACATTATTCATTCATCTATGCATCAAGACGAGAGCAAATGTGAAAAGTATTTTGCTTCTCGTACTAAGCAGTGGCTCGGCTATTTAAAACGCCAATACCCACAAGCTAACGCACTTTTTGATGAGATCCGCCGTCTAAAAGCCAAAGATGAAGTTGCAGATGTACTAAGAAAGTACGCGAAAGCGCCGAGTATTGATACAAATCATAATTAGCAAATCGATTTTGTTTGATAATACCAGTATTGCCCACTTGGAAGAAAAGCGATGAACAATACTGAAATTCAAACAAAGTTATCTGCGGAACTTGCGCAGGTTAGACAACGTTTACTCGATATGCTGGCTAATTCTGATCAAGCCTATCATCAGCAACTGCTATCGCAACTCAAGGATAATCCCCCTTCAGACTGGTTAGAGCTGACAGCAAATAATCTCGGTTCTGAGTATCAAATATTGATTGCTCGAATAGAAAAGTTAGAAGCAGCACTATGCCAAATCGATATTGGGCAGTATGGCTATTGCTGTGATTGTGAAGAAAAAATTGATGACGAACGTTTACTTGCAGATCCTGCAAGCCAACGCTGTCGACGTTGCGCTCCATAGAGCGCAGCGCTGTACTAATTTATAAAAATAAAGCTCATCGCAGGATAAAGCACGATATCCTCAATTAACCAATCAGCTTGCTGCTGAACTACACCTAAACGCTTCATCAAGTTGACACGTGCTTGCTGTTCACTCCACGTGTGATAATGAATACCTAAGTCAGTTTCCATCATAACTTGCCAGAAGTATTGCTCCCCTTGTGTTAATTTACGCTTACTTTTGAGCGGGTCGAGATAATCAAGCTGCCAATCAAGGCCTGTGTGCTGATGATTTTCTACAAAATAATTCATTACTAATGGTTTAGCGTGAGAGTCTGATACAGGTAATACAAAATCTGCACTCTGCGATTGCTTTAACGAAGCCTGTATCTCACTTAACCAATTTAAAGGTGGCTTAGTTTCACCACTAAAGTAATTAAGTTTACTTTGATACCAATCTTTACCGTTTGCCAAACCAACTAAACCAAGTTTTGTACGCGGTTTATACTGAGTTAAATATTGATTAAGTTTGTTTAGTGCTGCTTGTACACTGTCATCGCTATTATCAAGGTGCGATTTGACCATATTATGTAAAAGCGTTAATTCGATTTTATTTAATTTCAGATTGCTTTGCTCAGCTGCAATTAACTGCGTTTCAACTAACTCTAGCCAGTTAGCTAGTGCATTTACTGAGTAGTCATCTAATGAACGAGCTTGGCTAATAACATCACGTTGTACAGGCCATACAAAGTAACGCTCAGGATAACGCTCAGCAATAATTAAATAATTTAATTGCGCCTGTTGTGACACATCTAACTTAATCGCTTTTAGTCCTTGATAAGCTTGATGACGCGCTTGCAAATAACTTTCTGAGAAAGGCCAGCTAGCAGCTTCACTTTGCTGTTCTTGAGTCGATAATAAATTATTAATAGTTTGCAGCGCTTGCTGCCCTTCACGAAATGTTTTGAAACCTGATGTTTGCTCAGAGCAAGCTATCAGCATCACACTTGCGACAACTAATAATACGATCTGTCTTAGCATTTTAAAATTCCATAAAAAAAGCCCCAGAGGGGCTTTTTAATTTAAAACAACATCAATTAGATTTTTACACCGTTACGAGCGGCTTTATCTTTGATGAAGGTCGACCAGCTCTTCGCGAAACGACGCGTGCGCGGATCATCCATTGCTTTAGTGATAGCGTTGTAAGCTTGCTTGTACTTCTCTTGGTAGTAGTAAGCTTCAGCTAAATCAGAGTAGATAGTTCCTTTTTTGTCAGAACCTAACTCTAATGCCTTGTTCAAACGAACAACGGCTGCACTATAGTTTTGCGATTGTAAAAGTAATGAACCCGCTTTGCGATAAAGCTCTGCATCGTCATCAAATTTAGCCGCTTCTTCATAGTATTTAGCTGCTTTTTCAATATCTTTAGAACGGTGGTAGTTAGATGCCACTGCACTGATATTTTGCTTGTTACGCTTAACTTTTTCTTCGTTGATTGCCTTTTCAAGCACGACTGCTGCTTTGTAAGGAATATCATTTAACGAATAGAAGTTAGAAAGTACTTTGTATTCAACTTCGTTTTCAAAATAGCCATTTTTGTAGGCAACTTCCATGGTCGCTAGACCTTTCTTGAAGTCTTCGGTTTGTAGGTAGTATTTACCTAAACCAACCCAGGCTTTTTTGTCTTCAGGCCAAACACGAACAATCTCTTCAGCTACTTCTACCATGTTTTTGTACTGTTTAAGTTCAAAATAGGCAGCTAGCTTTAATTGGTAAGAAGCTTTAGCAGGTTCTTTTGCCAATTCGATTGCTTTGTCTGCAGCAGGAAGTACGTCTTTGTAAAGCTTTAACTCGTAGTTTGCTTGCGCAATACGTGTATAAACTTTGTCGTCTTCCTCACCTGTGAAGTCCATCCAAGCTGCATAAGCTTCTTTTGCTTTTGCATATTGCTCAGTACCCGCGTACATATCACCTAGAAGTTTTAGGCCTTGCTCTTGGTCAGCAAAGTTTAAAACGTCAGGCTTAACTGCCGCTGAGATGTGCTTAATAGCCAATTGGTACTGCTCTTTTTGAGCGTACATTTGACCTAAGTAACGATCAACTGTTGCCTTATCGAAATCATCTGAAGGATCAATTTCTTTAAGTAGTGCAATCGCTTCATCAAGCTTATCTTCATTGTACAAGTCAAACGCTTTAATAACTTTCTTACCAACGCGCTCGCCCATAACTTTAGTTTTTGCTTTTTTACGCGCTTCAATCTTCGCGTAATCTGGCGCCGCTAAAGCAGGTGCAGTGAAAGCTACACCTGATAGAGACATAAGAAGCGCAAGTGCAGTTACTTTAGATAAATTTCTCATTACTCGCCTCCTTAGTTGCCTTGGTTAAGTTTAAAGTCTAATTGTACTTGAAGACCAAATTGCTTCTGTGGTTTACCATCGATGATTTTCGGACGGTATTTCCACTTACGTAGCGCACGTTTAGCTTCGCGGTCGAAGATACGTTTAGGATCTGCGTCGATCACTTGAACATCTTCTACACCACCCACTTCATTGATAGTGAATGAAAGTTGTACCCAACCTTCTTTACCATCACGCGCTGCTTGCGTAGGGTATTTTGGTTCAATACGAACGATAGGTGTCGCGTCACCATCACGTCCAAATGCACCTGGACCACTTAGGCCACCAGCTGTGCTACCCACATCGATGCTTGGCATATTAAATGACAAACCACCAGTGTTCGGGTTGCTGTTTTCCGGCTGAGGCGGCTGCGGCTTAGGCGGCTGCTTTGGCGGTGGCGGAGGCGGAGGCGGAACACGCTTCCTCTCCTGCACCTTAGATTCAGGCGGATTCGTCATAATTTCGACTACAATCTGTTCTTTTTGTTCAGTCGCACGATCAGCTCCACCGGAGATGAGGTACGCCATGAAGTAGAACAAGCCGAAAGTAACTGCCCCACCTGCAATCAGTGAAAACAGAAAACGAATCATTACTGATCTCCAGCTATTGAAATTTTAAGGTTATCACCCGTCGCTTTGATCTGGTCCATAACTTTAACTACTACGCCGTGTTTTGCTTCTTTATCAGCTTGCAAAATTACAACTTCAGTAGGTTGTTCTGCTAATAAACTTTCAAGCTTAGCTGATACACGCTCAACGTCTACTTGTTGTTTATCAATCCAGATCGCACCGTCAGCGCGGATAGCAACAAAAATGTTTGCATTTTTTTGCTTCGTAGCTGCAGCTGCTTTAGGTTTATTGACTTCGATACCAGCCTCTTTAACGAACGATGTAGTTACGATAAAGAAAATAAGCATGATAAATACGATGTCAAGCATTGGCGTCATGTCAACCGCTGCTTCTTCTTCTTCACGAAAACGTTGTTTACGTGCCATATTTAATTCTCTCTCTAGTGATGAGGCATGCTATCTACAAGTTTAGCTTTCGCCATTCTCGCTCTCGCTTCTAGACGTGAGCTAAAGAATACTCCAGATAGTGCCGCAACCATTCCAGCCATTGTTGGGATTGTTGCCATTGAAATACCTGATGCCATTAAACGTGCGTTACCAGTACCTTGAGTAGCCATGGTTTCGAAAACCGCGATCATACCCGTTACAGTACCTAATAAGCCGATTAAAGGACAAACAGCTACTAATGTCTTAATCAACAACATACGCTGATCTAATTTTTCAGACGCTTCAGAAATCCATGCTTCACGGATTCTGTGTGCGTACCAAGACGTAGTGTCTTGGCGGGCATCCCACTGAGCTACAATGTTCTTCGTCATACGAGGAAACTCAGCTAGTAGGAACCAATAGCGCTCAATCATTAAAACCCACATAAGAAAGAGTGCTATCGCGACCACGTATAATACCTGGCCGCCTGTGCCAACAAAATCCCTGATAGATTCCCAGATCTCCATCAGGACTAGCATTAGGCTTTCTCCTTCTCCGCGTGAGCAGCGATGATACCAGCGCTTTGCTCATCAAGGACATGTAGAACCGACTTACTACGACCCGCAACAATTGAGTGAAGTAGAATAAGTGGTAGAGCTGCAATTAGACCTAACGCTGTAGTAACAAGTGCTAGAGAGATATTACCAGCCATGATCTTCGGATCACCTGTACCGAACAATGTGATTGTTTGGAACGTAAGGATCATACCGATTACCGTACCTAGTAGACCTAGTAATGGAGCGATTGCTGCCAAGATCTTGATGATGTTGATACCAGCTTCGATGCGAGGCGTTTCACGTAGGATTGCTTCGTCAAGTTTAAGCTCAAGGTTTTCAACGTCTTGATTCTTGTTGTCAGCGTATACCTTAAGAATACGACCCAGTGGGTTGTTTGTATTCGGAGTAGAAAGGTTTTTAAGCTGGCTCTTAATCTTAGTGCTAGTAAGCGCAAGATCAATGAAACGAACGATGAAGATAAGTAGACCAACAATTAATAGTAATGTGATGATGTAACCTACTTCAGCACCTTGCTCGTAGTATTCCATTAGTGATTTCTTCTGCGTGTTGATACGTAAGATCGCGCCACGAGTTGGGTCGATATATACGCCAGCATAGTTATCTGCAGAAGTACCTTCTAAATCGCTGATACCAGCTAGGATGTAGCTATCAGGTTGCTTACCTAGAGGTTGAATCGCTTTAGTTTCTGGAGAGTAGATTAAATAACCGTCGTCAGTTACTAAGTTGAAGTTACCGATACGAGTTACTTTCTTCACAGAAGATGAACCGTCAAGACCTGCAACTTCAGTTTCGAAAGTTGAAACTTTAGCTGACTCAGTCATTTCAGTTTGAAGAGAAATCCAAAGCTCTTCTAGTTCACGAACAGTTGGAAGTTCTTTCGCAGCAGCTAGTGAGCGAAGTACTTCAGCACGTCCTGGTTTTTCAGCTGAAACAAGTGATGCTTCGATTGAACCGATTGCATCAGCAGCTGCACGACGTACAACACCGAACATCTCACCTAATGTACCTTGAGCATTTAAAAGAGCTTGCTCTTTTTCTGCTAAAGTATTTTCGTTTTGAGCATATTCTTTAGCTAAACGGTCACCACGTGCTTTTTCAGCAGCTAGGTCGCTTTTAGCTTTGTTAAGTAACGCTTGCTTGTCAGCACGAGCTGAAAGGAACTCTTGTTCACGTTGCTTATTTAATTTGCCTTCAGAGATACGTTCTTGCTTAACTTGCTCAAGAATTTTGTCTAAAGCATCAGTGTTTGCGTGTGCATTAAGCGCGGTACCTGCAGAAACAGATAGTACTGCTGCAACAGCAAAACCTTTAAATAGTTTCTTCATTATTGATTACTCCGCGCCAAAAATTGGTAGTTTAACAAGTTCTAATGTCGCTTGTTTACGCGCCATACGGATAACTTCTTTAACAGGTTTTAGGTATTCTTCACCTAATTCTTTCCACTGTTTAGTGTTGTTATCCCACACCCACGCGTGCTTAAGGTCAAAAGACTGAGCTACGTAAGTGATACGACCTAAACGACCGAAGTCAACGTTGATGCTCTTACCATCAATCTCAAGAGTACCTTGAGAAGCAGTTACAGCTGAGCTGTATGCAGTTTCAACAGTGTAAGCTTCAAGAACTTGGCGGAATTTTTCAGATGTAGTAACTGATGCTGACGCCATGATGTCACGAAGTCTTTCAACACGTGCAAGACGGTTTTCAAGATTGAACGGAACGTCCGCTTTGATGAATTGCTCAAGCGTATCGATCATGCGATACATCAAAGGCACAACGTTTTGTTTCGTGTTATCGATAGTTGCGATTTGACGGTCAAACGATTCGATTGAAGCGTTTTGGTCAGCGACCAAACGTGCTACGTGATCGTTATAAACCTTCATTAGCTCAGTTTCGTCAACAACGCTACGGTACTCAGCGATTAGCTCTTGAGTTTGACCATATACATTGTCAATTTTAGTTTGAGACTTAACAGCAGCCTTTTGAATTTGTTGACCTGCATCTTGCACATCTTTCAAAGGATCTGCAATCACATTGCTGCTTGCAAATGCAAAAGCGCCAACCAACGCTGATGCTACAAGACTCTTTCTGATTTTAACAGACATAGTTCCCAACCAATTAAGTAATGTTACTTTTATAATTTAATTATCCTCCGAAGAGGACAACCCTGATATCTTTTAATAGATATCAACTCTCCAATAATGCTAAATGCTTCAGAGTCTGTCAACTTGATGTTCGGCTTTCATCGGAAAAATTTGGTGACTCGTCGTTGAGATGAAAATAACCAAAACAATGAATTAACAAAAATATAACAGAGGTATTCATGTGGTACTTCTATAGCCCTTTACTGGCGAACATTGCATTCATATTAGGTTCAACCTTAAACATAAATGTAACATTTTATGAAATCTGAAAGTGCTGAAGAAAAATGAAAAAAAAATTCACTTTGTTCATCTAAAAAATCTGTTTTGAAGAATTTTTATGCACTCAATACATCTAACCGCTCAATAAGCAGCCAAATCAGACACTAAACACAAGAATGAGAGAGTTGAAATCTCTCACCGCTACGGGTGAGAGAGTTAAAATACGGCGCGGTCTTTAACTAGCTTAGCGAGTGAGATAATTGAATCAACCTCAAGTTTTTCAAATATTTTCGCTTTGTATGTACTTACCGTTTTATTACTGATGAAAAGTTTTTCACCAATATCTTTGTTTGATAAGCCTTGTAGTAGATAATTCATCACTGCGAGTTCACGTTCAGTGAGTAACTCGTCTATGTCTTTTTCAGACGCTATTAGGTGCTCTTGTGGAAAGAAAGTATAGCCACGCAAAATCATTTCAACTGCGGAGGAGATATCTTCAAGGCTTTCGGCCTTGTTAACAAATCCTTGAGCGCCTAGCTTTGCTGCAGTGCGAATAATATGTTTGTCTTGCTTAGCAGATAAAAACAATACTTTGCCAGTAAACCCACTACTGACTGCGCGCTTATATAAACTAAAGCCATCTGAGTCTTCTAACTCAATGTCTAAAATTGCCAGCGCTACATTATTACTTTTTAAAAACTGCAATGCTTCCTTTTGACTTCCAACAGCTTGTACTTCGTTAACTAGTGTAGACTTAGCGAGTACCATTTTAATTGCTGTTGCCACCATCGGGTGGTCGTCTACCAAAAGTATATTGTTTCCTATGCTCATCGATTAGCAAACCTTCATTATATTTCATCAAACAAGTATAAGTTACTCAGCATTTATTCCACTTGTGGATAATTTAAGTTTAGCGGGTTATTTCTAGATTGGTGAAAAATAACTATAAACTTTTTTAGCTGCTCACTTTCGAGTTCGATCAAAACTACAAACTAAACATAACGGGTGATGTCATGTTAAATAAATCCTATCGGTACAGCATATAATACTTTAGTTATGGAGAGTAGCTTTTAGGACATAGAATGCGAAGTTCTAGCTTATTGGCTGATTAATTTAGTCTTAAACAATGCCTTTGGAGGAATATAATTTCGGTACAGTTTATAACTATTTATAGAGAGTTAAAACTCGGGGTTTGGCAGGAGATAAAAATGAATTTTTGGTGAAACAGAAACTGTTTCACCAAAATGCTTAGGTTCGCATAATTAATTATGCTACTTCTACGTTCTCAGCTTCAGGGCCTTTTTGACCTTGTTTGATGCCGAAAGATACTTGCTGACCTTCGCTTAGAGTGCGGAAGCCTGTACCTGTGATAGCGCTGAAGTGTACGAATACATCAGGGCCATTTTCTTGTTCAATAAAACCGAAGCCTTTAGCTTCGTTGAAGAACTTAACTTTACCAGTAACCGTGTTTGACATACCAAATTTTCCTGTAAGTCAATTATTAAAATTCAGCCATAATGGCTCTATCCTCCCTGAGTGAATGCCCAAAAAACTTGGGGTAAAGTACAGGAAGAACCAATAACCAAACCGGTAACCGTACAGCCGCACATTATCCGTAAATTCAATACGCAAAAACTCAAAGCAATTTAAGACTAACACATTAAATTGCTTTTAGCTCTATTAATCGAAAATAATTTTAAGGTCAACTGCCTAAACAAAAATATATGACAGTACTATTTATAAACAATTAATTATCAATGAAAAAAGCCCATCAAATAGATGGGCTTTTAAATCTCAATTTATAGCTTGCTAAAACTTACTTAACTTGCCAATCCATTTGCGCTTCTGCTTTGATTGGAACTACTTCTGAATCACCTAGTTTATAGCTTGCTGGTACTGTCCAGCTCTCTTTAACTAGTGTAATTGTATCTTGGTTTCGTGGCATACCATAGAAGTCAGGGCCAAAGTGACTCGCAAAACCTTCAAGCTTGTCTAAAGCACCCGCTTCTTCAAACGCTTCTGCATAAAGCTCAATAGCTGCATGTGCAGTATATGCACCGGCACAACCACACGCCGCTTCTTTTTTGTCTTTGTAATGTGGTGCAGAGTCAGTACCTAAGAAGAATTTTTTGCTGCCGCTTGTTGCAGCACCAATTAACGCTTGCTGGTGAATGTTACGCTTTAAAATAGGTAAGCAGTAATAATGCGGGCGAATACCACCTGCTAGCATATGATTACGGTTATAAAGAAGGTGATGAGCAGTAATTGTTGCAGCAACATTCTCTGGTGCATTATTAACAAACTCTACTGCATCTTTCGTGGTGATGTGCTCAAGCACAATTTTAAGACTCGGGAAGTCATTAACCACGTCCGCTAGAATTGTTTCTAGGAATACCTTCTCACGGTCAAAAATATCAATTGATGAATCGGTTACTTCACCGTGCACTAGCAGCAACATCCCTACTTCTTGCATTGCCTCAAGTACAGGGTAAATGTTTTTGATTGATGTTACACCCGAATCTGAGTTGGTCGTCGCACCAGCTGGGTACAACTTAGCAGCAACAATTTTACCTGTCGCTTTAGCTTTTTTGATTTCTTCTGGTGTAGTTTTGTCTGTTAGGTAAAGCACCATTAATGGTTCAAAGTTACCTTGTGGGCCCGCAGCTTTAATTCGCTCATAGTAAGATAACGCAGTGTCTGTGCAGGTTGCCGGTGGAACAAGGTTTGGCATGATGATCGCGCGACCCATATAACGGCTAGCATCACGAACGGTATCAACGAGTTGCTCGCCATCACGTAAATGAATGTGCCAATCATCAGGGCGTGTAATTGTTAGAGTTTGCATCGAATTTAAATCTGACATTGCTTGTTTCCACGGCTAAAGTTAGGGGGATAGCGTAAACATTGAGCAAATAACCTCGCTTATTTACCCAAGTTCATATTCAGGTGCCTAGTTTACACCAGTTCCAGTTTTTTTTGAAAATAACTTTGTGGATAGTTTGATAGTAGGTTAACGTAATAAATTAATACAACATTTCGGTTACCTTTTATTCTATGCCTAAGAGTTTAGACGCTGCTTTTGCACTTGAGGTCAAAACAGACCAACTACATATTATTAATCAGTTCTCATCATCTGTGATGCAATTAGACACAGTTGAAGAATTGTTAGAGTATGTCACGTCAGAAGTGGTAAGCCGCCTAGGTTTTATAGAGTGTGTTATTTATCTAGCCGATGACAAAACTCGCACCCTCAAAGAAATGGCGTCTATTGGCACAGCAAGCAGCCATGATACTTACCATATCGACCGAACAGAAATTAGCTTTGACCAAGGTATTACGGGGTATGTCGCAAGCACTGGTAAACCGTTAATGATTGGCGATGTCAGTGAAGACCCTCGTTATATCGCTGACTCTCGCCCTGCTCTTTCTGAGCTTTGCGTACCATTAGTTTATAAAGAAAAAGTACTGGGTGTCATTGACTGTGAGCACCCGCAAAAAGATTACTACAACGACGCCCATTTAGAGATTTTATCAACAGTGGCGCATCTATTAAGTGCCAAGATAAATCAAGTTCGCACCGTAGAAGACTTACAGCAAACTGTGATGCAGTTAAATGATGCGCAAAAGCTAGAACGCTCGATGCTGCAAATTGCCAATCTAACTTATCAATCGAGCGAGCTAGATAGTTTCTTTGAATCTTTACACGGCATTATTACCTCTTTACTTAGGGCTGATAACTTCTTCATTGGCCTGTATGACAAGCAACTAGATGTACTTGATTTAGTTTACATTATCGAAGAAGGCGTGCGTTCTAACGCGCATAAGAAAATATCGAAAGAACAATTAAAAGACACCGCATCTTATTACTTATTAAATATCGACCAATCTTTACTTTTTACGAAAGAAGAATTTCAACAGCATATTGATGCTGGTCATTTTAAAATGGTTGGTCGTCAGGCCGAGTCTTGGCTGGGTGTGCCATTTAAAGTAAATGAGCGCATTAGTGGTGTTATCGCCGTACAAAGTTACAGTAAAAGCTATCATTATGACGAACATGACCGTGCCTTACTTACGTATGTGAGCCGCCAAATTAGCATGGCGATAGACCGTCAATTATCAAGACAAGAGCTTGAGCACCGCGCTCTTCACGACGAATTAACCGGCCTTGCTAATCGCTCGTTATTAATAGAACGTATTAAACATGCGATCCTTCGCCTAGCAAGAGCTGATAAGCGTCACCAACATGCCCTGCTCTATCTAGACTTTGACCGCTTCAAGAGTATCAATGATTCATTAGGTCATGAGGTTGGCGACCACTTTTTGGTAAAAATCTGTGAGTTGATCTTAGGTACCATTCGCAATACCGATACCTTTGCCCGTTTAGGGGGGGATGAGTTTGCCATCTTTATGGAAAACATCACCGATAAACAACAAATTAATGATGCTCTAGATCGCATTCAACAGGTACTAACAGAGCCTCTCAATATTGACGGCCACCTATTGCAAGCATCTACCAGTATAGGCGTTGCCTTTTGTGAAAGCAGTCGCGACCAAGCTTATAAGCTATTACAACATGCCGATGCAGCAATGTACGAGGCAAAGTCATCTGGCCGTGGTAAGGTTAAGTTTTTCAACAATACCATGCGTAAAAAACTTAAAAATCATGCTGATATAGAAAATGATTTACAGCATGGTATTGAGCATGACGATTTTGAGCTTTACTACCAGCCAATTTTTACCATTCAAGACACAAGAGTTGTAGGTTTTGAAGCACTTGTACGCTGGCACCACCCAAGTAAAGGCTTTGTCTCGCCAAATGATTTTATTCCCGTTGCTGAAGACACAGGGCAAATTATCAATCTAGATTTACATTTGCTTGAGCTTGCTGCAAAGCAAATCGCAAAGTGGACGAGTGAAGGAAAAGCATTTGGCCGCATTACTGTGAATGTATCATCACGTCATTTTGCGAGCCTCGATTTTGTAGCGCAAATACATTCCTTATACAAACAATATAAATTGCCACTTGGCTCATTATGTTTAGAAATCACAGAGTCTGGCCTTATTGGCAATTTAGAGCTGGCAACAAAAATCATTAAGGGCCTTGAGCCTCTTGAAGTAAAACTGTGTTTAGATGACTTTGGCACAGGCTACTCAGCGCTTGGTTATTTACATCAATTACCGATTCACATAATGAAAATTGATAAAAGTTTCATTGACCACTTAAACAAAGCGCATAACCCCTTGGTTGATGCCATTTTATCATTAGCACAATCGTTAAAACTCGATGTCGTTGCTGAAGGGATTGAAACAGAAAAACAATTGGCAATCCTAAAACAAACTCAATGTAAGTTTGGTCAAGGCTTTTTAAAAGCGAAACCCATGCCCGCCAGTGAAGCAGAAAAAGTCATCACTCACGGCCTATAATGCTAATATAAAAAAGCCTTGCAAATACAAGGCTTAGTTTGTTTATACTTTACAAAAAGTTACAGCTCGCCAGGTGCAAAGTTATCAACGGCTATCGCTTGTTTACGTAACTCATTGGCTTGGTTCATGCGCTCTGCAACGGTTTCGTTAATCAAGTTTTTCTCTGCCGCTGCGGCAATTGCGCCCTCGAGTTCAAGGTTTTTAGCAATAGTGCCTTCTTTTTGCCATTTACGAAGCTGCTTAAAGTCTTCATGGGTATCAATCATGGCTAAAAAGGCATTTTCCATTACACCAGTCCCTGCATTTTCATCGACATAACAAAGGTGGGTTAATCTGTCCCTAAAGACCCCTGGTTTGCTCATGTGCTCACACATTGTTTGGGCTAACTCATCACTTGGACGGTGGTAATGGTTACCTAGTGGGAACACAATACGTTTTAGTAAGAAATTAATTACAGGATTAGAGAAGTTTTTAAAGAAGCCGTCGAATGCCTGACCAATGCAGAATAACGAATGCTCAACGGCATATTGCACAAATGGTAGGTCAGCTTGCTGACGTCCTTCATCTTCGTAGCGTTTCAATACACATGAAGCAAGATATAAGTGGCTAAGCACATCACCTAAACGCGCCGAAATCATCTCTTTGCGTTTTAACTCACCACCTAATACTAGCATCGCAACATCAGTACAAAATGCTAAACCACAACTCATGCGGCTTAACTGTTTGTAGTAAACAGTAGTTGCGCCACATACAGGGGCTTTAGCGAAGTAACTGCGTGTTAAACCGTGCACAAATGCCATACCTGCATTACTGCCAGCAAATAAAATATGTTGCAGTAGTAATGAATCAAATTCTTTTAAGGCAACATCATGGTCTTCCATTGCTGCTGCTTCCATTTCTTTTAAAACAAACGGATGACAGCGAGTGGCACCTTGACCAAAGATCATCAAATTACGAGTAAGAATATTTGCACCTTCAACGGTAATCGATACCGGGATCCCCATATAGCCATGAGCTAGATAGTTATTCGGCCCGACTTGAATACCTTTACCTGAATGAATATCCATAGCGTCATTCATTACTGTACGACCCATTTCAGTCATATGGTACTTAGCTATAGCGGTAACCACAGACGGACTCAATTTTAAGTCAATCGCCCCTGCAGTCATTAGCCTTGCTGATTCTAAGGTGTAAGTTAAACCACCAATGCGAGCAAGCGCCTCTTGAACACCTTCAAATTGGCCAATCGAAACACCAAACTGTTGGCGAACGGTTGCATAGGCTGATGTCATTCTTGAAGCCAAATGGCCAGTTGCTGTACTAAGCGCCGGTAACGAAATACCGCGGCCTGCACTTAAACATTCAACTAACATGCGCCAGCCTCGACCAGCGCCTTTTTCGCCACCGATGATCCAATCAAGTGGAATAAACACATCTTTACCGTATGTTGTGCCATTCATAAATGCCATGTTTAACGGGTAATGACGCTCACCTGTTTGTACACCTTCGTGATCAGTTGGAATAAGCGCACATGTAATGCCAAGCTCTTTTTTATCACCTAATAAACCCTCAGGATCGTACATCTTAAATGCAAGACCCAGCACTGTGGCAATGGGTGCAAGGGTGATATAACGTTTTGACCAGTTAAGTTTTAAACCAATCACTTCTTCACCGTCATGCATGCCTTTACACACTACGCCTGTATCAGGAATACTGCCTGCATCAGACCCAGCCTCAGGACCCGTTAATGCAAAACAAGGCACATCATCACCCTTAGCCAGGCTTGGCAACCAACGCTCTTGTTGCTCGGTAGTACCATAATGAAGGAGTAATTCACCTGGACCTAAACTATTGGGCACCATTACGGTGACCGCAGCGGTTAAGCTCTTAGTGGCAATTTTCGATACGATGGTTGAATTTGCAATCGCCGAAAACTCGCGACCACCAAATTTTTCAGGAATGATTAACGCAAAAAATCCTTCTTTTTTTAGGTAGTCCCACACTTCTTTTGGTAGGTCTTTATCTTTTTGCACGATTTGATAATCATCAAGCATGACTAACAAGGTTTCGACTTGCTCGCCCATAAATGCGCGTTCTTTTTCGCTGAGTTCAGGTTTAGGAAAACGATGCAGTTTTTGCCAATCAGGGTTACCACTGAATAGTTCACCATCCCACCAAACATCACCTGCTTCCATAGCTTCACGTTCTGTTTGCGATAACGGCGGCAAAACTTTTTTAAACATACTAAACGTAGGTCGTGTGACAAGATTGAGGCGAATGTCTTTCACCGCAAAAATTACAATCACAGCAACCAGTAACAGAATGATTACGGTCGTCATTGTGCAATCCTTTTATTTTAATTAACTGCTTCAAGTATGACTGATCGTGCCATAAATACAACGTAAGCAGCTCTTACTTAGGTTGTTTTCAACTAGGCAGTTTGTTGTTTACTAAGACACTGCTATTATGCATGGGCAATAAATAACAATAAACTTCTAGGGAACGTTATGAAAAAGACTCCATTTAAGCTCAGCATCAGCGCGCTTATGGTCGCAAGTGCACTAGCACTTACTGGCTGTAATGATGACACTGCGAGCAATAAAACAACGACTGCTGAAGTCAAAACAAGCCAAGTTACCGCACAAGATGCCGATAAATTTATCGCCGCTACTGAAAAAGAATTAAGCGCGCTTTATTTAGAAGCAAGCCGTGCTGAATGGATTTATGCCAACTTCATTACCCATGATACTGCGGAACTATCTGCTGAAGTAAATCGCAAGATGACCGAAGCCGTTGTTCGCCTTGCTAATGAAGCCGCAAAATTCGATAGTTTAGAGCTAGATTACGATGCGCGTCGTAAACTCGATAAACTTAAACTAGCGCTTACCTTACCTGCACCACAAGATGCTGAAAAAACAGCTAAGCTCTCACAATTAGTGGCTGAGCTAGGGGGTATTTATGGTAAAGGTAAATACTGTAAAGAAGATGGTAGCTGTTTAAGCCTTGGCGACATGACCGCAAAAATGGCAACGAGCCGTGATTACAATGAATTGCTTGATTTATGGCAAGGTTGGCGTCAAGTTTCAAAACCTATGCGCCCGCTTTATGAGCAACAAGTTGCCCTCACCAATGAAGGTGCAAAAGAGCTAGGTTATGCAGATACAGGTGCTATGTGGCGTAGTAAATACGACATGCCAGCCGATGATTTTGCAAAAGAACTCGACCGTATTTGGGGCCAAGTTAAACCGCTTTATGATTCATTACATTGTCATGTTCGTGCCAAGCTAGGTGAAAAATATGGCGAGGATAAAGTACCACAAGACCAGCCTATCCCTGCACACCTACTAGGAAATATGTGGGCACAAACGTGGGGTAACATTTACGATGTTGTTGCACCAGAAAATGCCGATCCTGGTTATGACGTAACAGAACTATTAGCTGAGCACGATTACGACGAACTTAAAATGGTACGTGGCGCTGAGAAGTTCTTCACCTCAATGGGTTTTGCGCCATTGCCAGATACCTTCTATGAGCGCTCACTATTCACTAAACCTCAAGATCGTGACGTACAGTGCCATGCGTCAGCTTGGAATATTGATAGCAAAGACGACCTACGTATTAAGATGTGTATTCAACGCACAGGTGAAGAATTCTCTGTTATTCACCATGAGTTAGGCCATAACTTCTATCAACGCGCGTACAACACGCAGCCTATTTATTATCAAGAAAGTGCGAACGATGGTTTCCACGAAGCGATTGGTGACACCATTGCTCTTTCTGTAACGCCAGGTTATTTAAAAGAAATTGGTTTATTAGACGAAGTACCTGATGAATCTAAAGATATTGGCCTATTAATGAAAATGGCATTAGACAAAGTAGCATTTATTCCATTTGGTTTATTAGTAGACCAATGGCGCTGGAAAGTTTTCTCGGGTGAAGTAACACCTGAGAACTACAACAAAGCGTGGTGGGAATTACGTGAAAAATACCAAGGTGTACAAGCGCCTATCGCACGTAGCGAAGCAGACTTCGATCCAGGTGCTAAGTATCATGTACCAGGCAACACGCCTTACACACGTTATTTCCTAGCGCACATTTTACAATTCGACTTCCACAGAAGTTTATGTGAAATTGCCGGTAACGAAGAAGCGATTCACCGTTGTTCTGTATACAACTCTGCTGAGGCAGGTGAAAAACTAAATGCTATGTTAGAAATGGGCTCAAGCCGCCCATGGCAAGAAGCTCTTGCTACTATCACTGGTAAAGAAGAAATGGATGCAACAGCAATCTTAGATTACTTTGCACCGTTACAAAAATACCTTGATGAGCAAAATGAAGGCCGCCAGTGCGGTTGGTAATGATAAAAACGAAAAAGCCCGCATAATGCGGGCTTTTTTATATCATAAAATTAATGATTAAAACTGTAAGCTTACGTTTGCAAAGTATGCATCGTAGTCTGAGTCATCCCAGTTGTTTGCATAACCTGCTTTTAAACCAATGTTTTTGTTAAAGAAGTGCTGTGCACCAAAGCTGTAGTCATCTTCTTTATTAAACGTTACAAATGCTGACGTTGCTTTAGAGAAGTAGTAGTTAGAACCTAGTTCCCAAGAGCTACCGCTATCGTCTGTATCTGAGATTGTACCTTCAATTGTTAGGTAGTTACCTTGTTGAAGATCCATGAAGTATTTTGCATTTACTGCACGGTAATCAAACTCATCGTCTGCTGTGAATGTGAAACCTAAGTAATCAGTGCTGTTAAGCTGGTGATTGTATTTAAGGTCGAACATTACAGTGTTATCACCGTCTTCTACGTCGATAAATGTCGCTTTAAGAAGAAGGTTAGGATTAAAGAAGTAACCTGCAGACACATTGAATAAATCAGTATCTGAACCGTAATCGTAGTTGCTGTAACCCGCACCAAATACAAAATCTTGTACGAAGTATTCACCACCGATGTTAGTTACATCACCAAAGTCATCATCTGCGTACGAACCAAACACGTTGGTTGTTCTGTTGATGTATTCAAACTGGTCGTATGGACCCATTGTTTTCTTTGGCGCGAAGTAATACGTTGAATCAACACTTACTGTGTCGTTGCCATCGGTGTCCATGTATCCTAAATGGCTGATTGATTGGTAACTATCCGCAGCAGTCGCGGCAGTTGACAGAAGCATACTCGAAATAATAACTGCTAACTTTTTCATAAACAGATTTCCCTATTAACATTGTTTCATTGCTGTTGAAAACTAGCCTGATGGCTAAGTTGGGCACATGCTAACGTGAGAAAACTGAATGGAAACTTAACTAAGCATTTGTTTTTACTTGATTAATTGTAATAAAGTGTCGGCAAATGTAAAGAAAAAGTTGGCCGAAACTTGCGTCTCTAAACCAACTTTTAGTGAAAAAATAAAGCTTGTCAGTACCTTATAAAGCAAACTCGCTTATAATTCTATAAACCTCATTAATGTTATCTCCTGCTTTAAAGTCTTTACTGATTGGCGTTGGATCTGAACCAACCCAAATTTTTAGTTCAGCATCAAGGTCAAAATGCCCAGCACTCTCTTTACTAAACTTAGTAATTTTTGAGTAAGCAATACTCAGCATTTCAACTTTAGAACCAGTAACGCCTTGTTTATCAATAATAATTAATCTTTTATTGGTAAAGATGAACATATCACGAATGACTTTATAGGCTTTTTGTACTGTTTCACCATCAATCAGGGTATTAGCAAGCAGCTCTTCTAAATCATCGTTATCGACTTCACTTGCGTTACCCATTAATCCACTTAATAGACCCATAACTAGCTCTCCTTATGAAAAATTTGGTTTTCGAGTGTGTGACCATTCACCAGTTGACGATACTGCCAACCTTGTTGATAACAAAAGTGTAGAAGATTGATATCAAAAGGCTCAGCGGTTTTTTCAAACTCGATCACATATTCTTTTGCTTGGCTCATATAAACATGATGTACATGGGCAAGGCCAGCAAGCTTTGCTTCTACATCATCATATTGTTGATTTAACTGCAGCGTAATAAAGTGTTTATTATCCTGCGTGCTAGAACGGGCTTGATGCTCACTTAACACCCCTTTATCGAGGTGTAAAACCTGAGAGCATAAACGCTCAAGCTCAGTTAAGTCATGGGAGCTTAAAATAAATGTTGCTTCGTTACTTAAAGAACTTACCAGCTCCCTTACCTCACGAGCATGAATTGGATCAAGGCCTGCAGTTGCTTCATCAAGCATCACTATTTCAGGTGAACCAATTAATGCCTGTGCAATCGTCACTCGCTTACGCATACCATGAGAAAGGTCATCCGGTCGCTGCTTAGCCACTTCTGACAAACCAACGAGCTCTAAAACACGAGCCGTTTCTTTTTTACGAACCGCACCACTGAGCCCTTGTAATTGACCATAAAAGTTAAGTTGATGCGCAATACTAAAACGAGGATCAAGCTGGGCATCTTGCGGTAACGCGGTTAGCTTACCGAATAACGCCGCATTACCTGGGGTATGCCCCATTACCGATAGCTTTCCTGAGCTTGGTAAAATATAGCCACATAACAAACTGAATAACGTTGTTTTACCCGCACCATTAGGACCAACTAGCGCTACCGGTGCCCCTTTGT
Organism: Pseudoalteromonas sp. P1-8; assembly: GCF_001399985.1. Lineage (NCBI taxonomy): Bacteria > Pseudomonadati > Pseudomonadota > Gammaproteobacteria > Alteromonadales > Pseudoalteromonadaceae > Pseudoalteromonas > Pseudoalteromonas sp. P1-8. The sequence continues at coordinate 168,252 of NZ_LJSO01000001.1, forward strand.
TTATCTCAAAGCTGACGTTATCGAGCGCTCGTTTAGCCCCGTAGTTTTTTGACAAGCCTTGTGCTTGAATTAAAACGGTCATAATGAGCTCCTCGCAAAAATTCGTTCACCAGCAACCAGTAGCACAGCCGTTTGTAAAACTGGTAAACCAAGTGCCAATGTGACACCAGCACGCTGACCTGCCATTAAATCAAGTTGATAGCCCGGAAATATGTAATTTAAAACCTCAAATGCAGGCCATTGCCATGTTAGTAAGCCAATCACAATATTACCGCCAGCAAAGAACAAAATAGCCAATACAAATGCAAGGCGCGATGAACGGGCAAATGTATTCAAAAAGCTCATCAACGCAATAAATGGCATAACCGCAACAAGCAAATAAAATAACAACATAAAGCTTCGCGATAAGCCAGAAAGCAGCAAACTTGGCTCACGATAGCCAAGCATTGCAACCGTTGCCAACAAGGTAACAAACAACAATGCTGCTAAAATGAGTAGCTGCCCTAAAAAGCGGCCAATAATAATTTCTGAACGAGTCGCTCTAAGTGATAAAAAGCGTAACGTACCTCGCTGTCTATCGCCCACTGTTTGGTCACTACATAAAAACAAACAGAAGCTTGGGAAACTAAATAAAGCAATCAGCCAATAAACAGCAAGTTCAGATTCAGGCCAATCAAGTAATTTACTGATGCCAATGGCGCCAAATGCTTGTCTTGCAAAGTCGGCAAAATCAGGTGAGCTTATCAAGGTCACAGATTGGGCAATGGGATAGCGTAAAATAAGTAGCCAACAAATGGCAAAAGCGGCAACCGCCAACAAACCACGTTTGGTTAGAAATAGTCGTACTAGCTCAAATTGGGCAATTTGTGCAAGACGTTTAGGATGTAACTGCGTCACTCATAATCCTTAATGAATTTTATTATTAGAATTACACTAAGTTGAAACAGCTTGAATTACCAGAAAAAAAAGACCCGACAAGCGGGTCTTATGTAACAAAGTATAAACTTTTAACCTAGAGGTGGCTTTCGTACACTGCAAGCGCTTGGTCAAGGTCGGCTAGTAAATCAGCCACATCTTCAAGACCAATGTGTAGCCTTATTACCGGACCTTGCGACCAACCTGTTTCAGAGCGAAGCCCTTTCATGCTCAGGTTTGCTGTGACTAAACTCTCATAACCACCCCAAGAAAAGCCCATTTTAAAATGGTGCAAGCTATCTAAAAACGCATCAATCGCTTGTTGATTTCCCTGCTTCATTACAAATGAAAATAAGCCGTTACTGCCATCAAAGTCTCGCTTAAAGAACTCATGACCCGGGCACGTTGCAAAAGCAGGATGGCGAATATGATCAACCAATGGGTGTGTTTCAAGCCATTTAGCTACTTCGATGGCGGCTTGTTCATGCTGTTTTAAACGCACAGCCATAGTACGCAGACCACGTAGCGCTAAATAAGCATCATCAGCAGAGGTACATTGCCCAAGTAGGTATGAATTTTCGCGAAGGGTTGGCCAATACTTTTTATTGGCAACCGCCACCCCCATCATCACATCTGAGTGACCAACGATATATTTTGTCGCTGCTTGAATACTAATATCTACGCCATGCTCAAGCGGTCTAAAATGCAGACCATTCCCCCAGGTGTTATCTAGCATGGTCATTACACCGCGCTCATTTGCCTTTGCAACCATGGCTGGCACATCTTGCACTTCCATGGTGATTGAGCCAGGTGATTCTAAAAACAATACGCGAGTGTTATCTTTAATAAGCTCACTAATCCCTGCACCAATTCCCGGCGGGTAATAAGTTGTTTCAATTCCTAATCCAGCCAGTATTTTGTCGCAAAAATCACGGGTCGGCTCGTAAGCGGTATCCACCATTAAAATATGATCGCCCGCTTTCACAAACGAGAGTAGCGCATTGCTTATTGCAGCCGCACCTGATGGATATAGCGCACAGCCTTCGCCACCTTCAAGTTCAGCAATGGCTTCTTGCAAAGCAAAGTGTGTCGTCGTACCGCGACGGCCATAAAATAACGTTTTGTCGCCTCGCTTCTTCGCCGCTGCTTTTAAATCAGCCACTGAATCGAATACTACCGTTGATGCACGTTGCACCACAGGGTTCACAACCCCTTGTGTGTACGCTTTTTTACGCCCTGCAGAGACGATTTGGGTATTTTTATTTGTCTTTGTCATAATTTGTCCAAGCTGTGCTTTACAGGTTGCGCCAGTGCTCAACCAAAAATCGAGAAATAGAATCTTGTCGGGTTAGTTTAAGATGACTGCCCTGCTCATGCCATTGGCCGAATTCATTAAGTTCAGCACGGCTAAACCATCTTGCATCGTCTAACTCGTCTTTATCTACCTGAATATCTTCTGAAACCGCTGTGGCCATAAAGCCAAACATAATTGATGATGGAAATGGCCAAGGCTGTGAAGCGATATATTGAATATCTGTCACCGCAACACCGGCTTCTTCCATAACTTCGCGGGCAACGGCCTGCTCTAGTGTTTCACCTGGGTCTACAAAACCAGCAAGAGTTGAAAAAACACCTTCAGGCCAGCTTGCTTGACGGCCTAACAAGCAGCGCTCAACCCCATCTGAAAAGGTTTTAGTAACTATCATAATCACCGCAGGATCGGTTCGCGGAAAGGTTTGATGCTGGCAAGTTTGGTTCTCACATAATCGTGAATGCCCAGCTTCAACCATATTATTTTCATGACCACAACGGCCACAAAACCGGTGCGTTGCGTGCCAAAAACACAAGCCCCTTGCCAGTGCGGCAATCGAACCTTGTTTTAACTCAACTTGTGGGCCTAACTTGCGAATATCTACAAATTCAGCGCCATTAAGCATAGGCTCAATAAGTGAGTCTGGAACATGGCTGACGTCTAAAGCAAAATGAGCCACATCATCGTCGTCTAAACCCAATAAAATGCTTTTTGATAAGTCGAGATGATCCACTTGAGATAAGCGTAAATAACACACTTCAGGACTGTCTTTAACAAATAAACTTTGATTGTTATTGACCAATAACCAGCGACTCTGAGAATTCATTTGAGCCTTTAACCACTTTGGATCTTTACGACGATTTGATGCACGATCCAATGGCATTTGAGAGTAATTCAGCATGGCATTCCTTGAAAATAGTTTACTCGCTAAAACTACCATAAGCGGATGATAAACCCAATTTATTACAGGCATAAAAAAAGCCCAAACTGGGCTTTTTTATTCTCTCTCACAATTTTACAAGGTCGCTAGGTGCGCTTGTAGTTTTTGGTTCTCAGCTTCAATATGCTGATAGAACTCTAAATCTTCTAATTGACTCGCTGCAGCTTTATCAATGATGATCACCGCATCTTTATGAAGTTGCAGAGCTGAAGCTGGGCATTTAGCCATTAACGGGCCTTCTACCATGGCATGAACGGCATCAGCTTTACTTGCACCGGTTGCTAAAAGCACTACTTTTTTGGCTTCTAAAATAGTGCCAATACCCATAGTGATTGATAAATGCGGTTGATACTCACCCTCAGCAAAAAATCGCGCATTGTCTTCAATTGTCGCTTTGGTCAGTGTTTTAACACGGGTGCGTGATGTCAAACCAGATGAAGGTTCGTTAAAGCCAATATGACCATTACGGCCAATACCAAGTAGTTGTACGTCAACACCACCAGCCGCTGTGATTTTTTGCTCATATTCATTACAAGCAACAAGCGGGTTTACTGCATCACCCGGCGGTACATGGGTGTTTTGTTTATCGATATCAACATGGTTAAATAGCTGTTCATTCATAAAGTAACGATAACTTTGTGGATGCTCGCCAGTTAAACCTAAGTATTCATCTAAGTTAAATGTTGTCGCTTGGCTAAACGAAATATCGCCAGCTTTATTTTTTTCGATCAGTTGTTGATACAAAGCAACAGGTGTTGACCCTGTGGCAAGACCAAGTACTGAGGCTGGTTTTTTTAGTAATTGTTTCGCAAAGATGTTGGCACCATACGCTGCAACTTGGGCTGCATCATCAAGAATCACTATTTGCATATCGATTAGCTCTAATTATAAGTTGGAAAAAAATGGGACCTAAAACCCAACCCCACGTGCAATCGAGCTGGGTTTTAGATCAAACCACTGCCAGGATACGATGCAGTAGCTATAACCATTATGACAACGCTGTCATTATCACTTCTAGTTTTATCTTTGTAAAGTAAAAGTGAATAAAAAATTACTCTTTTTGTTAGTGTCTAATAATTATTAAACACTAACAAAGATCTTACGGCGATACATCCAATGCAATACCAGCATTTGTACTGCTAATAATGCAATTACCGCCATCAGGGGTTGCCATGCCTCTGGCACAGCTCGAACCACCCCACCAAATACGCTTTGGCTGACATAGCCCCAATTCACAAGACTTGACGCTAAGTAAATAATAATAGAGTTTGCACCTATGATCACAAAAGGATACGCGGCGCGTTGCCCTGGCAGAATATCCACCAGTGCATAAAAAACGGCGAGCAATATGGCACTCCAGCCAACGGTTACAAGCACAAATGAGCTAGTCCAAAGCTCTTTATTTACTGGGAACTGTAAATCCCATAACCAACCTAAACACACACTTACCACACCTGCGGCGAACAATAAGGCGGTCATTTTCCACTCGCCAATTTGCTGAGCACGAGCCACTAGTTGACCTGCAAACACACCCATTAATGCATTAACTATCGCTGGGATATTCGACAATACACCTTCTGGGTCTACCACACGGTTTTGATAACTAATCCCCGGTAGTAAGTGTGCATCAAACCATGCATTCCAACTTCCTGCTGCTGAAAGGTCGCCAGCACTGCCACCCGGCACTGGAACAAAACAAAGTAGTAGCCAATAACCCACTAAAATAGCTGCTGCGGTAATAATTTGTGTTCGTAAACTGGTATGCCAAACCAACATTGCACAGAAGAACCACGCAATAGCGATGCGGCCAAGCACACTGGCATAACGAATTTCATCCAACGCCATTGGCATCCCTGTGCCCCAGCCGTGGTTATACAAAATACCTAATAAACACAATAGTAAAAGACGTTTACCCGCCTTACGGTAATACACTTTGCGCTCATCAAACGGTAAATGGTCAATGCGTTTCGGGGCTAACCCCATCGCCACACCCGATAAGAATATAAACAATGGGAAAATCAGATCGTAAAATGTGAAGCCATGCCAAACGCTGTGCACGGTGTGTGCTTCAAAAACTTTCCAGCCAGTCCAGCCAGTTAAAACGAAGAGCGCTGCGAATAGTGACTGTCCGCCTAATATCCAAAACATATCCATGCCGCGCAGTGCATCCAGCGATGCCAAACGTTTTCTTGTTGGTTGTGTTGTTGTCATTGTATTACCTTAAATAGAAAAAGCCCCGCGATACAACGGCGGGGTTTTTACCAGGGAAGCTTGTTATAGCGCTTTTCCAGCAATAAAGGTGGCTTGTACATTTTGCTGTGCGTCTAACACCACAAAGTCAGCGTCGAACCCGCTCAGTAAGCGACCTTTTTTATGTAAACCTAAATATTGTGCAGGATAAAGTGATGCCATACGTAAGCTCTCAGCAAGGCTAACATCCAATGTGTTCACTGTGTTGCGCACCGCACTTGCCATATCAAGTACGCTGCCTGCTAATTCACCGGTCGTTGAATTTAATCTATCGCCAGTACGAATAACTTTACGACCATCAAAGAAATCAAACTCCATATCGTCAGTCCCTACAGGTGGCATTGCATCTGTAACTAACATAATTTTTCCGCGCTGTTTACTGCGAATTGCTAATTTTGCTGATGATGGGTGTACATGGTGACCATCAACAATTAAGCCGCACCAGCTGTTATCATCCCAAAGTGCAGCACCTACAACACCCGGCTCTCGTGATGTAAATGCTGACATAGCATTAAATAAGTGGGTAAAACCATCAGCCCCTGCCGCAAGTGCTGCATTGGTGGTCGCAAAGTCTGCATTGGTGTGGCCAATTGATACTTTTACACCACACTCAACCAAGCGCGCGATATCATCAGCACTGACATTCTCAGGTGCTAGGGTTACCATTTTAATGCCTAGATCTTGGCGGGCATAAATCGCAAATTCTTGCTCTGTAATAGGTCGAATAAATTGCTCGCTGTGGGTGCCTTTTTTAGGTAATGAAAGGTGTGGCCCCTCGAAGTGCACACCCATTACGCCAGGAACACCTTCAGCAATTGCTTGTGCAGTGGCATCGGCCGCTTTTGCCATGACTTCGACTTGGTCGGTAATCAGCGTGGGCATAATCGCTGTTGAACCAAACTGACCATGTGCTTTGGCTATTCTATCTAAGCAATCTGGCGTTTGTTCAGCGTTAAAAAACGCCCCGCCACCGCCATTCACTTGTACATCAATAAAACCGGGTGCCACTAAACCCGTTAATGCAACGGCATTAGCATTTGCTTCAACACGCTTAAACACACCATTGTCGACGCTAAAATACACATCAGATAAAAATTCGTCACCGGTAAACAATGATCTTGCATGATAAATCGTCATTACAAACTTACCTCTTGGTTTTGTTCAAGCACAGATTGCTGAGCAAAATACACAGCGCCCATTTCCGGTGGTTGAATAGGAGATTCAACGCGTTTCGCAATATCCTCTGCAAGCCACTTATTTAATGGCTCAGCTAAGCCACCAATCATAGATAAACGTGGTGGGTTATTCTCTAATAAACGCTGAGCTAATTTACTAACGTAATCAGCACCCTCTTTAACAATCGAAACAGCAACTTTGTCATTGTTATTGGCGGCTTCAAATACATAGCGGGCTAATTTGGCAAAACTACTCGAAGGCTGACCAGACATTTTCTCAACAATCGCCATCGCATTGTCAGCTGCAAAATGCTCGGTGATCACGTTAGTCAGATTTGTTACTTCACCTAGGCCATCAAGGTCTAACAAGGTTGCTTTTATTGCTTCAAGACCCATCCAGGCACCACTGCCTTTATCGCCTAGAGCAAAGCCATGACCGCCAAAGTTAGTTGTGCGACCATTTACACAAGAAAAACCACAAGAGCCAGTGCCTGTGATGATAACCGCACCATCACTCCCTTCATGGGCGCCGATACAGGCTGTATGTAAGTCAGTGGTGAGGAACATTTGTTTAAATGGATGCTCCCATTCCATAATCTTGTCGTACAAGCTTGGTAGGTTTACGCCTGCTAAACCTAAGCCGGCATAAAGCTGATGAACGGTTTCAAGCGGTAAACCCGCATCACGAAGTGCTAATTGTGTTGAGACCATAATTGATTCGAGAGTACGTTCCAAACCATGTAATGGATTTGCAGGACCACCTAGGCCAGTTCCTAATACACCTTGTTTAACAGAGTAGATAGTTGCTCGACATTTCGTTCCGCCACCATCGATACCAATAAACAATTGGTCCTCATTCACACTCTTCGCCATCATTTAACGACCCCTAGCCTTCGTTTAGTTTTTGTCTAAATCGCATTATTTTTCTTATCAGAATGCGAAATCATCTCAACCTTTGTTGATTTAATGTTACACAACAAATGACAGCGTTGTCATTATATTTTTTATAAAAATTCGTATAACTTTCATATTTATTTTTAATTTATTGAATTAAAACGCTTTATTTAACAGACAAGAAAATTAGAAACCACATCAACAATGTCCTATAACACCTTTATTTATGCTTTTTTGCATAATTTAGTGCGTTGTGCGTGACTATTCCTTTATTTATCATCAAGTGTAGCTAATGTTAGCTTAGCCGAAATAATACTTTAGTTAAACATTTTATTTTTATAGGAATATTTTTTTACCTTGATAGTAGCAGTGAATCATCAATACAATGAAATTCAGCAGCAGCTTGCTTTAAAACATCAGCGGTAAGGTGCTCTGCCCCATAGACATCACACGGTAGCTGATACTTATTTGCTAAGTGACCAAGTAATAATGCAAAATCACCATCACCCGAAAGTAATACCATTTTATCAAGCTGCTTGGCATGTTCTAGCATGTCAATGGTAATGCCAACATCCCAATCCCCTTTCGCACTGCCATCTTTGCGCTGAATAAAAGGTTTCAGTTTTACCTCAAAGCCAATTGCGCGCAAAATATTTTGAAACTGCGATTGCTTTTCATCCCCACGGTAAATTGCATACGCAATGGCGCAATCGATTTGGTAGCGTTCGCTCATTTGCGCCCAAAAGGCATTGTAGTCAAAATTTTTCTTGTAGCTTTCTCTACAGGTGTAATAAATGTTTTGTACATCTACAAAGATACCGACTCTTGGCTTATCAACTACTGACATAATTTTTCTGTTTTTAGTGATTTGTGTTCACTGTAGCATATCTAGGTTGATATTTACGAAAAAGTAACCTAAATTGGTTACATAAAATAAAGTAACCAAATTTGGTTACTTATCGCGATGTAACTAAATTAAGTTACTTAATCTAAGGGATCATAATGATTGCGGTGATCAGCGGTGATTTAATTAAATCACAAAAAATTCCACAACAAGAATACGACGCCATGCTTTATCAGCTCGATCAAAGCTTACGCTTTGTTGCTAAGCGCTTTAACGCAAGCTTTACCATTTACCGTGGCGATGCATTGCAATTACAGCTAACAGAGCCTGAGCTTGTATGTCATGCAGCCATCTTGTTGTATTTGCAAATGAAGGCAGCCAATTATGAGCTGCGACAAAGCTTGGCTATTGGCTCACTCGACAACCCACGCGCCGATATAAAAACAGCCACAGGCAGTGCTTATACCTTATCAGGCCGTGGTTTAGATAACATGAGCCAGCAACGCTTAGTGTTTAATATTGAAAATAACCCCCTTGAAGAAGGCTTTGCGCTTAATATTGCGCTTGTCGAAGTCCTGCTTGAAAAAATGAGTCAAAAGCAGGCTAATGCCCTGTTTTATTATTTAACCGCCGAGAACAATAGCCATGCAGAGCTTGCCAAAGAGCTTAATACTAGCCGAGAGAATGTCACTAAGTTACTCAACCTAGCCCATTATCAACTTATCGAGCGCTTTATAAATTACAGCCAAACCACACTCAAAGGATTGTTATGACCAGTTTTGCTCTATTACTCACCGCGTTAGTACTAGGTCACTTACTTGCTGACTTTTATTGGCAGCCAATGAGCTGGGTACACGACAGAAACAACCGTCACTTTCGTGCCAGTAAGCTCTATTTGCACGTATTGACACATGGTGTGACCTCTTTAGCTGTACTCACACTGTGGGAATACACATACGGCTGGCAAGAGTTCTCTCGTGTATTGTTAGCAGCTGGTGCGATTATGCTAAGCCACTATGTCATTGACTTGGCAAAGTCATACTCAAATAAAGGCGTAGTGCCGTTTTTACTCGACCAATTGGCACATCTTGTTGTGATTGTAATGCTGAGCGTTTGGCTTAGTGATAAGAATGAATTTTATAGCTTAGCGTGGCAGAAGCTGATTGCCCTCGAAACCTTGTTTGTTATTGCAGCTTATTTATTGGTGCTCAACCCAAGCTCTGTGTTTATTCGCATGATGCTGGAGAAAATCAATATTCAGATAAACAATGAAGGCAGTATTCCTGCTGCGGGGCATTTTATAGGCTTGCTCGAGCGAGTGTTAATGTTGAGCTTTATTTTGCTAGGTGAATACGGCGGCGTGGGCTTTCTGCTAGCGGCCAAGTCGATCTTTCGATTTGGTGATTTAAAAGAAAGTAGCGAAAAACAACTCACTGAATATGTCATGCTGGGCACTTTGTTAAGTGTCACCGTAACACTCTTTATTGGTGTCGCCACCTTATATTGCATTAAACTCGTTTAATCGCTTAGAAAAACAAAAACGCGCAATTGCGCGTTTTTTGTTTTTACTGTTATTAACTATCCGCAGCGGGTTTACGTCTTGGGCGAGATGGTCCCGATACACGCTGACGATTACCCGCAGGTTTATTACCTGCTGGTTTAGTGTTATTCGATTTATTCCCGTTGTTAGCGCCTTTTTGGTTTTGGCCCTGCTCTTTACCCTTACCCTGCCACTTACCTTGTGAAGGACGCTTTTGCGATTTAGGTTTTGGCTTTTGTGCAGGTTTTGCTGCACCTTGACCATCTTGAGCTGGTGCTTTTGGCTTTTTCGGTTTCTTTGGCTTTTTCGGCTTGATTGGACGCGTATCTAGCGGCTTTTCAGCAACCGGTTTGCTTGGCTCAAAACCTGCTTCTGTTGCACGCGGAATAAGCTCACCAATAAAGCGCTCAATACCATATAAATCGTCGGCATCATCTACTGTTACAAACGAAATAGCATGACCCGATGCACCCGCTCGGCCTGTACGGCCAATACGGTGTACGTAATCTTCATAAATATTCGGTAAATCGTAGTTAACAACGTGAGGCAGCTCAACAATATCTAGACCACGGGCAACAATATCGGTTGCAACTAATACGTGCACTTCACCGGATTTAAAACCTTCGAGTGCCTTAACGCGAGCGCCTTGCGATTTATTACCGTGAATGGCAGCACCCACAATATCATCGCGTTCAAGCTGCTTAACTAAACGGTTTGCACCATGCTTGGTACGGCAAAATACTAATACTTGTTGCCAATTATTGGTACGGATCAAATGGCTAAGTAATGCTGTTTTACGTGATTTATCTACCGCATATACAGATTGAGCAACCGTTTTAGCTGTGGTGTTTTTTGCCGCGACTGAAATTTCAACGGGGTCGTTAATGAGCCCTTTTGCTAGTTCACGAATTTCATCTGAGAAAGTCGCTGAGAACATCAAGTTTTGACGTTTAGCAGGCAATTTAGCAATGATACGTTTGATGTCATGTATAAAGCCCATATCAAGCATACGGTCGGCTTCATCAAGGATCAGCACTTCTAAATCATCAAACTTAACAGCATTTTGATTGTGTAGGTCTAATAAACGACCAGGTGTGGCAACTAAAATATCAACACCTTTACGAAGGCGCATCATTTGCGGATTAATTTTAACGCCGCCATAAACAACAAATGAGCTAACATTTGAATGTTTAGCGTATTGCTCAACATTTTCGCTTACTTGTAAAGCCAGCTCACGGGTTGGTGCCAATACTAATGCGCGTACTTTGTTGCCACCCGCTTTAGGGCCTTTTGACAAACGCTCAATTAACGGCAGCGTAAAACCTGCTGTTTTACCTGTGCCAGTTTGCGCTGCGGCCATAACATCGCGGCCTTCAATGATCGCAGGGATAGCTTGTGATTGAATAGGCGTTGGTGCTTCATAGCCCTTTTCTAAAACTGCATTTACTAAAGCTGGTGATAAACCTAACCCATCAAAACTCATACTATCTCTCTTTAAAAAATTCAGCCGATACGGCGAAGTGCGCGCATTATACCTAGGATAGTCAATAATGCATGGAATTATTTGCAAACTAACACTTAATGCTGAGCTTAGCAGACAAATTTAAGACATAAAAAAAGCGGCTCAAATGCCGCTTTATTCTTATAACCTATCTTTACTTAACACCAAGTTCGCGTAAACGCTCTTGTAAGTAGCTGTCTGCTGTGTAACGCTCAGAAAGCACAACATCAGGACGCGGGTGTAAGAATAATGGTAACGAAATACGTGATTTCGTTGACGCTTTGCCCGTTGGGTTGATCACGCGGTGAATCGTTGATGGGAAGTAACCACCTGACGCTTCTTGTAACATGTCACCAATATTGATGATCAGGTTACCAAAATCACATGGTACGTCTAACCAACCACCATCTGTTTTTTGTACTTGTAAACCTGGCTCATTTGCCGCAGGTAATACAGTTAGTAAGTTAATATCGCCATGCGCTGCTGCACGGATTGCACCTGGCTCTTCATCACCTGTCATTGGAGGGTAATGCAGAATACGCAGGAGTGTTTGCTCAGAGTTAGCAATCATATCTTTAAGGTCGATAGAGAACTTAGCACGCACTTCTTCTGGAGCTTCAGCTTGAACCCAGCTTAATAATGTTGCTGCAAACTCATTCGCTAAACGGTAGTACTCACGGATTTCTTCTTCTAGCTGTGCTGGAACACGGCCTTTTGGATAAACGTGGTAATACTCTTTAATATCTTTAACGGTAAAGCCTTTTGCAACTTCTGACACTGATGGTGGGAAGTAACCATCTTGTGTTTCTTTTGAAAATAAAAACTCGTGCTTTTGCTCAGAATTAAAGAATTCTTGCCAATTTTTGTAAATAGACTCAACTAATGACTGAGGGATTGGGTGATTTTTTAATACACCGAAACCTGTGTTTCTTAGTGACTCAACAAATTGAGCGGCCGCATCGCTCGCTTTATAATCAACGGTAGGTAAATGTTGCATTTGTCTTTTCCAGTGAATAAGGTTCTAGAAGTCTGTGCTAAGCATAGCATTTCTTCATTATAGCGCTTCGCGAGGATAGAGAAACACAGGCAAAAACATAAGGACTTATGTCCGCCCCACCTTGCTTAGCTCCTTAACTTTGATACAGATCAACTAACCCCTTAAGTAGTATAATATGTACTATTACCTAAACTTTGATATGGTTAATTAGACACATTTCAACGCAAAAGGATCGCTAATGTTCAAAAATATGCAAATCTTACTTTTCAGTGCGCTGATACTTGTAACCAATCAGGCCATCTGTGCAGAACAAGCAAACTATAAAGTCGAAAATATTAAAGACAACGTATATCGCTTTAGTGCTGGCCATTATCACAGCGCTTTTATGATTGTTGATAACCAGGCCTTAGTGACTGATCCTATTAATAGCGATGCCGCAAAATACTTAAAAAGCTATATCAAGAAAACCTTTAACGCCGAAATCAAATTTATGCTGTACAGCCATAGCCATGTTGACCATGCGATGGGCGGTAATGAGCTAATCGATAACAACACCACGGTCGTTGCTCATCAATTTGCAGCTGAGGACCTTAAATTAAATAAAGTGCCTACTGCCCTGCCTGATCTTACATTTACCGATACACTAAAAGTCGATTTAGGTGATAGTTACGTGCAGCTGAAATATTATGGGCCTAATAATGGCCGAGGCAATGTCAGTATGCGCTTTATGCCTGCTAACGTACTTTATGTTGTTGATTGGATTGTGCTTGGCCGCATGCCATATAAAAACCTGATTGGTTACGATATTAACGGCATGCTGCATTCAACCAAAGCGGTGCTAAATGAACCTGCGTTTGCTGCATTTATAGGTGGCCATGCAGATACTGGCAACCGCGATGATGTTGTCTCGTACTTACACTATATTCAAGACTTACACACTGCCGTGCGCGATGGCATGTTAAAAGGTAAAAACCTTGCGACCTTACAAAAAGAAATAAGCTTGCCTAAATACAGCCATTTAAAAATGTACCAGCAATGGCTACCACTGAATATTAAGGGTGTGTATAACAACCTTGTCGAGATGGGTTATTTTAATTTTCGCAGCGACATTGATGCTCAGTTTTAACTGAGCATCAATAGCGAGATAAAAACGCGTTAAGTTCTTCACTCATACGTGCAACAAGCGATTTTGGGCCACCATCATACATATCGTTATGGCGCGAATCTTTAAGCTTAATTTGCGTCACTGGGTATACAGCGAGCTCTTGCGGCGTTAGCAATACGTTGTCATCTGCTGGGTAATCGCTACCGCGTAGTGTCAGTACAGCAATATTTTTGTTCCTTGGGGTCAGCATACGGCGATGATCAAGGGTGATCAGCTTAGACACCTTAGCGGGATAAATAGCGGCATATAATGCTGCAATATCTCCCCCATTTGAGTGCCCAAATAAAGTGAGCTGATTAAAGTCATACGCAGGGTAACGCTTTGCAAGTTCTACGGCTAAAAACTCAAGGGTTTGCACACCACGGTGCCAGTTTTCCATACGGGTAGTCATGTATGGTGGCTCAGGGTTTAAACTCGGATCACCTTTTAACTCATGAGCAACTTCAACCGTTAAATAACCATGCTGATGAAAGGCCTGCTGAGCAAATTGATAGTCTGTATGTGCCATACCATAGCCTGCCCCAATAAACGCCACGGGGCATTTCTTCTTTATCGTGCATTTGCTATCGGCTGCTGTAATGGTCACCGGAATATGGCGTGCCCGCTCAGTATCAAACGGTGTCTCTGTTTGATTTGCAAAGGCTGTTTGCCCGCAAAGCGTTAAAGCGAGCAATAGCGCCGCCTTTTTAATATTTAACATGCTAATTTGAATTCTAAGCTACGTTTAACCATAGGCCACTCACCATCAATAATTGAAAACACCACGGTGTCGCGTACGCATCCATCAGCCATTATTTGGTGATTACGAAGCACCCCATCTTGTTTCGCCCCTAAGCGAGCAATAGCATTGCGCGAAGCCTGATTATGCCAATGGGTACGAAACTCAACAGCAATCACATTAAGTGTTTCAAATGCATAACTCAGCAGCAGTTTTTTACAATCAGTATTAACCCCAGTACGCTGAAAACGCTTGGCATACCATGTATAGCCAATTTCTAAACGGCGGTTTTTACTGTCGATATTACAAAAGCGAGTTGAGCCTATCACCTCATCGGTGTGTTTATCGATGACAGCAAATGGTAATGCGCGACCAAGTGACTGTTGTTCAAACGCCATACTTAAATAATCGTCAACACGTTCTTCATTAGGCACCGAGGTAAACCAAAGCTCCCAAAGCTTTCCATCTGAAGCGGCGCTAACTAGAGCATCACGGTGCTCAAGCGTTAACGGCACTAATTTAACAAATTGACCTTCTAAGGTGATGGGACTTAAATCCATAACTTTTCTTAACCTTAAGTAGCAATAATATTTAATCCACCAGCTCTATATCGAGCCCTGCTAATAAATCCAAAGCGGCATAACGTTCAAATTTGGCCTTACTGATATTGTTAGCTGTTATATCAATGGCGAAGTGGCTGGCACCAATAAAGTTAGCCTTACTGAGGTTGGTTTGTTGGAACAAGCTGTCACGAAAGTCCGTATCAGTAAAATCAGCTGAAGATAAATCTGCATGTCTAAAATCAACATCTTTGGCAAAACAGCTACGCATTTTTAAAGCTTTTAAACTAAGTTCAAAAAAGCTGCTGTGGCTAAGTTCACAACCAACAAAACTCACGGAAGCACGGCTGGCGAGTAGTGGCCAATCAACATCAGTAAAGCGCACGCTGGTTAATTTACACTGTTTAAAGCTTACTTCTTCAAGCGAGGTGTATCTAAGCCCAAGGGCAGCTAAATTACAGTTTTTAAACTCGCACTCTATGAACCGACAGTTTTCAAACTGACTATTGCTAAAGTCACAGTCGATAAATTCACATTGCTCAAATTCGCAATGCGAAAATGTTTGCCCTGCAAGGTTTGCTTCAAAGGTGTGTTCAAAATAAAGCGAATGGCTTGCGATCACGCGGTGGTCTCAATATCTTGTTTAAGCGCAAGTACTGCAATAAAAATAAGACCAAACAATGGAATTAGCCCTAGTAACCCACCAATAACGGCCACTACGATTGGTGTTGAGGTTTTGCGCTTACCTAAGTAATAGCTGATAGCGGCAAACACAGGAATTAAAATAACAATTATTTGCCCGATTAAAGTTGCACTGATATTCATTCTCTCTCCTTGAAGAACATACTAAATATTCATTTAAGCACAAAAAAACCCTAAGGCATACACCTTAGGGTTATTATTCATTAAGTCTTATAATTCAGGTTATTATGAATTATTCAGCGTCTTTCGCTACAACATCAATAGCAAGCTCAGTTAATGCATCTGCATTTGCTTTGCTTGGTGCATCTGTTAATAAACATGATGCTTGAGTTGTTTTAGGGAAAGCAATAACGTCACGAATGTTATCAGTACCGCATAACAACATAACTAAGCGGTCAAGACCAAACGCAAGACCTGCATGCGGTGGCGTACCGTATTTAAGTGCATCAAGTAAGAAACCAAACTTGTCTTGTTGCTCTTGCGCTTCGATACCTAAAATTCTGAATGCTGTTTCTTGCATTTCTGCATTGTGAATACGTACCGAACCACCACCAACTTCGTAGCCGTTTAATACCATGTCGTATGCATCTGATAGTGCACCAGCTGGGTTTGCTTCAAGCTCTTCAGGAGAAATACCTTTCGGTGCAGTAAATGGGTGGTGAACCGCATGCAATGTACCTTCGTCGTCTTCTTCGAACATAGGGAAGTCAACAACCCATAATGGTTTCCAGCTATCTAGATCAGTAATGCCTAAATCAACACCAATCTTAAGACGTAGCGCACCCATTGCTTCGTTTACAACGTTGCGCTTGTCAGCACCAAATAAAATGATGTCGCCAGATTGTGCGTTAGTACGCTCAAGTAACTGGTTGATCACCTCTTCGTTTAAGAACTTAGCGATTGGTGATTGTACACCTTCAACGCCCGCAGCACGGTCGTTCACTTTCATCCATGCTAGGCCTTTCGCGCCATAGATACCAATGAACTTAGTGTAATCGTCGATTTGTTTACGAGAAAGCTCAGCACCGCCTGGTACAGTTAATACAGCAACACGGCCTTTTTCGTCATTAGCAGGACCAGAGAATACTTTAAACTCAACGTCTTTTACTAAATCAGCAACGTCTACAAGTTGCATTGGGTTACGTAAGTCTGGTTTATCAGAACCATATAAACTCATTGCTTCGCTGTATGGCATTACTGGGAAGTCGCCTAAATCAACGTCTAATAATGATTGCCACATTTCACGGATCATTTTCTCAGTCATTGCACGCACTTCATCAGAGCTCATGAATGACGTCTCTAAATCGATTTGTGTGAATTCTGGCTGACGGTCAGCACGTAAATCTTCGTCACGGAAACATTTAACAATTTGATAGTAACGGTCAAAGCCCGACATCATTAATAATTGTTTAAATAACTGTGGTGACTGAGGTAAAGCGTAGAAGCTCCCCTTGTGAACACGGCTAGGTACTAAGTAGTCACGCGCACCTTCTGGCGTTGCTTTTGTTAGTACCGGTGTTTCGATATCTAAGAAACCGTTGTCATCTAAGAAACGACGCACAAAGCTGCTCGCTTTTGCACGAAGTTTGATACGGTCGCTCATTTCAAGACGACGTAAATCTAGGTAACGGTATTTTAAGCGGCGCTCTTCAGAGTTTTGCTGATTAAAATCAAGTGGTAATGGCTCTGAACGGTTGATGATGGTTAAGCTTGTGCCTAAAATTTCAACTTCACCTGTTGCCATGTCTTTATTTACTTGGCTATCAGGGCGTGCGCGAACAACACCTTTTAACTGCACACAAAACTCTTGACGTAGTTTATTCGCAGTATCCATTAATCCTTCTACTTCAGGATCAAAAACAACTTGTACTAAACCTTCTCTGTCACGTAAATCGACGAAGATAAGGCCACCAAGGTCACGGCGTTTGTTGATCCAACCACATAGTTCAACTTCTTGATCTACGTGAGATTTGTTTAGCTGTCCGCAATATATAGAGCGCATAGTATTCCTGTCAGTTAAAGACTTATAGCCGCCTGCTCTTAAGAGTTCGCTATTTTGAGAGCAAAAGCCACTATACAAAGTAATCATTTAAGGCAGAGCATTATACCCAAACCATCGCAAAATGCGAGTGCCAGCAGTGCCTGTCGGGGGCTAAATATATACCCCGACTTCTGAGCAAACATTTCTTTTGATACACTAGCTAAAGTTTAAATTTATTGGTTGGTTTAATGCTGTATTTAGGTTGTCCGCAGTGGTCTAGCACCGCATGGAAAGGAAATTTACTCTCTAGTCACTGTAAAAGCGCCGACATGCTCAGTGAATATGCGCAATGCTTTAACTCAGTCGAGGGCAACACCAGTTTTTATGCTGATCCAAGTCATGAGTCATTATTGCGCTGGCATGATGCGGTACCCGAAGACTTTAAATTTACTTTTAAGTTTCATCGGCGTTTTAGTCACGAATTACAACTGACGAATATAACTAGTGAGCTTAATGCGTGGCTAAACTTATTTGAGCCAATTTTTGCTAAAACGGGGCAAATAATGTTGCAGCTACCCCGTGCCTTTGGACCAGATGCACTGCCACTGCTTGCTAATTTTATTGCACAACTACCCAAACAACTTAGTTACGGTATAGAAGTACGTCACCCCGGTTTCTTTCAAAAAGATGATGCAGAAATTCGTTTAAATCAGCTATTAATTGAAAATAATATAGACCGTATCAGTATGGATACCCGCGCTTTATTTGCTGTACCCGCCGATACCGATGCACTCATTGATGCGCAAAAGAAAAAACCTTATTTACCTGTGCATGCCATTGCAACAGGAAATCAGCCTATGCTGCGCTTTGTGATTGCCAGTCTTGAACATGAATACAAGTCGTATTACCAGCCATGGCTGAAAAAAGTAAAGCAATGGCTTGATGAAGGAAAATCACCCTATTTGTTTTTTCATACCGCAGATAATCGCCAGTCACCACTTTTAGCAAGACAGTTTTGCCAAGATTTAGGTTACAATCACCCCGTGCTCGCACCTTTTATGGGTGAACGCGAAGCAAGCCAAAGCAGTTTATTTTAGCGCCCGATTTATCAGAGAAAATATGAAAGATTACAGCCGTTATTTTCAAGGTTACCCGCCTCACATCATTGAGCAAGTGTTACAGCTATTTAATGGCGACAGAGCTGCTAACTACCTAAAGGGCAAATACCCTGATGCGCATAGCATTACCAGCGATAAAGCTTTATACAGTTACGCCACTGAGCTGAAAAAGCGCTACCTTAAAAATGCCCTGCCTTTTGGTCGTGCTGCATTCAAAAAACAAGGCGATATGGTCACGAATGCCTTAGGCACCCATACTTTCCGTATGCAAGGTAAAACCCGAAAACACGACCTTGCCATTAATAGCGACCTACTTCGCGCACCTGAGCCACTTCTCAAAGCACTCGTCGTACACGAGCTGGCTCATTTTAAAGAAAAAGACCACAACAAAGCTTTCTATCAACTATGCTGCCACATGGAGCCGCAATATCATCAACTAGAACTAGATTTAAGAATATTCAGTGTGCTGGTAGGTGAAGGGAAAAATCCGTATTAAAACTATCAGCTATCAGCTATCAAAAACATAAAACCTGGGGAATGAATGTTGAGCTCTTGTTGTTCAAAAACTCTAATAACTATCCCCCATCTCGATCAGCTAAAAACTGACGGCTGAAAGCTGATAGCTAAACTTCTGAAACCTCAAACCTTCTTTGCCCTATCAGCTGCCCAGACTCGGTAACCACTTTAACGACCCATTTCCCTGCAGCATTAGCAGGGAAATTCGTTTTATGGCTCCACGCTCGATAGCCCTCTTTACGACCACCAGAAATATCCAAGGCTATGCGGTCAACTTCTTTTCGATTATGCACCCAAACGTGGAAGATTTTTTCATTTAACCCTCGCGGTGCTTTTACCGCACTAAAACTATATAGACCTTTTTCATGTAAGCTCTGCTCAGTGAGTTCTGATATTGGCGAAAGCGGTTTACGAGCTTGTTCATCAAGCTGATACGACATGCTCATATCGGTTAAACGCAGTGCCGCAGGTGGCACAAAACTACGTAATTGCCAAAGCCCGGTACCTAATGCACAAAGCAATAACACCAACAGCGGGAAACGCCACCATTTAGCATTGGGCATCAAATTACCAAGACTTGGAATCGTTAAAATAACAGCCGTGATCAGCGCTATTTCAAAACTTTGGCTGGTCGTTAACTTTAATAAAATTGGCAAGGTAACCGACAGCACGACAAACAAAGAAAAGCTATGAAACACACTAAACCAGACACTGTGTCTTGCGAGCTTTTTGTAATAGAGGGGGTCAACAACAGAAACGAACGCACAAAGTATAATTAAAGCGGTAAACGCGGCCTGCCCATGGTCCCAGGTTGTCACTGCTAAGAAAAATGGTAAGGCAAAAAACAAACTTTCTTGCTGCACAACTTGCAGCGCAAAGCGCATGACGTTAGGCGACACCGCCACACCAAAACGCTCCTCTACTTTATCTCTTAGCCAGTTATCTATTAACAACCACAACCAAGTGACTAATAGCAAAATAGAGATAAGTTGCGAAAACGATTCTTTTCGCTCAACAAAGACATAGCTTGCTACACCACTGCAAAAAGCCAACACCGCCATCAACCCCGGCCGCTTCTGCATCATGAAAACAAATTTAGTTATAAAGTTTTTTAAGTAATTCATGTAATCATCAAATCCATTTAAGGCTTTATGAGTAAAGCATAAATTGGATGAATGTAGGCTTTAAAACGAGCTTTAAGTTCAAAGCTTTAAACTGTAAGGTATTTTGATGAAGCCAAACGAGCATCGAGTATTTTTCTAAAAGGAACAAATGGAATGGCGTATAAAGTCTTGATAATACTTTTATTAATTTCTAAGTGTACAACTGCGAATGCATTTGAAGATTATAGTTTTTTAAATGGTGAATGGTTTTGCAAAATGAAATCAGTATTACCAAACGATGCAATACTAGAAGTTGATAGCCACATAACTACTTCAATTAAAGATTTAAACTCATATTCAAAAAGCTTTTTTAAATTTTATTTCAAACAAAACCCTGATTTGGCTTCTGTTATCTCTGTTGAATCCACAGAAAAAATGGATTTCGAGGGTGATATAATGATCAGCTTTGATTCTAAAACCCATAAAACAAATTTAATCAAAGACGATCTCAATTTATTTTCACCAGAGTCTGTTAAAAGCTTTACTCGAGGGCCTTCAGTGACAGTTAAAACGAAAATCAAAAAAATAGACGATGAAACTATTAAATTAATTGGGATCCCTGACAAAGATATTATCAATTGCTCTAAAAAACAAAAAAGCGCGGTCTGACCCGCGCCTCTATTTTATCTGACGGCTGATAGCTGACAGCTCAAGTCGTTAGGTTACAAACCAAGCTCTGCCATAAAATCATCATCTGCATCGTCTGCTTGTGATGATGCTTTTTGCTTTTCAGCTTTTTGTTTAGCTTCGTTTTCGATGATGTCATCCGGGTCAACGGCTTCTGAAATATCAAAATCATGTAGTTTGATAAACTCAGTTTTATCCATGGCTAATTCTAGATAGAAGATATTTTGCTTCGCTGTAGTGAAGGTCACACGGCGCGCTTGTGGTCTATCCATGGTGGTATCAACAGAGATTTGCACCTGTTTATTAATCGCCATCATCTTAGGTTGGTTTTGCGTGATAGAAGTATGCAACTGGTCGCGTACTTTTGACGTAAAGTCACCAACGATTTGGTTCATCAGCTCGCCGAGTACGTTTGCCACATCATCTGATAAATGGCTTTGTGCAATTTCGTCCTCAGGCATACCCATGTTACGCATATAGTCATGGTAAATTTCCATAGCTGCTTGCGCTGTGAAGTTTGTTACCACAAGACCGGTAAAGCCACCATCGAACAATACAAAACAGCCAATATCTGGGCGCATACAGGTGCGGGTGATTTTTTGAACCATAGCAGAATAACTAATACTGTTACCGCTTGCTGAAGACAGAACTCCAGTCACTGAATGACACAGAGTTGATAAGATATCTTCTGTACTGATCACTTTGCTTTTTGTCATTAAACTTCTCTTTTTTGTACTTGTTATTGATAATTCTAGCCAAGCTACTGAATTTATCACTGACTATCCAGTTAAAAATGCTAAAATAGCGGTATTATTTTTTAAAGAGACTGTTCACGTGACGCAAAAAGACAGTATTTATGCCACTGAGCAAGCGGTTAAAGACTTTAGCTTTGACCAACATGTAGTAGAAGTTTTCCCTGATATGATCCAGCGCTCGGTGCCTGGTTATGCAACTATTGTTAGCACCATGGGTAAGCTGGCTGGCGAGTACGCGCAAAGCAATTCAAACCTATACGACTTAGGCTGTTCTCTTGGTGCTGTAACGTTAAGTATGCGCCGCAATATTCGCACTGATAACTGTAATATCATTGCTGTTGATAATTCAGAAGCGATGGTTGAGCGCTGTAAATTACATTTACAAGGTTTTCGCTCTGATGTGCCGGTCACGGTTACACTGGGTGATATCAACGATTTAGCTATCGAGAATGCCTCTGTGGTCGCGATGAACTTTACACTACAGTTTATTCCACCTGAAAAGCGCCAAGCGGTGCTTGAAAAGATTTATGCAAATTTAAAACCAGGCGGTGTTTTGCTGCTGAGCGAAAAAATTAGAGGTGAAAATGAGCAATGCGATAATTTGCTCATTGATTTACACCATGATTTTAAACGTCACAACGGCTATTCGGAGCTTGAGATCAGCCAAAAGCGTACGGCTATCGAAAATGTCATGCGCCCCGATCATTTATCTACCCACTTAAACCGATTAAGTGAAATTGGTTTTAGCCAAACGCAAGTGTGGTATCAATGTTTTAACTTCTGCTCGATGATTGCAATCAAGTAATCATCACAACGATATAAAGAGTATTTCATGTCTCAATGGTTTAACCAATTTTACGCTGCGATTGCACAAAGCCCGCTTAGCCACTGGCTCGAAACTTTGCCTGGTCAATTAAAACACTGGGAACTAGAAGCCAGCCACGGTGATTTACCGAAATGGCAAAAAGTGCTGAAAAACTTACCTGAGGTAAGCACAAACCATGTGAATCTTCAGGATAAAGTACAAATTGGCACCGGTGATGAGCTATCTGAAGGTCAGCAAAAACAGTTAACGCATTTATTAAAGCGCATGATGCCATGGCGTAAAGGGCCATTTAGCTTACACGGTATCGAAATTGATACTGAGTGGCGCAGTGATTGGAAATGGGATCGTTTACTGCCTCATATCGAACCGTTAAAAGGCCGCACTGTGCTTGATATTGGCTGTGGCTCAGGTTATCACTTGTGGCGCATGCGCGGTGAAGGCGCTAATTTTGTAGTGGGCATTGATCCATCTGATTTATTCTTATGCCAATTCCAAGCGATAAAGCATTATCACCAAGATGAAAACGTGCATTTATTGCCGTTAGGTGTTGAAGCTCTGCCAGAGCTAAAAGCATTCGATACGGTATTTTCAATGGGTGTTTTATATCATCGTCGTTCACCTATCGACTTTTTAGCGCAATTAAAAGCACAGCTTCGCCCTGGTGGTGAGTTAGTCCTTGAAACACTGGTTGTTGAAGGTGATGAGCACACAGTTTTAGTGCCAACTGACCGCTATGCGAAAATGCGTAATGTATGGTTTATCCCAAGCACCGCGGCATTAAAACTATGGATGGAGCGCGTTGGCTTTAAAGATGTACAAGTTAAAGACTGCGCAATCACAACGCTTGAAGAACAACGTAAAACCCAGTGGATGGAAAACGAATCATTAGTCGACTTTTTAGACCCAAATGACACCAGCAAAACCATTGAAGGTTACCCTGCCCCTCTTCGCGCTATTTTAACCGCGAAAGCTTAACAAATAGTGAGAAGTTTCGAGTTTCAAGGTTAAAAGTTCATTTGCCTGATACTTTTGCCTTGGAACTTGAAAACAAAAAACCGGACAACTGTCCTTGTCAAGTCGGTTAAAGTAATTTTTCAACTAGCCGCGCCAGTGCAATTGTTGTAAAATACGCGCGTTTCTAAGCAACCCACATGCAACTTTTTTGAGGAAAACCTGTGAGCGAACAAAAACAGTCTCTTAGCTATAAAGACGCGGGCGTAGATATCGATGCCGGTAATGCACTTGTTGAGCGTATTAAAGGCGTAGTTAAAAAAACCAGACGTCCTGAAGTAATGGGCGGTATCGGTGGTTTTGGCGCACTTTGCGAACTACCAACTGGCTATAAAGAGCCTGTACTGGTTGCTGGCACAGACGGTGTTGGTACAAAACTACGTTTAGCAATCGATCTTAAAAAGCACGACACAGTGGGTATCGACCTTGTTGCTATGTGTGTAAACGACCTTATTGTACAAGGTGCAGAGCCACTATTTTTCCTTGATTACTATGCAACTGGTAAATTAGACGTAGATACTGCGGCTGATGTTGTAACAGGTATTGGTAAAGGCTGTGAGCTTTCTGGCTGCGCTTTAATCGGTGGTGAAACTGCTGAAATGCCAGGTATGTACGACGGCGAAGACTACGACATGGCTGGTTTCTGTACTGGTGTTGTAGAAAAATCAAAAATTATCGACGGTACTAAAGTTGCTGCAGGCGACCAATTAATCGCTCTTGCATCAAGTGGTCCTCACTCAAACGGCTTCTCATTAATTCGTAAAGTTCTTGAAGTATCTGGTGCAGACACAAGCGCAGAGCTTGAAGGCAAAACACTAGGCGATCACCTTTTAGAGCCAACTCGTATCTACGTTAAACAACTACTTGAGCTATTCAAGCAGGTTGACGTTCATGCGTTATCTCACATCACGGGTGGTGGTTTCTGGGAAAACATCCCGCGCGTACTTCCTGAATCTGCAAAAGCAGTAATCAAAGGTGATAGCTGGGAATGGCCTGTTGTTT
Source organism: Pseudoalteromonas sp. P1-8 (assembly GCF_001399985.1). NCBI lineage: Bacteria > Pseudomonadati > Pseudomonadota > Gammaproteobacteria > Alteromonadales > Pseudoalteromonadaceae > Pseudoalteromonas > Pseudoalteromonas sp. P1-8. The sequence continues at coordinate 192,764 of NZ_LJSO01000001.1, forward strand.
TCAACTGGTTACAAGAAAACGGCAACATCACAACACACGAAATGTACCGTACATTTAACTGTGGTGTAGGCATGGTTTTAGTTGTTCCAGCTGACAAACTTGAGCAAAGCTTAACAATTCTTAAAGATCTTGGCGAAAATGCATGGCATATCGGTGAGATCCAAGATGCGAAAGCAGGTGAAGAGCAAGTAGAAATTTTAGGTGGTCGTGACTAATGACCCCTTGTCGTCTTGTTGTATTAATTTCTGGTAGCGGTTCTAACCTTCAAGCCATCATTGACGCGTGTGCGCGTGGTGAGATAAAGGCCGAAATCGCCGCTGTAATTAGTAATAAAGCCGACGCCTATGGCCTTGAGCGAGCAAAAAATGCAGGTATACAAACACGTGTACTAAGCCATAAAGATTTTGATTCGCGCGAGGCCTATGATGCTGAGTTAATGGACATTATTGACAATTTTGAACCAAATCTAGTTGTATTAGCTGGTTTTATGCGTATTCTTACACCTAGCTTAGTGCAAAAGTTTAAGGGAAAAATGTTGAACATTCACCCTTCTTTGTTGCCTAAGTACCAAGGGCTGAATACCCACCAACGAGCGATAGATGCAAAAGATGACGTTCATGGTGTTAGTGTTCACTTTGTCACAGAAGAGCTAGACGGCGGTCCCGTTGTTCTTCAAGCCAAAGTTCCGGTACTCGAAAACGATACCGCAGAGACACTCGCACAACGTGTTCATCAGCAAGAACATATAATCTATCCATTGGTGGTCAAGTGGTTCAGTGAACAACGACTCAAGATGGAAGCAGATTATGCAGTTTTTGACGAAAAGAAACTTCCTGCACACGGCGCGCACTACCCAGAATAAAAATCTAAGTGCCCTACTCGCTTGTGTGGGCACTTTATTACTTCCTACCAGTGTTTTAGCTGGCGACCTCACTCAATACCAAGCCAAATACGATGTACTTCGTAAAGGCGAAACCCATGGTAAAGCAGTACGCGAGCTGAAAAAAGCCGCTGACGGTAACTACGTGATCACCTATCACAGTGAAATCGAATGGATGATTTTTTCGGACTCACGAAAAGAAACATCCATGTTTACTTATCATGATCAGAAAGTTTCTCCAATGAGTTACACCATGGAGCGCTCAGGCACAGGGCCTGATAAAGAATACAGCTTGAAATTTGATGCGACGCAAAAACAAGTTCAAAGCAGCCAAAGTAAATATCCTCTTAAAATTGATTGGTCAGATGAATTTCAAGATTCACTGTCTTATCAAGTGCAAGTTCGCGAAGAGCTAAAACAAGGCAAAACGCAATTATCTTATCCACTTGTTGATAAAAAAGGCAATTTACGTAACTACAACTTTGAAGTTGTCGGCACAGAAATGATTTCATTGCCCATCGGCAATGTAGAAGCGATTAAAGTAAAACGTTTATACGATAACGACAAGCGTCAAGCACTCGCTTGGTTTGCCCCAGAAATGGACTACATGCTAGTTCGTATGTGGAAAGGTGAAAAAGGCGTAGAGCAATTTGAAGTGCAACTTAATTCATTTACCGTGACCACGCCAGTCGCCGTAACAAATAATGAAGTGAGTAATGAAGCGCCTGAGTAGCGCTTCATCTTTTATTTAAATCTTTTCGCCCATTTTAAACAGTGCAAACTCACCTGGCTCCATTTTCTGCCAGCGTTCATCATTGGTGAGCGGCCTTGTTGCAATCACAGTAACCACATCGTTAGGTGTGGTTTCTTTTTGAAAATCAACCACCATATCAGCATCAATTAATGTCGCTTTGCCAAACGGCGCACGGCGTGTGATCCAATGTAGATTATTGGTGCAATAAGCTAAAACGAAAACACCATCGGTAAGTAGCATATTAAATACGCCTTTTTCACGCAGTGTGTGAGCAAGCTTGGCAGCATAGCGAAATACAGACGCCATATTTGATGGGCGCTTAGGGTATTTTTCGCGAATTTTATCGAGCAGCCAGCAAAACGCTAGTTCACTGTCGGTATTCCCGACAGGCCTGTAATAGTCTGGTTTTAAATCATGATAATTCGATAATTGCCCATTGTGGGCATACGTAATCTCGCGTCCCCATAACTCACGAGTAAATGGGTGGGTGTTTTCAAGACATACACGACCACGATTACCTTGGCGAATATGGCTTATCACCGAAATACTTTTTATTGGGTAAGCTTTTACGAGTTTGGCAATTTCTGACTGGCAGCTTGGCTCAGGATCTTTAAATGTACGACAGCCTTTACCTTCATAAAAAGTGATGCCCCAGCCATCTTTATGTGGGCCAGTATTACCACCGCGCTCTAATAATCCTGAAAAACTGAAACAAATATCCGTTGGTACATTGGCCGACATGCCAAGCAACTCACACATAGAACTCTTAACCTATAAAACTAATCGAAGGAAGGCATGATGGGCTGATCCCTGCCTGCGCTCATTGTTAATCATAGCGCTAAAGATGGCAACTGCTATGCTGAGATTTTCAGAACTATCTGAGCAATTCACAACTAATCGCAAGTATAGCGGCGCTGATTATAAGTAATTACTCAACAATTCCTCATCTGCTGTAAATGTTTTTGCACTGATAGCCATTTTTAAAATAATAAAACTCACCAAACAAGCCGTTTTAATCCTTGTTCCCCTCTTGATAATTCGCTTTTCTAGCGCTACTCTAAAAGAGGTGGTCTGACCTCTATTAAGGAATAATCAATGACTCTCATATTTTTACTTGGTTTACTCGTGCTGCTTAGTATCGCGAGTTACCACAGAGCAAGCTGGAATACCTGCTTAGGTATTGCCGTTGCGACTTTACTTGTTGGCACATTTGCTGGCGCGTTTGGCGCAATTAGTTGGCTACTATTCTTACTTATCGCTGTGCCACTTTCTGTGACTGGCGTTCGTCAACAATACATCATTAAACCTATCTTCGCTGCTTTCAAAAAAGTAACCCCGACTATGTCGGATACTGAAAAATCAGCAATCGATGCCGGTACTACGTGGTGGGAAGCGGATCTGTTTTGTGGTCGTCCTGACTGGAACAAATTGCACCAATACCCAGCACCTAAACTGACTATCGAAGAGCAAGCATTTATTGATGGTCCTGTTGAAAAAGTGTGTAGCATGCTAGATGACTGGCACGCAACTCACGAACTAACTGATTTACCGCAAGATGTTTGGCAATATCTAAAAGATAATAAATTCTTTGCCATGATCATCAAAAAAGAATTCGGCGGTTTAGAGTTTTCTGCTTATGCACAATCATGTGTACTGCAAAAGTTAACCAGTAAATCGACGCTACTTTCTTCTATCGTAGGTGTACCTAACTCATTAGGTCCGGGCGAATTACTGCAGCACTATGGTACTAAAGAGCAAAAAGATCATTACTTACCACGTTTAGCAAGTGGTCAAGAGATCCCATGTTTTGCTTTAACATCACCAGAAGCTGGTTCTGACGCAAGTGCAATTCCTGATTACGGTGTTGTTTGTAAAGGTCAATGGAACGGCGAAGAAGTTGTTGGTATTAGCCTAACATGGAACAAGCGTTACATTACTCTTGCCCCTGTTGCGACTGTACTTGGTCTTGCATTTAAACTACAAGATCCAGACGGTTTACTAGGTGATGACAAAGAACCTGGTATTACCTGTGCGCTGATCCCTACAGATACTCCAGGGGTCGAAATTGGCCGTCGTCACTTCCCGCTAAACGTACCATTCCAAAATGGTCCTACTCGCGGTAAAGACATCTTCGTACCACTTGATTACATCATTGGTGGCCCGAAAATGGCAGGTCAAGGCTGGCGTATGCTTGTTGAATGTTTATCTGTTGGTCGTGCAATTACATTGCCGTCTAACTCTACAGGTGGCATTAAAACAATTGCGCTTGCAACAGGCTCTTACAGCCGTATTCGTCGTCAATTCCGTTTACCAATTGGTCAAATGGAAGGTGTTGAAGAATCAATGGCAAAACTTGCAGGTTACGCATATAGCTCTGATGCTGCTGTTAGCATGTCTACAGGGGCTGTTGACCTTGGTGAAAAACCATCGGTTGTATCTGCGATTATCAAATACCACTTAACTGAGCAAATGCGTGAAGCGACTATTCACGGCATGGATGTTCATGGTGGTAAAGGCATCATGCTTGGTCCAAACAACTACTTAGGTCGCGGTTACCAAGGTGCGCCAATTGCAATTACCGTTGAAGGTGCAAATATCTTAACACGTAACATGATCATTTATGGTCAAGGTGCAATTCGTTGTCATCCATTCGTGTTAACTGAGCTAGGTGCTTGTGCTATTGAAGACCGTGAAGAAGCGCTAGCAGTATTCGATAAAGCATTAATGGGTCACGTTGGCTTTACTATTTCGAACCTTGTACGTACTAAGTGGTTAGCATTAACAAATGCTCGCTTCACAAGTACACCGTACAAAGACGAAACCGCTGAGTTTTATCGTGTTACGTCACGTTTCAGTGCATCATTAGCATTAATGTCAGATATCAGCATGGCGGTATTTGGTGGTTCATTAAAACGTAAAGAGCGTATCTCTGCACGTTTAGGTGACTTACTAAGCTACTTATACCTTGTATCTGCAACACTTAAACGTTACAACGACGAAGGCCGAAAAAAAGAAGATTTTGCGCTTGTTCAATGGAGCTGCCAAGATCACCTTTACCACTGCCAACGTGCACTCGCTGACTTAATTAATAACATGCCATCTGCACCACTACGTGCAATGCTAAAAATCATGTTATTCCCATTCGGTCGTCCAGTTCGTAAGCCTACTGATAAGCTTGAGCACAAACTTGCACACTTATTACAAGTACCGAGCGAAACTCGTAACCGTTTAGCTAACTACATTTACCTTAAAAACGAGCCACTTAACCTTGTTGGCCGTCAAGAGCAAACGCTTAAAGATATTCTTGAAGTTGAGCCTCTGTTTGACAAGGTATGCCGTGAAAAAGGCGTAAAACTGCCTTTCTTCCAGCTTGATAAAGTAGCGCAAATGGGCCTAGAAGCAGGCATTTTAAGCCAAGCTGAAGCCGACAAACTAGCTGCTGTTGAAAAAGCCCGTCTTGACGTTATTAACGTTGACGACTTTGACCCAGCAGACTTAGTTGCAGGTAATGTTGCCCGCGGCGAGAGCGATAAAAAAGCAGACGCCGCTTAAGCTAGCAAAACAATTCCAATTGTTATGAAAAACCAAACCAGCGCAAATTGCGCTGGTTTTTTTTGTTTATAAACCCTCTAGCACACTCATGTCCCTATTTATTTACATGATTTGTAACAAATATCGAACGGGTAAAACTTGCGTTTAGATTATGAACAGGCAACACTTTATAACGAAAAATTAACAAGGAATAATTACAATGAAACCGAGTTTTCAACTAGCTGCCGTTGCATGCGCGCTTAGCCTTGCACTGGCAGGATGTTCTCAATCAACCCCATCAACAAGTAGCACCGAAAGCGTGCAACAAAGCCAAACTGTTAAACAGTACGACGCTGAAACCTTTTTTGATACAACCTCAATTATGGGCAGCAGCTTTTCACCGAAAGGCGACAAAATACTCGTTAGCAGTGACGAAAGCGGCATTTATAGCCTTTATGAAGTAGATATAAAAACCGCCCAAAAAACCCGCTTAACAGACTTTGAAGACAGTACTTATGCTGTGGCTTATTTCCCTAAAGATGAGCGCGTACTATTTACTAAAGACTCTGGTGGTAACGAGCGTTATCACATCTACGTTCGCGAAACAGATGGCACAGTTAAAGATCTTACGCCAGGTGAAGAAACCCGTGCAGGATTTGCAGGCTTCACAGAAGACGGTAAACACTTTTTTATAACCAGCAATCAGCGTGATGCTAAGTTTATGGACCTATATCGTGTTGATGCTAACAGCTATGAAGTAACGCCTGTTTATCAAAATACTATGGGGCTAGATGTCGGCGCAATCAGCCCTGACGGCCGCTTTATTGCTTTATCGAAAAACAATTCGAACAAAGACAGCGATGTATTTATTCTCGATACGAGTAAGAAAACACTGAAACCAGAGCTCATTACCCGTCATGACGATGACGCTAAGTATGGCCCAGAAACCTTCTCAAGAGACAGTAAATCATTATATTACTCAACCGATGCCAAAGGTGAATTTGCAGAGGTGTGGCGCTATGACTTAACGACCGGCGAGCACAGCCCTGCCCTCAAAGATGAGTGGGATGTGAGTTTTATTTACTTCTCTAAATCTGGCCGTTATCAAGTAAGCGGTGTTAATGCTGACGCAAGCACTAAAGTGTCGATAATTGATACCACCACAGGTAAAGGTATTGCCATGCCATCGCTGCCTGCTGGTAACTTACGTGGTGTGAACTTTTCAGCTGATGAAAAGACCATGGCGTTTTATTTAAATTCAGATACCTCGCCAAGTAACCTATTTGTGTGGCAACTCGGTGAATCAAAAGCTAAACAATTAACCAACACATTAAGTGATGCCATTGATCAAAATGACTTGGTTGAAAGCACAATTGTGCGCTTTAAAAGCTTTGATGGTTTAGAGATCCCTGGGGTTTTATATAAGCCTAAGCAAGCTAATAGTAACAACAAAGTACCAGCTTTAGTTTGGGTGCACGGCGGTCCTGGCGGCCAAAGTCGCACAGGATATAGTGCAATGCAGCAGCATCTAGTCAATCATGGTTATGCCATTTTTGCAGTAAATAACCGTGGCAGCTCAGGCTATGGTAAAACCTTCTTCCATTTAGATGATAAAAAACACGGCACTGACGATTTACAAGATATTGTTTACGGTAAAAAACACCTGCAAAGCCTAGATTGGGTTGATGCTGATAAAATTGGCATCATGGGGGGCAGCTATGGTGGCTTTATGACCGCCGCAGCACTTGCCTTTGAACCAGAAGAGTTCAAAGTAGGCATTAATATATTTGGTGTAACAAACTGGGTTAGAACCTTAAACTCAATTCCACCATGGTGGGAAAGCTTTAAAAAGGCACTGTATGATGAAATGGGCGACCCAGCGACAGACGGTGAACGTCACCGTGCCATTTCGCCACTATTTCATGCTAAAAACATCACCAAGCCATTAATGGTGATCCAAGGTGCTAACGACCCACGCGTTTTACAAGTTGAAAGCGATGAACTTGTTGCCGCTGTAAAGGCAAATGGCGTGCCTGTTGAATATGTATTATTCGATGATGAAGGCCATGGTTTTACTAAAAAAGAAAACCGCATAAAAGCCTCAAATGCATACCTTGAGTTCTTAAATACCTACTTAGATAAATAGCAAAATTGCAAAGATAAAGAGCCGGTATTATGCCGGCTTTTTTATGCAAAACACCTGTATAGAATCAAAATTTAACAGTTTATACAGTACTGTATAAAATACTGTGTGGATTTAATGGTAAATTTTTCACCTTTTCCAACCTTCAAAATAAAACCATAAGCAACTGTTTAATAACAATTAAATAATATTAACTAAAATAAAACTGAATAATTGGTTAAAAAATAGCAAAAAAGTACTTGCGCAAAAACACTGTATAAACTACTGTATACACATACTGTATAAACAACCAGTGAGTGAAAGTTATGTTACAGCCAATTACCTTAAGAACAGTTAAAAGCTACCAACAAGATAACGACAAAGCGTCTGTTAATTTAATTCAAATTGAAGACGAAATATCAGCAACCTTTGAGCTATTAAAAGTATTGCATCATTACAATAGCCAAAATGCATGGACACTATTAATTGCTCCTGATCATGTTCCTAGTAAAGCCTTACTAGATTCGTGTTCGATTGATACCAGCAAACTTCTTGTGATCAGACAAAAACATTTAGTTAATCTTGAGTATGTTCTTAGTTCAGCATTACATAACGGTAATTTTGCTGCTGTGATCACATGGACAGATATTGTTAACAATCATCAACTTGATTCGATGAACTTAAACCTTGAGCAGGCATCTGCTAAGTTTTATTGTTTTACAAAAAGCGCTCAATTAAACAATTTAGTACCGCAGCCACAATAGGCTTGTTAAAATAACAATTTATAGTTTTAGGTAAGTTGTTATGACATCACTCACACACTCCCTTTGTCCTTGTGGCAGCGAATCGACTTACGAGCTTTGCTGCCAACCTTTTCATACAGGTGCAAGCCAAGCTGATACGCCAGAGCAACTTATGCGTTCTCGTTTTAGTGCATACGCGCTGAAAGATGCGAAATATGTATTCAGTACCTATGCACAAAGCCAGCAAGCCGCTAACCCTGTTCGCGAAATTAAAGATTTTGCTAATAGCTGCCGTTTTACCAAGCTAAGTGTTTTAGATACTGAACATAATGATCAAGAAGGTTTTGTCGAATTTAAAGCTAATTACTTTTACCAAAACTTGTATTGTGAGTTACACGAAAAGTCGCGTTTTATTAAAGAAGATGGCCTATGGCGTTACTTAGATGGTGATATAACGCCAGTTGCAGATATTAAAATTGGCCGTAACGACGAGTGCCCTTGTGGGAGCGGCAAAAAATATAAAAAGTGTCACGCTCTTTAATTACCATTAACCTGGTAAATCCAGTCTAAGGCTTGGGTAATCGTTGTTGGGAATGCAGTTGCATGGCGTGCCTGAGGGATAACAAATAAATTTGTTGTAACCAGCGCGCCGCTATGTTTATTAATTTTAGCTGCTAATTGCCTTGCGCCCGACACCATTTTTTCACCTTCGCTTTCTTCAAGTTCTCCCACTGCGATGTAAACTTTTGTTGTGTTGGCAGCTGGTTTTACAGCCATAGCTAATATTGAGTTTTCTTTAAACCACACTGAAGGACTGCCGATAATATAATTTGAAAAAAGCGAAGGCTCAGTGAATAAGGTATAAGCCGCAAATAAACCGCCAAGTGAGTTACCGACTAACGTACTTTTTTGGGTTGTTCTGAAGTCGGCCTCAATATAAGGCAATACAGTATGTTTTAGGTAGTTTAGATACTGACTTGCTCCGCCAGTTTTACGCTGCCAATTTTTATCTTCAAATGGCGTATAGTCATAAATACGGCTATCAAGCCCTGATACACCTTTTTGATATCCTACTGCAACGATAATTACCTCTTCTATAGCCCCCGAATTCATCATAAAGCGACTAGCACCAGAGGTAATTGGCAAACTGTAGTTTGCATCTAACAGGTAAACAACTGGGTAGCGCTTCTGGTTTTGCTTTTGGTAGCTGCGTGGCAATTTAATCGTAATGGGGTATTCGTTTTCGGTATGTTTATCTTTAAGTAACACAGTATTAGTATGTGGCAAAGTAAACGGCTCAGCATAGCTTACGGAGGTCACGCCCAAAACACTGATCACCAAAACGAGCAATATATAAGGCATAGTTAATCCTTTAACCACTTCTTAATTGGTAACAGCCACTCATCTTTTGGTTTATAAAATGTGCCATGGGAGAGCCCTGTATTAATGCTTAATTCTTCGAACTTGGTTACGTCACTTCTATCAATTAAAAATTGGCAAGAGCCAACCTGATCTGAGCGCTCAAAGATAGAATACACCTTGCCATAAGCCTTAACTGATGTGTGATTTTTTATAAGGCCTGCACAACCTGCCAATATAATTAAGTTAATATGTGTACGCTTAAGTTCATTGGCTGCTAGGATCGACAATGCCCCGCCCCGTGAAAAACCAACCAAACTAATGTTCGACTCAGCAACACCGGCACTGATCAATGCTTCAACATCTACAGCGAGCTTTTTCGCAAACGTAAATGGCTCAGTGCCCTCTGGCCTGTGATAGGCAATTAAATGATAGCTCTCATCTGCCAGTGCTTCTTTTACTGCAATAAAGTCATAAACACCAAAGGTTTTGTGAACAGGCTTAGGGTTTGTCCCTTCAACGATAAAACCATGTGAATAAAAAACATAGTGACCATACGGGTCAATCTCTGTTGGAAACTGGCTGTAGATAGTGCCAGCGCAAACAGGCAAAACCCAGCATGCACAGAGTAAAAGTACGGTACGTATCACAAGCATCCCTTTAAAAATCACGTTACACCTAATAGAAGATAATAACACCTTAAAAAATAATATCTTAGCAAAAAACTAAACCCTACTCTCAGTAATTTTAATTAAAAATCAAATTACTAATCGCAAGCTGTATCACGATTTAAACTTCAAGTTTCAACTTGAGGTAAATTCATGGAATTTCATAGTTAAACTACAAAAAACCACATGACAACGCTGTCAATATTTATAAAAAGGCGTATTGTAAAAAAGCAGTTAAAATAACTGCAGGTTTTAGACGTCTAGACGTTGAAAAAATAAATTCTAAGGCGTAGTATGTTCGTAATCTGAGTTAGACTCACATTTTCCATGAGATTTTTTAAAGATGATTGATATAAAGCACCTAAAAACCATAGCGACCCTTAAAGAAACAGGCTCTTTGGTCAATACCGCCCGTGAGTTGTTTTTAACTCAATCGGCTTTATCGCATCAAATTAAAGATCTCGAGAATAAGTTAGATTGCCAGCTGTTCGAACGTAAAACACAGCCTGTGCGTTTTACTCCGCAAGGTATGCTACTTCTGGAGCTTGCTAATGAAGTATTACCTCGTGTTGAGGCAACAAAATGTCGGTTAAAAGAAAGCCTTAACCAGCCAATCTCAAATTTACGTTTAAGCGTTGAGTGTCATGCCTGCTTTCATTGGTTGCTCCCAACCATCAAAGAATTTAATAATTTTTGGCCTGATATTAAAATTGATTACGAGCGCGGCTTTAGTTACGACGCCATTCCAGATTTAATTAATGATGAATTAGATCTAGTGCTGACTTCTGATATTCGTGAACCCGATCAACTTGAGTATGCTCACCTGTTTGATTTTAAATTGAAACTAATCGTTGCACCGGATCATGAGTTGGCTAAAAAAGCCTATGTCACCGCCCTTGATTTAAAGAACGAAACAATTATTTCGTACCCTATTCCCCGTGAGCGCCAAGACATCTTTAAACATTTTATTCAAAATGCACGCTTTGATGGCACGCTTAAAACGGTTGACCAAGGCTTATTGATATTTCAATTAGTGAGTGCAGGTATGGGGGTTGCAGCATTACCAGACTGGCTAGTCACCCCTTATGAAAGCCAAGGGCTCATTAAGTCTATTCCGTTAGGTGCACTAGGCCTTACTCGCCCTATGTATTTAGCGATGAAAAAGAATATGAAAGATAACCCAGTTTATCGCCACTTTTTAAATACATGTAAGCAAAATAACGGTCGCTAAAGCTAGGCAAAATAACTAACATAGCTGCATCTGTTACAAACAATAGTGTTGATACATGTTTGAAATTAAAAAGATCATTGGCTCATTATTAATGCCCCTGCCTTTGCTCGGGCTTCTTACTTTAGTGATGGTATTTTTAGCCATTGCACATAAACGCAAAGCACTCTATTTTGGCTTTGTTAGTATTTTAACTTTAATGCTGATAAGCACGCCATTTATTGGTCAATCACTGATAGCTGCAAGCAATAACCCAGCTTGGCAATTTAAACAAGCGAAACACCCTAAACTCGATAACATTGTGGTACTTGGCTGCTCAATAATGCCCAACTCGCGCCTTCAAGCAAACCACCAGTTAGGCGATTGCGCGCTTGCTCGATTACTTGAAGGTGTTAAGCTTGCCCATCACTATCCAAATGCCACCCTTTATGTATCAGGAGGCGGCTTTGCTAATACCACCAATAGCCAGCTCATGTTTGAGACAGCAAAAGCGTTAGGTATTTCTGCAACGAGAATTAAACAAAACCCTCTCGCCATGGACACCGCAGAAGAGGCGAAACGACTTGCCATTTATTTAGTCGATAAAAAAACTGCCTTAGTCACCTCAGCGAGCCACATGCCGCGAGCGAAAGACTTATTTAATGCACAAGGCATTGATGTGATCCCAGCGGCAACCGACTTTCAAGATTTTAGTCAGTATCCAACGTACAAACAGTTTATACCTAACATTGCAGTACTTGTTGCAGTGACCAGAGTAGCGCATGAGAAAATTGGCAGTGCATGGGTGAGTGTGCGCCGCTGGGTTGATCCAGAGGCGCTGTAGAACATCAGACTGGATTGTCGATATCGATAAACGTTACATCAAAACCATGCTGCTGAGCTAAAAGCTCGCCTAAGGCTTTGATGCCATAACGCTCAGTCGCATGGTGCCCTGCTGCAAAAAAGTCGATACTTTGCTCGCGTGAACTATGAATCGTTTGCTCAGAGGCTTCACCTGTAAGATAAGCATCAATACCTTGAGCTGCCGCTAAATCAATATACCCTTGTCCGCCACCTGTGCACCAAGCGATGGTTTCGATTTTCTCTTTTCTTACCAAACTAGTTAATGGTGCACGGTCAAGTACTTGGGTTATTTTGGCGGTAAATTCTTCACCACTTAAAGGTGTTTTTAAACGGCCTTTTACTGGCACACTATTTGGGCCAGATTCAAGCCCACCTGTGAACTCAATATCGAGTAACTTAGCCAGTTGCGCGTTATTACCAATTTCAGGGTGTATATCTAGCGGTAAATGATAGCCATATAAGTTAATATCATTATTTAAAAGCGCTGCAATACGGCGCTTTTTCATGCCCGTGATTGGCTGCGATTCCCCTTTCCAGAAATAACCATGGTGTACCAAAATAGTATCTGCATTTTCTGCAATAGCGGCATCAATCAATGCTTGGCTAGCGGTGACACCCGTCACTATCTTTTTTACTTCGCTCGCACCTTCAACTTGTAAGCCATTTGGGCAAAAGTCAGCGATAGAATCAGGTTTAAGAATGTCGTTTAATAATTGAGTAAATTGTTTGCGTTGCATATAAAAATCGTCCTTCAACCCTCTATTTTGTGCAAATTTTGGCGTTTATGAGTGAAAAATGGAAGGAAAATCGCAAAAAATTGAAAAGTAAGCTGAAAATAGGTATAAATATGTATTCTTAATCTGTGTTTACAACGTATAGGGTCTCTGATGAGCAAACTAGACAAAACAGAAGTGTTAAATGCCTTCGAAGCAGCATACGAAGCAGCGAATGGTAAGAAACCTGAAATCACAACAAAACCTGGTTGGTATAGCATCGACGGTGGCAAAAATATGCGCCTTGCTGATGTTGCAGCGCTGACTGAAGAGCTCACTTCTGGTAAAACAGCTGAGCCTAAAGCAGAAGAAGCACCTAAAGCACCAGCGAAAAAAACCAAAACTAAAACCGCTGCACCGGCTAAAACAGCTAAGAAAGCATCGTTCACTGTTGTTACAGCAAACGATGACGGTTACAAAGCTGAAGAGCTTTGGATTGTTAACCTAGCTGAAAAAGACCACGATTGTCGTTTACCGCGTGGTGTTGTGTAATCAAATTACACTTAGCAATTTTAAAAACCGCTACTCGTTAGCGGTTTTTTTATGGCTGTTCATTTGGCTAGTTATAATCCATTGGCTAACATGGCCAAACAACACTATAAATACGGTTCCAATCAATACAGGCATCACTAAAAAGTCCCAGCTTTGCATAGATTGCATTATCAAAATTGGGTTTGCGCCTGCAGCGGGATGTACGGTATCTGTCAACATCATTAGGCTAATTGCAAACCCTGTAGCTATAGCAATTTCAACAGGCCCTACTCCGACATAATTTACAAAAACAACGCCGATTAGTGCAGTTAAAAAGTGCCCACCAATAACATTCTTCGCTTTAGCTAAAGGACTGTGTGGCACACCAAATACCAGCACCGCAGTTGCTCCAAATGGAGCCATCAACCACACCCCATAACTTCCTAATTGCTGTAAATAGGCCAATACAAAAATTGCCATACAAGCAAATATACCCGCAATGGCCGCCTTGCTTACTTTATTCTCCATAAAACCTCCAATAGGTAGACCGATTTGTCTACCAGCAAATGGTAGACAAGTCGGTCTACTTCTGTCAAGCTATCATTAGTCACCTAATGAGACCTTGTTATGGATAAACGAACACATATTATTTTGACCGCCCTGTCACTTTTTTATCAAAAAGGCATTCATAGTGTGGGAATAAACGAAATTATTAGTGTGGCGGGTGTCGCCAAAAAAACCATGTACCATCATTTCGCAAGTAAAGATGAGTTATTATTAGCGTGCCTTAGTGAGCGACATAACAGGTTTTTAAATTGGTTAACGCATGCCACCAGCAAGCTAACTACTGTTGAAGAATTTAAAGTCGCTTTGATCAGCTGCCATGAAGCTTGGTTTAATTCTGAAGTGACTGAGTTAGGTGATTTTAATGGCTGTTTATTTATTAACACTGCCGCTGAGTTTGCTGATCCTACAAGCCCGATAAATCAAGCCTGCAAAGAGCATAAAATGGCAGTACAGCAGTTAATTAAACAGCGTTTATCAGCGTGTAATAACATGGAAAGTTCGCAGCTAGACTCGCACAGCCACTATTTGATGACGCTTGTAGAGGGCATGATCTGCCAAGCAAAACTAGTTGAAATTAAACATTTTCCTCATTTAAAACAATAAATTAACAATAAAAAAGCGGCGCAATGGCCGCTTTCAGTTTAGATTTACGCTATGTTAGATTTTTTCAAAATATAACTTTTCGCGTTTTTTCTCACCCACTTCATTCATGGTGGCAGCATCAAATAGTCGACCATTGATCATGGTGTAATCGATTTTATCTGTATCACGAATGTTAGTTAGCGGGTTCCCGTCAATAACAATTAAATCGGCAAGTTTACCCGGCTCAAGAGAACCGATGTTGTTATCAAGGCCAATGTATTTAGCAGGATCTAAGGTTGCTGCACGAATAGCTTCAAGTGGTGTCATACCACCTTGCGCAAACATCCAAATTTCCCAATGTGCCGCTAAACCTTCACGTTGACCGTGAGCACCAAGGTTTACTAAAACACCTAAGTCTTGCAGCTCTTTAGCAACACGGGCGTTGTTAAAGTGGTTATAGTGATGATCGGGCGCCTTAACACGACGCATTGAGCGAGGTAAAAGCTGATTCTTTGGTACAAACTTACTTAAGCGTGGGTGATTCCACACATCCGTCTTGTCGTACCAATAATTTTCACCCCAAATACCACCGTAAGCTACACCCAGCGTTGGCGTATAACCCACATCGCTTTGAGACCAAAGCTGGCGAATATCATCGTAAATATTGGCAACAGGAATTGAGTGTTCAATACCCGTATGGCCATCAACTACCATAGTTAAGTTGTGCTGCAGTAATGAACCGCCTTCTGGCACAACCATCATTTCAAGTTCACGACCTGCTTCAATAACTTGCTGGCGCTGTTCACGACGAGGTTGGTTATATGATTTAACACTAAACGCACCTACTTTCTTTAAACGCTCAAGGTGGAATTTAGCATCTTCTAACGAGTCAATATGCGATGTATAACCTGGCATATTTGCACCATATAAAATGGTACCCGTTGAGAAAATACGAGGGCCGACAATCATGCCTGCTTTTTGCATTTCGCTTGCAGCAAAAATCTCTGTGGTGTCGTTTGATGGATCGTGAATCGTTGTCACGCCTAACGCTAAGCCCGCTAAGTTCTTCCAGTTTTGCTGTGGAATGATCTCATCGCTACCTTGTGAGCCGTGCGCATGCGCATCAACAATACCCGGCATAATTGTCTTGCCAGTTACATCAATTACTTCTGCGCCTTTAGGAATAGCAACACTGTCTTTACTACCAACCGCTTTAATATGCTTACCATCAGTAACAATAACGCCGTTTTCAATGACCTGCTCACCGTTCATGGTGATAATACGCGCACCAGTTAACGCAAAGATTGATTTAGGCTCCGCCATGGTTTTTGTAAAACCGATGTTATCGCCGCTTTTAACTTTAAAGTCAGTCTCTGCATTTTGGTTAATATCAAATAAACCCGCTAAGCTTGCATGATATAACTCTGGGCCTAAGCTCCAATAAAGTTTATCGCTTGTGCCACTCCAGCTGATGTTTTCACCCGCGCGAACAGAAAGCTGCTCAATTGGGAATTGGCTATCTTTCGGGCCAATATTAATGGTTTTGCCACGCTCAACAAATGGCGTAACAAATACTTTAAAACGCTCTGCAAACGCTAAGTATTGGCCATCTGGTGATACTCTAAACTCTGTAGCATGTTCTGATTCGTAAAGTTTACGAACTTGCTTTGATTCAAGCTCAACAACACTTAATGTTGGTTTCGGCCAAGGGCTCATCACATAAATACGGTCATTCGCTGCACCAAATTGTGGCTGATATCCTGATTTAGTGATTAGCGTCGCTTTACCACCTTTAGCACTTACTGAGTAAATGCCTGGCTCTAATGACCATGTTGGGTTAAGGATACTGCCGCCAGACGCTTTACGGTAAACAACTGTTTTGCCATCAGGGCTGAAAGTTGGCTCTACATATTTACCCGGCTCTTTAGTAATGGTATCGCCACGGCCACTGCGCGCAGATACAACACGTACTGAGCCCTGTTCGTTATCATCCCATGTGGTGTAAACAACCTTCTTACCATCACGAGAGAACTGCGGGAATAATTCAAAGTGGTCGTCTTGCTTAGTCAGGCGCTTTACTTTGCCAGACTCTAAATCACGTTTATAAATATGACCTAGCGCTTCAAAAATAGCCGTTTCACCATCCGGTGAAATTTGTACATTGCGCAGCATTTTCACATCAAAATTATCGCTATCGATGTTTTGTGTAAAACGCACCGCTTTTTGAATTTGCTTATTGGTCTCAACTTTAAATGGAATAGTCGAGACAGACTTATCATCTACATCTAGCTTATGAATGGTACCACCCGCCCAAAAGACCAGCTGTTCGTTATCTGGTGTCCAAGCAATTGTTGGGTATACGCCATGAATTGCCCATGTCTCTTGCATATCACGCTCAAGCTCGCCATACAGCTTGGTATGCTCACCGGTGTGAAGATCATATAAGTACAAGCTTGTTTGGAAATCATCGCGCTTGATATACGCAAGCTTTTTACCATCTGGTGAAGGTGTTGGTCGAATAGCCCCACCCATACCATCTATAATTGTTTCAATTTCGCCGGTTTCACGGTCATAGCGTTTAATTTTATAAATACCCGCTACAGAATCTTTAGAGTAATGGAATGTTTTACCCGGCGTTGCATCATGAGAGAAATAAACATAACGACCATCTGGTGAGAACATTGGCTCGCCTAAGTCTTTTTGGTCGTTTTCGCGTGCGGTTAGCTGTACACCTTTACCACCCGCTTTGTGGTAGAGCCATACTTCACCAGCCCCTAAAGAGCGGCTTGCAGTAAAGTGCTTACGCGCAACTAAGTAGTCACCATCTGGGCTCCAAGCTGGGCTGTTTAACAAACGAAATGTTTCGTTCGTTACGGCTTTTTGGTTTTCACCATTTAAATCCATCACCCAAATGTTATCGCCACCTCCTTGGTCTGAAGTAAACGCAATGTGCTTACCATCAGGGCTAAAACGTGGTTGCATTTGCCATGCAATATCACTGGTTAATTGCGTTGCTGTGCCACCTGACATTGGCATGGTATAAATATCGCCGAGTAGGTCAAACACCACTGTTTTACCATCAGGGCTAATATCTACGTTCATCCACGTGCCCTGCTCAACACTAATTTTAGCGTCTAGGAATTGGCCTTTTGGTGCGTCCACCTGCCATTTGTCGTCATTTGATTGCTCAGCTGCCGCCACTTGCCCAGTTAGAGCAAGTGAAATAGATACAGCGAGCGCTGTATGAAGCATTTTCTTCATTGAAATCTCACTTTTTATTGTTTTGCTTATATGCACACTTTTAAGATTGCACCAAATAGCATAGCAAGATTCCAGTGATTCGTGTTAAACAGACGTAAATAGTCGACTAATGCCACGCAATCGGATCAAACTGATAAAAGCCAACCAGTAAATGATAAATTTCTGGGTCAAACTGTCTTAGCTCAGCGGGTTTTTCTAAGAAGGTTTCGGTGATAACAGCAAAAAACTCTGCCTCATTGGTCGCGCCATAGCTATGAATAACATGAGGCATGCCATAAGCTAAATGGGTTTTGAGTTGATTAAACGCGCGGCTAAATACTTTTGCCCACTTTTGGTAATCTTCGTTACTAGAAAGCAGTGGTGTACCCGTGGTTTTACCGGTTTCTTGGTCGAGCTGATGGGCAAATTCATGAAATACCAAATTATGACCATCACTTGGTAAGCGGTTCCCCTCAAGGACATCATGCCAACTCAATACCAAGGTTCCACCAGGCCATGATTCACCTTGACGCACGGTATTGTGATAACTCACAAGCCCAGCATTATCACGGGAAGTTTGCGGGGCATAATACGCGCTTGGGTATAAAAGGATCTCTTTTACATTACGATACAATGGCCACGGTTTATTAAGCACTAAAACACAGGCATCTGCCGCTACAATCAGCTTCATTGCATCATTAAGCTTAAGACCATCACAACCAATAAAGCGTTTTTCATTTAAAAACCAAACGATGTGACGCTCCAGCTTTTCACGATCGGCATCCGTCATCTTTCGGTAGATAGGCATATATTTTAACAGCAGATTTTTTTGCTGAACATTGAGGGAGTTATTAAGGTATTTTTTCTGCCAAAAGTGATTACGGATATCGTCCCAGCGCCAGTAACACACAACAAAAATTATTAAAAAAAGTATCAAAACCAGGTTAAGCATTACTATCGCCTAAAAAACAATCTTGATACTTTAATGTGTGCAAACAAAAAAAGATCAATTGTTTACACACATTTTTATTTGAAAAGCTGATTAATCGAGCGTAATACAGCCTTGATTATAAATAAAAATTTGGTTTCGACCGTTATTCTTCGCATTGTATAAAGCGTTATCGGCATGTGATAGCAAGCGGTCATAATCAGCAACTTGCGCGTTATCTGCTACACCAAAACTTACCGTGACAGAAAGACTATCTGCTAATTCTGAGAAATCGTAACCCGCTATCTCTAAACGGATAATTTCACACAATCTTGCGGCTTCTTCAGCATTTTTGTATGGGAACAACAGGGTAAATTCTTCGCCACCCCAACGCGCCGCATAGCCTTCATCAGGGAAATTCATACGCAGTAAACGAGCAATTTCACAAATCACTTTATCACCAATTAAGTGCGAGAAATTGTCATTAATCAGTTTGAAGTGATCAATATCCATAATGGCAATACTGAGCGTTTTATTATCACGTTGGAACTGACTAAAGTTTTCAGACAGCCACATATCGAAAGCACGTCTATTCGGTAATTGCGTTAATTGGTCATGATTCGCTAAATGAGCAAAGGCATCGGCTTGCGTTTGCAAATCATGCATTTGCTGTTCAACTTTTTCCGTTAACTCAATTTCAATGCGCTTGTAATGATATAAGCGGTATTTATAAATGGCATAAGCAGCAAAAAGCACAGCAACTAAGACAAATAACTTAAAGCTGGTTTTTTGCCAAAAATAAGGGGCAATTTTAAAACGCAGAACTTGCTCATTATTTTGCCAGTCACTATTTGGGTAACCTGCACGCACTTTAAAGGTATATTTACCTGGTGGTAAATTGGTGTACTCGGTAATGGCCAAGCGCCCCCTGTCTACCCATTGTTGATTGTAACCACTTAGTTGAGTTTGGTAATTTAACCGCCCAGGCATGATAAAACTTAGCCCAGCGTAGTTAAACGAAACACGAGAAACACCAGCAGGTAAGCTCAAAACCTCATTACCAACAGGTAAAGTCATGGGTTTGCCATCGACTTCAAAGCTTTCAATAACCGTCGATAATCGTCGTTTACTGGCTTCTTTTAAGCGCTCTGGTGTCGCAATAGCGACGCCTTTGGCTGTTGCAACCCATACTTGACCATCTGAATGAAGTACAGCAGCAGGGTTTGAACCGCCATTCGCTTGCGCGCTTAGCATGCCATCGCCTTCATCATAAAGCTGCATCGAAACGCTCATTGGTTGAACTTTTTCAGGGTTATCTAAAAGTGCAACTAGCTGAGCTTTGTTCACTTGAATAACACCGCGGTTACTGGTCAGCCACAATGAATCACCTTGCTCTATGACTTGGAATAGCTTATCGACCGGTAAACCTTGGTCTCGACCAAACAAACTCATTTTATCTGTACTGAGATTGTAACGAACGAGACCTCTATCGGTCGCAAGCCACATTTTATAGCCATCTAAGTAAAAGCCGAATGCATATTCAGTGCTGAACTGCTTTGGAAACTCGAGTGTTTTAAACTGCTTTGTCGCTGGGTCATAAATGGACACACCCACTCCCGTGCCGACCCATAACCTGCCATGGTCATCCTCAACAAGGGCCATAATAAAATCACCAATTAAGCCATCTTCGGTGGTGAATAATTCGGTTTGCCCAGCAGGGTCTATTTTGGTTAAACCACCGGCGGTGCCAATCCATAAGTTATCTGCTTTATCGAACAACACAGCACGAACTTCGTTACTGTTCAGGCCATTATTGCGGTTTTTTACTGGGTAAATTTGCCCATTAACCACTTTCATTAAACCGGCAGTGTAAGTACCTAACCAAACACCACCTTGCTTATCCTCGGTTAAACTTAAAACGGATAGTGGGTCTTTTTCATAGGCTTGAGTAAGGGTTGTAAGCTTGCCATTTTCAATGCGATTTAAGCCATTACTGCTACCCACCCATAAGCTGCCATCAGAATGCGATAACACGGTACGTACATAGTCGGATGCAAGCCCACGACTTTCACTCCAATTAGTAAATGGTGCTTCACGCAAGCGGAATAACCCGGCATTAGTGCCAACCCAAATACTTTTTTCGCGGTCTTGCAGTAAAGATAAAATACGGTTGTTGGGTAAGCCATCATCTGCCGCTAAGTTTTCAAGGCCTAAACTACTGAGTCTGAACACCCCTTTATTGATGGTGCCAAACCACAAATCGCCCTGCGCATCTTCGAGTAAGCTGGCAATTGATTCGTTGTTAAGGACAGGATTAATAGCAACAAACTTATCGTTTTGCTTTTGCCATGCGCCTTTTTCAGTGCCGACAATTAAAGTGCCTGACTCAGTTAGTAATAAGGTAAACACAGAGGCATTTGGAAGCCCAGAGTCTTCACTGACCTTACTAACTTGCTTATTCTTTATTTGATAAAGACCATCACTGGTCGCAGCCCAAATCACGCCTGTGTTGTCTTGTAAAAGACGATAGGCGCTTAGCTTATCAAGCAGTTTTTGCTCAGTGGCAGTTTCAGAAGCGCGGTAAACAATGCCTTGCCCTTCAAGTGCCAGCCATAGCTCACCTTGTTCAGTAACAAGTGCATGGTTAACCATGGCTGATGAACTTGGTAATGCTCGCCATCCCCCTTGTGAGCGAAGCGCAATACCGCCACGGGCACCCACGATATATAAATCACCATTATCCATCGGGATCAGGCTACGTAAGCCAGAATCAGGTAAGCCAGGAATTTCTGTTCGAGTAAAAAGTTTAAACTCGCGACCATTAAAACGGGCAAGCCCTTCCCAAGTCGCTATCCAAATGTAACCATCTTTGGTTTGCGTTACGCCATTAATGCTATTGTGAGGAAGGCCGGCGCGAGTGCTCCAAGTCTCTGTAAAATAATCACTTAAAGAGAGGCGTGCAGAATCAGCAAAAACGCTGAAACTCAATAAAAGAAAAATACAACTAACTACCCGCACCATAAAACTAAAACCCTGATATTTATTATCGTTCTATTCAGTGATGTAGCTCTGTGAAGCCAAAGTCATCCCTAACTTCAGATAATACTACATTAGTTGCAATTTTTACTCACTTTAATGACATTTAGCAACAATCAATTACAAAAATTCGTAATTTTTTCTTGCAATATTTTCACAAATCGCGCCACATGCAAGCCATCCATCAAAGCATGATGCACATCGATTGAAAGCGGCATCTTGCCAGTTTGTGAATCATATTGACCAAACACAAACTTAGGAATACCAAGACCATGCCCCTCACTTACAGCATGCGAGAAGCCGCTAAAGTTTAACCATGGAAGTACTGAGATATGAATAAGGTCAGGCTGCCCTTCTGTTGCAGCAAATGCATCAGAGAAAAATGGTTTTGCTTTACTTGTTTTACCCACAGCAATAGCGTGTTTTGAAAAGTCTGCCATCGACGCTTGTTTTTCAAAATAACTAAAGCGAAATGTTTCATCTTCTGCAAGCTCGACCACACTTCCTCTTACCGATGACAGTTGTACCGGCAACGAATCAATAATACGTTGGCGCATTGGTGCATAGTCATGACATGCTTCAAGTGTTAGGTAAACATAGCTGTGAAAGAAGGAATACGGTTCTGCTTTGCACTTGTTGTAAAGAGCCGCCATGTCGAGTGAAACACATACATTAAAATATGGCAGAGAAAATTCTTTGAAAAAAGCGAAATGCTGTTTGCGAGGCCAAGTAGCTAGATCGATAGGTGTGATTTCACAAGATGGAGTTTTCATTAGGTGCCCTCGAGATTTAAAAGCCGAGTTTACCTAGCCTGCGTGACTTCGTCACCTTGATGCGATAAATAACAGAGACAAAAAAGGTGCGACTTGCGCACCTTTTTACCTGTAAATTTATCGATTTACTAAATTATAAGCCGTTTTCGATGATTTCTAATGCGAGTTCATCGGCAATTAAATGCGTCGACTTCTGCTCTTTTTCAGAGCGAGCAAAGATTTCTGTTAGCGTATCAAAAATGCCTTCAACGTGTTTCGTTGATGCTTCTGCACTATAACCTTCTGGTGCCGTTTCGTAATAAACGTTGATGATACCACCTGCGTTAATTACGTAATCAGGTGCATATAAGATACCTTTTTCGCGGATGATCTCACCGTGACGAGACTCTGCTAATTGGTTATTCGCACAACCTGCAATAATTGTTGCTTTTAAACGCGGGATAGTCGTGTCATTTACCGTTGCGCCAAGTGCACATGGTGCATACACATCAACATCTAAGTCGTAGATTTCATCAATACCCACAGCCGTTGCATTGAAGTCATTTACAACACGCTCAACAGCTTGTTCGTTGATATCTGTTACAAATAATGTTGCGCCCGCTTCATGTAGGTGTTTACAAAGGCCATATGCTACTGCACCTAAACCTTGCACGGCTACTTTGATACCAGCAAGATCTTGATGACCTCGTTGATGTTGTAAAGCGGCTTTAATACCTAAGAATGTACCATATGCTGTGAACGGTGAAGGGTTACCACTTTTACCTTCAAGGCCTAATACATAGTTAGTTTCTTTATTCATGATTGCCACATCATCACAAGTGATGTTTACATCTTCAGCTGAATAGTAGCTACCGCTTAAACGCTCTAACTGGCGACCAAATGCACGGAAAAGTTGCTCTGATTTAATTTCTTTAGCATTACCGATGATCACTGACTTACCGCCACCAAATGGTAAACGTGCCACAGCATTTTTGTAGGTCATACCTTTTGATAAACGAAGTGCATCAGTAACAGCATCTTCATCAGTTGTGTAGTTCCACATTCTGCAACCACCAACCGCTGGACCTAACTTGGTATTGTGAACCGCGATAATAGCTTTTAGGCCTGATTCTTTATCTGAACAAAACACCACTTGCTCGTGGTTATCAAAGTCGACTTTATTAAATACAGCCACAGTTAAATACTCCGAAATTTTCTTACCCTAAGGGGTGTGAGCGCTGAAAGTGCCGAGACTTTATCACTTCGTTTGCTCCCTTGCCACTAAATGAGATGATAAAACTAAGTAAAGTTCTCAGACCGAAATAACAACTCAAAAACTAACACTTTATGGAAAAAATATACCAATCAATGTACGCATTAAGCATTGTTAATTCAAAACAAAATATTAACATTACAAACTTTATTACGTGAACGTAAAGGTAAAGTATAGCGTAAAGAAAAAGTGACAAGAAGAATGTGCCGATAAAGCCAATTAAAATCGGCTTTTAAAGAGATGTTAGAGAAATAGCTGAGACTGGTCAGAGCTGAAAAAAAACGGCGCAGGTGCGCCGTTTTTTCAAGAGAGTTGCAAGATGGTTACTTTAATTTGCCATCAAGTTCTTCGATTTTTGCTTTCCAAATAGCAGGACCTTGCGTATGCGCATTGGCGCCTTCACTATCAACAGCAACCGTTACTGGCATATCTTCTACTTCAAACTCGTAGATTGCTTCCATGCCTAAATCTTCGAACGCAACAACACGTGCTTTCTTGATTGCTTTAGATACAAGGTAAGCTGCACCACCTACTGCCATTAAGTAGATAGATTTATTGTTTTTGATTGATTCAACTGTTGCAGGACCACGCTCTGCTTTACCAATCATACCGATGATGCCCGTTTTTTCTAACATCATATCAGTGAATTTATCCATACGAGTCGCAGTTGTAGGGCCAGCAGGACCTACCGCTTCATCACCCACTGCATCTACAGGGCCAACGTAGTAGATAAACTTGTTATCAAAATCAACGCCTTCAGGTAAACCTTCACCTGATTGGATCATATCTTGTAAACGTTTATGCGCGGCATCACGACCCGTTAAGATAGTACCAGACAGAAGAACCGTTTCACCCATCTTCCATTCTTGCGTGTCTTCTTTAGTCAGTGTGTTTAAATCAACACGACGTGTACCTTCACCTACTTCAAATGTAACTTCTGGCCAATCTTCAAGTTTAGGCGCTTTAAGATCGGCTGGGCCTGAACCATCTAATGTGAAGTGAACGTGACGAGTTGCCGCACAGTTCGGGATCATAACCACTGGTTTTGATGCTGCGTGAGTCGGTGCTGTTTTAACTTTTACATCAACTACGGTTGTTAAACCACCTAGGCCTTGTGCACCAATACCTAATTTATTAGCACGTTCGAAGATATCAATACGCATTTTTTCTTCAGTTGTTTCTGCGCCGCGCTCAATAAGCTCGTGAATATCAACCGGATCCATTAATGATTCTTTAGCAAGTACTGCAGCTTTTTCAGCAGTACCACCAATACCTATACCTAGCATGCCAGGTGGACACCAGCCCGCACCCATTGTTGGTAATGTTTTTTCAACCCATGCAGCCACATCATCAGATGGGTTAAGCATAACCATTTTCGTTTTATTTTCTGAGCCGCCGCCCTTCGCAGCCACCATTACTTCTACTTCAGCGCCTGGCACTAAGTCGATATGAACAACTGATGGAGTATTGTCTTTGGTGTTTTTACGCGTGCCAGCAGGGTCTGCAACAATTGATGCACGTAATGGGTTATCTGGGTTTAAGTATGCGCGACGTGTACCTTCATCAACCATTTGCTGAACAGTCATGTCTGTTTTATCCCACTTAACATCCATACCTACTTTTACGAAACAAGTAATGATACCTGTATCTTGGCAAAGTGGACGTTTACCTTCAGCAGACATACGAGAGTTAATTAAAATTTGCGCAATGGCATCTTTTGCCGCTTTGCTTTGCTCTTTATTGTAAGCTTTTTCTAAGGCTTGTACGAAATCGAGAGGGTGATAAAAAGAAATGTATTGCAATGCATCTTCAATGCTATCAATGAAGTCTTGCTGACGAATTGTACTCATTACGGGTTCCTTAAGTTTTTATCGCGTAGCGCTGTACGTGATCCTGAGTAAACCGGTGACGAAGATTTACTCTACGGGTTAGTCATGGCATCACTATAAAGGAAATCATAACGCTGCCAATCAAATTTAACTTATGATACCCTCCTCGCCCGTTTCGGGCTAGTTATTCAGGGCAATGTAGATGATAAACGATGAAAATTTGTGCATTAAATTAAATTTAAGTGGTGATTGTATCGCGCTATTTAGTCATTTTGCTCATTTGCCCCATGCCGTGTTGCTCGATTCAGCCAATAGCGAGCATGTAAATAGCCGCTTCGATATCATTGCTATTGCACCATTAATGCAATTAGAAGTGCGTGAAAATACATGCTTTGTCGACGGCAAAGCACAATCAAGTGATTGTTTTAGCTTGATGAAAGAAGGTCTTCAGGAATTTAATCACACAGCTAACCCTAATAACCTACCCTTTACAGGTGGATGGCTTGGCTATTTTGGTTATGACTTAGGTCGTGTGATTGAAAGTATGCCAAGTACTGCCGAAAACGACATTAACATGCCGCAAATGGCTGTAGGCCTTTATCCAGATGCTCTTATTTATGATAAGCAACAACAAAGCTGGTTTTACGTCTTTCAGCCAAATCATAATCGCTTAGCGCTATATCAGCAGCAGCTAAACGAAACACCAGCAAATGCAGAGTTCGCGCTACAAAGTGACTGGCAGTCAAACATGAGTAAAGCCAGTTACAGCGAAAAGTTCGAGAAAATTCAAGCTTATTTAAAAAGTGGTGACTGCTACCAGATCAACCTTGCGCAGCGTTTTAAAGCTGAGTTTTCTGGTTCAACATGGCAAGCGTATAAACAACTTCGAGAAGCGAATAAAGCACCATTTTCAAGCTATATAAATCACCCAGATGGCGCTATTTTATCTATCTCCCCTGAGCGTTTTATTTCGATTAATCAGGGCCAAATAGAAACCAAGCCAATTAAAGGAACGCTCCCTCGATTGGCTGGCTCTGAACAAGACCAAGCGCAAGCAACTCGTTTACAACAATCTGAAAAAGACCGCGCAGAAAATGTCATGATTGTTGATCTGCTGCGCAACGATTTAGGCAAAGTGGCTCGTCCAGGTAGTGTCACCGTCCCCTCGTTATTTGCCATTGAAAGCTTTCCAGCTGTACATCATTTAGTAAGTACTGTGCGCGCAGAATTAGCAGATGGCAAAGATGCCGTTGACCAAATTCATGCCGCTTTCCCGGGTGGTTCAATTACCGGAGCGCCGAAAATTCGTGCTATGGAAATCATAGAAGAGCTCGAGCCGCATCGCCGTAGTGTGTACTGCGGCTCAATTGGCTATTTAAGTGCCTGTGGCAACATGGATACCAGTATCACAATTCGTACTTTAGTGTGCCACAAAGGTGCAATCTATTGCTGGGCTGGCGGTGGCATTGTGGCTGATTCAAAGGTCGACTTGGAGTACCAAGAAACTTACGATAAAGTAAATAAAATACTGCCTTTATTAAAGTAAAAGTTGAAGTAACTACCTTGAATAGCCAGCAAATAATTGCCCGTTTTAGTTTAAGCCAAACCACAGAGCGCCCAGCAACCATTCGCTTTAATGCCGAAAAGCGTGCCAGTGCCGTAATGTTACCTCTGCTTGATGTTAACGACGAAGCGCATTTGTTGCTGTGCAAGCGACCTAGTTATTTACTTCATCACCCGGGGGAGATTTGCTTACCGGGTGGCAAGTATGAAGAACAAGATGACACTTTGCTGCACACCGCTCTTCGAGAGCTTAATGAAGAGCTTAACATTGCGACACACCAAGTGACTGTCCACGGTAAATTACATCAGTACGCGACCCTAACCGGTTTCACTATTGAGCCTTTTGTGTGTGTGCTTAGTGAAGGCACAACGTGGCAAGCAGATCCCAACGAAGTGGCTGCCAGCTTTTTACTGCCCTTATCTTATTTAAGTAATCAACAAAATTGGCAACCCCTTCCCTTTGTGCGAAATGGTAGAACCATTACTTTGCAAGGTTTGATGACCCCCCATGGACTGCTTTGGGGAGCAACAGCGAGCATAATTAATAACTTTATAAAACAGCTCGCCCTACCAGTTTAATTATCCTGCTTTTAGGGTTACACAGGCACGTTTAAACGTTATCATGTGGCACCGTTCAAAGGCAGGTAGTATGCCGTTAATAGAAAAATGAGTAGCAAATTATGATCAGTGCATTCGATATGTTTAGTATTGGTATTGGCCCATCGTCATCTCACACTGTTGGCCCAATGCGCGCTTCGCGTTTATTTGTAAACGAACTAGAAGAAAAAAACTTACTTGCAAACGTCACCGATATTAAAGTTGAGCTATTTGGCTCACTCGGCCAAACAGGTATTGGTCACGGCTCTGGTAAAGCTGTGATCTTAGGCCTTGCCGGTTATGATCCAGAAACCATTGATGCTGATTTAGTCGACGATATCCTCGCAAAAATCGAAAAAGAGCAGGTTATTTATTTAAATCAAAGCCATAAAGCCAATTTCCCTAAACAAGGTGCGATTGTATTTCATCGTCGTAAAACATTACCAAAACATTCAAATGCAATGGAAATCATTGCCAGCCAAAATGGCGAAAAGTTATTCAGTAAAGTGTATTACTCAATCGGTGGCGGCTTTATCGTCAGTGATGAAGAGTTCGAGAACGAAAAACAAAAAGCACTCGAAATCCGCGAAGAAAACCCAGCGCCTTATCCGTTTAATACGGCAAAAGAGCTGTTAGAACTGTGCCGTGAGTCTGGTTTTAGTGTATCAACGCTAATGATGCACAACGAAAAAACCCTGCGCAGCGAAAAAGACATCAAAGATGAGCTGTTTAATATTTGGCAAGTAATGAAAGCCTGTATTGAGCGTGGTATGCGTACAGAAGGTATCTTACCAGGTGGTTTAAAAGTAAAACGTCGTGCCCCTAGTTTACACCTTAAGTTAAATATTGAGGTAAACAACGACCCATTACGTGCTATGGATTGGGTTGATTTATTTGCCCTTGCAGTAAACGAAGAAAATGCTGCCGGCGGCCGTGTTGTTACCGCACCAACCAATGGTGCTGCAGGTATTTTGCCAGCGGTATTAATGTATTATCACACTTTCATTAAAGAAGTAGATCGTGATATCGCAACACGTTACTTATTAACGGCGGCAGCAATTGGTATTTTATATAAAAAGAACGCGTCAATTTCGGGTGCTGAAGTAGGTTGCCAAGGTGAAGTGGGCGTTGCTTGCTCAATGGCAGCAGGTGCACTTACTGAAATCATGGGTGGCAATGTAGTACAGGTTGAAAATGCTGCTGAAATCGGCATGGAGCACAACCTAGGTCTTACTTGTGACCCTGTTGGCGGCCTTGTGCAAGTACCGTGTATTGAACGTAATGCGATGGGCTCAATTAAAGCAATTAATGCGTCACGCCTTGCAATGCGTGGTTCTGGCGAACAAAAAGTGACCCTTGATAAAGTAATTAAAACCATGCTCGACACAGGGAATGATATGAAAACGAAATACAAAGAAACCGCGCGCGGTGGCTTAGCGGTTAATATCATCGAGTGTTAATTTACAGCACGTTTTGAGCACAATAAAAAAGCCGCTTTAAAGCGGCTTCTTTATCTCTATTTTACTGGTAACTCAATGTTTTCGAAGAGCTTATCAACATCTTCTTGGTTACGTAATAAGCTTGCTCGTTCAACCAGCTCTTTTGTTAAGTGCGGGGCAAAACGCTCAATAAAATCATACATGTAGCTGCGTAAAAAGCTGCCTTTTCTAAAACCAATTTTAGTGGTGCTCGCTTCAAATAAGTGGCTTGCATCAATACACACTAAATCAGTATCTGTTATTTGATCAATCGCCATAGACGCCACAACACCTACACCTAGGCCTAAACGAACATAGGTTTTAATTACATCAGCATCTGTTGCAGTAAAAACAATATGCGGCTCAAGACCATGTGCATTGAAGGCCTTATCTAACTCAGAACGACCAGTAAAACCAAACACATAAGTAATAAGTGGGTATTTAGCCACATCGGCAACCGTTAAATTATCAGCCTTTTGCGCAAGCGGGTGTGTTTTTGCCACAACAATACTGCGATTCCAGTGATAGCACGGCAACATAACTAAATCAGAATATAAATGCAGCGCCTCAGTCGCAATGGCAAAATCAGCATCACCGCGTGCTGCCGCATCGGAAATTTGCTGTGGCGTACCCTGATGCATGTGTAAAGACACTGCTGGGTACTTTTTCATAAAGCCTTGAATAACATTCGGTAATGCGTAACGAGCCTGAGTATGCGTGGTCGCAATGTTAAGTTTACCTTGATCAGGCAAGGTATGCTCATTGGCAACCGCTTTAATACCTTCAACTTTCGACAGTATTTCTCGTGAAATATTAATAATTTCGTTACCGGCACTGGTTACATGGGTAAGGTGTTTGCCACTACGGCCAAAGATCTGTACTCCCAGTTCGTCTTCAAGCATACGAACTTGTTTCGAGATCCCCGGTTGCGAGGTAAATAAACTTTCGGCTGTCGCAGAGACATTCAGTTTATGATTTTGGACTTCGACTATATATCTGAGTTGTTGTAGTTTCATGGCTGCATTGTAAACGTTGTTATTGTTTATTTATAAAGGCTGCAAAGCGCAATGCCAAGCGATATTTCATCGCGCTATACATTTATATCGATTGTTTCTAAGGCTAACACATTAAATTACTGCTCGGTAGCCGTGTTTACTCGCAAAATATTCAATAAAGGTGCTAGTTTAGCGCTATACTCGTTATAAAGTAGTAATCGTAATAAGTTTATTCGAGATAACTACCGCAAAACTGTTCAGATCTAATCTTTTTAAGGTAAGATAAAAAAATTAGATAGTTAAAACTGAGATTTAGTAATGATTGTTTCTATCATCATCATGCTCATTGTTGCATTAATCGTGATCGCTTTATGGGTCAGCGCTGTGCAGCAACATAAAGAAAAACAAGAAGCAGAGCGCCGTAAAGAGCTTACAAAACAAAAAAAAATCATTGAAGAGGCAGAAGATGTACTGCTTAACAGTGCCAATATCCCCATGTCTGAAAATATTCTGCGTATTATTCAACGCCGTATTTATGATGCACTTGTTTCAATGGTCGAGCTTTCTCCAAGCTCAAAAGAATTAAAAAACAGACTAAAAGAATCTAAAGAACGCCTAGCCTCTCCTATCGAAGCAAGTAATAGCGATGCATTAGCACTACCAGATAACGACAAACAATTAATAGCTCTAATTCAAGGTATAAAGAAATTACGAGCAGTACTTCGCTCAGAGCATGGTAAAGGCAAGGTAGATAGCCAAGTATTTGTTGCTGAAGATAAACGCCTTGAAAAATTGCAGTTAAGAATCAATGTAGAAAGCCAAATTAAGCGCGGGATTTCAGCTCGCTCAGCAAATATGGTGGGCTCTGCCAGACAGTATTTTGAAAAAGCACTAGCAACACTGACCTCAGTTAGCTATAGCGATGAATATGTAAACTCGAAAAGACAAGAAGTTGAAGGCTATTTAGAAACGATTAGCTCTGAGTTGAAAGCATCAAATGCAACGTCACTAAAGAAGAAAGCAGAACAAGAGCAGGACGATTTAGACGTATTATTCGCACCAAAGAAAAAGTGGTAAACCACTTTTTCTTTGCTTTGTGCAAGTTAAGATAAAAACGCAAACTTAACAATAAACAGCGCTGTTAATACCCACACACTAATACTGATTTCATCTTTTTTACCACATACCAACTTCACGGCAGTATACGAGATAAAACCAAGGGCGATACCGTGCGCAATCGAGAAAGTTAACGGCGTCATCAATAATACCACACTCACTGGAATGGCATCTGTCATATCATCCCAATTTACCAGCTTTAAGTTTTGCATCATTAACACAGCAACATATAAAATTGCACCTGCCGTTGCATAAGCTGGGATCATGCCAGCAAGTGGCGCAAAGAACATCATTAACAAGAAACAAATGCCTACAACCACAGCAGTTAGACCTGTACGGCCGCCCACAGACACACCTGCAACTGATTCAATGTAAGACGTTGTTGTTGACGTACCAAGCATTGAGCCTGCAATAGTAGCTGTACTGTCGGCACTTAGTGCGCGACCTAAACGAGGCATTTTACCTTGTTCATCAGCAATACCTGCTTTTTGCGTTACAGCAACTAAAGTGCCTGAAGTATCAAACAAATCAACAAATAAGAACGCAAAAACCACTGTTAGCATTGAGATTTCGAATGCTGCTGCAAAATCCAATTGCATAAAGGTTGGTGCAATTGAAGGCGGCATTGAAATAATTCCTTGATACTCCACAAGGTCTAAACCAAGCGCAATTGCGGTTACTAATAAAATACTGATAAGTACGCCGCTTTTCATATCGCGGTATAACAGTGCTGCAATAACAAAGAAGCTAAAAATCGCAAGTAGTGGGCCTGGGGCTGTGATATCGCCTAACTGCACTAAGGTTGCAGGGCTTGCTACGATAATACCGGCGTTTTTCAGTGCAATAAGGGCTAAGAAAGCACCGATACCTGTGGCAATGGCACGTTTTAACACCAGAGGAATAGCATCAATGATCCACTCTCTCACCTTAAATAGGCTTAAGAATAAGAAGATACAGCCAGACATAAAAACTGCACCTAATGCAGCTTGCCAAGTGTAGCCCATGCCCAAAACAACACCATAAGTGAAGAAGGCGTTTAAGCCCATACCCGGAGCCAGTGCTAATGGGTAGTTTGCCCATAAACCCATGATAAAACAGCCAATTGCAGCAGCAATACAGGTTGCTACGAATGCCGCACCTTGATCCATTCCCGCTTCTGCAAGCATGGCAGGGTTAACAAATACAATGTAAACCATGGTAATGAATGTTGTGATGCCTGCAATAGTCTCGCGGCGCACAGAAGTGTTGTTTTCAGTGATTTTGAAAAGTCTTTCGAACATGTTGAACTTTAAGTTGAGATTAATTGGCTAATTTTATCATATTTTATCTCAATAAGAGGACATTTTACCTTGCAATGTTCTAAACTAATAAGGTCTTTTATTTCAAGAAAATAACTAAACTATGTCTGATAATTCGCCAGTAGGCTTAGATTTAGAGCAACAGCTTGATAATGTACTTGCCTTTATTACCCAACCCGATAAAGGGTCGGCGCCAAATAAAAGTACTCAATCTGTTGAAAACGTACTAAACAAAGCTTTGTATTATTTAAAAAATGAACAGCCTCCCCTTGCTGCCAAATGGATGCGCTTAGCAGCTATGGCAGGTAACCATAGGGCGCAATTTTATATGGGGCTGTTTTTCATCAAAGGGCAAGGTGTACCGCACAGTGTTTTTCATGGCGCGGTGTGGTTAAGCCTGGCAAGTAGCCAAGGTTATGAACCTGCAACGGCTGCACTTGATGATCTTAGAAAACACATCAGTACGCGCAGATTACATGATGCGCAAAGCTATGCAGCTACCCTATATGAACAAATCCACCAGCAGCAATTTGCACATTTAATTCCTCGAGATCCTGACGCAAGCTAACACGCGTCAGGTTCTACAACTCATTAATGCTGTCTTGTCAGTTTACTCTCAAATATGATGAGACCTGCACCAACTACAAACAATAAGATACCTATAAACTCAAGCCATACATGGCCTTTATGGGGCTTGATAATAGGTGTTTTTGAAGTAAGGCTATATAAACGCCTGCCTTGATCGTCAGATTCTACAAACGAAATACCTTTATAGTCCGCTGAGATAATAAACTTAAAATCATGCCTGCTGATCATTTCTCGACGTTTTGCATCTATTTTCTCGCGGCTTTGTTCTACGAGTAGCGTACGCCAATCATGAAAAATGCCATCTGGTTCACTATCTTTCACTACACCATATGATTTGTACTCATAGAACTTTGTATTGAATAGCTTTTCTTGATGCCCTAAATAAAACATGGCACAGCCTAGCGCACTTAACAGTATGGCAATATAGACGAGTGAACGCTGTTTAATGAATTGCTTATTACTTTGTTGCTTATACCAAGCTTCAATGTCAGGCACATTAATCAACCGAGTTTTATCTACAGAATGTTTTAATGGCTCCATAAAGTCGCAAATTGTTAGATTGAGCGCCGTTAATATTGAACGAAATGTGTCATTCGAAGGCACTGATTTATCGTTCTCAAGTTTTGAAAGGTAACTTTGTTCTATTCCAACTTGCTCTGCAAATTCTGGTTGGCTTAGTTTTAGCTCACTGCGATAGTGTTTTAGTTGTGTTCCGAATGTACTCATAACGCATTTCCTTTTTGTTGTGGAGCCGCCATTCTTTGCTATTCATGCAGATATAAAAAGCTGAATAAATAGGAATAATGAAGAATATTAGCAAGATAGGATGAAAGATACGAGATACGAGATACGAGATACGAGATACGAGATACGAGATNGGACGGGACTCGAATCCGCGACCCCCGGCGTGACAGGCCGGTATTCTAACCAACTGAACTACCACTCCAGCGCATACTTACAAATTGTCGAAAATTGGCGGAGTGGACGGGACTCGAACCCGCGACCCCCGGCGTGACAGGCCGGTATTCTAACCAACTGAACTACCACTCCACATTTTCGTTGCTGACTGAGTCTCCCCTGACAGCGGCGTGAATAATACGAATCACCCTCTGGTTCGTCAAGGGGTTTTTTGTATTTTTACAGGTTTTTTAGTCATCTGACATCGAAAGGTTTAAAATTTCACCTGATTTATCATTTTTTGAGCCATTTTTGCCAACTTCATTTTCATTCGTTGCTTGCTCATCATTTTCGGTTTGATTTTTTTTCTTTAAAAACGGTAAAGAAATTTTAAATTTCAGCGGTTTCTTCTGAACAAAAATTCTAATTGCCAGCCAACCTAATAAAAGGACGGTTAAATTTCCAACAACAATTAAGGTCACCATGAGCATGGTGGACGCTTTTTGTTCTTCTTCAAGAATTCGTTGTTGCTCTGCTTGCGCTTCTAAATCGATTTCAGGGCGAACAATTTCTGGTACAGCTTCAATTGGTCGCTCAATTTCAAATTTATAAGTAGGTAACGTCGCCATAAATTCACGGTCATTTATGTTGCTACCAAATACAGAGAGCTCAACACTGTATCGTCCCCAATCATAATTTTTAATTGCAAGCTCTCGTGTTTGCGATTTATCAGCATCTAAAGAGAACATTTGCTCTTCATTATTGGGGTAATATATTTTTCCTTGAATAAGTACAGTTTCTGGTTTAACGATTTCAGGATTTAACGAGATCGTTAAAATGTGGTCATCTTCATCTTGCTCAGCAAGTGCTACTTCATAATCAAAAGGCGGCTCATGCACGACTATTGGTTTTTGCACCACGGTACGCTTTAGTATAGGCGTTTCTATATATAGCTCTGGTTGCCACTCTCCTGCCGGAAAGACCAGTTTAAACTCACCGGTAAACACACCATCAAGCGGACGCTCATCAAAGCCACGGCCATCATCTCTAAAATCGGTAACACTTTGCGTGCCCGCACCAAAGTTTGCGTAATCACTATTATTAGTGCTGACAAAATCAACGTGCAAACTTATCACATCGCGAAACTGGCCAACTTCTATTGGTTCACCATCATTTAATACGCGGCCAGTCAGCTTTACTGTTTCGCCACGAAACAGCATGGGCGGGAGTGGATCAACATTAAGCTCTATTTCACCCAGCACCATAATACGGCTATCTGGCAAGATACTGCCGACCACTTGCCAAGGACCAGGCATGGGGTTGCTAATGGTGATCAGGTCGTAGCTCAGTTCATCATGCCAGTCGAGGTCATCATTGTTTACAGAATCAGTAGCGTAATACTTAGTGCCGTCAGGGCGTACTAACACAACGGCAGGAGCACCGCGTTTACGAAAGAAGAGTAAGGTTACTTTATCGACTTTATGGTCAATACGAAAACGGTTCTCTAGCAGGGGAATTTCATTTTGCACCCCATCACGTTCTAATGGGGTTATTTTATCTTGCTCGTTGGCAAATCCCGCTAAGGGAATTAAACACACTAATCCTGCTAGTAGTTGTTTTCTCATTTTATTACCTTATTCTGCACGCCATAGGCATTGGCCACCCTTTGCAACCAAGTCTAAACGCTCTTCGTGAGCGGCGTGCTCTTGTTCTGTTGCTCTTAGTACCACAAGCGGTGCTCTATCAGCACTTAGTCGGCGAATACCACCAGCTTGTTGAGTTGAGCCTTCATCTTTATTTTGATTAAGATTCAGCTTTACTTGCCCACCCGTCATCGACAAGTAAACATCGGCTAAGATCTCAGAATCCAGTAAAGCGCCGTGTAACGTACGCTTTGAGTTATCAATATCGTAACGACGGCAAAGTGCATCAAGGTTATTCTTTTGACCTGGGTGCAAGTCACGCGCCATTTTTAAAGTATCAAGTACAGTACATACATCGGCCGTATTCGGAAAACCTTGATTTAACAATGCAAACTCATTATCCATGTGGCCGATATCGAACGCTGCGTTATGAATAACAAGCTCAGCGCCACGAATATACTCTAAAAACTCATGGGCAATTTGGTGGTACAGGGGTTTATCACGCAAAAATTCATTGGTGATACCGTGAACGTCTATTGCTTCTTCTTCTATTTCACGTTGTGGATTGATATACACATGAAAGTTGTTGCCAGTAAGACGGCGATTTACAAGTTCAACACAACCGATTTCAATAATGCGGTGGCCTTGCTTTGGGTCAATACCCGTGGTTTCTGTATCTAAAACTATTTGTCTATGTGCCATATCGTCTTAAGCCTGACTCTGGTATCTTTCTATATTCACTTTATTGTACACAATATCAAGGTAAAACAGTGCAGAAAACCGTAGAGATTTACACCGATGGATCATGTTTAGGAAATCCAGGGCCTGGAGGGTATGGCATCGTGATGCGATACAACGGCCACGAAAAGCAGTTAAGTCAAGGCTACACCCTAACAACAAATAATCGGATGGAAATGCTCGCAGCTATCGTTGCACTAGAAACCCTCACCCGCTCTTGTCACGTCATTCTGACGACCGATAGCCAATATGTGAAACAAGGCATTGAGTCATGGGTTGAAAATTGGAAAAAGCGCGGCTGGAAAACCGCTGCTAAAAAACCAGTTAAGAATGTCGATTTATGGAAAC
Source organism: Pseudoalteromonas sp. P1-8 (assembly GCF_001399985.1). NCBI lineage: Bacteria > Pseudomonadati > Pseudomonadota > Gammaproteobacteria > Alteromonadales > Pseudoalteromonadaceae > Pseudoalteromonas > Pseudoalteromonas sp. P1-8. Next base: position 229,604 of record NZ_LJSO01000001.1, read on the forward strand.
GACTCGATGCTGCCTGCCAACAACACGAGGTAGAGTGGCGTTGGGTAAAAGGCCATAGCGGCAATAAATACAATGAGATTGTTGACGATCTAGCCCGCGAAGCAGCTGGCAGCGATCAATTACTTGAAGACACAGGTTACGACGGTAATTAAAAGTACCTTGAAATAAACTTGGCGCAGGTCGTTTTATATTTTTGTTATATGTTATAAGATTTGGCTATAACGAAATATAAAGGATTCATTATGGCTCTGCGCATTCACTCTTTTTTTCATCAACAAAGCGCCACTCTCTGTTACTTAGTCAGTTGCGAAAGCACTAAACAGTGCTTGCTAATTGATGCGCCAGCTGATTTTGATATGCCAAGTGGCAAATTAAGTTTTACCACCGCCAATGAGATCATTAACTATATAAAGACTGAGCAGTTGACACTACAATGGCTCCTTGAAACTCATGCCCATGCTGACCATATCACTGCAGCAAGTTACATAAAGCAGCAATTACAAGACACACACCCTTGTAAACTCGGCACGGGTGAAGGGATCACACAAGTGCAACAACACTTTAGCCAACTTTATAATCTTGATATGCCATGTAATGGTGAACCTTTTGATGCTTTATTTGCTGATAAAGCACAATTTCAGTTAGGTGATTACACAGTAGATGTGATTGCCACACCGGGCCATACACCTGACAGCGTGTGTTTTCACATTAATGGCAATGTATTTGTTGGCGACACCTTCTTTATGCCAGACAGTGGCACAGCCCGCTGTGATTTCCCAGGAGGCAGTGCCGGTGAGTTATATGACTCACTACAGCGAATTTTAGCTTTTCCTGACGATACCGTACTTTGGATGTGTCATGACTATCAACCAGATGGCCGCCCTCTTGCGAACAAAACCACTGTGAAAGAACAGCGTGAGCAAAACATTCATTTAAAAGGGGATAAACAAAGCTTTATTGCGACTCGGGAAGGCCGTGATGCAACCTTGGCTGTACCAAAGCTGTTGCACCCTTCTATTCAATTAAATATTCGTGCAGGCCAGTACCCAAGTAAAACAGACACGCAACAACACTATTTAGCTATCCCGCTCACAGTGCTGCTTTGATGTTTGCCTGAGCCCTGCTCCTTTTACCGGCGAAAATTGCGGCCTTGCATGCCATTTAGGTTTAATTGGTGTAAGCGGGGCCACACGTTTTCGAGCCACCAGCATATAAACACTGCCCATTGGCTTTAAATATTGTTGACCAAAACTGCGCCACGCAGCAAAACGCGACAAACGGTTGCCTCTTGCAAGCGATGAATGGATAAATCGCTCGTCGGAAATAATCTCAAAGCCTAATAGATTCAACCAGTCTTTTACTCGTGATGGCGTAAAAAAGCGCCCTGTCCAAGGTAACTTTTGGCGACTAAAAGGTAAAAGCTGCGCCAAGCCACACAAGCTAAACGGGTTAAAGCCCGTGATCACCAGATAGCCACCGGGAATTAAAGTACGATGTGCTTCACGTAAGATGTGGTGTGGATCAGAATGATATTCTAAGCAATGCGATAATATACAAGCATCAACACTGTGCTCATAAAAAGGCAGCTCGTCTACATCAGCAATAACACCGGTAAATAACCCCTGCTCTGCTACACAAACTTGATGCTTAATAGGACTTTCACTGGTTGCCAGCTCGCCACTTAAATTACCAAGTTTGAGCATGTGATAGCCAAACATGCGTGGCAACCATGGCGTTAGCTTACGTTCAATTTCAGCACGTAAATAGTCGCCATGAGGGAACTGCTGCCAAGAGTATGGCTTAGGACCTTCTTGAAAACTAAGGGCTGGTTTCATTTTCTGAGCTCGTTATACTGTGTGTTAACTGTCACTTTATAGAGCAATTAAACATGGTGCAAGTTAAAGCAATTAAAGCCTTTTCTGATAATTACATTTGGTGCATCAGCAATGAAGCTGAGCAAACAGCCTGGGTCGTCGACCCAGGTCAAGCAGAGCCTGTTTTAAACTATCTGAGCGAGCATAACTTAACACTTAGCGGTATTTTGATTACTCACCACCATTATGACCATACCGATGGCGTGGCTGCACTGGTTAAGGAATTTCGTGATATTCCGGTTTATGGGCCAAGACATAGCCCTTTTAAAGGTATTACTCATTGCGTATCAGAAGCGGATAAAGTCACTGTTTATGATTACACCTTTACCGTGCTTGCGACACCTGGTCATACCCTAGACCATGTTTGTTACATTAATGACGAATTAAGTTTTACTGGCGACACCTTATTTAGTGCTGGCTGCGGACGATTATTTGAAGGCAGCGCAGAACAAATGTGGCACTCGTTATGTAAACTAAGAGCCCTGCCAGATGAGTGTAAAATTTACTGCACCCATGAATACACGCAAGCCAACTTAGCTTTCGCAAAAGCTGTAGAACCAAACAATGAGTACTTACTCAGCTACAGTGATGAAGTTGATGCGCTGCGTGCCAAAGACGAAATAAGCTTGCCAACCCAGTTAGGCGTGGAAAAACAAATAAATCCATTTTTACGTAGCAATATAGCAACAATCACTGATGAGCTTCCTGATGAGCTAAAAATTAATTTGGATCTGAATGAACCTTGGCAACGCTTTGCAGGTCTCAGAGCCTGGAAAGATAACTTTTAAAAAAACGTAAACACCGGTAGTTACAATTTTGTATATTTAGATCAGCATCTTGCAATAATAAGCTGACATAAACTGGTCATAAAGTGGCAATATGTTCTCAGAGCAGGTAATATTCGCCGAGTTTTTTTACCTGATGTATGGGTATATATGTATAAGTCTCCTTTAGTTTTATCACTTGCGTTGATTTTAAGTGGCTGCCAATTAACAGCTTCTGATTCAGCAAGTACAGATGTTGCAAACAATAATGTTGAGCAACAATTAGACGGCGCAAGTCCGAGCGATATCAATGATGCATTGATGATTAACGCTCAATATCAACAATTAACCGATATTGATGAGCCGCCTCCTGTATTTGATGATGTATGGGAGCGTATTCGTTATCAGCTTTCGATTGATGTGCCACAAAACCGCCCAGTTGTTGCTGAGCGTAACTATTATGCACGTCATCAGGCCTATTTAGATCGTATCTCTAAACGCGCTGAGCCTTACCTATACTTTATTGTAGAAGAAGTCGAAAAGCGTCAAATGCCAATCGAAATCGCGCTTTTACCTATTGTAGAAAGTGCGTTTGACCCATTTGGTTATTCACATCGCAGTGCTTCTGGCATCTGGCAATTTATGCCACAGACTGGTGAGCGTTTCGATTTAAAACAAAACTGGTGGTATGACGGTCGCCGTGACATTGTACAATCGACCCGTGCAGCGCTAGATTACTTATCATATTTACACAAAACCTTAGAAGGCGATTGGCTAAATGCCATTGCAGCCTATAACTCAGGTGAAGGTCGTTTACTGCGTGCCATTAAAAAGAACCGTAAAAAGCATTTACCAACGGATTTTTGGTCACTTGATTTACCAAGAGAGACCACTGCCTACGTACCTAAGCTGTTAGCGCTGTCTGATCTAGTAAAACGCAGTGACGAATTTGGTGTTAAATGGCAACCAATTATTAATGCTCAAGTCGTTGAAGCTGTTAATGTAGGGAGTCAAATTGACTTAGCACTTGCCGCTGACATGGCAGGTATTAGCTTAACAGAGCTTTATCGTTTAAACCCTGGCTTCAATCGCTGGGCGACGGATCCAAATGGGCCGCACTTTTTATTATTACCGTCTGATAAAGTTGAAGCGTTTACTGACAAGTTAGCTAAAACAGAGCAAAAAGACCGCCTACGCTGGCAGCAATATATTGTTGCACGCGGTGACAGTTTATCTGTGATTGCGAAGAAGTTTTCGACAAGCACAAACGCGATTAAAACACTGAATAAGCTTTCATCGAATACTATTCGTGTTGGTCAGCAATTGCTTGTGCCACTAAGCGATGGTGAGATTAATAGCCAGCATTTACCAAAATCAGTACGTATGGCTGCTAATAAAGCAACACGTAAAAAACTTAGCCATAAAGTCGCCAGTGGCGATACTCTGTGGGATATCAGCCGTGAGTACGATGTGACCATAGCTGAACTTGCAACATGGAATAAGCTGAAAAAAGACGCTGTACTGCGTGTTGGTCAAAAGCTAACTGTGTATAAGCAAGAAAAATCACAACTTGCTGCTACACAAATCAAAGAGCGCACCATTACCTATAAAGTTCGTCGTGGTGACTCGTTAGCGCGCATTGCTGCTAAGTTTAATGTGTCTGTAGAAGATATTATTAAATGGAACTCATTAGCTGGGCAAAAATACATTCAACCTGGGCAAAAGCTTAAATTAAAGGTTGATGTTCGAAGCGCTTAATTGCTTCATCAAATATCAAAAAAAGAGCGCCTAATGGCGCTCTTTGTCTCTCTCATTTAGTATTTATGCTTCAAAGCCCATAAGTGTAATAACTCATTGGCAATGGTCGCTGCGGCAATCGCCGTTAATTCACTTTGGTCATAGGATGGCGACACTTCAACCACATCCATACCGACCATATTAATGCCTTTCAATGCACGAAGTACTTTGAGTACTTTATCGCTGGTTAAGCCACCACATACTGGCGTGCCTGTCCCTGGAGCGAATGCGGGATCAAGGCAGTCAATATCAAAGGTTAAGTACACAGGTAAGTCACCGATGCGCGCTTTGATTTGCTCTGCGATATCTTGCGCTGGCAAATCATTGGCTGCCATTGCGTCTATCACCGCAAACTCATGTTTGCTTTGATCAAAATCAGTACGAATACCAATTTGAATACTGTGATCAACATCAATAAGCCCTTCCATCGGCGCATGATAAAACATAGTGCCGTGATCATAGCGAGAGCCATTGCTGTAAGTATCTGTGTGGGCATCAAAATGCACTAATGCCATTTTACCGTGTTGTTTTGCATGGGCACGCAGTAGCGGCAAAGTCACAAAGTGGTCGCCACCTAAACCTAATAATGTTTTACCTTGGCGAAGAATTTGCTCAGCGGCTAATTCTAACTGCGCGGTAAAATATTCTGGGTCGCCTACTGGGTAAGTAAAATCCCCCGCATCAGCTAATTTTAAACGCTCAAACAACGGAAACGCCCACGGGTACTTGGTTTCTTCCCATGCGAGGTGCACTGAGGCACGACGAATTGCGTCAGGTCCTAAACGTGCACCAGGGCGACCTGAGGTCGCCAAATCAAAGGGTAAACCTAACACCACTACATCGGCATCGATTGCTGTGATGTTTTGCACCATCGGCTGACGTAAAAACGTCATGCCGTTTGAGTACAATGAATGATCTGTGTGGTCAAACAATGTCGACATTGCTTATAACTCTTCTAAATAAGTGTAACCGTTTAAGCCAGTTTGCAGCTCATCTAATACGCTTTGCTGCTCAGTTTCTGGCAATTTAGCTGCCACCAGCTGGGCGTAAGATTGCTGGAAGCTTTCTACATCTAAATGTACGTAAAGCATCATGTCTGCTACGGTATCACCTTCGTTAACTTCAGTGATTTGCGCCTGACCTTGCTCATCCATTTTTATAATTGCACTGTGTGTGTCGCCAAATAAGTTGTGCATATCACCTAAAATCTCCTGATAAGCACCCACTAAGAAAAAGCCCATTAAGTAAGGTTTTTCTTCGCTAAAAGCTGGCACAGGCAATGTACTTTCAATACCTTGACCGTCAACATAGTGCTCCATAGCACCGTCTGAATCGCAGGTAATATCAAGTAACACGGCGCGTTTTTGTGGTGCTTCTGTTAAACCACTTAGCGGTAGAACAGGAAACACTTGGTCAATACCCCATGCATCCGGTAATGACTGGAACAATGAAAAGTTCACAAAAAACTTATCTGCTAAACGCGCATTTAATTCATCTATTATCGGGCGATGAAAACGGTTTTTGTTATCCATATGTTTGTTAAGTTCATAACATACACGTAAGTTAACTTGCTCCGCCCATGCTCGCTCTGTTAAATCTAACAAACCAAGTGCAAATTGATTATGTGCTTCGGCTAAATCACCTTGGCTATCGTGATAAATTTCGATTAATGCACGGTCGTCATTGTCATCACTTAACTGTTGCCATGATGTCCACATGTTTTTTAATAATAGTGGTGCATCAGCGGCTGGGGCTTGAATGTCTTCTGGTACATAGCTTTCGGTACCAATAACATTCGAAATCAACACAGCATGGTGCGCTGTTAACGCACGACCTGATTCAGAAATAATGCGCGGCATTGGCTGCTCATATAACTTACAGGTATCACCAATGGTGTATACGATGTTATTAGCGTATTCACTTAGGCTGTAGTTCATTGAGTTATGTGACTGGCTACGAGTACCGTCATAATCTACCGCTAAACCGCCACCCACATCTAAGCAATCAATTTGTGCACCTAACTTGCGTAACTCACAGTAAAAACGCGCAGCTTCACTCACACCTAAACGAACATCGCGGATGTTTGCCATTTGCGAGCCTAAGTGAAAGTGTACAAGTTGGATCAGATCAAGTTGATTAGATGCTTTAAGGCGATTAACCACACTGAGTACTTGCGATGCCGACAAACCAAATTTTGATTTTTCGCCACCACTTGCTTGCCATTTGCCCTTACCTTGCGATGCTAAACGTACGCGAATACCAATGCGTGGCTTTACGTTTAACTCTTTTGCTTGGCTAAGCACCATGTCTAGCTCAGACAGTTTTTCAAGAACAATGTAAACCTTGTGGCCTAGCTTTTCGCCAATCAATGCTAAACGAATGTATTCTTGGTCTTTGTAGCCATTACATACAATTACCGCACTGGTTTTTTCAGCCATCGCTAATACAGTTAATAGCTCAGGCTTACTGCCCGCTTCTAGGCCCAATTGTTTCTTTTCAATATCAGCTTGGCTTGCAACAATTTCTTCAACAACTTCACGCTGTTGGTTTACTTTAATTGGGTAAACAAGCAAATAGTCTTTTGGGTAACCATAGTTTTCAATCGCCGTGTTAAATGCCTGACATAAGCTATGTACACGATGATGTAAAATTTGTGGAAAACGAACTAACGCAGGCAAGCTTAAGCCTTTATCTTGTAACTGCTGTGCGATATCGATTAGTGCAATGGTTTGCTCTGGGGCATGGGCCTTTGGCGCAACATACACATCACCTTGATCATTAATACCAAAGAAACCTTGGCTCCAATGACGAACATTGTAACTCGTACGAGCTTGTTCTAGTGATGTTGTCTCTTTCATCTATCTTTCTCTTTTATTTTAGTAGTGCCGAAATCGGCAAGGGTTGTTGCCGCGCATTAAATGAAAAATAGTGATTCAAGTCCAACAAGAATTTTTACTCGTAACGAGTGATTTTTGATGTGAAAAACTAATCGATAACCCCCCAATTTTATTAGGGTTTAATGTGGTTGTTAGATTTTAAAATTCCTTTAGATGGACAGGCACTCAATATGGCAAATGAGCAATTTTTAAAAGGACAGTCACTGCAAAAATATATGTTAGAAAATATGTGTTTGTGAAATCCATCTTCATTTCAATGGACAGGCACTACTTTTGTGATGTCATCAGCTTTTGAAGAGTTTGACCCTAGTTGCCTCCACGCTTCATATTGCTCATTGCCATGCCACGTAATACCAATATACTCTTGCCAGTTTTCGAAATCTGTTGTGCGATATTTTTCAACACCACAGCCACCTGCGCCAAAAGCAGTGCGGCAAATTTTTACAGTAAGATGAGTACCGTCAAAATTCAGCTGTGATTGCTTATTATTGCAAACACTTAAAGGACGAGTAGGAAGTGTAAGAATTACTTTTGTTTTTATAGTGCCATTATGATTGAAGACACTAGTGAGGGAATGACATGAGTTTAAATAGAACTGAGTGACACCAATAGTAAGGTCTGGCTGCTTATTTTTAGTAAAATTAGATAGCTTCGGTTTATCACCGCAAGAAGCTATCAATAAAATCATAGTAAAACATAAGATTTTTAAGGAGTATTTATAAATTAAGGTGACCTCACTAAAACATGGCTTAACACTTAAATTATTGGTTAAGCCCTAGCTCCATAAATAAACTTTGTGGATTTTCACTGTAGTTACCAAACGGACCACAACGATTGAAACCTAAGTTTTCGTATAGGCTAATAGATTCTGTTTGCTTAGGACCTGTTTCTAATCGAATTAGTGGAATTTGCTGCTCACCGGCGTGATGCAGTAATATTTGCATAATTCGACGTGATAGCCCTTTACCACGGTAGCTGGGCTTTACATATAGACGGCGGATTTCACCGTATGGAGGGTTGCCTTCTTGCATCACGATTGCGCCACATGCAACGATACCATCTTCATTTTTTAAGCCTATAGCATAAACATTAGGCTCAGCTAGCTCTTCAAGGCTTAAAGATTGGGCTGTAGCAACGGGGTATAATGAGTTTATGAGTCGGTCTATATCAGAAAACACGTTTACTACTTCAGGATCATGTGGATTTAAATCGACTAACTGCATAAAACTCCCATTTTTATATGTCGGTTTTGTTAATTATGTTAACAATAATATCGGATATTAGTCTGATCCTCTACTGTTGTTTTCAATATTCATTTTTATAGGTACTGTTCAGACCGTCATACTATCGCTTAGTTCAACGGTATGTAACTGAAAAAACGCCCAGTTGATAAAAATTAAAGTCCAACCTACACCACCCTATTTAGGATTAATGCTTTCTGCTGACAAATTTTAACAAGACAGTCACTTAAAAATAAAAGCCTTAGAGTTGAAATGAAATTCATCTTAGTTTCAGTTGAAAATGACTTCGCAGAACCACTTATTTAGAAAGTACTGATTTATTCTTAAATTTTGGGACCTATTTCAATATGTATGAGAACCTCTAGACATACTAAAGCAGTGAACTTAAATCCTTCTTACAAAAATCACATAGAAATTAGCTAGCAAACAATAATCGACTATTAGTACAGTTACTTCGTCGCCTGCGAGCAGTTTTACTACAATAATTTTCAATTGCACCTACTCGACCTACAGCTCCATGAAATAAGTTTTCAAAGTGGGTTGTTAGTGTTAACCATTTTTCCGATTCGAAATTCAGCCTTTCAAGAATAGGAGGTAAATGATGTTCTATAAATCCGGGCTTATTAGTACAAATACAACGCCCAGTTTGCTCTACCAGTAGCAGGTATGACTTTAACTCAAAGGGTATTCCCTTTGATTTATACTTACTCATACCACCAATAAAACGAGCTAGTACTTTAGGTTGCTTTGACTCCTTCATGCTCTGGCATCGCTTTTTAAAACTGGTATAGTCCGATTGCTCCGGCGTGCTCGCAGCTTTAGCACGAACAGGGTTTAAGTCAACATAGGCCATACATGCTAAAAGCGCTGATTCATCAAGCAATGCTTGGCTCTTAAAGCGTCCTTCCCAAAAGTGACCCGTACACTCGTCTTCTTTATTTGCACGCCTGGCAATATATTCATTAAGCATCCTCATGAACCAACTAATGCTCGAAAGACGCGATCTATATTCTGCAACCTCTTTATTTAAGAAGACTTGTTGGCCGTCACTTAACGGCTCACCATAGAGAAACTTTTGGCCTAACGGGGTCATTTTACTGAGCTTAAACCAGCGTAAAAGGATGGCCTTATCGGTTAGCCTATTTGCTTTTTTATCATCAACATAAAGCACAATATGAGTATGATTGCTCATCACCGCATAAGCACATACATCAATACAAAATACCTTTGCAAGAGCAAGCAGGCGCTCTTCAACCCACCATCTGCGATGTTCATATGATTTACCTGTGAGTACGTCTTCCCCGCAAAGGTAGGCACGCCTAACACAACGGGATACACAATGATAATATTTGGTGTTCGACAAACAGATTTGCCGCTTCCTTGCTAAAGCCATCGTCCACTCCTTGAACTGATAATTTGAAATGCATTAGCTGTAACTAAAGTGTAGACAAAAATTTTTATGCTGCAAGAGCACTTAAATGTAGTGACTGTCCATTTAAATTTGTTCCTCTAGATTTCAACTAAGTACTGGGCTTAAAATGACTGTCCACGTAAAGAGTTAAACACTTTGTTACGGAAAAAAGCTGTTCAAATATCGTTAAAACCATATACTGCAAACAACAAGAAAAAAGATGAGGTTTTCTCGTGCAGTTCACTCAAGGTATGGAATACTTCTTTTCTGGCTTTAAGTTAATTAGCCAAAAGGGGTTGAAACGTTTTGTACTTATTCCTTTAACAATCAATATCCTGCTTTTTGGTAGTTCGCTGTTTTTTTTATATGGCTGGCTTACCGATGGCTTTGCTTACATGAACTCGTTATTACCCGAATGGCTTAGCTGGCTCGAATGGCTAATGTGGCCGATTGCCGTGCTGGTGATTTTATTTAGTTACAGCATGCTCTTTACGGTAATCACTAATTTTATAGCAGCCCCATTTAACGGCCTACTCAGTGAAAAAGTTGAGCTTTACTTAACAGGGCAAAAAATTAATGACGACAGCCTTTTCGATACAATGAAAGATGTGCCACGTATGCTCGGCCGAGAATGGACAAAACTGTGCTATTACCTACCACGTGCTATTGGCTTTTTTATTTTGTTGTGGATTTTACCTGTGATCGGGCAAGTTTTATGGGTGTTATTCACCTGTTGGATGTATGCGGTGCAATACGAAGACTACGCATTCGATAACCATAAAATTAGCTTTAACGAAATGAAAAATGACTTAAAGCAAAAGCAAACACTTTCTTATGGTTTTGGATTAGCGGTAATGATTTTAACTGCAATTCCATTCATAAACCTTATTGTCATGCCTGTTGCAGTGTGCGGCGGTACTCGTTTATGGGTCGATAATTATCGTAGTAAATACCGTTAAAATTTAGGTTTTCTGATACCTAATAAAAAGGCCAATAGTGTGAGCTATTGGCCTTTTTAATTTCAAATTAAGGTTAACTGTAAAGGCTCTGTGGCACCTTGGTTACATTTAAATGTACGGTGACTTCTTCACGGTCATGATATAAATGCTTGGCTTGTAATTCGTAACTTACACCATACTTTTCAAGCTCTTCTTTAATCATTTTTAAACACTCGTAAACGCTATCAAAACGTTTTTTCATCGGTAGTTTAAGATTAAAAATAAGCTCTTTTGCGTAGGCATTCACCGCCCAATCTATCATTAGATTGGTCACTTTAGCCGGCTTTTCTACCATGTCACACACTAACCATTGAATATTGCGCTTTTCTGGGCGGTATTTAAAACCATCTACTCTAAAGTGCTTAACCTGACCAGTTTCCATCAAGTCATCATTCATAGGGCCATTATCGATTGCGCTTACAAACATTCCACGGCGCACCAGCTGATAAGTCCAACCACCAGGGCAAGCGCCTAAATCAACCCCTCGCATGCCAGGTTGCATACGCTCTTCAGCTTCATGGGGTGGAATAAATACGTTAAAGGCTTCATCAAGTTTCAATGTTGAGCGGCTCGGCGCATCATTAGGCATACGTAAACGCGGAATGCCCATAAAGAAAGGCGAATTATTAAATGTGTATGAGTAGCCAACATAAGCACTGTCGTTTGCTAAAAATAACACATGCATAACGGGTTTTTTCTCGGCAAGCTCGCGTGTTACCTTCGAGCGCTTTTCAAGCGATTTTTTCAGTGGCGTCGAAATCTTCTTGCAGAACTTACTAAGCTCTTTACCTTCATTGGTGTCTGGCGTTTCTACACGTAGGTCACCACATTCAGGAAACTCAGCGGCAGCTTCAACAATAGCACTTACACGGTCTTCAAGTGGCATGTTATCGACTAAGGTGCCAGTAAACCATTGGCGAGCAAATACCATATTCTTGAAATCTACTTTTTTGATAATTTCTTCACCGTGGCTTGCATCAAAACATTCGTAAACAACAATACCTGTATTTGGTTTTGTTTTTACGTAACCAGCAAAGCCTTGTTCAGCAGCCTGAAAAGTAATTTCAGCAGCGGCATCATTTTCAAAACCACTGCGACAATAAATAACTACACTCGACATAGATAACCCTTAAAACTTATATCGTGCTGCTTGAACTAACAAAATAGCCCAACCAATAATAAAACAAACACCGCCAATTGGGGTGATAGGCCCAAGCCACTTCATGCCCGTTAGTGCGAGTAAATACAAACTACCGCTAAATAACACGGTCCCTGCGATAAAAAATCCACCAGCCCAGCTTAAGTTCATGCCCCACTTAATTAAGATAGCAATTGCTATCAATGCAAGGCCATGCACCATTTGGTATTCAGCAGCGGTTTTAAAAATTCCAATCGCATACTCAGAAACACGGCTTTTTAAACCATGAGCAGCAAATGCGCCAAGCATTACCGAAAGCATGCAAAATAAGCTACCAATCATTAAATATAGTTTTATCATTGCGCATCTCCAGCCGCTAAATTCATAATAAACTGCGCTGCATAATCTGCAGCTTGCTGTAAGTTTTCTTGTTCTGTAATGCCACTTTTTTTACGAGGTTTTAATGAGTGGTCACCATCTTTGAGAAATATAATCTCTGGCGGATTAACCATTTCAAGCTCAGCGAGTTCTTGCTGATTACCAAATGTATCACGCTCACCTTGCAGGACTAAAAAAGGGCATGGCATATCAACAAAATGGTCTATGCGAAGTTTTTCGGGTTTACCCGGTGGGTGAAACGGATAGCCAAAAGCAACCACGCCAGCAATTTGAGCTTGGTCCTGCTCGTTACAGAGCATAGAAGCCATACGCCCACCCATAGATTTACCCCCAATAAATAGCGGCAATTCTGGCTGGCGCTCGGCTAAAACTTCACTAAAGTAGGCAAGTAACTTAGGAGCACGCTCGGGTGGTCTACGCTTGCCTGTTTCTTTTGCAATTTGCATATACTGAAAATCAAACAGCGCTACATCAATATCATGCTGACTAATCAAGTTAGCCATTGTTTGCATAAACTCAGAATCACTGCCTGCCCCTGCACCATGGGCAAATATAAATTGTGCACGCGCCTTGCCCGTTGCACTTTTAAACCACTGTAACATGTTAATACTCTTGTTCTTGCTCAACTAAACTCAGCATCCAGTCTTTGAAAGAGACTATTTTACCAAGCTCTGTTTGCGATTCGCGGATCACTAAATAATAAGCATTTTTACTCTCTAATGAGTGACTAAATGGAATGACGAGTCGGCCCGCATCAATATCAGGTTTTGCTAAAACGCTATTACCAATTGCAACCCCCTGCCCATGAACCGCGGCTTGCAATACCATCGATGAGTGACTAAAAATCGGCCCTTGGTTAACTTGTACATTACGTACACCTGCCGTTTTCATCCACGTTTTCCAATTTTTACGGGTGGTATCATGCAATAAGGTATGATTTGCTAAATCACTGGGTTGATTAAGCGGCTTAGGGCCCGTTAACAACAATGGGCTACATAAAGGCACTAAGTATTCAGTATGCAGCTTATATGTCTGCACCCCACTCCAGTGACCACGGCCGTAGTAAATAGCAATATCAACATCGTCAGAAAGTGAATTTTCATCCTGATCTTGCGCCTTAATTCGCACGTCGATTTCTGGATGTAATTCATTAAATAAACTAAGTCTGGGTACTAACCATTGAATCGCAAAGCTTGGCGTTAAACTTACCGTGAGTGAACCTTTCGCACCTCGGGCAAGTAGTTTTTCAGTGGCATCGATCAGCTGGGTAAAAATTTCTTTAATATCTAAAAAGTAGCCTTGCCCTTCTTCAGTTAAAAGCAAAGAACGATTTTTACGTAAAAACAGCTTTAAACCTAAATGCTCTTCAAGGGTTTTAATTTGGTGGCTCACCGCGGCCTGCGTTACATATAGCTCTTCTGCTGCTTTGGTAAAGCTCAAATGGCGGGCAGCGGCTTCGAATGCTTTTAGTGCATTTAAAGGAGGTAAACGACGAGACATAAACACCAAACTTAGAATTAGTTTTTCTTATGCATCGATTATAGCGATACAAATAAAAAAAGGCGACCATGGCCGCCTTATTCATACTTATATACTTAAATTATAAATCGCTTGCGCTGGTATCGAGTGGTGCAAAGCTTTTAACTAAGTCATCAACCGCTTTCATTTGCGATAAATAACCTTCTAGCTTGCTTAGTGCAAGTGCACATGGACCATCACATTTTGCTTCATTCGGATTAGGGTGCGCTTCAATAAATAAACCCGCAATGCCTAATGCCATACCACTGCGAGCAAGTTCTGCAGCTTGAGCACGACGACCATCCGCAGAGTCAGCTCGGCCACCTGGACGCTGTAATGCGTGCGTTGCATCAAAGATAACCGGAGCCATAGGTTTCATATCATCCATACCAAGCATATCAACCACAAGGTTGTTATAACCAAAGCTAGTACCACGCTCACACAGTGCAACATTGTTGTTGCCCGCTTCATTAAACTTTTTAATGATATGACGCATTTCGTGTGGTGCCAAAAACTGCGGCTTTTTCACATTGATAATAGCGCCAGTTTTTGCCATGGCTACAACTAAGTCAGTTTGACGAGCAAGGAATGCCGGTAACTGAATTACATCAACCACTTCAGCTACAGGAGCTGCTTGATGCGGCTCATGTACGTCAGTGATCAGTGGCACATTAAAAGTAGATTTAATTTCTTCAAAGATTTTTAAACCTTCTTCCATGCCCGGGCCACGGTATGAGTTAATTGAAGAACGATTAGCTTTATCAAAAGAGGCTTTAAAAACGTATGGAATGTTTAGCTTTGATGTTACTTCTACGTAATGCTCCGCAATGCGCATCGCTAAATCACGTGATTCAAGTACGTTCATACCACCAAACAATACAAATGGTTTGTCGTTGGCTAATTCAATCTCGTTAATTTTAATTAACTGGTTGTTCATTTCTATTCCTTAAGGTGCAACAGCTTGTAGCATTAATCCACAAATATAAGCCATGTAGGTACCAACACCATAGCCTAAAACAGCAAGTAAAACACCTACTGGCGCAAGCGATGGGTGGAAAGCTGATGCAACAACAGGTGCTGATGCCGCGCCGCCTACATTGGCTTGAGAGCCTACTGCCATGTAAAACAGTGGAGCTTTAATTAATTTCGCCACAATAAGCATTAAGCTTGCATGGGTAATCATCCAAATCGCACCGAGTACAAAGTACATTGGCGAGTCAAAAATCGCGGTAATATTCATGTGTAAGCCAATTGAAGCAACAAGAATATATAAAAAGCTTGATGCTACTTTTGACGCACCAAAAGCTTCAATATGGCGAACTTTAGTAAACGATAAACTAATACCAATCGTGGTAGAGATAACAATTAACCAAAAGAATTTACTGTTTAAACTATACTCTTGTGCCCATGGGAAGTTAGCCCCAAAAAACGGACCTAAAAAGTCAGCACAAAAATGCGCAAGGCCTGTAATACCAAAAGCAATTGCAATAATTGTCATGTAATCATTTAAGGTAGGCATGCGCGCATGCTCAGCATGATACTTTTCTACGCGCTCTTTTAAATCTTCAATTGCACGCGTATCCGCGCCTGTTTTAGCATCAATCGCCTTATGGTTTGCTGCCATTAATAACAACACGGCCATCCATAAGTTCGCCACAATCACATCAACAGTCACCATTGCAGAGAAGATATCGCCGCCTACTTCAAACATTTCTTTCATTGAAGCTTGGTTTGCGCCGCCACCAATCCAGCTGCCGGCAATGGTCGTCATACCACGCCACACTGCGTCAGGGCCATGACCACCTACCGCTTCTGGGTAAACAGCACTCATCACTAAGATAGCCAATGGGCCACCGATAACAATACCCATGGTGCCTGTTAAAAACATGATCAACGCTTTTGGCCCAAGGTTAAGGATTGCTTTTAAGTCAATACTGATAGTAAGCAATATTAAGCAAGCTGGCAGTAAATAGCGCGACGCCACAAAATAAACATTTGAAGAATGACCATCAACAATACCAAAGGTATTGAGTAGTGATGGTAAAAAGTAGCAAAGTAATAATGCCGGTACATACTTATAAAATTTTTGGCAGGCAGCATTATTACTGTGCGAGGTTTTAAAAATAAACCCCAAAATAACGGCAAGCAAACCAAGTACGACTGCGTCATTGGTAATTAGCGCACTGTGGGCGTCAGTCATAAATGTTCCTTTAAATTAGTGGTGTGTATTATTGTTGTCTTCTATTTCAGCAATTTGATGCTGAATAACTTCGATAGCAGGATCATCTGGGCACTCATTGACAAAGTACTGCAAATCATCCCGTGCCATTTTTGGGCAATCTAGCTGATTAAGTAAATAGCCGCGGTCACGACGCTCATACGGGTCATCACCAAGTAATTCCATCAGCATTTCCACACAATGCAAAGCATGACCAAATTTACTTTCGCTGATAAACGACCATTTTTGTTGAGCTAGATACAGCTTGTAAAGTTCTTCTTCAAAAATCAGTTCAAGCGGTTCTTGCTCATCGCCATTTTCTTCACAGGCATTCTCTGGTGTTATATACCAACTCTGCTGACCTGTGCTTGGCTCAATTAAATAACCTTCTTCATCACTCATCCCAACGTGAACGTGCACGTCTCCCTGACTAAGCGTGACTGTGGCGTCTAGTTCAGCATGCTGTAATAAATGACAAAGTAAAATTGCCAGCGTGGTTTGTGTGCCACTGCGCATGGTAATGGTGTAGCTAAAACTATTTAACGTATACTCAGGCACTTTTAAGCTTGATGAGCTAAACAGCCATTGCTGATAAAAGGTATCAAGTAACTTATCGAGACGCTCATGTGGCTCTTTTAATTCAGCGCAAAGAGCTGTTACCGTATTTTCAAGCTCATTAAGGGTGTCATAACAGGCTGTTAAATCAGCTTGTTGATCCCACTTTAATTCGGCGTCGATACAACGATAAAGCACTTTAGAAGAAAATGCGTCAAAGGCCTCATCTTGATAGGATTCATTTTGATCTTCAAACCAAGGGGTGGTCATTTATACTGCTACATCTCTTTCAAAAACGAACAGCTAGTTTACCTACTTTTGCCCTAAGTTACCAATACTGAGCGATGAGATATAAAAAAGCGGTACGACAGCCTATGCCATCAAATACCGCCTAGAGATTTGTTATAAAAGAAGTGCTGTTTTAGCAGACGCTAAATAACCAATTGCTAATAAAATAAGCGTGGTTATAGCAAGTAATACAACCTTCGCGCCTTGTGCGCTTTGCTTAGCAGCAACAATACCTAGCACAATATAAGCAACCACTAAGATTATCTTTTCTAATAACCAAGATTGTTCAAGTGGGTTGAAACCTGCCATTACAATCAATGCCACGGCAGAAACAAGTAATAAGGTGTCGATACTGTGGCTGCCAATAAACACTACTTTATTTTTTGCCAGAGCGCCCGTCTTCAAGCGTGAAAAAGAACGAACGTAAAATAAGATAATACTCAACACGGCAAACAACATGTGAGTATGTTTTACTGCTAAATAATCCATATGCCCCTAATTTTATTTTAATTAATCTGGATAACGTACAAGTACGTCTTCTATTTCTTTAACACGCTGATTAAACACTTCGATTAGCTTAGGATCGAATTGTTTACCCTGTTGCGCATTAATTTCTTTCACAACATCGTCTAGTGACCACGGCTCTTTATAACAACGCTTATGGCGCAGTGCATCAAACACATCAGCTAAAGCCACAATGCGACCAGCAATTGGAATGTCTTCACCTTTTAAACCTTTCGGATAGCCTGAACCATCCCAACGCTCATGGTGCGATAACGCAATAATCGCCCCAGTATTAACAATGTCACGATTTGAGCCTTTTAAAATTAAATGACCTTTTTCAGCATGCTGTTGCATGATGGCCCACTCTTCGTCGGTAAGTGGCCCTGGCTTATTTAAAATGGCATCAGGAATACCCACTTTACCCACATCATGCAGTGGCGCTGCTAAGCGAATAAGCTCTGCTTCGCGTTTTGATAGACCATAGCCCATAGCAAGTTCATAACAAATGTGCGATACACGTTTTACATGATTACCGGTTTCTGTTGAACGTTGCTCTAATGCTTCACTAAGTCTAAATACTAACTCTTGCTGTGTTGCTTCAATTTCAGATTGTAGCTGCACATTTTCATACGCCAGCTGTACATTTTGCGAGAAAATTTCAATCAAATGACGCTGAGTGTCGGTTAAATGCTTAGGGATACCGGAAATAAATAACATCGAGTTGTGATTACATTCACTACAGCAATAAGCAAATAAATAGTTTTCACGGTAGACGATGGTTTTTTCGCTCAGTGCTTGTTGGCAGGCTTGTAACTGCTCCTCATCAAGCACTTCTTCAATCGCCTTGCCTTCACTGCGTTCAAACTCACCTCGCCCTGAAAACACCACAAGCTTCTTTTGGTTATCTTGCGGGTTACTGGCAACTAAACTTGTTGCATACATAGCTTGATCAACAGTACCTAGCAATGAGGTAAGTTGCTGCATCACCCCTTCAATAAAGCTTTCTAGTGAATGAGTTGAGAAAATATTACGAGATGCTTTAATAATTTTTTCAAGGCCTTGGCGAGATTGCTCAATCGATAAAATGTCACGGTAAGAACGTAAGCTCGACATCACCACAGTGAATAGTTTTTGTGCTGTTAGTTCCGTTTTTGATTTGTAGTCATTGATATCGTAATTAACGATAACTTGACGCTCTGGCGCTTGCCCAGGCTGACCTGTACGAAGAATGATCCGAATATGATTATTTTTTGCGGTTTCGCGAATGAACTTAGCAACTTTGAGACCTGCATCATCGGTTTCCATAACCACATCGAGTAGTACGATAGCAGCATCTGGGTGCTGTTGAATAACCTGCTTGGCTTCTTCACCCGAATAGGCGCTAATAAACTCTAAACGTTTATCTTGAAATTCAAAGTCACTCAACGCAAGCTTTGTTACGGCATGTACTTCTGGCTCGTCATCAACGACGATGACTTTCCAACTACCCTGAACCACCTCATTTACTTCATCAAGTGCTTCATCCGAAAACAAAAAATCATCCATTCTATGGGATCCTCAAAGGCTATGTACGCACAGTGCACTTAATTGTTATTTAGGCCATTGTGCTAACGTTACACGGTCATTACCGCCAAGATCTTTAATTGTAAGTATATGGCTATACGACATTTGTGCAAAAAATTCTTGTACCTTCACACTTTGTTTGTAGCCATGTTCAATTAAAAGATAGCCATTTGTTGCTAAATAGTCACGTGCGATAGTAATAATTTGTTTAATATCAGCCATACCGTCGTCATCTGCAACTAATGCAGAGAGCGGCTCAAAGCGAACATCACCTTGGCTTAAGTGCTCATCATCATGTTCAATATACGGTGGGTTGCTAACAATTAGGTCAAACTTTTGTGTACTTACTGCACTAAACCAATTGCTTAACGCAAAAGTGGCGTTGCTAATATTGAGTCGTTGTTTGTTCTCTTCGGCAAGCTCAACTGCATCAGCCACTCTATCAACCCCTGTCACCTGCCAATTAGGCATTTCACTGGCTAATGCCAAGGCAATTGCCCCTGTGCCAGTGCCTAAGTCAAGCACGTTTGCAGCAGTAGGAAGCTCAAGGCCTAAAGCATATTCAACTAACGTTTCTGTATCAGGTCTTGGGATCAGAGTTGTTGGATTAACCTTTAAAGGAAGACTCCAAAATTCACGAAAACCAACAATATGAGCAACTGGTTCACCATTTAAACGACGCTGACATGCTTGTTCAAAGTCAAGTTGTTGCTGTTCGGTAAGTTGTTTTTCGGGCCAGGTAAATAAATAACTGCGAGGTTTATCAAGAATGGATAATAACAGGACTTGTGCGTCTAACTTAGCACTGTCGCTGCTAGGCGTTAATAACGCCGTTGCAGCAACAATTGCTTGTTCAATGCTTTGTGGCACGATTATTCATCGCCCATCGCAGCAAGTAAGTCAGCTTGGTGTTCTTGCATTAGAGGTTCGATAACACTTCCTAAATCACCGGCAACCACTTCATTCAAACGATAAAGTGTTAAATTAATACGGTGATCGGTAATACGACCTTGCGGGTAGTTATAAGTACGAATACGCTCAGAGCGGTCACCACTACCTACTAAGTTACGACGTTCTGACGCTTCAGCCGCTTGACGCTTTTCATCTTCAGCTTGTTGTAAACGTGCACCTAGTACAGACATCGCTTTGGCACGGTTTTTATGCTGTGAACGCTCATCCTGACACTCTACAACCACACCCGTTGGAATATGTGTAATACGGATTGCTGAGTCAGTTTTATTTACGTGCTGACCACCGGCACCCGATGCACGGAAGGTATCGACTTTAATATCAGCAGGGTTAATTTCAATTGCTTCCGCTTCAGGAATTTCTGCCATAACGGCTACAGTACAAGCTGAGGTATGAACACGGCCTTGTGATTCTGTCTCTGGAACACGTTGTACACGGTGCGCACCTGATTCAAACTTAAGCTGACCATACACGCCTTCGCCAGAGATATGCGCAATGACTTCTTTATAACCGCCGTGCTCACCTTCGTTAGTACTTACTACTTCTACTTTCCACTTTTTAGTTTCAGCGTAGCGGCTGTACATACGGAATAAGTCACCTGCGAAAATAGCAGCTTCATCACCACCGGTACCGGCACGAACCTCTAAATAAACGTTATTATTGTCTTTAGGGTCTTTTGGTAACATTAGAATTTGGATTTCATCTTCTAATGCAATAATTTGTGCTTTTGCTTCTTTGTATTCTTCTTGCGCCATTTCACGCATATCAGGATCAGAGTCTTTTAACATTTCTTCAGCTGTAGCAACATCATCTTGTGCTTGTTGGTACGCTAAAAATGCTTTTACGATTTCTTCTAATTCTGAGTATTCTTTAGATAAGGCACGAAAGCGATTTTGGTCGCTGATCACAGAGGGGTCGCTTAGTAGCGCTTGCACTTCCTCATAACGCTCAACTAAGGTTTCTAATTTTCTATAAACAGACTCTTTCATTTAACGACTATTCCTGATCAATACCTAACATTTTCTTTAATTGGCTTAACTCCGCTGCTTCACCTTTTTTAGCAGCATCTTGAATGGCACGGGTAGGTGCGTGCATCAAGCGGTTGGTCAGTTTGTTTGCCAACTCGAGTATTACTTTTTCTGCCTCTTTACCTGCTTGTAGCTGGCCAAGGGCTTTTTCGACAAGTTCTGACTTTATATCTTGTACATCGTTGCGATAATGGCGAATAAGATCCACCGAATCGAGTGAACGCAACCACATAGCAAATTCATCGGTACGTGAGCGAATAATAGCTTGCGCTTGCTCCGCAGCCTGCTCACGGGCGGCGATATTCTCGCTTACTATGGCTTGTAAGTCATCAACTGAATACAAATAGGCAGCATCTAATTCGCCTACTTGGCTTTCGATATCACGCGGTACCGCAATATCGATAAATAACATTGGTTTGTGGCGGCGCTTTTTCAACGCCTGTTCTACCACCCCTTTACCAATAATAGGCAAGGTACTGGCGGTTGAACTAATAACAATATCGGCGTCGTGTAAACGCTCAGGTAACTGGGCAAGTGCAATCACATCCGCGTTAACCTCACTGGCTAAGGTTTTAGCGCGTTCAATAGTACGGTTTGCCACCGTTATTTTTTGCGGATCGTTTTGGTATAAGTGCTTAGCAACTAATTCAATCGTCTCACCTGCACCAATTAGCAGTACATTGGTTTTATCTAGTTTACCGTAAATATGTTTCGCAAGATTTACCGCAGCATACGCAACCGATACGGCGCTGGCACCGATGTCAGTTTCGGTACGAACTTGTTTTGCCACAGAAAATGTTTTTTGAAACAAGCGGTCAAAGGTTACACCAATGGCATCGTGAGTTTTTGCATTATGGTAGGCTTGTTTTATTTGCCCTAAAATTTGCGGCTCGCCGAGTACTAACGAATCTAGACCACAAGACACCCGCATTAAGTGATTAATTGCTTCGTGATCTTCATGATAATAGATATTATTGCTCAGTTCTTGTTCATCCAAACCATGGAAACTGGCTAACCAGCGCAACAAGGTTTGGGAATTACGCTCGGCAAGGCTACAATAGATTTCAGTTCGGTTGCAGGTCGAAACGATAACCGCTTCATTAAAATGCGCATGACCACTTAATTGCTGTAACGCCTCAGACATTTGCTCAGGCGAAAACGCGACTTTTTCGCGTAATTCTACGGATGCGGTTTTGTGATTTATACCAAGTGCTACGATGGTCATATGTACCAAATATTGCTAAGCCCAGCTGTAAAGGCATTAATTTTACCAAAAATCAGCGGAATATGGAAAGTAAGGAACGACATTTGATTAAACAATATTTGATTTTATTCATGTTTTTTTTATTTATCGGCGGTTGTGCGCAAAAAATTTCAACTGTTGATTACATTTATCCTGACTGGAAAAGCCGATTAGAACAACAAGCACAGTGGCAAGTGCAAGGCAAAATGGCATTTATTAGTACAGAGCAGCGCCAGTCAGCCAATTTAAATTGGCAACATGATGAGCAATACAGTGACATGGTACTTACCAGTTTTATTGGTACCCGCATTTTGTCTTTAAAACAAAATGCACAAGGTGCTGAACTTGAGTATGACGACAATGTGTATACCGACCGTGATGCCTCAATGTTGTTATATCGTTTAACCGGCTTTTCAATCCCATTAGATAATGCCGCAAAGTGGCTAAAAGGCACCGTCGAGAACGACCAAGCCAATTATGATGAGCAAGGCCGTTTAAAAAGTCTTATTTGGCAAGCTCACAATGGTCAACAGTGGCAAATAACCTATTCAGACTACATCAAACAAGATGGTTATTGGCTTCCTGTTAAGCTAAGCCTTAAAAACAATAAAATTCGTATTAAAATTCAACTTAATGATTGGCAGTTAAATTAATCATGACACACGCTTCAACCGCCCCGCTAACTTTAATAGCACCTGCAAAACTTAATTTATTCCTTCATATAAATGGTCGCCGTGAAGATGGCTACCATGAACTCGAAACCTTATTTACCTTTTTAGAGTTTGGTGATGAGTTAACATTTACTGTCAACAACGAGCCAGGTATTTCTGTAACCGGTGATACAAACGGTATTGAGCTTGCAGATAACCTTATATATAAAGCAGCCCGTTTATTACAACAACACTGTAATTGCCAACAAGGCGCTTCAATAAAGCTATTAAAACGTTTGCCAATGGGCGGTGGTGTAGGCGGCGGCTCATCTGATGCCGCCACTACTCTACTTGCTCTTAATAAACTATGGGGCTGTGATTTATCACTTACAGAATTAGCAGAGCTTGGGGTGAAATTAGGCGCTGATGTACCGGTATTTATAAATGGTCACACTGCCATTGCGCATGGGATTGGCGAGCAACTAGAAAATGTTGAATTACCGCAAAGTTGGTTCTGTGTGGTGCATCCAGGGCAGCATGTGAGCACCGCGAAAATTTTTACCCACCCAGATTTAAAGCGCGACACACCTAAGCTAAAAGCAGACTGGCAAACAGAAAATTTAGGCAATGATTGTGAGGCTTTAGTTAAAAAGCTCTGCCCCGAGGTTGAAAAAGCCCTGCAGTGGTTGCTAAAATACGCCCCGTCAAAGATGACTGGTACAGGCGCTTGCTGCTTTGCTGAGTTTTCAACCGAGGCACAAGCACAACAAGTTTTAGCTCAATTACCAGAAAAATGGACAGGTTTTGTTGCAAGTAGTGCTACACTTTCTCCTGCTCATACAGCATTAAATGCTCACTTTGAAATGAAGTAACGTACAAGTAAATGTTAACCTGCTTTGGTGCCCACCATAGCCTGTTAGTCCCAAAATTCAGTGCCTGAGGAACCCTACCGTGCCTGACATGAAGCTCTTCGCTGGTAACGCAACACCTGAGCTAGCTCAAAAAGTTGCAAAACGTTTGTATATTGAATTAGGCGATGCTGTTGTTGGCCGTTTTAGTGACGGTGAGATCAGTGTTCAAATTAATGAAAATGTTCGTGGCTCTGACGTTTTCATTGTCCAATCAACCTGTAACCCTACTAACGATAACTTAATGGAGCTTATCGTTATGGTTGATGCCCTACGTCGTGCGTCTGCTGGACGTATTACAGCCGTTATCCCTTACTTTGGTTATTCACGTCAAGACCGCCGCGTGCGTTCTGCTCGTGTACCAATTACAGCTAAAGTAGTTGCAGATTTCCTTTCAAGTGTTGGTGTTGACCGCGTTCTAACGGTTGATTTACACGCTGAACAAATCCAAGGTTTCTTCGACGTACCAGTTGATAACGTATTTGGTAGCCCAGTTCTACTTGAAGATATGAAAGAACGCGACTTCGATGACGTTGTTGTTGTTTCTCCTGATATCGGTGGTGTTGTTCGTGCTCGTGCAATCGCTAAGCTATTAAATGACACAGACCTTGCAATTATCGACAAGCGTCGTCCACAAGCAAACGTTTCACAAGTAATGCACATTATTGGTGACGTTGAAGGTCGTGACTGTATCATCGTTGATGACATGATCGATACCGGTGGCACTTTATGTAAAGCAGCAGCAGCGCTTAAAGAACACGGTGCAAAACGCGTATTTGCTTACGCTACTCACCCAGTACTTTCAGGTAATGCAGCTGAGAACATTCGTAACTCAGTCATTGACGAAGTTATCGTAACTGACTCAATCACACTATCTGATGAGCTTAAAGCAATTGATAAAATCAAAGTGCTTACACTTGCAGATATGCTTGCTGAAACAATCCGTCGTATCAGCAACGAAGAATCTATTTCAGCGATGTTTGAACACTAATCAACATTACTGCAATACTAAAAAAGCACCGTCTAGGTGCTTTTTTTGTAGTCGTTATTTATTTTCCCCGAAAGGGGTGGTATGATAGCGCGCCTTTTGGCTGGGGACCTTGGTCGCAAAGGCCCTAAGACTATTAATTATTGGAGACATTATGTCAACTTACACATACAATGCAGAATTACGTACAGAAACAGGTACTGGTGCGAGCCGCCGCCTACGCCGTGAAGATAAAGTTCCTGCAATCCTTTACGGTGCTGACAAAGAAGCTGCATCAATCGTTCTTGCACACAAAGATATGATCAAAGCGCAAGAAGACGAAGGTTTCTACACGCACATCCTTACTTTAAACATCGGTGGCGAGTCAGTTGAAGCTATCCTTAAAGATATTCAACGTCACCCGTACAAGCCTAAGATCACTCACTTAGACTTCCAACGTGTAGATGCTACTCACAAACTTCACACTAAAGTGCCAGTACACTTCATCGGTGAAGAGAAAGTAACTAAAGCTGGTAACACTGTTGTTCACCAATTAACTGAAATCGAAATCACGTGTCTTCCTAAAGCACTTCCTGAGTTCGTTGAAGTTAACGTTTCAGACTTAGTAGCTGGTGATTCAATCCACCTTTCTGACCTTAAACTTCCTTCAGGTGTTTCATCTGTTGAGCTAACTAAAGGCGCTGATCACGATCAGTCAGTTGTTACTGTTAAAGCTAACAAAGCAGCTCCAGCTGAAGAAGAAGCTTCAGAAGACGCTGCAGAATAATTTTTAAGGTGTAAACACCTTGAATTCTATTCAAATGCTTGTGGGCCTGGCTAATCCAGGCCCCGAATACGCAAACACACGCCATAATGCAGGTGCTTGGTTCATCGAAGAACTGGCTGCACGTTATAACTGCACACTCAAACATGATCCTAAATATCACGGCCTCACCGGCAAAGTGATTATTCAAGGCCAAGAATTTAAATTACTGATCCCTACAACTTATATGAATTTAAGTGGTAAGGCGGTGAGTAGTCTCGCTAATTTCTTTAAAATCCCTGTTGAGAACATTCTCGTTGCTCATGACGAAATGGACTTAGATCCTGGGATTGCAAAACTTAAAAAAGGTGGCGGCCACGGCGGTCACAATGGTTTAAAAGATATTATTGCGAAAATGGCAAACCAAAAAGATTTCATGCGCCTTCGCATAGGCATTGGTCATCCAGGCCACCGAGAAATGGTAACAGGCTGGGTGCTAGGTAAAGCCGCGAAAGACGATCAAGAAAAAATGGACGCCGCCGTTGACGAAGCAGTTCGTTGTATGGAAATACTTGCAAAAGATGGTGTGTTAAAAGCACAAAACAGACTACATTCATTTAAACCTTAATCCGTTTTAATGAAATTACACAAGGTATCTTACTATGGGTTTTAAATGTGGCATCGTTGGTTTGCCAAACGTTGGTAAATCAACTCTATTTAATGCACTAACTAAAGCGGGTATTGAAGCCGCTAACTTCCCTTTCTGTACCATTGAGCCTAACACGGGTGTGGTACCGGTTCCTGATGCGCGCTTGAATGATTTAGCCGCTATCGTAAATCCTCAGCGTATTTTACCAACGACGATGGAATTCGTTGATATTGCCGGTCTAGTAAAAGGCGCATCGAAAGGTGAAGGTTTAGGTAACCAATTCCTAGCAAACATTCGTGAAACAGATGCGATTGGTCACGTTGTTCGTTGTTTTGAAGACGAAAACATTGTTCACGTTGCTGGCACAATTGACCCTGCTGATGATATCGATGTAATTAACACTGAATTAGTACTTGCTGATATGGACAGTGCTGATAAAGCGATTGTTCGTAATGCTAAAAAAGCAAAAGGCGGCGACAAAGACGCTAAAGAGCAAAATGCTGTTTTAGAAAAAGTAAAAGTACACTTAGATGAAGGTTTAACGTTACGTTCTTTAGAACTAACAAAAGAAGAAAAAGCAGCAATTAAGCCACTTAACTTCTTAACAATCAAACCTACCATGTACATTGCGAACGTGGCAGAAGATGGTTTTGAAAATAACCCTTACCTAGACAAAGTACGTGAAATTGCCGCTGCAGAAGACGCAGTTGTTATTCCAGTATGTGCAGCGATTGAATCTGAGTTATCTGAACTTGAAGAAGAAGATAAACTAGAATTTATGGCTGACCTAGGTTTAGAAGAACCAGGTCTTAACTTAGTGATCCGTGGTGGTTACGAGTTACTTAAATTACAAACCTACTTCACTGCTGGCGTTAAAGAAGTACGTGCATGGACAATCCCAGTAGGTGCGACTGCACCACAAGCTGCGGGTAAAATCCACACTGACTTTGAACGTGGCTTTATCCGTGCACAAACTATCGCATTTGACGACTACATTGAGTTTAAAGGCGAAAGCGGTGCTAAAGATGCTGGTAAGATGCGTCAAGAAGGTAAAGAATACATCGTTAAAGACGGCGATGTGATGAACTTCTTATTTAACGTATAAGCATATTCGTTCATTCGATTATAAAAGGCTCGTTATTACGAGCCTTTTTTATAGCCTAAATATTCCTAAAACATTAAAGCATGGTGAGTAATACCTCTGCTTGTTCTTTTTAGTGATGTACGGTGTTATTTATGCTTAACAGTAAATCGTATTAATAAATACGTCGAAAGCAAATGAGTGATAACAACTGTCAATTAGAGGGGGTTTAAAAACTCGCTAGCAATTTTGCGACCTATTGACTGCTTGATTAGCAAATTGTGGGTATTTTAGAAGTAAAAACTAGGCCGATTAATCGCAAATTTGCCTGTATAAAATCATTCGCTTTTCATTTTTTGCAGTTAAACACGTTAAAAAAACACACTTACTAATTTTGAAACTTGATTTTTGTATGAAAATCAAGCAACTTTAAATGTGCGTTTTAAAACTCTTATTATGCATTTGGGAATTAAACTAATAAATTGCAGTCAAAAAAACAGCAATTTAAATGAAATTTAGCCACTTAGCTTAATTTTAATGCAAACAAACACTGATAAGCATTTTTTTGCAAAAAAGGTGTTGACGGATTTAGGTCATATCAGCATAATACGCCCCGCACTCAGCGATGAAGTGCTAACAAAAAAGATGGCTAAGTAGCTCAGTTGGTTAGAGCACATCACTCATAATGATGGGGTCACAGGTTCAAATCCCGTCTTAGCCACCATTCTTTTTGTTGCTCAATGAAGAGTTTAAAATAACTACCAGTACTTTAAGTACGAATGATGCGGGAGTGGCGGAATTGGTAGACGCGCTGGATTTAGGTTCCAGTAACTTCGGTTGTGAGAGTTCAAGTCTCTCCTTCCGCACCATGTTCTTAAGTAGAACTAAAACTCTTCAAGTTTAGCGTTGGGATATCGCCAAGCGGTAAGGCAGCAGGTTTTGATCCTGCCATTCCCAGGTTCAAATCCTGGTATCCCAGCCAACTACTTACTTCCCTTTCAAGTTTCAAGTTTCAAGTTTCAAGTTTCAAGTTTC
>NZ_LJSO01000001.1:258069-689934 GCF_001399985.1 Pseudoalteromonas sp. P1-8
GTTTCAAGTTTCAAGTTTCAAGTTTCAAGTTTCAAGTTTCTCCAAAGTATATTCGGTAATTTTTAGCACAATTAGCACAAAAAAAACGGGCTAATTTTCATTACCCCGCTTCTTTATCTTTTGTACAATTAATTTTTTACGATTAACTTAATGTCCCGCTAATCGCATACTTTAAAACCCAGTTCTTTGCAGGGCCTGTGTTATTAGCAAGCTTTAAAAACTTACTGCGCACCCAGCTCAGTGGTTTAATCTCGTTTGAAAAACCAAAATAACATGCATCCATCATACTCATCATTAGTAAATTAGCGTGGCGGCGTTTTTTCTCGTAGCGTTTTAATAACGCTTGCTGACCAACATCAGGTTGATCTGCCAAAATATCTGCCAGTGCTACAACATCTTGAAACCCTAGGTTCACACCTTGCCCTGCGAGCGGGTTAATTGTGTGCGCCGAATCACCCACCAAAACTAAACGTCCGTGCGAGTAATCATTGGCATGTTGGCGTGCAAGTGGAAAAACAGCATGCTCAAGTAATTCAAAGTCACCCGGTAGTTCAGGAAAATGGTCAATGAGCTTTGCTTTGAGTTGCTCATTCGACAATTTTTGCCACTGCTTTAAAACTGCAGCATCGTGATAACAAATTAAATTAGCATAAGGCGCCTGCATCGGTAGAAACGCCACAGGCCCGGTTGGCGTAAATTGTTGCCACGTTTTTACCTGCTGCGGGGCATCTAATTTGATTAACACGCCCATGCAATGCTGGCCATATTGCCAACCCGTTACACCTAAACCAGCTTTAGTTCGCAATTGTGACTGTCCACCATCTGCAGCAACAACTAAATCAGCGGTATATTGAGTATCGCCATAATGTAAGGTGATTGAATCAGCCGTTTGAGTAATATCCGTGATGGCAGATAACTGCTCTATCACTTCGATGTTGTACTTGGCGAATTGCTGCCAAAGACTTGCTTGAATTAAATTATTTTCGATTAAATGACCTAAATGCGTTTCGCCAATCTCATGGCTATCAAACAATAAATTCTCGCCTTGTTGCTGGTAGGCCTCTAATTGTTGATAGGGTGCGATACGATTTTGTCTTAGTAACGGCATTGCACCAAGCTCATCAAGTAAATTCTCTGAAAAACGATTAATAGCCGAAATGCGAATATCTACCTTATCTGAGCTTAAAATTTGATCAGCATCGATAAGGTGCTTTTCAATAACGGTGACATCCCTACCCTGCTTGGCCAGTTTTACAGCAGTAGCAGCACCTACCATGCCGCCACCGACAACAATTACCTTATTTTTATTCATTTAATATTCGCTCATTTGGCTATTTAAATACGGGATAAATTGTAACTTAATTCAATATTGCGTGTCAGTGCATTTACTGCTTATGAATTTCAAAACAGTGACTTGTTTGATTTCACACCACAAAGATAAAAACTATACTTGGATCTGTGCGGGTATCCAGCTAAAATACGCGTCCTTTAAGTCGGCATACTTGCCACTTAATCCTGTTTCTAACACATTTTTGTGTCACTACCGAATTGAAAACGAGGCTATATTTCAATGAGTAAAAAGCTGCATATTAAAACCTGGGGTTGTCAGATGAACGAGTACGACTCTCAGAAAATGGCTGATCTACTAGATGCGACTAACGGCTATCAGTTAACTGAAGAAGCTGAAGACGCTGACGTGATCTTACTCAATACCTGTTCAATCCGTGAAAAGGCACAAGAGAAAGTATTCCATCAGCTTGGCCGTTGGAAACTATTAAAAGACGACAAACCTGAGTTAATCATTGGTGTTGGTGGCTGTGTTGCATCGCAAGAAGGTGACTCAATTCGTCAACGTGCGCCGTTTGTTGATGTAATCTTTGGCCCGCAAACATTACACCGCTTACCTGAAATGATTAAGCAAGTGCAAAGTGGCGACAGCAGCTCGGTAGTTGACGTTTCATTCCCTGAGATTGAAAAGTTCGACCGTTTACCTGAGCCAAAAGCGGAAGGCCCAACTGCGTTTGTATCAATTATGGAAGGTTGCTCTAAATACTGTACATTCTGCGTAGTACCTTACACGCGTGGTGAAGAAGTAAGCCGCCCACTTGATGACGTCTTACTTGAAGTTGCCCAACTTGCAGAGCAAGGTGTTCGCGAAGTAAACCTACTTGGTCAAAACGTAAATGCGTATCGTGGTGAAACTCACGATGGTGAAATTTGTTACTTCTCTGATCTATTACGTTATGTCGCTGCGATTGACGGTATTGACCGCATTCGTTATACCACATCGCACCCAGTAGAATTTACGCCAGATATCATTGATGCGTATGCAGACGTACCTGAGCTTGTTGACCACCTACACTTACCAGTGCAAAGTGGTTCAGACCGTGTTCTTAACCTTATGAAACGTGGTCACACTGCACTCGAGTACAAATCTACGATTCGTAAGTTACGTAAAATTCGCCCTAACCTAAGCATGTCTTCAGACTTCATCATTGGTTTCCCTGGCGAAAGCAAAGCGGACTTTGAAGCAACTATGAACCTTATCAATGATATTGGTTTTGATATGAGCTTTAGTTTCATCTACAGTGCGCGCCCTGGTACACCAGCTGCTGATTTACCAGATGACGTAACAGAGCAAGAGAAAAAAGAACGTTTATACATTCTGCAAAACCGTATCACGCAAATGGCGCAGCAAATCAGCCGCCAAATGTTTGATACCGAACAGCGTATCCTAGTTGAAGGTCCTTCTAAGAAGAACCCAATGGAATTACGTGGCCGTACTGAGAACAACCGAGTGGTTAACTTTGAAGGCCCTCACTCAGTGATCGGTCAATTCGTTGATGTACGTATTACAGAAGCATTGCCAAACTCTTTACGTGGTGAATTAATTCGTACAGAATCAGAAATGAACTTACGCCGTGATGTGGCACCTTCAGCTATTTTAAATAAAGCTGCTGAAGCTGAGGCCGCTACGGCCCCTAACGAAATTGGCGTTGCTACTTTCGTACCTTAGGGTGACACTTGGTGCAGGCACAGCCTGCACCCATCAATAGGAAGCAATTTTGAGTAATCAGTTAAAAACATTAGAGATTTATTTAGAACCCGCCGACAACAAACGCCTTTCATCTTTATGTGGTCCGTTTGACGAAAACATTAAGCAAATTGAACGCCGCCTTGGTGTTGAGATTGCACACCGTGATAATTTCTTCAGAGTAACCGGTAAACTGCACCTTGCAGCTGCGGCTGTTGAGATACTAAAAAACCTCTATATTGAAACTCAACCTATTCGCGGCCTGATTGGCGAGATTGAACCTGAAGCCGTACATTTGGCAATTAGCGAATCAAATGCGCTAGAGCAAGATGAAAACCCAGGTGTATATGGCAAAGACATGGTGATTAAAACTCGCCGTGGCGTTATTAAACCGCGCAATGATAATCAAGGCGTGTATGTTGCAAATATTTTGCATCACGATATTACCTTTGGTATTGGCCCTGCTGGTACAGGTAAAACTTATTTAGCGGTTGCTGCAGCCGTTGATGCCTTAGAGCGTCAAGAAATTCGCCGTATTTTGTTAACTCGTCCTGCGGTTGAAGCAGGTGAAAAGCTAGGCTTTTTACCGGGTGACTTAAGCCAAAAAATCGACCCGTATTTACGCCCTTTATATGATGCATTATTTGAAATGCTGGGTTTTGAACGAGTT
This sequence comes from Pseudoalteromonas sp. P1-8, assembly GCF_001399985.1. Lineage (NCBI taxonomy): Bacteria > Pseudomonadati > Pseudomonadota > Gammaproteobacteria > Alteromonadales > Pseudoalteromonadaceae > Pseudoalteromonas > Pseudoalteromonas sp. P1-8. Next base: position 261,774 of record NZ_LJSO01000001.1, read on the forward strand.
GAAAAGCTAATTGAGAAAAACGTGATTGAAGTCGCGCCCCTTGCCTACATGCGTGGTCGTACGCTAAATGACGCGTTTATTATTCTCGATGAAAGCCAAAATACCACAGCAGAACAAATGAAAATGTTCTTAACTCGTATTGGTTTTAATTCAAAGGCGGTGATCACGGGTGATATTACACAAGTCGATTTACCGCGCGGTGCCCGCTCAGGCCTACGTCATGCCATCGAAGTATTAAACGGTGTCGATGAAATTAGCTTTAACTTCTTCCAATCACACGATGTGGTTCGCCACCCGGTTGTTGCTCGTATCGTTGAAGCTTATGAGCGAAACGATGAAGCAGAACGTTTAAAACGTGCAGAGAAGCAACGTGCAAAAGAAGCACAAGCAAACCAACAAGAAGCAAACTCGTGACCGAATTAGATTTACAAATAGCCTGTGAGTTTGACGACTTACCAAGCTTTGAACAATTCCAGCTATGGGCTGACAAAGCCCTTAGCAACTACCGTGAAGATGCAGAGCTGACTATAGTGGTCAGCGATGAAGCACAAAGCCAGCAGCTCAACAATGATTACCGCGGCAAAGATAAACCGACTAATGTCTTATCTTTTCCATTTGAAGCACCACCGGGCATTGAGTTACCTTTAGTAGGTGATTTAATCATTTGTCCGGCTATTGTTTTAGCCGAATCAATTGAGCAAGAAAAAACCTTTCACGACCATTTTGCCCATATGGTTATCCATGGATGCTTGCATTTACTTGGATTTGACCATATAAAGGACGAAGATGCACTTGAAATGGAAAGCATTGAAAAGCAATTACTTGCCGATCTGAACATTGCTGACCCATATCGAGACGATATTTAAATTAACGGAGCAATTAGACGCAATGAGCGACGACAACTCGCAAACTAGCCAGGGTTCTTCTGGCAAAACGTGGCTGGGCCGCATAGCCCAAATGTTGCAAGGGGAACCCCAGAATAGAGAAGAGCTGGTAGAAGTAATTGCCGATGCGCAAGAACGCGACCTTATCGACCCTGAAACCAAAGATATGATTGAAGGGGTGCTAGGTGTATCAGAGCTAAAAGTGCGGGACATCATGATCCCACGCTCGCAAATGGTAACCTTAGAGGTTGATACACCATTAGAAGAGCTATTACCTATGATGGTTGATTCAACACATTCACGTTTTCCTGTGGTATGTGAAGACAAAGACCATGTTGAAGGTATTTTATTAGCAAAAGATTTATTACCACTGATCATCAACAAAGATGAGCAACTGCCTTCTTTACGTGAATATTTGCGTCCTGCAGTTGTAGTGCCTGAAAGTAAACGTGTAGACACGCTGCTTAATGAGTTCCGTCAACAACGTTACCACATGGCGATTGTTATTGATGAGTATGGTGGTGTGTCTGGTCTTGTCACTATCGAAGATATCCTTGAAATCATCGTGGGTGAAATCGAAGACGAGCACGATGAAAGTGAAGACCTACAAGATATTCGCCAAGTTGCAAAACACGTTTACGCTGTGCAAGCGCTGACTGAAGTTGATGACTTTAATGAGTATTTTAAAACTGGTTACAGCACCTCAGATGCTGACACCATAGGTGGTATTGTTTTACATGCATTTGGCCACATGCCAAGCCGTGGTGAAACAATCGAGGTAGAAGGCTTACAATTTAAAGTCACTAACGCAGATAACCGCCGTATCTTACAATTGCAAGTCACCATTCCAAAGGCTGATGATAACGACAGTGAAGAAACTGCTAACTAACCTAAGTCACCTTGCAAAAGATAAAAAAGCCTGGCTCGCACTTATTGCGGGCCTCTTTTTAACCTTAAGTTACGCACCCTATAACCTATGGTTTATAACTTTTCTTTCCCTTGGTGCTCTACTCTACTGCATTAACCCTCTCGCAAACGGTAAATTAGCCGCTAAACAAAGTGCTAAATATAGCTTTATATTTGGTTTAGGTTGGTTTGGTGCAGGTATAAGCTGGGTGCATGTATCAATAGCGACCTTTGGTGGCATGCCATTAATCGCATCACTTTCGTTAATGGTGCTGCTTTGTGCTTATTTAGCCCTTTATCCTGCATTAGCTACTTGGCTGGCAACACGCCTTGCTAAAGGCCCATATAGCTTTATATGTTGGTTACTCGCCGCTATCGCAACCACAGAATACTTACGTGGCACATTGTTAACAGGCTTTCCGTGGCTGAGTTTTGGTTACACGCAAACAGACAGCCCACTTAATTTTTTAGCCCCGGTAATTGGCGAGTTTGGGATTACGCTTGTATGTATGTTAATTGCGTTTGCTTTATATCGCACAGCTTACAAAGATGGCAAACCACTTATCGCCTCTGTAGCCTTATTAGCTGGCTTATATACGATAGCAAGCAGCAGCCAGCTACACTACCAAGACAAAACCATTAAAACTGTACTGGTGCAGGGCAATATTAAGCAGCATCTTCGCTTTGAGCCGTCTGAGTTTTGGACGACTATGAGCAAATACCAAGATATGACTCGCTTACATTGGGATGCTGATTTAATTGTTTGGCCAGAAGCTGCGGTGCCGGAGCTTGAAGCTTTATCAACCGAGTATTTAACAGGCCTTGATAGTGCCGCAACCTTTAATGACACCGCGCTTATTACTGGTATCGTTGATTACCAATACGACACGCGTAACATTTTTAACACTTTAATAGTGCTTGGTAAAAAAGAACACGATGACAGTGAAGGCCACTATCAATATTTAGGTAAAAACCGCTATCAAAAGCATCAGTTATTACCTATTGGTGAATTTGTGCCGTTTCAGGACTTCTTGCGTCCAATTGCGCCACTGTTTGATTTACCTATGTCATCTTTCACTCGAGGTGATGAAGTACAAAACAATTTACGCGCAAATGGCTTAAATATTTTACCGGCTATTTGCTATGAAATTGCTTTTTCTGAGTTGGTTCGCGGAAATTATCGCAGTGACTCCGACATTTTATTCACGGTGAGTAACGATGCGTGGTTCGGTGACTCACATGGCCCGCATCAGCACATGCAAATAGCGCGTATGCGCGCCCTAGAGTTACAGCGCCCACTAATTCGTGTTACTAATAATGGTATTAGCGCCGTTTACGACCCTATCGCTCAATCACAATTAGCTATGCCACAATTTAAAGCTGATGTACTTGAGGCCAATATCACTTTAATCAAAGGCGATAGTATCTATAGCCAATACGGCAATTGGCCGGTATGGGCGGTGGTGATGCTACTCAGTACTGTTGGTGTGCTTGCTAGGATTAAAAATAACAAATAAAAGTTTAGACAACAGTTAAAGAGTGGTAACTCCACTCTTTAACTTATAACGCTAGCATTGATAAGTGTATATTTCTTTATTTCCCTTCGTTTTGGTTTCCACAACTCGGCAGCTAACTCCTCCGTCTAGTGAGCTGGAGTATCTTTCAAACTTGGCGTGTTCATTTCTTTCGCTCTCATTTTTATCTTCGTTCTTAGCATTTGCGAATATAAAATCATGACCACTAATTTCGTCTTGGTTCAAAGGAATTGAGTTTTTAAATCCATCCCGCCCGCCTAAAATATTAAATGACTTAATTACTGGGTTTAGTGTTACGCTAACAAAACCATTTAGGCTTTTAGCCAAATCATCACTATAAAAGTTTATACGAACATATAGCTTTAACTTATTCATATTCGGAAATTTAATTGTTCCCTTAGTTGGTAATAATATTTTTGTTAAAGCTAATGTCTCACCCGCAAAATAAAAGTCATAAACATCATTTCTAAAATAACTGGCAAGCAAAAAGTCATAGGGACTTCCCTTGACTTCAATCCCCTTTCCTATCGGAGAATTATCATTTACATTGGAATTAGTATACTTAGGAGTCGATATATTACGTTGAGTACTTTGCGCATTTTTAAGCATACTCTTTTCAGAAGCACGCGTTATTACACGTACTAACTCTTTGCGGTATTCATAGAGAAGGTCTAAATCAAAAGCTTCATCATTACTAAGCTCAGACAAAGAAACACTAACTACTGGCTCACCATAACGATCTTCAATGTAGTTAGTATCATATTTTAATGCTGTTTCATTAATCATATCGACCACAATGACAGCTTTAGTATCAGAGTTAACGCTTAGCCTTGCAACCTTGTCTTTTTGACTTTGAGAGCAATTATTGCAGATTTCAACTTCTGCCTGACCAAAAGCAGGCAAGGATATTCCCGAAAAAATAATAAACAATAATATAAGTTTGTACATTCAAAAATCCTTTTATTAATGCAACTTTAAAATAACCAAAATACAAGAAACAACCTAATTTTCTGAAGGTTTTCTATGGGCTATAGAGGTTCATTTTAAAAAATGAGATGAGGCTTTACTACTTCAGTGCAAATAAAATACCCCAAAAAGGTACTTTAGAACATATATAGCGACCGAGCAATTTTGTCAACGCAAGATTAACTAGTTATTACACTGCAACGTGCATGTTCGAAAGAGCAAATTACTTTAAAAGTCTCAGCTACTTTACATTCAATAATGTTTGCATTGAGGTAAATCTGTTCAACTACTTTAGCAGGCAATTAAAAAAGGCTTCATGATGAAGCCTTTTTAACATTTTAAGATTCTATCTTTATCAACTCTACATCAAATATAAGTAGCGAGCCTGCTGGAATGCTACCGACGCGTTTACGGCCGTAAGCAAGCTGAGGCGGGATATAAAAGGTAAACTTATCCCCTTCGTTCATTAGCTGTAAGCCTTCGGTCCAACCTGCAATGACTTGATTCAAACCAAAGCTGATTGGCGAATTTCTTACCACTGAGCTGTCAAAAACACTGCCATCCATAAGCGTGCCATGATAGTGAACCTTTACTTTACTAGTTGCACTTGGCTTTGTGTCATTACCTGAACTTTGCTCAATTTTGTATTGCAGCCCAGATGCGGTTTCATGAACATCGTCGGCTTTACTGTTATTTGCTAAAAAGTCCGCGGCGAGCTTTTCATTTTCAAGGGCTTGTAGCTTCGCCTTTTTACTGTTTTTAAAAATTAAAAAACAAAAAATACCAATGATCAGTAAAAGTATTAAATTAATCATTCTGCGTCCTTCTCATCATCATTGTCGCCATTTACGATATCTGCAATATTGGCAAGCCTTGCTAACGCAAGTGCATTAATAGAGCCTTCGGGATAACCTTCTGCGGTCATTTCACCTGCGTCTTTATCCATTAATAAACTCAGTGCTTGATCAACCGTTTCAACGGCATAAATATTAAAGCGCCCTTTTTCAACCGCATCGAGTACTTCGTCATCAAGCACTAAATTAACTTGGTTTGATTTAGGAATAATCACCCCTTGCTCACCGGTTAAGCCACGCATTTTACAAAGCTTGAAGAAGCCTTCTATTTTCTCGTTTACGCCACCAATTGATTGCACATCACCATGCTGGTTAATTGAACCTGTCAGTGCGATAGATTGGCTAATAGGTAAGTTCGTAATGGCTGATATAAGCGCGCACAGCTCTGCTAATGAGGCGCTATCACCGTCGATATAGCCATAGCTTTGCTCTATTGCGATATTGGCACTGAGCGTTAGACTAAATTGCTGAGCATACTTATTTCCTAAGTAACCGGTTAATAGCATCACTCCTTTAGAGTGAATGGCTTTACCTAGTTCAGCTTCTCGTTCAACGTCAATTACGCCATCAGCACCTGCGTACACAGTGGCTGTAATGCGTGCTGGTGTGCCAAATGAGGTATCGCCAATATGCAGCACAGTTAAGCCATTTACTTTGCCCACTGCGTGACCTTCGGTTGCAATTAAAATTTGCCCTTCTTTGATATCACTCAGCATGGTTTCTGAAATTTGCCCTGTACGGTATTGCTTACCAACAATGGCTTCATCTATGTGATGAGCATCAATCACTGTTTGGCCATCTTGTTTGGCATAAAAACTGGCTTCTGCCACTAACTCTAATACATCAGCAAAACGAGCTGAGAGCTTGTTATGGTGCTCAGCTTGGCGATAACTAAACTTTAATAATCTCGCCATTGCCGCTTCATTTACAGTGCAGTTGAGTGTTTGCTGACAATACTCAGTCACCTTGGTAATGAACTGATATTGCAGTTTATCGCTACTTGGCAAGTAATAATCAAAGTCAGCAAGGACACGGAATAACTCTGCAAACTCTTCGTCATATTCACCTATGGTGTAATAAAGATCGCGAGAGCCTAGCAGCACTATTTTTACATCAAGAGGAATAAGCTGCGGACGTAACGTGAAGCTGCTTCCCACAGAGCTGTCTTGATAGGGTAAGTCGTTTTTGATTTGATGCGTTTTTAAAGAAAGTTTAAGGCCATCCCACACTTGTGGATTCGCCATGACTTTTTCAGCATCCATAATCAAGTAGCCACCATTAGCACGATGCAGTGCACCTGGCTGAATTGAGCGGTAACTGGTGATAAGCGAGCCTTGCGAAGTCGCATATTCAATTTTGCCGAAAATATTGCCAAAAGTCGGGTTTGGCTCATACACCACAGGGGCTGCATCGCCCTCTTTGTATTCGACTAGAATATTTGGCGCAAAGAAGTCTGTGAGCATCCCTTTACGGTCAAAGTCTTCTTTGTTTTCGTCGTTTTCATCATCGTCAAGCCATTCAAGTACCGCATCAATGATTTCTTCACGAATGTCTTTTAAATAACGTAATACACCAATGTGCGTAGCGTATTTATGTTCAAGGGCTTTTATTAGTGGCTTAGTAGCAAGCTCAGCAGTTGACTTTTTAAGGTTACGTAGTTTTTCAGATGACTCTCGTTTCCAGCGAGGAAGCTCAATTAATGCTTCGATTAACGCATCTTCAAGCTTTTCGATAACCTCATAAAATTCGATACGCAGTGGCTCATCAAGGGCTGCAAATTCACTGTCGCTCAGTTGTTTACCATTCACTAAAGGCGCAAATCCAACAACACCATTTTCTTCAATCAATGCCACGCTTTGCTCAAGAGCGGCAATTTCAACAGCAGTAATTGCCGCATCGTAAGTATCGGTAAACTCACGGTCGATTGACTTTTTCTTGCGTTGATAACCTGGGTTATCAAAAGCCGCTGGGAATGTATCGAGTACTTCGTCGATAAATGAATCTATATCGTCAGCTAACTGCTTTGATTGACCTGCTTGCATGAATAACGCGATTGGCTCGCGGTGGTCATCATAGTTGTTAACATACAACCACTCATTAGGCGTTGGGCGGTCTTTTGAATGGGCTGTGAGTTTGTCTTTTACTAAGGTGTAACGACCATGAGCCGCTTCACCCATCACATAAACATTGTAACCCGGTAATTCCATTCCGAGTGAAAAGTCGAGGGCACTTTGTGCACGTTGTTGACCAATAAATGGCAACGCTTCTGGATATGGGTTTTGCATACAAGTCGCAACATGACTTGCGGCAATTTTAGGCGCTAACGCAGAAATAGGTAGAGGGATTAGTTTTTTTGTCATTCTAACTTCTTATTTCCCAGTCTTGACTGGGCATTATAGGTAACGCCCAGCACAAGCCTGCGTCACTGATTAAGGTTGTAATGCCTTACGGCGAAAATAAATACCGCCACATTCAGTACAAGGAGTAATTTGCGTAGCATGGTAAACATCGTAACTATGCTGACAATTTTTACATACTAATGTGCCCATGGCTATCCATTCTCCCTCTTGATAAACACCATTATGTTGAAAATCTTGGTTTAAGGCTTGCCATTCGAGCTGGGTTTTATCTTCAATGTGCGATAACTCATACCAAAGCGATTCTTTAAGCTCTAGCCATGCGAGTGAATCATAGTGACTGTCGTTTTCTTTAATGTGGTCGATATCGCGTTGTAGATAGTCACGATACTGATTGAGCTTTTCTTGCCCTAAGTCTTTAAGTGCTTGCTCTGACTCAACAAATTTTTCCATTGCATCTTTTAGCTCATGATCTTTTACGTCTTTAAGCCATGCACTTAAATCGCTAAGCCAAGATTTATAATCTGCCATCGTTTACTCCTTCAAAAATGATGAAAAATCAACCGTTATTCTAGTAGAGTATAGGTTAACCTGCCCTGAAAATATATTTCCTTGGAAAATTAACAAAAGCGCCTATTTGCCGCTGTGATTAGCATGTATTTTGGGTTATCCTTATCGACAATTTTTTATTAATTTGCAAGAAGTCTGGAATCGTAGATGCAAGAGCAATATAACCCGCAAGACATTGAGTCAAAAGTACAAGCCTACTGGGAAGAAAACCAAGTATTTAAAGTCACTGAAGATGAGAGCAAAGAAAAGTATTACTGCCTATCTATGTTCCCATACCCAAGCGGCCGACTCCACATGGGTCACGTTCGTAACTACACCATTGGTGACGTAGTATCACGCTTCCAACGCTTGCAAGGCAAAAACGTAATGCAACCTATGGGTTGGGATGCGTTTGGTCTACCTGCTGAAAATGCGGCAATCAAAAATAACACAGCCCCTGCTAAGTGGACTTACGAAAACATCGATTACATGCGCGACCAGTTAAAGCAATTAGGCTTTGGTTATGATTGGGATCGTGAAATCGCAACATGTCACCCAGAATACTACAAGTGGGAACAATGGTTCTTCACTAAGCTTTACGAAAAAGGCCTAGTATACAAAAAGATGTCAACAGTAAACTGGGATCCAGTTGACCAAACAGTACTTGCTAACGAACAAGTTATTGATGGTCGTGGTTGGCGTTCAGGTGCCATTGTTGAGCAAAAAGAAATTCCTCAATGGTTCATCAAAATCACTGATTACGCACAAGAGCTACTAGACGATTTAGATAAGCTTGATCACTGGCCTGAGCAAGTTAAAACCATGCAGCGCAACTGGATTGGTCGCTCTGAAGGTTTAGAAATCGAATTTAAGCGTGCTGATAACGAAGATACATTCAGTGTTTATACAACACGCCCAGATACCTTTATGGGTGTGACGTACGTAGCTGTTGCTGCAGGTCACCCAATTGCACAAGAAGCCGCTAAAAACAGCGACGCTGTAGCTATGTTTGTTGATGAGTGTAAAAACACGAAAATCGCTGAAGCAGACATGGCAACCATGGACAAAAAAGGCATTGCAACTGGCTTTTATGCGATTCACCCATTAACAGGTAAGCAAGTACCGATTTGGGTTGCTAACTTTGTATTAATGGATTACGGCTCAGGCGCTGTAATGGCTGTTCCTGCACATGACCAACGTGACTACGAGTTCGCATCAGCTTATGGCCTTGAAATTGCCCAAGTTATCGCACCAGCTGCAGGTTCTGAAGAAACGGTTGATTTAGACAACCAAGCATTCACTGAAAAAGGCGTGTTAGTTAACTCGGGTGAGTTCGATGGTCTTGAGTTTGAAGCAGCATTTAATGCCGTTGCAGACAAACTAGAAGCGCTGGGTGTAGGTGAGCGTAAAGTTAATTTCCGTCTACGTGACTGGGGTGTTAGCCGTCAGCGTTACTGGGGTTCTCCAATTCCAATGCTTAGCGACGAAAATGGTGATGAGCTTGCAGCAACAGAAGACATGCTACCAGTTCGCTTACCAGAAGACGTAGTTATGAATGGTGTGACTTCACCAATCAAAGCGGATCCTGAGTGGGCTAAAACAACGGTAAATGGCGCGCCTGCATTCCACGAAACAGATACCTTCGATACCTTCATGGAATCGTCTTGGTACTACGCTCGTTACTGTAGCCCACGTTTTGACGAAGGCATGATCGAGCCAGGTGCTGCAAATTACTGGTTACCAGTAAACCAATACATTGGTGGTATTGAGCATGCGATCTTGCACCTACTTTACTCGCGTTTCTTCCACAAACTATTACGTGACTTTGGTTTAGTAAACTCAGATGAGCCATTTGAGCGCTTATTATGTCAAGGCATGGTACTAGCTGATACTTTCTATCGTAAAGATGAGAAAGGCGGTGATATCTGGATTTCACCAACTGATGTACAAACTGAAACAGACGACAAAGGTCGTGTTGTTAAAGCGTGGCACAAAGAAGATGGCGAGCCGGTATTCTCTGCGGGCATGAGCAAAATGTCGAAATCGAAAAACAACGGTATCGACCCACAACAAGTTATTGCCGAATACGGTGCAGATACAGTTCGTTTATTCATGATGTTTACAGCGCCACCAGAGCAAACTCTTGAATGGTCTGATTCAGGTGTTGAAGGTGCAATGCGTTTCTTAAAACGTATTTGGAAATACGCTGTTGATGTAGAAACAGTAGGCTACCAAGCGCTTGATAAATCAGCATTAAACAACGACCAAAAAGTTCTTCGTCGTGAACTTCATAAAGCAATTGCAAAAGTGACTGATGACGTTGAACGTCGTCAAACATTCAACACTGCAATCGCTGCTATCATGGAAATCTCGAACAAGTTACTTAAAGCACCACTTGCTGATAAACAAGATGTGGCAATTGCTAACGAAGCACTTGAAGCATTACTTATCATGCTTGCGCCTATCACACCGCACATGTGTCACCAGTTATGGCAAGACCTTGGCAAAGAAGGCGACATCTTAGATGCAGCATGGCCAACAGTTGATGAGTCAGCACTTGTTGAAGATGAGAAGCTAATCATTGTACAAGTTAACGGCAAGCTACGTGCTAAGTTAACAGTGCCTGCAGATGCAACCAAAGAGCAAGTTGAAGCATTGGCATTTGCTGAAGAAAATGTGACTAAGTTCACTGAAGGCGCGACTATCCGTAAAGTAATTTACGTACCTGGCAAACTACTTAACGTGGTTGCTAACTAAGATGGCAGCGCTTCAAGCACTGAAAAACGGACTAGCCCTTGCGCTAGTCTGTTTACTGCTGACAAGTTGTGGCTTTCACTTAAAGAAAGCCTCTAACTTGCCTGACGACTTGAAAGTAATCACCCTTGTTGGTGATGATGAAAAGTCAGCATTATTCGAATTAGTCGAAAAAGAACTGATTGCGAGTAAAGTTGAGCTTAACCAAGTTGGTAAACACCCTGAGTTAAAGATTCACAAAGACCGCTTAGAGCGTCAAATCTTGTCATTATTTGATAATGGTCAGGTTGCTGAATATGAACTTGCCTATAGCGTAAGCTATACCCTGAAGCGCCCTGGACAAAAAGCGATTAATCAAAGCTTTGAATTGTATCGTAACTACCAAGACGACCCAGACAATGCCCTTGCAAAAGCAAAAGAGCTTGATTTGCTATTAGGCGAAATTCGTAAGCAAGCGAGTCGTCGTATTGTTCGTGAGTTATCACAACTGTAATGCGTTGTTATGCAAACCAGCTTCCTAGCCAGTTAAAAAAAGGCCTCGCGCCTTTTTACATGGTGTTTGGTGAAGAGCCTTATCAAATTGCTCAGTGCATCATGCAAATTCGTCAAGCAGCTAAACAGCAAGGCTTTGACGAAGTCATTAAATTTACCTTAATGCCGGGTTTTGATTGGCAAGAAATTGTTGCTCAATACCAAAGTATGTCACTGTTCAGCGCTCGTACCCTAATTGAATTCGATTTAAACGAGCAAAAACCAGGTACGCAAGGCAGTCAAATCTTTAAGCAACTTGTTGAGCTTGCTAATCCCGATACTATTTTGGTTTTAAAAGGTGCCAAAGCCAGCCAAGATATTCAGCGCAGTGCTTGGTTCAAAGCCTTAGATAAACAAGGCTTATTTGTTCCTTGTTACCCATTAACAGGTAATCACCTGAGCCGTTGGCTAGATGAACAGTGCTATCGTTTAAACTTAAATCTTCACAACAACGCAAAACAAAGCTTAATTGATGCCACTGAAGGTAACTTACTTGCCTGTCATCAAGAGTTAGAAAAACTATCTTTGCTTTATGGTAGTGAGCTAATTGACCAGCAAGCCGTTATGCAAGGGCTACTGAATCAGTCAAAATTTGATATTTTTGATTTAAGTGATGCTTTATTAAATGGCCACGCCGAACAAGCGGTTAAAGTAATGACTAAGCTGGCTGCCGATAACACTGAAGCCATGAGTATTTTTTGGGCCATCAATAAAGAAGCAGCTAACTTAGTGGCAATGCAACACGGGCGCTTGAATGGTGCCAATATGGCTGATTTATACAAAAAGTATAATATTTGGAAAAACCAACAAGCTGTTGTACAACAGGCCTTAAACCGCTTGAACATCCAAGTACTCGAACAAATTACCAAACAATTAGCTCAGTTTGATGCTGCATATAAACAAGGCAACCTTGTAGCCCCCTACCAAGCATTAATGCAAATATGCTTAGTGTTTTGCCAACCAGTGGCGATACCTTTACCTTGCCACCCGGTCTTTGACTAAGAGTAACAATTCATGATTGCTATTTTTGGTGGCACCTTTGATCCAATTCACTTAGGTCATATTAATATGGCCCAGCAGTGTGTTCAGCAGTGCCAACTCGATACCCTTTACTTCATGCCTTGCGCTATTCCTGCCCATAAAGCCAAGCCAGGAATAAGTGATGAGCATCGCATTAATATGCTAAAACTTGCGATTGACAACAATCCGCATTTTGCTATCGATTACCGTGAGCTAAACCGAGAAGGTGCGTCTTATTCTTTGCTGAGTTTAGAAGAGCTTCGTGCAGAAAACCCAGCAGCGCCGATTATGTTTTTAATCGGCATGGACTCATTCAATAGCCTAGATAAATGGTTTAAATGGCAAGAGATTGTCAAACTTTGTCATATCGTCGTGTACCAGCGCCCGGGGCAGCACTGCCAAGTATCTGGTGAACTTGCAGCTTATAAAGAGAATGCCGTAACAGAGCAACTTAGCCAGCTACAACAGGCCCCTGCAGGTAAGTTATTCTTTTTAAATGGCTTACAAGTTAATGCCGCCTCAAGCGAAATCAGAAAAAAGCTGCATTTAAATAATGATATAGCGGAACTTTTACCTACCAATGTAAGTCAATACATTGCGCAGCATCATCTTTACCAAACAGATGAATAAATACTGCCTGCGTGATAAAATAACAAATTAAGATTATTTATTTTTGAGAAAACACTTTGGATTCTAAACAACTACTCGCATTTGCCCTTGATAAAGTCGACGATATGAAAGCCCGTGATGTGGTACAGCTTGATGTACGTGGTAAGTCTGACATTACTGATTACATGTTAGTGTGCTCAGGTAACTCTAAACGCCATGTACAATCGATTGCTGATCACGTTGCTAAAGAAGCACGCCATGCAGGTGAAGAGCCTCTCGGATACGAAGGCCAAAACGAAGGCGAATGGGTGCTGGTAGACCTAGGTGATGTGGTAGTGCATGTAATGCAAGACCAATCTCGCGACTTCTATGATCTAGAGAAACTTTGGGGCTAACCCTTAGCAAGGACATAGGTAACCATTTTGAAAATACAATTGATTGCTGTTGGCACCAAAATGCCAGCATGGGTTGAAACCGGATTCACAGAATATCAACGTCGCTTCCCACGTGATATGCCCCTTGAGCTAATTGAAATCCCCGCAGGTAAACGTGGTAAAAATGCGGATATCAAACGTATTTTACAACTTGAAGGCGAAAAGACCCTTGCTGCTATCCCTAAAGGCAACCGCATTGTGACGCTAGAGGTCACCGGTAAGCCAATGGATACCCATCAGCTGGCAAAAAGTATGGAAAAATGGCAGCTTGATGGTCGCGATGTCAGCTTATTGATCGGCGGACCAGAAGGTTTAGCACCTGAGTGTATTGCAGCGTCTGAGCAAAAGTGGTCATTATCAAACCTGACACTACCGCACCCTCTAGTGCGCATTATTGTTGCAGAAAGCCTATACCGAGGCTGGAGCTTGAATAACAACCACCCTTATCATCGCGAGTAGTAAAGCCAATGCGAAAACACAGACCCACGATTCGAGACCACTCGGCTGAGGCAAACTTATTTGCTCGCCGAGCATTTGTGGGTTTTGTGTTTGTTACACTGTTAATTGGTGTGTTGTTATCTAACCTATACAACATCCAAGTTATCGAACATCAAGACTACCAGACACGTTCGAACGATAACCGCATCAAAGTTATTCCAATTGCCCCTAACCGTGGGCTTATTTACGACAGAAATGGCGTATTACTGGCTGAAAACAAGCCAGTTTATAATTTAGAAGTCATACCCGAGGAAGTTGATAACCTTGAAGAGGCACTGAGCGAAGTTGAAAAAGTTATCGAAATAACTGAGCAACAAAAAGCTGACTTTCTAGATGACATTAAGCACAATCGCCGCTTTAAAAGCCAAGTATTAAAAGCCCGTTTAGACGAAATCGAAGTTGCAAAGTTCTCGGTTAATCAGCATAAGTTTCCAGGCTTTAGTATCGAAGCACGTTTGGCTCGCTATTACCCTTATGGTGATACCCTTACCCATGCCTTAGGTTATGTTGCCAAACTTAACAAAAAAGAACTCACCAAACTTGAAGCAGAAGACCAAGCAACCAACTACCGTGCAACGCACGACATTGGTAAGCTCGGTATCGAAAAGTATTACGAAGAACTTCTTCATGGTGTGGTTGGTTCGCAGCGCGTTGAAGTAAATAACCGTGGCCGAGTTATCCGTACTTTAAGCCTCACGCCACCTGAGCCAGGTCACGACTTAGTACTTACTTTGGATATTGGCCTGCAACAAATTGCTCAACATGCCTTAAAAGATATGCGTGGTGCCATTGTAGTGCTTGATGCTAAAGATGGCGGCGTTTTAGCACTCTACTCTAACCCAAGTTATGACCCGAATTTATTTGTTCATGGTATCAGCAGCACAGATTACAAAAAGTTGTTAAACCCAGACCGACCGCTAATTAACCGTACCACGCAAGGGCGTTATGCACCTGCCTCTACAGTTAAACCTCATATGTCAATTCTTGCCCTTGAAGAAGGACTGGTAACAGAGCAAACACAAATTTGGGATCCGGGCTTTTTCCAAATTCCTAATGTGGAGCACAAATGGCGTGACTGGAAACGTTGGGGCCATGGTCATGTTGATGTTTATCGTGCTATTGAAGAATCATGCGATACCTATTTTTACGATGTTGCTTACCGTTTAGGGATCACCAAAATCAGTGACTTTATGACGCAGTTTGGCTTTGGCGAGCTCTCTGGAATCGATATTCACGAAGAAACATCTGCCATTATGCCATCGCGAGAGTGGAAAGAAGCCCGCTTTAGAGAGTCATGGTGGCGCGGCGACACCATTTCAGTGGGTATCGGGCAAGGTTATTGGACCGCAACACCAATGCAAATAGCTAATGCTACCAACATATTAGTGAACCGCGGGCTCGATCATCCTCCGCACCTCGTACAAGTCGCTAAAAAAGAAAACGAAGTAACGCAAATCAATAATGATGAAAAGCCACCTGTAGTATTAAAAAATCCTCATCATTGGCAAATTGCGCTAGATGCGATGCACAACACCGTACATAAAGTCACAGGTACTGCACATAAAGCATTTAAAGGGGCGAATTACGACCCAGCAGGTAAAACGGGTACTGCTCAGGTTGTAAGTATTGCTCAAGGTGAGCGTTATGATGCTAAGTCACTTAAAGAGCGCCAACGTGATAACGCTATCTACGTTGGTTTTGCACCCTATAACGACCCACAAATTGTGGTCTCTGTGGTGGTTGAAAACACCGGTGGTGGTAGTACGGTTGGTGCGCCTATTGCGCGTCAATTAATGGATTACTACTTCTCAGCGAATCCGATTCAAATAGCCCAAAGTGACGCGCCATGATCCCATTAAATAAAAAACGCTCAATTTGGCAGCGCCTACACCTAGACTTACCGTTGCTTCTAGCTCTGATGACGATGATGGTAGCCAGCCTTGCCATTGTATACAGTGCCAGCGGCCAAGACTCAGCGATGATGATACGCCACGCAACACGTATGTTTGGCGCTATCTTAGGTATGTTTATACTCGCGCAGTTTTCGCCTAACACATTAAAAAGTATGGTCATTCCGCTCTACTGCGTGGGGCTTTTGATGCTGGTTGGGGTGTTGTTATTTGGGGTTAGTTCAAAAGGTGCACAGCGCTGGCTTGACTTAGGTGTGACACGTTTCCAGCCGTCAGAGTTAATGAAAATTGCCGTGCCAATGATGGTTGCATGGTATATCGGGCGTAACCATTTACCGCCAAGAATCATCCATTTAATTATTGGCTTTGCGATTGTAATGGTGCCAACCATTTTAATTAAAGAACAACCCGACTTAGGCACCTCTATTTTAATTGCCAGCTCAGGGATATTTGTATTGTTTTTATCTGGGCTAAGTTGGCGTCTTATTGGCTTTTTATCTGCTACTGTTGGTTTGGCAGCATGGCCGTTTTGGCATTACGTGATGCTTGATTATCAAAAACAACGGGTACTGACCTTTTTAGATCCTGAAAGCGATCCGCTTGGCTCGGGTTACCACATTATTCAATCGAAAATTGCGATAGGTTCTGGTGGCATTGAGGGTAAAGGCTGGCTGCAAGGCACCCAATCACAATTGGAGTTTTTACCTGAGCGTCATACCGATTTTATCTTTTCTGTACTGAGCGAAGAGTTTGGCCTGTTTGGGGTTTGTTTATTACTTTGTATGTACTTGTTTATTATTGGCCGTGGCTTATATATTGCAGTCAATGCGCAAGATGCGTTTGGTAAACTGCTTGCCGGCGCATTAACACTGACCTTCTTCGTTTATGTATTTGTAAATATTGGCATGGTTTCGGGCTTACTGCCTGTAGTAGGTGTTCCGTTACCTCTAATAAGCTATGGTGGCACCTCAATGGTGACCTTGATGGCCGGATTTGGCATTATCATGTCTATCGCCACCGATAAAAGGATGCTTTTAAAATAATGACACAGCGAGTCAATTACTTACTTATAGCGTTATTTTCTATGCTGTTAGCAGCATGTAGCTCTTCATCTCAGCAAGGCCGTT
Organism: Pseudoalteromonas sp. P1-8; assembly: GCF_001399985.1. Taxonomy (NCBI): domain Bacteria; kingdom Pseudomonadati; phylum Pseudomonadota; class Gammaproteobacteria; order Alteromonadales; family Pseudoalteromonadaceae; genus Pseudoalteromonas; species Pseudoalteromonas sp. P1-8. Next base: position 278,708 of record NZ_LJSO01000001.1, read on the forward strand.
ATGCTATGGAGCATGATGCAGCCCCGCTTCGAAAACCAACCGAACTTGAAATGCAAGATGCCATAGTCACCCCGGTTGTTAAAAGTGCAAGCGCTAGTCGCCCTTACGAAGTCCGTGGTAAACGCTACACGCCGATGCTAGATGAAACAGGCTATGCAGAAGAAGGGATTGCTTCGTGGTATGGTCGAAAGTTTCACAATTATCACACCTCAAACGGCGAAGTGTACGATATGTTTGCGATGACAGCAGCTCATAAAACACTGCCGCTACCGAGCTTTGCCAGAGTAACAAATTTAGATAACGGAAAATCAGTAATTGTTCGTGTAAACGACCGTGGCCCATTTCATGATGACCGAATTATCGATTTATCTTATTCTGCGGCCTATAAATTAGGTTATTACCGACAAGGTACAGCCCGTGTTAAGGTTGAGGCTGTTACCCTTGCCAATTCTGCCCCTCGTTTAAGCTACATTCAGGTTGCAGCGGGAAGTACTCTTGCTAACGTTGAAGCGCTCGCGTTTCAACTTCGTCAGCAATATCATGTGCCAACAAACATTGTTGAAAAAGATGGAATCTATCGATTACGTCTTGGTCCAATAAAAGATGCCGCAGAAGCACAAGCAGTTTTAGAAAAGCTAAAACAAAACCAATTTCAGAACGCGTTCTTGCTTTACAGTGAGTAAGACCTTTAGAATAGGTCAACGCAACATGTTTAACTTTAACCATTAATGAGTACGATGAAATCTATAAAATATAAAATCTTAAGTGGCGTTTGTGGCCTTGTTTGCACTGCTAGCGTATTTTCTGCAACAGCCCAAATTATCCCTGCCCCACCTCAAGTTAATGCGAAAGGTTATTTCTTGGTTGATTTCACCACAGGTAAAGTGATTGCCGAAGGCGAAGCAGATACAAAATTAGCACCGGCTAGTTTAACCAAAATGATGACCAGTTATGTAATTGGTACTGAAATCAAAGCAGGTAATATTGCACCAACTGATATGGTTACAGTCAGTGAAAAAGCCTGGGCAAAAAATTTCCCTGAATCATCAAAAATGTTTATCGAAGTCGGTAAGCAGATCAGCGTTGATGACTTAAACCACGGTATCATTATTCAATCGGGTAACGATGCCTGTGTAGCAATGGCAGAACACATTGCTGGTAGTGAAAGCGCATTTGCTGATTTAATGAATGCCCACGCTGAAAAGCTTGGCATGACTAACAGCCACTTCGTAAATAGCCATGGTTTAGATACTAACGAACACTTCACGACACCACGTGATATGGCAACCTTAGGTGCTGCACTTATTCGCGATGTACCTGATGAGTACGAAGTATACGCGAAAAAATCATTCACTTTTAACGGCATCAAGCAATACAACCGTAACTCATTGTTATGGGATGAAAGCATGAACGTTGACGGTATTAAAACTGGCCATACATCAGAAGCGGGTTATAGCTTAGTAACTTCTGCAACTAAAGATGACATGCGTTTAATCGCGGTAGTAATGGGCACAGAAAGCGAACGTGCTCGTAAAGTTGAAAGCAAAAAACTATTGAACTACGGTTTCCGCTTTTTCGAAACAATCACGCCATATAAAGCAGGCGACAGCTTTGCTGAGCAACGTATTTGGATGGGTAACAAAGAAAACGTATCGTTAGGTATCTTAGAAGATACACCTATTACTATTCCACGTGGTCAGCGTAAAAACTTAAAAGCGAACTTCGAGCTTGATAAAACATTAGAAGCGCCGCTTGCTAAAGGTACTAAAGTAGGCACGCTATTCTTACAGCTTGAAGGTGAAGAAATTGCACAATATCCACTAGTTACACTAGAAGAAGTGGAAGAAGGCAGCTTCTTTAGCAAGATCTACGATTACCTACGTTTACAAATTCAGTAATCTGGTCATAAAGTTTATAAACGCCTTGCACCGCAAGGCGTTTTTTTTTGTCTGAAAAATGATAGAATGCGCCCCATATCAGTCGCGCTGGGTCGAGTGCGTCGTAATCTAAGTTTGCTTAACGCCAAGAAATGGCAGAGAACACCTCTATTAAGCACACTCACTGTTTGAGGAGTCACCGTCGTGGTTCAACCTGTAAAAAATACTAAGTTTGATGAGTATTTAGATTTCCCTTGCCCATTCACATTTAAAATCATGGGCTTAGCTAACGTAAATCTAACAGATCAGATCCTAGAAAAGCTGCAACCAATTGCACCTGGCGATTATGCGCCAAAGGTAAAACCAAGCAGCAAAGGTAATTACGAATCTGTAACGCTTGTAGCAACCGTTACAAGTAAAGAGCACATCGAAGAAATTTATAACGTGATCAGCAACATCGATGACGTACGTCACATGCTATAGGCCGATTACGGAGTAACTCGTGAGCGAAAGAGAATTAATCGTTCGTCAATTAGGTCGTCAGCGTTACATGCCAATTTGGCAAAAAATGCAATCTTTTACTGACACCCGTGATGAGCACACAGCAGATGAAATTTGGCTTGTAGAGCACGAGCCAGTATTTACGCAAGGCCAAGCAGGCAAAGCTGAGCACTTATTAAATACCGGTGATATCGAAGTGATCCAAGTGGATCGTGGTGGTCAAGTTACCTATCACGGACCAGGCCAACAAATGATGTATGTGCTATTCAACTTACGTCGTTTAAACATTGGTGTAAGGGAGCTAGTAACCTGGCTTGAAGAGTGCATTATTGATACGTTAAAAGACTACGACATTGATGCCTACGCGAAAGCGGATGCACCCGGTGTTTACGTTAACGACAGCAAAGTTGCCTCATTAGGCCTTCGCGTTCGCCGCGGTTGCTCTTTCCACGGTTTAGCACTAAATGTAAGTATGGATCTAAGTCCATTCTTACGTATTAATCCATGCGGCTATGCTGGCATGAACATGGTGCAAACAACCGATCTTAACGGTCCGCAAAACCTCGAGCAAGCAGGTGCAGGGCTTGTAAAACACATGATTAAAAAGCTTAATGCTACTGTGGTTAAGCACACTGAAGGGTTTGAAAACGAATGAATAAACCAGTCAAAATGGAACCAGGCGTAAAACTGCGTGATGCAGAAAAAATGGCACTGATCCCAGTTAAAGTTTTACCGACTGAAAAAAACGAAATGTTGCGTAAGCCAGAGTGGCTTAAAATTCGCTTACCAAAATCAACTGAACGTATTGATGGTATTAAACAAGCGATGCGTAAACATGGTTTACACTCAGTGTGTGAAGAGGCTTCGTGCCCTAACCTATCTGAATGTTTCAACCATGGTACTGCGACTTTCATGATCTTAGGTGCTATTTGTACTCGTCGTTGCCCGTTCTGTGATGTTGCCCATGGCCGTCCATTAAAGCCAGACGCAGCTGAGCCAGAAAAGCTAGCGCTGACTATTAAAGACATGAAGCTAAGCTATGTTGTAATCACGTCAGTAGACCGTGATGATTTACGTGATGGTGGTGCACAGCACTTTGCTGACTGTATTCGTGAAATTCGTAAGCACAACCCAGAAATCACGATTGAAATTCTAGTACCTGATTTCCGTGGTCGTATGGACAGAGCCCTTGATATCTTAATCGAGACGCCGCCAGATGTATTTAACCACAATTTAGAAACAGCACCGCGTTTATACAAATTAGCGCGTCCAGGTGCTGACTATAAATGGTCACTTGAGTTGTTACGCCGCTTTAAAGAAGCACATCCAGATGTGAAAACTAAGTCTGGTTTGATGGTAGGTTTAGGTGAAGAAATTAGCGAAATCGAAGAGGTGTTACGTGACTTACGCGAGCATAACGTTGATATGCTAACAGTAGGTCAATACCTACAACCATCTAAGCACCACTTACCGGTTAAACGCTATGTGCCGCCAGCAGAGTTTGATGCTTTAAAAGATTATGCAGACGAAATTGGCTTTACACATGCGGCCTGTGGTCCATTTGTTCGCTCAAGCTACCATGCTGACCAACAAGCAGCTGGTAAAGAAGTGAAGTAAACCTTCTTGCAGATATTTAAAAAGCCCGCATTAAGCGGGCTTTTTTATGTTCCAAAATATCAGCGCCCATAACGCGCTAAGAACATTTTTACAGTTTCGCTTATTACTTTGTTATCGGAGTCGCCTTCTTGGCGCTCAAAGCCATACAGCAACGGATAAAAGATCAGAGACTTTAACTGATACACAAACTGTTTTGCTGCAAACTCAACATCATCAATAGTTAAAACCTGTGCTTTCACACCTGCTTCTAAAAACGCCACCAGATCTTGCATACAGCCCATGTTATTACTGGCTAATGATTTTGCTAAATCAGGCTGCTGTAACATCTGCATGAAAGCGACTTTCGCTACTTTTAAAAACTCTTCAGAGGTCAAAAGTGCCACTTCTTGTTCAGCAATGCGTGTTAACTGCTGTGCAATTGGCACAGCAGCATCAAATACAACCGCTTGCTCTTGGCGGACTTTTTCAAACATAAACACTAGAATGGCTTGAAACAACACATCTTTATTTTCAAAGTGATTATATACGGTACGCTTTGAGGCACCCGCTAAGCTTGCAACCTGATCCATACTGGTATGCTCAACACCTTGCTGAAAAAACAATGTCTCAGCTGCATTCAAAATATCTAATCGTTTTCTCTGTGATAATTTCATGGACCCCTCCGATAAGGGTTACTAGTGTAACGCAAAAATAAAAAATGCACTAGATAGTTTACTTTTATAGCAAACCATGAAAAACTACACCGTGTAGTTTACTTATGGTGACGATATGAAATTTCTAAAATGGCTCGCAATCGCCACTCTCTGCATCGTGATAGGAGTGTTTATTATGAATAACCAATTAGCCGCTGAAGGCGTGAGTGATAACAGCCACTCTGCGCAATTATCTGATGGCAAGTTCCACAATACTGCTGAGGTAGAAAGACCCAGCTTTAAGAAAACGCTAGGTATCTTCAAACGCTTTATTACAGAAAAGAAAATTGATGCAGAGCCAAAAGGTGAACTGCCTATGCACTGTGTTTCTCATGCACAGCTTGAGCGTTTATCTAATGACACAGTGCATTTTGTGAAATTAGGTCACTCCTCTATTTTAGCGAAAGTGTATGACGAATACTGGCTATTTGATCCGGTATTTTCAGAGCGCGCTTCGCCTTTTTCATTCATGGGGCCAAAGCGCTTTCAGCCAACACCTATCAGCATTGCAGAGCTACCAAACATTGCTAAAGTGTTTATTTCGCACAACCATTATGATCACTTAGATAAAGCAGCAATTAAACAGCTTGTTGATAAAACAGATTCTTTTTATGTGCCATTAGGAGTCGAAAACGACCTGAAAAAATGGGGCGTTGATAAACAAAAAGTCCATAGCTTTGATTGGTGGCAAGAGCAAAATATGGCAAATAGCCAAATTGTATTTACACCAACCCAGCACTTTTCTGGCCGAGGCTTAACAGACGGCAATAAAACTCTTTGGGGCTCTTGGGCTATTAAAGTAAATGACAAGCGCTTTTATTTTAGCGGTGACTCTGGCTATTTTGCTGGCTTTAAAGAGATTGGTAATCGCTATGGGCCGTTTGATATCACTTTTATTGAAACCGGTGCTTACGACAAAGATTGGGCTGACATTCACATGACACCAGAACAATCAGTGCAAGCTCACCTCGACTTACAAGGTGATGTGATGGTGCCAGTGCATAATGGTACATTCGATCTGGCCTTTCATGCTTGGTATGACCCACTTAAACGTGTCGCTAAAAAAGCAGGACAAGAGCAAGTATCACTGAGTACTCCGCTAGTTGGAGAGGTATTTAAAATTCAAGATACGGCGATTGATAAAACGTGGTGGTAAAATTGGCAGGATGAAAGGTGCATTATTATCCTTTCATCCTGAATAATTAGTTATTTGTAGACTCTTTCTGGACAGCCCCCCTTCGCGTCCCATATAGTGAAACCCTGTACAATCAACCAGAAAAACTATGACAACTCACCTTAAGTATGCAAGCTTGGCACTTGCAATTGGTTTATTCGGCTGCTCTGAGCAACCTACAACAAGCACTGATAAACCAAACGCTGAAAGCAATGAAGCCGTAAACATTGCCAATGTACGCTCACATATTAAAACCCTCGCCTCTGATGAATTTTTAGGCCGTGGCCCTTTAACTGAAGGCGAAACACTAACCATTAACTATTTAGCCGATGAATATAAAAAACTCGGCTTAAGCGGTAGTTTTAATGGCGAGTTTTTACAGCCAGTTACTATGGCAAAACTCACTCCAGATCAAAACATGACCTTACAAGTGGGTGATTTAAGCTTTAATGCTGGCAGTGATTTTACCGCCCGTACTCAACAAATTAACCCTGAAATCAACATCGATGGCTCTGATGTTGTTTTTGTTGGCTATGGTATTAATGCACCTGAATATAATTGGGATGACTTTGCAGATATTGATGTAAAAGACAAAACAATTATCGTGCTTGTTAATGATCCTGGTTTTGCCACCCAAGACGACGCGCTTTTCACCGGTAATGCTATGACCTACTACGGTCGTTGGACTTACAAATATGAAGAAGGTGCTCGCCAAGGTGCAAAAGCAGTATTTATCGTTCACGAAACGGCTCCTGCCGCATACCCTTGGGGCGTTGTAGAAAGCTCGAACACGGGTAGCAAATATACTTTAATCGACCAAGATAAGAATGCTTCTGACATCCCTGTAATGGGATGGATTGATGAGCAAGCAGCAAATGAAATTTTTGCTCAAGCAGGCCTTGATTATCAAACTGAAAAAGCCAACGCGCTAAAAGCTGACTTTAAACCTGTCGACTTAAAAGCGAAAGCAGCGCTGACACTGAAAAGTGATATCTCTCAAGCGCAATCGCATAATGTTGTTGCAACCCTTAAAGGTAGCGAAACCCCTAATGAGTACATTGTAATTGGTGCGCACTGGGACCACTTTGGCACCAAGCAAACAGATGACGGCGTGAAAATCTACAATGGTGCTGTTGATAACGCATCAGGTAGCGCAGCAACGGTAGAAATAGCCCGTATTCTTACTGAAATGCATAAGAAAAAACCATTTAAACGCTCGATTATCTTTGCCAACTTTACGGCTGAAGAAACTGGTCTTATTGGTTCTGAGCAATTCGCTACTGGCGAAATTGTACCAACCAAGCAAATGGTCGCACTGCTTAATATTGATGGTATGAACGTACTTGATGGCGTTGACTACATATTACAATACGGTAAAGGCATGTCTGAAATGGAAGACTACCTAGCAGATGCCGCGAAAGCACAAGGTCGTCATGTAAAAATGGACCCTCGTCCTCAAAATGGTTTGTTCTTCCGCTCTGATCACTTCTCTTTAGCTAAACAAGGCGTTCCTAGCTTACTATTTATGAGTTTAGGTGATACAGATCCTGATTACATCGCGCACAAATATCATAAAGAAGCTGACGACTATTCAGCAGATTGGTCTATGGGCGGTGTTGAGCAAGATATTGAACTGATTGTTGATATTGCCGCCAAACTTGCTGATAACGGCGATTGGCCTAAGTGGAAAGCCGAGTCTGATTTCAAAGCTCGTCGCTTACAAGATAAGCAATAACCTTCGCCTAGATACAAAAAACCGAGCTAGTTGCTCGGTTTTTTATTGTCAGTTTTACTTATTACTCGTTAAATTTAGCCTTAAGTGATTGTGCTTCTTCTTGCACTTCCTCTGGACCATTGGCAATAACATCTTCAATGGCTTGCAACGCTGAGTCAAAGTCGTCTATTTCGATATATGCCCGAGCTAAGTCCAGTTTCGCTGAGTAACCACCACTTTCGGCATCAACATCAGTTGGGTTCTCACCCGCTAGTAAGTCATTAAAATCACTCAGCCCTACATCCATATCAACCTCATCATAAGGTTCGTGGTCGAGTGCTTCATCGTCACTTTGTTCAAGTAATGAATCGATATCTACAAACTCATCCGTTGAAGTAGTTTGTTGCCCCTCGGAATCTAATGCCTGTACTTCAGGTTCAACTGGCTGTTCGCTTTCACCCTGTAAGTCTTCATTTAATAGTGCATTAAAATCAACATCGAACTCACTGGCATCAGCAATATCAGCTTCATCTGGCTCTGCTAATTCATTTAACAGCGCATCAAAGTCTGTTTGAGTAAGGTCAGCCATAAAATCATCATCGATTTCATCGTCTGACAGCTCACTTAAATCAGCCTCGTCAGCTAAATTAGACTCGATATCAGCTAATGTTTGCTCTGCTTCTACGGCATCATCAAGTTCAATATCGTCCAATTCGAATTCAGGGAACTCTTCTAATTCGTCTTGGCTATCAGCCACCTCATCGTCAATTGGCGCTTCGCTCGTTAACTCTGTTGTGCCTTCACTCTGTGATTGTTCCGATAAGTCGTCATCAGGATCAAGAATATCATCTTCTGTAAATTCATTATCAAGCAAGATCTCATCATCAAAATCATCGTCTAGCTGATCAAGCTCATTACCCGTTGCTAATGAATTAGCAAGGTCTTGCTCTGCCTGACTTAACTGTAATGGTGCATCTTCATCTAACTCACTAGAAGTGCCTTCATCAGACTCATCCAATTCAAAACCAGCTTCATCTAACTCAAGCTCTGGATACTCTTCCAACTCTTGGCTAGGAGTCACCGTATCTTGCTGTAATGGCTCTTCGTCGGCGGTTAAATCAAATTCATCAGTTAGGTCTTCATCTGCTAGCGGATCATCGCCTAAATCAATTTCAACTTCTTCTATGTCTTGCTCTGGTTCATCTATTGACCAGTCTGGTGCTTCGACATAGTCATCTTCTTCACCAATTTCATTTAATAACTCATCAACACTTTTCAGTGACGGATCAGCAAACTCGTCAAGGCTATCATCTTCATCTAATAGCTCATCGCTATCTTCATTAAACTCTTGATTGAGCGCTTCATCGATATCAACTTCATCTGTATCATCAACCAACTCTGATGCAATCGATTCAACATTCATGTCATCAACCGCTTGATCAGCATCGGCTAAATCTTCTAGCGATTCTTGTAGATTCTCATCATGCTCTGCACTGTCACTCTGTTCATGACTTAAATCTGAGATCTGGGCTTCAGTGTCTTGCTTCAGCTCATTTGTTTGCTGAATAAGCTCTTCGAGCTCATCATTAACGTCAGAGTCCTGCTCATCACTAGCGTCTTCATCAAGTAATGAGTCAATATCTGCTACATCGAGCTCATCGTCTTGCTCAGCATTGTCATCAATATCTGAGCTACTTTCATCTGTTAACTCAGGTTCTTCTGACTCTGCATCAACCTCATGAAGTAGTGAGTCTATTTCATCAGTATCAAACTCATCGCTTAAATCATCCGCAATAGGCTCTTCGGTAAGCTCTTCAACTGGTTCTAGTTCTGGCTCTTCCTGCGCTTCATCCAATAATGAGTCGATGTCATCGACATCTAAATCATCATCAAGCTCATCTTCGTCAATTAAATCGTCTGCACTAGGTTCTTCAATTGACTCTTCAACCAGCTCTTCAGATTCAGGCTTTTCTTGAGCTTCATCTAATAGTGAGTCGATGTCATCGACATCTAGGGCATCATCAAGCTCATCTTCATCGATTAAATCGTCTGCACTTGGTTCTTCTACAAGCTCTTCAGGCTGCTCATCAACAAGTTCCGATTCAGGCTCATGCTCTGTTTGAGCTTCATCTAATAATGAATCAATGTCATCAACATCTAGTTCGTCATCAAGCTCGTCTTCGTCGATTAAATCGTCTGTACTAGGTTCTTCTATAAGCTCTTCAGGCTGCTCCTCAACAAGCTCCGCTTCAGGCTCTTGCTCTATAATGAATCAATGTCATCAACATCTAAATCATCATCAAGCTCGTCTTCGTCGATTAAATCGTCTGCACTAAGTTCTTCAACAAGCTCTTCCGGCTGCTCTTCAACAAGTTCTGCTTCAGGCTCTGCTTGTGTCTCATCTAGTAATGAATCAATGTCATTAACATCGAGGGCATCATCAAGCTCGTCTTCGTCGATTAAATCGTCTGCGCTTGGTTCTTCTGCAAGCTCTTCAGGCTGCTCCTCAACAAGCTCCGCTTCAGGCTCTTGCTCTACATGCGCCTCATCTAATAATGAATCAATGTCATCAACATCTAAATCATCATCAAGCTCGTNCTGCAAGCTCTTCAGGCTGCTCCTCAACAAGCTCCGCTTCAGGCTCTTGCTCTGCTTGTGCCTCATCTAATAATGAATCAATGTCATCGACATCTAAATCATCATCAAGCTCATCTTCATCGATTAAATCGTCTGCGCTAGGTTCTTCTGCAAGCTCTTCAGGCTGCTCCTCAACAAGTTCCGGTTGAGGCTCTTGTTCTGCTTGTGCCTCATCTAATAACGAGTCAATGTCATCAGCATCAAGTTCATCACCGAGCTCGTCTTCGTCGATTAAATCGTCTGCGCTAGGTTCTTCTGCAGGTTCTTCTTGAACTTCATCCAATAATGAATCAATGTCATCAACATCCAACGCATCATCAAGATCATCGTTTTCTAATGCATCGTTAGCTTCAGCTACTGGCTCTTCTGTTTGTGCATCATCAATTAAGCTGTCGATATCGAAATCATCTTCATCGATGAGCTCATCCGCACTTGGTTCTTCGGCTGGCGCTTCTTCTTGAACTTCATCTAATAGCGAGTCAATGTCATCAACATCCAGCGCATCATCAAGATCATCGCTTTCTAATGCATCGTTAGCTTCAGCTGCTGGCTCGTCTGTTTGCGCTTCATCAATTAAGCTGTCGATATCGAAATCATCTTCATCGATTAGTTCTGCTTCAACATTAGTTGTTGAGGCATCATTATTTTCATCGAGTAAGTCATCAATATCGTCTAGGTTTACATCTTGATTAGAATCCGTGTTGTTTTGCTCATCAATTAAGCTATCAATGTCAAAATCATCTTCAGCGTCATCTTCTGCAAGCTCTTCACTAAGCGCTGCCATTTCATCATTGGCGTTATCTAACGAGTCATCTTCATCAGTATCAAATAGGTCATCAATGTCATCAGCACTTAAAATATCACCCGATGAATCTGCTGGAGACTGTTCGCTATCTAGGTCAATTTCATCACCTAAACTATCGTCATCGGTTTGATCGAAATCTTGCTGTAAAAATGCATCTAAATCATCATCGTCAGCACTACTCGAAGGCTCATCATTAAACTCGATGTCATCACTTAATAAACCTTCTAGTTCATCTTGATTTAAAACACTGTCATCTTCATCGAAACTATCATCAATGCTGTCGTCAAAAATGATGTCATCATCTGGCAACATGTCTTGGTCTAAGTCGTCATCTAACCGCACACTCAAGTCATCATTGTCTTCGACCGGATCGGGAACTAGCGGATCAGTTTCTACAATCGGCTCTAAATCATCATCAGGGTTATAACTTGGGCTTTGTGGTAAAAATTCATCGTCATCGCTGGCATCTGTATTATCATTGGCGCTGTTGCGTTTTTTCAAAAACATCACAACCGCTGCAATGATAAGTAATGCAGGAATAAACATTAATGCACCGAGAACAAATGGGTTGCTCAGTAAATTCGAAAAACTAAACCCACTGTCCTCTTCAATCTTTTTTGCTTTTTGCTGCTCTATGATTTCATTTTGTTTAGTGATCAACTCTTTCAGTTGCTTTTGAATTTCACTGTCTTGGCCAAGTTGATCACGAACGGTTTCAAGCTCTTTAGAAATACCGCTCAGTTGCTTTTTGAGCTTGTTGTTCTCAGCTAAGATTTCTTCAACATTTTCAACCGACGATTTAAACTGCTTTTGAAGCTCTACTAGCTGCGTGCCCTGCTCTGTTTTAATGGTGTTGATTTCTTGCTTAAGTTCTTGTTTTGCTTCGTCTACATCAACTTTACGGGCTTGAGTTACTTTCTTTTGCGATTCATTAATTTCAGCTGTAGTCAGCGTACCATTTTTCTTTTTTTCCCACAGCTCATCATCTTGTTCAGAACGCGCTTTTGCTAGTGTCGGGTTGACCGCACGCATTTCTGCAATGGTTGGAATTTTTAGGTATGCGCCATCACGCATATGATTTAGGTTTTGATCTAAAAATGACGATGGGTTTTTGTCATACAGAGCTTGCATGACCTGATAAATGCTTACAGAGTTGTCAGGGCGAATTTTAGCGGCAATACGCCATAATGTATCGGTCGGTTTAATTGGACCAATAGAGCGCCCCTGCGCACCGTAATCGACACCTTTAGGGCCTTTAAGTGTGGTGCCTTCATCAGAGTATGTCGGTGTTACCACCAATGCAGACGCTAATATGAAGAGTGTTGCTAAACCGCGCATGCTGATCCTTTATGTTTTAAATGTTAACGCAGCAACCTTGGTTGCTTAAACATCAAGTAATTCTTGCAGAATTGATTCTTAATTATGTTTTCTTGCAAGCTCTATTCCAGCTGCAAACTATAACTTAGTTGCCTTGCAATATCTATTGCAACACCTTGATAGTAAATAGCTTAAATAATAGCGGCTGAGAGGCTTTTTTATTGTTATCGTTAAGTTTATACGCTTTTACAGCGTATGCGGCAATAATTTGGCAGTGAATTCACAAAAAAAGCGGCAAATTGCCGCTTTTCTTAAATTTAGCTCAGCCTAAATCATCAGATTTATAAATAATTTGCGATAAGCTCTTCAGCAATCTGCACACTATTTGTTGCCGCACCTTTACGCGTATTATCGCTAACAACCCACATGTTTAAGCCATGTGGGTGCGAAATATCAGCTCGTAAACGACCTACGTATACAGTATCGTTACCACTTGCGTCTGATACTGCAGTTGGATAATCGGCTAAGTCTTCAATAAACTCTACACCAGGTGCATCGTTTAATAGCTGCTTCACATGTTCGATATCTACTGGCATACGCGTTTCAATATTAATCGCTTCACTGTGACCAAAGAACACGGGAACACGAACACAAGTAGGGTTAACCACAACACTGTTATCACCTAAGATTTTTTGTGTTTCGTTGACCATTTTCATTTCTTCGCGGGTATAACCGTTATCTTCAAAGCTGTCGATTTGTGGAATCACGTTAAAAGCAATTTGTTTAGGGAAAACGGCATTATCCATCGGACGCGCATTCATTAAGTTTGCTGTTTGCTTAGCTAGTTCATCAACGGCTTCTTTACCCGCACCCGATACAGCTTGATAAGTTGATACGTTAATGCGGTCAATGCCATAAGCATCATAAATTGGCTTTAGTGCCATCAGCATTTGAATCGTTGAGCAGTTAGGGTTTGCAATGATGTTGCGGTTTCTGAAATCCGCTAAGCTTGATGCATTCACTTCAGGAATAATTAGTGGCACATCGTAGTCATTACGAAAGTGTGAGGTATTATCAATTACCACACAGCCTGCGTCCGCCGCAATCGGTGCGTATTTTTCAGAAACACTGCCGCCTGCTGAAAATAAACCAATGTGAGCTTGGCTAAAATCAAACTCTTCAACATCAATTACTTCAATACTCTCACCGCGAAATTGAATTTCTTCACCAGCACTACGGCTGCTTGCAAGTAAAAATAATTGGTCTACCGGAAACTTACGATCTTCTAAAGTTTCGATAATCTGACGACCCACTAAACCTGTGGCACCTAATACGGCTACATTAAATTTTTGCGACATGTGTTTTCCTCTTTTGAATAAAGCAAATGGCTTTATTCGTTAATTCTAAATCCCAGTGCAGCTAATGCGCCTTCACATGCACTGTTGGCAGCCACCGACAAAGTACTAAACTCGCGTCGTGGCGGGTAATTCTTGCGTAAACTATCAAAGCCTTCGCTTGCTAATTTACTTCGTAAAATGCCATCGTCGCGACGCACATCAAAAATTAAGTGCACTAAGCGACCTATATCATCTAGGTTAAAGGTTTCACCTAGCGTGACAGAGTGGCTAATTGGTTCTGGCAAAAAATCGTCCAGAGACTTAAGCGCTGCGATGCCTTCAAGCTCACATACTTGCTGATACAGCATTTGTGTACCGCGGGCTTTGCCTTCAAGTGTATGCCCTGCAATATGCACACTGGCATAACGTACATAATCAAGCAGAGGTGTCAGTATATTGGGTTCGTTTTCCCAAACATCAAGCACACAATCTAATTTTGCGCCTTGCTCAAACAATGCTAGCAATGCTTGGTTATCAATCACATCACCACGGCTTGCATTGATAATCGTCATACCCGGCTTAAGTGCTTTTAAGCGAGTTTCGTCTAGCATGTGCAAGGTTTTATGCGGACCTTGTTTAACCAATGGCACGTGAAAAGTCACAATATCGGCTTGGGCTAGTAATGTGTCTAACTCAATATGCTCTGTAAGCTCACCGGCTTCATGTTTTGGTGGATCACATAACAATACATTCATACCAAGCAGGCTAAGCTTATCACGTAAACAGCTACCTATACTGCCAACACCCACTATGCCGATGGTTTTACCTTGTAATGAACTGGCATTTTCTTGGCTCAAGGCATACAAGCAGCTAATAACATATTCAGCAACCGCCACGGCATTACAACCTGGTGCGCTGCTAAATGCGATATTTCGCTCAGCAAGTAACTCGGTATCAATGTGATCAACACCTATGGTTGCTGTGCCCACAAATTTTAATTTATCTGCTTGAGTGAGTAAGGCTTTATCTACATTGGTAACAGAGCGGGTTAACAAGATATCAACCCCGACTAGCTGCTCGGGTTGAAGATTACGGCCATCAAATCGCTCAACATCACCAAAATCGGCAAAGTACTGCTCAACCAATGGCATATTTTGATCTGCAAGAATTTTCATTTGTGTGTCCGAGAGGCAGAAAGTGGCGCTATTGTAGCGAATTTATCAGTATTCGGATAGGTAACAACTAAGACTTTATAACAAATGAAAAAGCCGAGCTATTGCTCGGCTTTAAGCAAATACTGGAGAGGTTTAACCTTTATATTTGCTCATTACTAATGTGGCGTTAGTGCCACCGAAACCGAAGCTGTTAGACATAACTGTATTTAGTTCAACGTCTTTACGCTCAGTTACAATATTTAGACCTTTAGCTTGCTCATCTAGTTCATCAATGTTGATAGATGGAGCAACAAAGTTATGCTCAAGCATTAATAGCGAGAAGATTGCTTCATGAACGCCTGCTGCACCTAAAGCGTGACCTGTCATCGCTTTGGTTGCACTGATCATTGGCGAGTTACCACCAAATACTTCTTGAATAGCGCCAAGCTCTTTCACATCACCAACAGGTGTTGAAGTACCGTGAGTATTTAAGTAATCAATGCCGCCTTCAAGATCTTGCATTGCTTGCTTCATACAACGTACAGCGCCTTCACCTGATGGAGCTACCATGTCGTAGCCGTCAGAAGTTGCACCGTAACCAGTGATTTCTGCATAAATGTGCGCGCCACGAGCCAGTGCATGCTCAAGTTCTTCAACAACAACGATACCGCCACCGCCAGAGATAACGAAACCGTCACGGTTTGCATCGTATGTACGTGATGCTTTCTCTGGTGTTTCATTGTACTTAGTAGACAATGCACCCATTGCATCGAATTCCATTGCTAGCGTCCAGTGAAGCTCTTCACCACCACCTGCAAAGATTACGTCTTGCTTGCCTAATTGAATTTGCTCAACCGCATGACCGATACAGTGTGCAGATGTCGCACATGCAGAGCTTAGTGAGTAGTTAACACCTTTAATTTTAAATGGTGTTGCAAGACACGCTGAAGTCGTACTCGCCATAGTACGTGGTACCATGTAAGGACCAACACGTTTTACGCCTTTTTCACGTAAAATGTCAGCCGCTTCAACTTGCCATTTAGATGAACCACCACCTGAACCCACTAATAAACCAGTGCGCTCGTTTGAAACTTGATCTTCACTAAGGCCAGCATCTGCAATCGCTTGTGACATTGAGATATAAGCGTATGCAGCAGCATCGCCCATAAAGCGCATTGCTTTACGATCAACAAACTCTTTAACATCAATATCGATTTTGCCAGATACGTTACTACGTAGGTTGTAGTCAGCAAACTCTTGGTTGAACGCGATACCACTACGGCCTTGTTTTAATGATTCTAATACTTCTTCTTTGTTGTTACCGATGCTTGAAACAACACCGATGCCCGTAATAACGGCTCTTCTCATGGGTAATTACCTTAGCTCTATACTAAATTGTGTTCTATTTTACGCTGAAATTACTTTCGAAGTGGTCAGCTTTCTAGCGTACACATGTACTCTGAATGTCTAGCTTATAAATAACGCCAGACTATTTCAAAGAAAACACGTAAAATAATGAAAAAAGTTTGTAGTTAATTAGTTAAACCATGATCAAAAACGCACATATTCATTTTAATCACCTTGGTACCCCTGTCGCCGATCAGTTTGACGATGTTTATTTCTCTAATGACGATGGCTTAGCCGAATCACATTATGTGTTTTATCAACAAAACCATATCCCGCAACGATTACAAAATCATGACCGTAACCACTTTGCGATTGCTGAAACAGGCTTTGGTACGGGGCTTAACTTTTTAAATACCTGGCAGCACTTTGCTGCTCACCTAGATAGGCAGCATGCAGAGCAAGAAGTTCAAAATCAACCCGACCATAGTGGTAAAAAAAGCGTGACCCGCTTGCACTTTATCTCTTTTGAAAAATTTCCTATTAAGCGTGATGACCTTGCTCAAGCTCTCAAAGCCTGGCCTAGTTTAAGCAAGTATAGTGAGCAACTAATTACTCAATACCCAATTAATTTGGCCGGCTGTCATCGCCTTGAGTTTGCAGGCGGCAAACTAATACTCGACCTTTATTTTGGTGACGTACAAGACAGTATTGATGCCATGAGCTACCCAAGTGAAGGGATTGTCGATGCGTGGTATTTAGACGGCTTTGCTCCGAGCAAAAACCCAGATATGTGGCAACAGAGTTTGTTCAACAAAATGCGTGCTATCTCAAGAGCAAATGCCACACTCGCCACTTTCACTGCCGCAGGCTTTGTCAGAAGAGGACTCATCGAAGCTGGCTTTAGCATGAGTAAAGCAAAAGGCTATGGTAAAAAGCGCGAAATGCTGATTGGCGATCTCTCTGAGCCTAATGAGCAACAGTCAGGGCCTGCCTATTTTGCTCATCAGCAAAGTGAACTGAGTAATGTTGCTGTTATTGGCGGTGGTATTGCCAGTAGCAGTGTACTGTATTCACTGGCAAAAAGAGGCCTAAAAGCCACGCTTTTTTGCCAAGACGAAGCGCTTGCCATGGGCGCTTCTCACAATGTACAAGGGGCTGTGTATCCGCATTTACAAGCGAAAAATTCACCACAAAGTGAAATGTTCGCCCATAGTTTTTTATATGCGATGCGTCTATACCAACAATTACTTGATGATGGTTTTGACTACCCTCACCAGTGGTGTGGTGTATTACAGCACGCGGTTAAACAAGGCCTAGCTGATAAACATCAAAACCTTGCCGATAAAGAACTTTGGCCAGCTGAATTAATGCGTAATGTAAGTGCCGAAGAAGGTGACGAAATTGCCGGTGTAGAAACAGGCTACTCAGGTGTATTCTTTGCAAAAGGTGGCTGGGTAAATCCACCAGCACTGGTTACAGCATTATTTAATGCGGCAAATTCGTTAAGTGCAACTACCAATAATAAAATGGACAGTCACTTTAATTGCCATATTGAAAAGCTCGAGAAAACCGCAGATGGCTGGTTACTACACAGCAAAGAGCAAACTTTCGGGCCATTTAGTGATGTGATTAATTGTGCAGGTGAACACAGTGACCAGTTTAGCCAAACTCAAGCGCTACCTATTGTTGGTGTGCGCGGCCAAGTCTCGCATGTGCAAGCAAGCGAGCAGTCAAAACGCCTAAAGACCGTGCTTTGCCACAAAGGCTATTTTACCCCTGAATATCAGGGCCATCATTGCATGGGCGCAACCTTTGAAAAAAACTCAAAAAGCCGTGAAGTTAAAGAGCAAGACAACCACACCAATCGCGAACAACTATTAAGTTTTTACACAAACAGCGAGTTTGCAACGACCTTAGGTGAGATAACAGCAGCGAAAGCAGCTGTAAGGTGCACCTTTATCGACCATCTACCTATGGCAGGTGAATGGGCTGAACAAAGTGATTATGTAAGCGCATTTGCTAATCTACGCTTAGGTAAGCGTTATCAGTACCAAACGTTAACGAAACCTCAGCAAGGCTTGCATCTACTCACTGGCTTTGGTGCAAGAGGCCTGTGCAGTGCCCCTTTGTGTGCTGAGCATTTAATTGCATGTTTAAACAATGAGCCAAGACCGTTTAGCGAGCGCGTGAGTCAGGCTATTCACCCCGCCCGCTTTATTGTTCGCGACCTAATTCGTAATAAAATTTAAAGGGGCCAAAAAGCCCCTTTTGATTGGTTAATTACCTAATCGCTCAACTAGCTCTACGCGCCGGTTTAGCTGACGACCCAAATCATTCTTATTATTGGCAGCTGGCGCATAAGGGCCTACACCATAACCAATTAAACGCGACTCTTTAATGCCGTATTGACTCACGAGCGCTTTAACAACTGCTTTAGCTCGCTTAGATGACAACCCTAAATTATATTCTGGGCTCCCTTTATCATCAGTATGACCAACAACGTACAAGTTTAAGCTGTTATTTTTATTTAAAACATCCGCAATCACTTTTAATGACTCTGCTGACTCAGGTTTAATGTCTGATTTATCATGATCAAAGTAAATGCCATAAATGGCTGCTTTACCTTTTTGCTCTAGTTGCTTTAACACCTGGTCCGGATTGGTTTTAACTAAATCTCCTTGTAAAGGCTCCGTTCGAATTATAACAAGCTGCACTCGCGTAGTGCCTTGGTAATTACCCACAAAAAATGCGACAAAGGTTGTTTGGTTTTCTATGGTGTTTTTCATTAACTGATAGCGCGGCTGGCGATAATAGTTATAAACTTGTTTTACCGACAAGTGATCACCAAGTGCTTGTATTGCCTTTCGGTCGTCACCACATGCTTGACGTTCGCAACTAAAAACCGTTTCGAAACCTTCTTTTGTTAAGGCAGACACATAGTTATGAAAGACCTTAAGGGTTGATACTTTTCTAATTTCATAAGTAATACGAGTGATATCACCTATCACATCTTCAACAGGTAGCGCTTTGTTTTTACGGTTGAATATTCCTGTTGGTAGTGAAAATTCTTCGTAATCAATTTGCTCGTAGTCTTCAATAAAACTACCAGGATAACGGCTAAGTAATGGATGATCGCTTGAGCCTCTAATATCGTCTTTAGGTGCTTTGGTAACGGGATTTGTTTGCTGTTTTGCAAAAGCAGCTGTATTGGCTTTTATCAGGCCTGTTTCAAGCTCTTTAATCGCAATTGAGCTATTCATAACACGCGTTTTACTGTTGTACTGGCCAACAAATAATGACACAGCAAACTCAGGCTTTTCACCTTTAGTGGCAAATAGATAATATGGCTTACGATGATAATTATAGAGCTGAAAGTAACCGACTTCCTCTGCAAAATCACTGCTGTCACCGCAAGCGTCTAGCTGACAAGAATAAACAATATTAAAGCCATCTGTGAGTAAAGCGTGTTTATAGTTTTCAAATACTTTGAGAGTGGCAACATTGTTTATTTCGTACAATGTGTGGGTTACATCGCCAATAAAGTCTGTGTAACTAAATCGCTCTGATGACTTTTTACTGCCATCAAACTGATTCATTAATTGTGTTTGTTCGCCACTGAGTTTAACCGACTTTTCAACGTCACTATTTGGATAAGGTGATATCCATTGATTAGCAGATACCGCGTTGCAAAATGCTAATGTTATCACCATCAAAAGATTAGAATAAATTTTCACTTTAAGTCCTTTTAATTGAATTTGTACCTATTTCAGCACTATGCCAAATAATACTTTTTTATTCAAAGTTTGCTTGTACCCCTTTAAAAATAAATCCACACCCCAAGGTCTTTAGTAACACAGCAATTAGAAGGAGTTTGATATGAAGACCTTAATCATTGGCGCAACGGGCCAAATAGGTAAAATGACCACCGAAAAAATGCTGGCAAACGGTCATGATGTAGTGGCTCTGGTTCGAGATAAAAGCAAACTGAGTACACTTGAAAGTAGTCATTTAATGATTGTAGAGCAAGACCTCGAAAACGATTTTAGTCGTGCCTTCGAGGGCGTTGAACAAGTGATTTTTAGCGCGGGCTCCGGCGGCGCAACGGGTGCTGATAAAACCTTACTGATAGATCTATGGGCCGCTGTTAAAGCGATTAATTATGCGGTAGATGCCAAGGTTAAGCACTTTATAATGGTGAGCTCTATTGGTGCTGATGCCCCTGACAACATTGAAAGTAGTATCAAACCGTATTTAGTTGCAAAACACATGGCTGATCAACATTTAATCAATAGCGAATTGAATCACAGCATTGTCAGACCTGGCACGCTATTAAATGACGCTGCAACAGGGCTATTAACCACCACGCGGCCTGCAACCCGCCAAGATGCGGTGATCAACCGTGAAGATGTAGCAGATACCCTGCTATACCTTGCTGAACATACACCGAAAAAACCACAAGTGTTTGAATTATTTAATGGTGATAAGTCAATCGACAGCCTACTAGGCGATTGATTAGGTATGAATACGTATGCATAAGAAATAAGATTGAGAAAGCGCGTAAAGCACTTTAGTTTATTGTTTACATAATAATAACAAAGGTGCTTTATGCGTCATTTTGCTTTACTTTTTTGCTTTGCTTTTACGTCGGCTTGTTTTGCCGCACCGGTAAAAGTTCAAAGCTACAGTGGCGATACCTCCCTTCCCCACAAATTACTGATCAGCGCCATCGAACGTGCTGACTTAGAGTATATTCACCCTTATGAAACCAATAAAGATATCTCTAATGCACGTATCTTAAACGATGTAAAAAACAACCAGCTTGATGTGATGTGGAGCATGACATCAACTCAGTTAGAACAGGATTATAAAGCCGTTTATATTCCCTTATTTCGTGGCTTACTTGGCATGCGAGTAGCAATAGTGAAAGCACAAAACCGCGAACTGTTTAGCTCGGTAACTAGCTTACAAGATTTAAAACGTTTCACCGCTGGGCAAGGTAAAACCTGGCCAGACACTAAAATATTAAAAGCAAATCAACTACCCGTTGTTACCACATTAAAATACCCTAATTTGTTCCCAATGCTTGAAGGCGAGCGCTTTGATTACTTCCCACGTGGGGTGAATGAACCTTGGGATGAAATTGCCAATCACTCAGAGCTTAACCTCACTGTAGAGCCGCATTTGGTGATTAAGTACACCGCACCACTTTACTTTTTCGTCAACAAAAACAACCACACGCTGCATAAACAGCTAAATGATGCGCTAAACGAGATGATTGCTGATGGCACATTTAACGCCATGTTTTTGGCAGACAGCCAAGTACAAACGGTTTTATCAAAAGCCAACTTAAGCTCGCGTCGCGTTATTGAGCTAGATAACCCAACATTATCGTCGAACACACCTAATAAAAATAGCCCTTTGTGGTTTAACCCATTTCAATGAGCGCACAATGAAATCATTAAAATATAAAATGACCTTGGCACTGTCTTTGTGCCTTTTACTGAGCGTGATCTTCGTGATCAGTGCAAACTATCTGCTCGCAAAGTCGAGTCAAACACAACAATGGCAAGACGACATCACGGCTCTCAATGAGCAAATGCAGGTTATTTTAGCCGAGCCGGTATTCTCTTATGATGAGCCGTTAATAAATCAGATTATTAAAGCCTTTTCGCAAAACAAACATGTACATAGCATTTCAGTGACAGATCATCGCAATAAGCCACTTGCTTCTATCACTAAACAAAGCAATAGCGCATCGGTTAGCAAAACTATTGATTTGCACTATTTAGATAATTTAATTGGTCACATAAAAATTGGTTACTCACAACAAGCACTGCATAGCACCATTGCTGATTCGACACGCACCATGTTTATTACCTTGCTGGTCTCTTTTATCGCCTTGGGTGCGGTGATTATTTATATCGTGCGACTGTTAGTGATAAAACCAATCGATAGCGTAAATAGCCTTGTTGATGAAATTGTCAAAGGTGAAGGCGACCTTACAAAACGTATTAGCTATCAATCTAATGATGAAATAGGCTATTTGGTTGATGGTTTCAATCGATTTATAGCGCAAGTACAAGAAATAATTACAGAGCTAGGCAGCACAGCCAGTGAACTTGAAATGATAGCCAGTACAGTAAACGAAGCATCTGTGCGCTCTAAAAACGAAGCCGAGCTTGAATATAACCGCACTGATTCAGCAACCAATGCGCTTAGTCAGTTAAGTGAAGCAACCAAAGAGATTGCGCAAGGAGCTAATCAAACTGCACAGCAAACAACCGACGTTCATCGCTTATGCCAACAGGGCGAACAAAATATGAATGCCAATGGCAACATGGTTGGCGAATTAGCTGCACAACTCGACCATACATCAAACGTAGTTAAACAATTAAACGCCAGCAGTAACGAAATCAGCCAAGTGCTCGATGTTATAAAAAGTATTGCCGAGCAAACCAATTTACTGGCTCTAAATGCTGCTATTGAAGCGGCTCGTGCAGGGGAATCAGGTCGTGGCTTTGCGGTGGTGGCCGATGAAGTAAGAGCGCTTGCTAGTAAAACCTATGATTCAACGTCTGAGATTGAGTCGATTATTGTATCGCTACACAACAATACCTCTGATTGTGTAACCGCAACGGAGCAAAGTAAGTCACTCAGCGATAAAGTGAGCCAAGCGAATCAAAAAAGCCAAGCGGTGTTTAAAGATATTGCTAAACAAATCAATACCATTAATCAAATGAACGAAAGCGTGGCAGCAAGTTCTGAAGAGCAAACCAGTGTGACCGCTGATATCTTAAATACCATGCAGCTCATTAACCAAGGCGCTAAGAGCCTATCGCAAGAAGCTCAGCACCTTGATAACACCATAGGCCAACTCAATGAATTAGAACGCGGCATCGTTGCCAAACTGGGTTTGTTTAAATACTAAAAGCCATAATTCCCTGCCACGCAAGTTGCAGGGAAAGCACAGTTAACACTAAACGAAAAATCTTTTTAAATTTATCTGACGAAATGCGGTGCAATAACTTAAGGCCAAGCCAAGTACCTAAAGCACCGCTCAATATCATGAGCATAACCAGCGGCAACCACTGCCAAAATGCAAAGCCCACAGCCCCATATAAAATCGCTTTTAAGGTATGTTGTACTGTCATGCAGCTTGAAAATGTGGCAGTAAACTTAAGCTTATTATAATTATTGACATATAAGCAGCTGCCAACCAAAGGCCCACTTGCCCCGACGAACATCGAAATGAACGTGGTCCAAAGCCCCGCAAGAACACGCCATAACTTTGAGGTTTCTCTGAGCTTTGGCGTCACACCCCACAGTAAATAAAGCACAAAGGCAGCGACCACTATTTTCATTAATTCAAGGGGAATTGATGTGACAATCGTTGAGGCAACCAGCGCTCCTATGACTCCCCCTAAAGAGAAGTACACAAACATAGCGCCATCAATATGTTTAAACGTAAATAAAAAGCGGTTTGCGTTAGAGCCTAACTGCACTAACCCATGGACAGGAATAACCACACTCATAGGAAGCATAGATGCCATGATCACCAGCAGCATTAATCCGCCACCCGCACCAAAAGCTGCTGAAATCATAGAAGTAAAGCCCGCAACCACAATGAGCATTATAGTGCTGATCGGACTTAATAAATCTCCACCCAAAAACTGCCAACTGATCAAATCCATTGTTACGCTTTAAATAGTGTGTTTGAGCTAACGCTATCATGGCTCACCACTATTAGCGACTATTTGAAAAACCCTTTCGACTAAAAGACCATATCAACCAAAAGAGAAGTGCCCCTAAATTTAAAACTGGTCAGACTTGTGGTTTATTTTGTTAAACCTATGGGTTATAACTATGCCCACAACACAATAAAAATGAAGGCACAGCATGACACTGATGAATGTAAGCACACAAGGATCTGTTGCTATCTTAACTATGACAACAGCTGAAAATCGTCATAACCCTGCTTTTGCAGAGGCTTTTTTAAATTGCCTTGACGAAATCGAACGTAATCCTGAACACAAAGCACTGGTGATCACTTCAAGCAGCGAAAAGTCATGGAGCTTGGGCATAGATACCGATTGGCTTATGCCCGCATTAAAAACACAAAAATTTGCAGAAGTAAGTAGCTTTATGCACTCGATGGATGCGGTATTTAAACGCCTATTACTCTTCCCAATGCCAGTAATCGCAGCGATAAATGGCCACGCATTTGGTAATGGCGCCATTTTATCGTGCGCTTGTGATTTTAGGTTTATGCAAAGCGACCGTGGTTTCTTCTGCTTCCCCGAAGTGGACTTATCGATCCCGTTTTTACCGGGCATGCTCGCTTTCATTAAAAAAGCCATTCCAGACTATCGTTTTAACGAAATGATGCTAACTGGCCGCCGCGTTACCGCTGGCGAACTTGCCACAGATCATGTTATCGAACAAGCTTGCCCAAACAGCGAAGCTTTATTTAATACCGCCCTCGAATTTGCCAGCCAATTCGATAAAAAACGCGCTATTTTCGCAGAGCACAAAAAGCGCCTACACAAACACATCATCGACACCATTGATACCGAAAACAAACCGATTATTGATGCTGTGCAGTTGGTTGTATAGAAAAAAACCTCTAAGCATCTGTGCTTAGAGGTTATTTTATATTTAATTTCACATCGATAATATAATAACACTTTAAAATTACCAAGCATAAAAATCTTGTAAAAATTTAAATTTGCACACCCTCAAAAAAGAACTAATATATTATTTTAAATTCGAAGTTAAAATTTAAAATAATATAAATAAAATTCATTATATTTAAGATAAAAGCATACACTTTTTTATTAGGCAAAGGAGAATGCTCATGAAGTTTATTACATTTATTTTATCTATCTCAGTTCTAGCTGGATGTACCTCACATACTAAAATTCCTGATACATTAGCTGAGAAACAAACATCATATAGTTACATACCATTTGATCCCTTACCTGTACAGACTCTAGAGGGGGCTAGTTGCTTCCCAGCAGATAACGAACTTAGATTTAAAAATAAAGAAATTGTTTTGCGCAATTTAAAAGATTCATTTCCTGATCAAACAGTTCGTTTAGCAGTTGCTGAATTTACATCTGATGGGACACTTAACTTTGGCCCATCAACAATTGGTTATGAAGGTCGTTCTTATCAAGTTATTATTGACTATGCAAATACAGACACCACAAAGGGTAGCTTTTTAGTTAAAAGAGAAATATCCGGCCAAATACCAGATGTAAAATGGTGGGGAGCTGAATATACTTACCCAAATTACAAAAAAGGCCAACCCCTAAAGTTATTTGAACACGTTCCAAATAATGTAGTATCTAATTATAATGTTATAGTTAATCCAAATGATGGTTTATTCTCAAAGGTAGATGAAAACAAAGAGCTAAAATCACTTTTTGATTTGTCTAACTACGATATTCAGAGCTATGAACTCGTGAATTTGCCAGTATATGTAGGAGTTGGGTTAAGGCTCACTGCGACTATTAATGTCTTAAATGGAAATGTGAATTTGTCTGGTTTACCTGCAATTGCAGCTGAAGCAAAAGCTGGAAACTTAACAGGTACTTTAGTTGTTCAAACACTGGGGGCTACAGGTGAACTTGTTTCTGCTAATCTACCTTTACCAAGCGAGTTAAATCAAACAACCATTCAAAATTCGATTTTATCACTCGGTTCGATCAAAGCTTTGCTCCATGACGAGAATATTAGAATAACACCCAGAGTAATCGGCATTTATAACCCAATAGGCGGAGGTCAAAGTTTTGTTAATAAAGTTATTTCAGCCTTAGCA
Source organism: Pseudoalteromonas sp. P1-8 (assembly GCF_001399985.1). Taxonomy (NCBI): domain Bacteria; kingdom Pseudomonadati; phylum Pseudomonadota; class Gammaproteobacteria; order Alteromonadales; family Pseudoalteromonadaceae; genus Pseudoalteromonas; species Pseudoalteromonas sp. P1-8. Next base: position 304,700 of record NZ_LJSO01000001.1, read on the forward strand.
TCTGAAAGGTTAACATGGTATCAGCCCTGTGATGCCATAGATAAGAAATAGTAAATAATGCCATCTATTACTTCTATATTTTAGGCAATAAAAAAGGCCGCTCTGAGAGCAGCCTTTTTCATATTTGGTGGAGCTGGGGGGATTTGAATGAGCGTCCAACCCCAAACTTTAAAGGGCTATAGCAGTGCTAGTGTATTTATTGTGTAGTTCCTGCTTTAGGGTTACCCTTTATTTATAAAATATTAAAAAAATGCCCATCAAAAGGTGGGCATCAACCTATGTGATAACAGCTGCACTTTTGTTTGGTTAAGTTTGCCGTTAATTTTAAATATGACCATGAAGGGAAAACTTTACTTTGTTGTCCCATAATATATTTTAAGGTTCTCATGAAAATCAGATATCGAGCAATCAAACAAATGATAGAAATGCTGTAACTGTTACATGTAAGGCTGGATTCTACTATTTTACAATAATCAACAAGTAACACAGTTAGGCTAAAAGAGTCACACAGTTTTCAAACTCAAACATCGGTTATACCCGCTAAGGTAGAACCCATGTTATTGAGCTTCGATTTTTCCCCACAACATAGTCGTAGTTGAAAAATAGGTTTCACTGTTATTTTTATTATTTCAAAGATTGTGTTTATATAATCAACTAAACACCAAAGTAACTACGACGACACCAAAGTAACTGCGACGACACCAAAATGCCACTCCAATTACGACAACACCAAAATGCCGTTCCAATTACGACAACACCAAAATGCCGTTCCAACTACGACGACACCAAAATACCGTTCCAACTGCGACGACACCAAAAATATAAGTGTGTTTATCAAACATGGTAGGTAGTATTTCGATATTTCCCCACCTCAAGGTCGTAGTTGAAAGTAGGAATATTGCTCATTCACAATAATGTAAATAAGCACTATTGCGGCAGAAATTCAGTCACAACACTGCTTAATTACACTATTACGAACAATGCGAAATATTAAATAAGTAACAAGTGAAAGCATTTTTAACACTCTTAAGCCTGGTTAAAAAACAGGTATTCACAAGCGATAGTTTTCGTTATATCCCCAACGTTTCGTCGTAGTTAAAAATATCTATTTATTAATTACTTATATAAATAAAATACCATATACTAAAACCTAAATACGCTTGATAAAACTTGGGGAAATAATGCTGACTGTTTACGTTGATATGGATGATGTTCTTTGTGATTACTCAACTAAGATCCGCGAGAAAAAAGCTAAATCGTCAGCTACTTCATATCCACAAAGTGAACCTGGTTTTTTTAGAAGCCTAGAGCCTATAGAAGGTGCTTTAAGCGCTATAGAACAGTTAAGGTCTCGAAAAGATATTGATTTGTATATTTTAACAGCCCCGTCTACCAAAAATCCTCTGTCCTACACAGAGAAAAGATTATGGATTGAAGACAAATTTGGATATGAAATGACCTCTAACTTAATCATTTGCAGCAATAAAGGGCTTCTCAAGGGTGACGTCCTAATTGATGACCATAGCAATGGGCGTGGGCAAGAGCATTTTGAGGGAAAGCTAATTCACTTTGGGCAGAGCGACTACCCAAATTGGGAAGCTGTATTTGAATATTTTACAGCTCAATTCTAAGCATAGCGAAATAAGTTAAACTTAATCAGTTTTATCGTTCTTTTTAACGTTATGTATAGAGTATAAAACCGTGAAGGTTAAGATTAGTGCAGGAATAAACCAAAGCAATTCAATAGACATTTTCATCCCTTAGAGCTTACTTTTTCATCGTTACTGATTGAATTCATGGTGTCCACACTCTTTTTTGTCAGTAAATAATATGCATGACAAACACAAACAATCGTAATAATGAACGCGAGAAGAATATAGATACCTAGTGTCACAGCACTTTCCTCACCTCAACTTTGTTATAGCGAAATACTAACTATTAGTAAGTAACAAATATACTCAACAGCAGTCAAATAGCAATTACTTCCTCTAAATCAGATAACGTTACCGTTTACATCAACGAGAGTTATCGCATCGATATCATAAATTCCCAGTTCTACGTCTTTGTAACGAACATCATCTGAGACTTGGTAAACAAGTCGCCAATTTAAACCTTTAGTATTTACTGGGTAATAGCCAGTTGCTACCCACTTATTGCCTCTAGCATCAACAGCAACAGCCCCTGGTGTAAATCGCTCAGCGGTGTTGTTTAAGCTATCTACCCATTGAGTTTCAGTTTTATAACCTGTTACAACATAGCCTTCGCCCTTGGCCGCATTATTAAGGTTGGTATCTCTATACTTTTGTGTTGCTAAATACTCTGGATCGACACAAAGGTTGTCATTTTCGCGCAGAGCTAGGAATTGAATTTCCGATGATGAAGCTATGGTTAACCCATATTTATCTTCAATTTTATTGTTGAGTTTGCTTATCGTTTCACGTAATGGGATTTCTTCAATAGTTGGTAAATCATGAAGGTAATCCCACATGTTTTTCTGTATTTTATAGTGATCATGCTCATCACTAATAATCCACCGTCCATTCTCATCATACAGCGCTTGAACGATCAGATAAATATCATGTTTGGCAGCTAAAGTTCGACTACTCAAACTTAACTCAACATGGCCGTCTATTAGGTAAAATGCACAAAATCTTGGTTTCGGACAATTAGACTGTTGCTTATTCTCAATGTGCTCGAAATTATTCAAGGGACTACTACTCGCATGACAAAGTAAACTAAAACATATTATTCAAAAACACGTTTCCAAAATACAATAAACAGCTTTTCCTGCACTAACCACTTAACCTAAAGAAACAATGTTCATATTCGCATCTATTTCAAACTTGAAGCGACTTTTAATCCAGTGGGGTATCGACAAGTCATGTGCTGGTTTAATAAGAAATAACTCTTCTTGACTATAACTGTAGTCGGGATCATCTTCGAATATGATTAAGTCGATCTCTGCTTCTTCACAATAATATTGCTCCAAATCATCTGTCGAAAGTTTTGAAACGATATCGGTATATGTCGAGTCACTGTAGCTAACTGCCCACCTCACATAGAAATTTGATGTAACCATTTTCATCCTCTAATAAATTTATGCATGTAAAAGATTAAACGAAACAAGGTTTCCGAAATACATGAAAATGCCCACCAAAAGGTGGGCATCAATCTATGTGGTAACAGCTTTACTATTGTTAGATTAAGTTTGCCGTTAACATTATTTATGACCATGAAGGGAAAACTTTGCGTTGTTGCCCCAATCACATATTTAAAGGTTCTCAAAAAAATCAGCTATCGAGCAATTAAACAAATGATAGAAATGCTGTAACTGCCCTGACTGCAATACATGCTCTCTGATGAGGCTTTTTAACTGCCTGAGCACATAAAAGTTAGACTGAACAAAGACGTTGGTTATCGGTCTATGCTCTTCAGGCAGCAATTCAAACATTCCTGCACTCAATACAATGAATTCTTGCGACATAACATAATTACGTACGTAGTAAATGTATTCTGTCCCCTTTTCATAAAGGGCAATATAGTCTTCATCGCTGGCAATACTTGGTTGCTTTTCTGTTAGCTCGATTGATTTTAAGTTAGTGTTCACTGTGGTCTCCTAAATTTTAATAACCTCAGAAGTACCTAGCTCCACTACCAGAAAATTTAGTGCTATTTTTCTTTTATATACTTGGCTTCAAGTGTCTTTTTGATCACATAATAAACCAATAAAAAGACCAGCACTGTACCTGCCCCAACGCCCGCGATAAACATTAAATCAATCATTACGCATCTATTTTGTAGTCATCTTTAGAGTCTAGTGGTGTATTACACCACTGCCAAAACGTTTGGTTATTTTGTTTACACTCTTTGTAGACTCTGATGGCCTCATATATGACGTAGCTTAAAAACAATACCCATTCCATATATTTACTCTTCTTAGCTTTTACTTGGCTTTTTGACTTTAATGAAAAAAACTTAGAATCAAAGCGCTTTATAAATTTTCCTCAGCCTGCTCCTTGATATCAACTGAAGCAAATTAAAAGGAGAAAGCTTTATGAAGAGTAAACCATTAAAAGGCTCATATATGTGCTTTTTAAATGAAGAACTAGGTCGAGCTATTGCGATAACTCAACACTCAATCGATGCACAAAACCTAACGAGTAAAAACCTATATAAGTTGGACTGGTATCGTATGTTTGATTATCAACTTGATCACCTACACCCAGCTGAAAAAGACGCACTGGCAAGAATTGCGAAAATATTAGCTGAACTAGCCCTTGAGACCCAAGTTTACGATTCTAGAAAAACTAACTTGCACCAACTCATCATTGCTTTGGATGAATGTGATAGCAATCAAGAGGCTTAATTCTCTGGTGCCGAACTTAATTACTCATGAGGTTTATCAACTAAGGACTTACCCCATGAATAACAAGACAGAAAATGATCAAACACCTTTTATTCATTTATTTACGAGGAAAACTCGAACGCCTGAGCATTGGGATGATCGGTTTAGGGTGTGCTGGTATTTTGATTCAGATTCACTGGACTATATTTACGAGCACAAAAATGAGCGCTTTCAAACCAACGGCTTTGTATTATCGAAAGGCTTAGTAGAGCAACTACCTGAAGAGTTGCAATCAAAGTTTTTTGAGGCAAATGAGCGAGGGCTAATTTTCTCGGTTTTCGGCTCAATTATGCAAAAATATCTAGCTGAAAATGTCACAGATGAAGAGCTGTTCTCTATATTTGGAATATCAAAGAAACGTTGCTTTAGCTCCGAGGCATATGATGAATTTGAGGAAATGATCGATTTTTTCTAAGGGCTGGCTATCAGCCCTTTTTTATTCATTCACAGTTTCAAACTCAAACAACACCAAAAAACTTCTCTCAATACGGCACTAGTTATATTTAAGTGCAGGAACCAAAAACTAACTTTTCTCTATGTCGCTGCCATGCTTTTTTAATGCAGCGGCGAACGTATTGAAAATTTGATAAACCTCAGATCGAATTTTTCCGTTGGTTCGACAAGCAATGAGGTTGCTTGTTAAGTATTCAGGATTATTCAATATGAATAATTTTGAAAGCTGAATGCTAAGGTCAAAATTAAGAGGGGCTATACGCCCCACAGGTCAATCTGTATGTGAAATACCAAGCACTACCCCAGCATCTTTAAATCCATCTAAACGCAGCCGCAAAACAGTGTCTGATGACGACTCTGCCAATGCAGTCAGTTCATCTAACTTTTCTAAATAGCCTTTTATATTAATTTCTGGAGCGTTTGTTTCAAAAGTGAGTTTACGCCCATAGTTAAACATTAACTCATAAATATGGCTGCACTCGTGAGCTTTAAATTTTATATTGTTTTTTAAAATATCAACTTGTTGGTTGGTGAAGCCAAACTTAGAAGTGGTAAAAATACGCTGATGAGTTTTCTCAACCTGAGTTAGGAACCGTTGCCGATGGCTGTACATATATACTTGGCTATACAGACCATCTTTCAAATGAAGCTGCTGATGATATTTATCTAATATTCGTTTGCGAAGCTCACCGTTGCCTTTGTTTTTAGAGTTCGATGTTTCCATTTCAATAGCAACATTGGTCATTGTTCCTGCAAGCCTAACAATACCGTCAACCAATCGTTCATCATTCTTACGTTGCTCTAAGCACAACGCTAGCTCACGCTCAGTTATCAAACCATCTATTTTGTTATCACGAATTAGGTTTATCACCACAAGCTGAATACTGAGATCATGAACCAAGTTGCGTTCATTGATCCGACTAACATCTGATTTCAGATGCAACTCTTGTTGTAAAATAAATTCAGCACGTCGAAAACCTTCGCTCGTTAATACAATAAACCCCTGGTCGGTATTACCGAACGTTTGGTGAACATGCAAAAGCCCTTTACGTTTCATTCTATTAATGAGTTTATTAACGGCTTCCCGATTTATACATAATAATTGCTGAACTACCGTTTTACTGCTCATGCCGAATCGACCAACCCAGCTAATAACAGCATCCTCTCGGACAGAGCCGAGTTGTGCTGGATTAGTAATGTCTGGCATTTCAAAATAAGCTAACGTTAGCTGTAAGTATTTATCGACTTGTCTCATGTTTCATCCTTGTCTTATTTAATCCAAATTAACAAGGTTCAAACAATACGAATTATTAGCACAGGCTTAGCATATGCCTTGCAGTATGCTAGAGCTTCGCATTGCCAAGCAGTCTGCTTAGCGAACTCAATTATTCCAAATTGAGAAGAACTTCGTTCTATCTGTAAATCTTTTACACGCCAGTTTTTACGCGACTTGTCGCTACACTGGCTCTCCTCACTTCGTTTGTCGGTAATAGATTCACTCGGAGTCAGCTACCGCTGATTAAGCGCCTTCTCACCCGTCATTGTTCAGGGAAAGAGGCATAAATGCACCTGTCCAATTCGGTGCCGCTATCGCGTTTTGGCTGGCTACCACTTTGCTTCGCAGTGATAACCAGTTTTGCTGAAGCAAAATTCGAACGCGCTTAATCTGCGATACTGACTCCGGCTTCACATCCAGAGCAATTTCATTGCCCTAGATGCTACGCGATTTACTGTTGAGCTTTGCTCAAGCTTTTGTTAACTTTTTCATGTTTGAAAAAGTTGAAACTGTCTTCGAAGAAATGACAAACTCAATTGACTATCCTTAAAAATCAACTATATTGGTATAATCAAATTGATTACACTAATATAACAAATATGAGTTCGCTGATAGAATCAAAAGAAAAAGCAGCCGATATAGCCAATCTGAATTTTGCTCAAAAGCAACGATTGTCTTTTATAGATTTCTCTTTATTGTTTAAAGGTCAAATCACACGTAAAGAACTCACATCAAAATTTGAAATGGGAATGGCTAATGCAACTAGAGACTTAGCCCTTTATAAGGATCTAGCGCCGTTAAATATTGAATTTGATCAGAAAGAACGAACATATTTTCAGGCAAAATCATTCAAACCGCTTTTTAACTATGACGCTCGCCAAACTATGGCGAAACTGTCGAATAAAATTAGTGATGGATTTGACGGTGTTTTAGATATTCCTTTTCCTGTTGACGCACCACACCAACTTAATGTCCCTGATATTTTTATAGTAGCCAAAATTGTTCAAGCCATATTAAGACAAAAGCCAATATCCATCATTTATACTTCTTTAAGTTCAGGCTCAAAAGCAAGAGAGATTATTCCTCATACCATTATTGATAATGGCCTTCGTTGGCATGTTCGAGGATTTGATCGCAAAACTCAAAGCTTCAGAGATTTTGTCTTAACTAGGATTACCAAGGTTACAATTAAGAACAGTACCGTTATTGAATGTGAATCAAAACTTGAAGATCATCAATGGATGAGAATGATGCCGCTAGAATTAGTTCCTCATCCGAAAAACATAAAGCACCCAACTGCGATTGCGCTTGATTATGGTATGGATAATGGAAGTTTAGAAATCAATATCCGTGCTGCTATGGCGGGTTATTTATTGAGACGCTGGAATGTAGACTGCACTGAAGAAGCTTCACTACAAGGTAGCGAATATCAGCTGTGGTTAAAGAACAGACAAACTCTTTATGGTGCTGATAACCTCTCGATTGCACCAGGTTACACGGAAAAGTAAAAATGAAAATAATCGACAACATCAATAGCCTACTAGGTGATGACTTAAAAGAGACTGTTCAATCTGGCGATAAGCTAAGAATAGCCGCCTCATGTTTCTCTATTTATGCTTATGAAGCACTGAAAGATGAATTAGCAGATATTGATGAATTGGAGTTTATTTTCACTTCTCCTACATTTGTGCCAAGTAATGTAACCGACAAACTAAAGAAAGAACGTCGGGAATTCTTTATCCCACAAGATAAAAGCAATAAAGGCGAAACAAGTCTTTACGGCACAGAATTCGAGATTCAACTTAGAAACAAGTTAAATCAAAAAGCCATAGCAAGAGAGTGCGCAAATTGGATTCGAAAAAAAGCGACATTTAAATCCAATACCACCAATGCTCCCATGCAACAATTTGCGGTTGTCGATGGCGAACAACAACACGCCTCTTATATGCCTATAAATGGTTTCACAGCAGTGGATTTGGGGTATCAAAAAGGAAATGCAGTATCTAACTTTGTTCATAAAATTGATGACAATATGATGTCGCAACAGTACGTTCAATTATTCGAACAAATTTGGAAGGACGACAACAAAGTTAAAGAAGTCACTTCTTCAATCGTTGAGCATATCGAATCTATTTATCAAGAAAACTCGCCAGAAAAAGTTTACTTCTTAATGCTTTACAACATTTTCTTTGAATTCCTTGATGACTTAAATGAAGACGTTCTCCCCAATGATCGAACAGGATACCAAGATACACTTATCTGGAATAAGTTGTTTAATTATCAAAAAGATGCCGCAACTGGCCTTATCAACAAACTAGAGCAGTACAACGGCTGTATTTTGGCAGATTCCGTAGGTTTAGGTAAAACCTTTACAGCCCTAGCGGTGATGAAATACTACGAGCTACGCAATCGCTCTGTCTTGCTCCTATGCCCCAAAAAACTTGCTGATAACTGGCTGAACTACAATAGAAATTTAAAAACTAACATCTTTGCGAAAGATCGCTTTAACTATGATGTGCTTTGTCACACCGATTTGGATAGAACTAGCGGCGAGTCTTTTGGTACACCTCTTAATCGAATTAATTGGGGCAATTACGATTTAGTCGTTATCGATGAGTCGCATAATTTCAGAAACGACAATCCAGTTAAAGATCGTGAAACTCGCTATCAAAAACTAATGAATAAGGTGATCAGAGCTGGTGTAAAAACAAAGGTTTTAATGCTTTCTGCGACACCAGTAAATAACCGCTTCACCGATTTAAAAAATCAGCTAGCCCTAGCTTACGAAGGAAACCAAGAAGAATTAACCGAGAAGCTACGCACTACAAAATCGATAGACACTATTTTTAAAAATGCGCAGAGAGCATTCAATGACTGGTCTAAATTAGAACCAGAGCAAAGAACGCCAGTGGCAATTTTAAATGCGTTAGAATTTGATTTTTTTGAGTTGCTTGATGCCGTTACCATTGCAAGATCTCGCAAACATATTCAGACGTTTTACGATACGAGCGATATCGGCAAGTTTCCAACGCGCCGAAAACCTCTATCTCATCAGTGCCCATTGACACATAAGCCAGGCGTTATTTCCCTGAATGAAATATTCGCTCAATTGAAACTGTTAAAGCTATCTGTCTATGCACCTGTTAGCTACATATTACCTAGCCGTCTCAAAAAGTATGAAGATCTCTATGACACTGAAGTTGAAGGAGGCAAAGGTAAACTACGCCAAGTAGACAGGGAAAAAAGTTTAGTTGCATTAATGACAACTAACTTATTGAAACGACTAGAAAGCTCTGTAGAAGCTTTCAGATTAACGCTTCAAAGCTTATATGATAACCATGCGAACACGCTCAAAATGATTCAAGCGTTCTATGACAATAATGGCGTTACTGAGATTGATGACTTCGCGGGTGCACTAGCAGCGGTAGATTCAGAAGATGATGATTTACCAACATTTCAAGAAATGGAAATTGGCGGAAAAGTTAAGATCCAGCTTATGGATATGGACTTACCCTCATGGCAGCAAGATTTAAGTGGCGACCTTGAAATCATATCCGCGCTATTAACGGAAATGAAAACGATAACGCCTGAGCACGATGCTAAGCTTCAACACTTGAAACAACACGTGCTCGACAAAATCGAGAACCCTATAAACCCTGATAATAAAAAAGTCATAATATTCACTGCATTTGCCGATACAGCCGAATACCTATATAGCAACCTTGCTAGAGAGTTACTTGAAGTAAAAGGTCTACATACGGCTAGAGTTACTGGGCAAGGTAATCCAAAAACGACGGTTAAAACGGGTAAAAAAGGCTATGACTTACAAGAGTGCCTGACGTTATTCTCTCCTAAGTCTAAAGAAAAACACCTTGTGCTTCCCTATGAACAAGCAGAGATAGATCTTCTAATCGCTACCGACTGTATCTCCGAAGGCCAAAACTTACAGGATTGTGATTACTTAATTAATTACGACATTCATTGGAATCCTGTACGAATAATTCAACGCTTTGGCCGTGTAGACCGTATCGGCTCTCCGAACGAGTCAATCCAACTTGCCAACTACTGGCCTGATATTTCTTTAGATGAATACATTAATTTAAAAGAACGTGTTGAAAGCCGCATGACAATAGTGGACGTTACAGCCACTGGAGATGACAACGTACTCAGTGCAAAAGCGAACGATGTGAGTTATCGCAAAGAACAGCTTAAACGCCTTCAAGAAGAAGTCATCGAGTTAGAAGATGTAAAAACAGGTATATCGATCACTGACCTTGGTCTAAATGAATTTAGAATGGACTTACTTAACTATGTGAAGGAGCAAGGTGAGCCTAGAGGTATACCAAATGGTATGCACGCCGTTGTGCCTAGTGATGAATCACTAGGCTTAAAACCTGGGGTTATTTTCACATTAAGAAACGTCAATGAAAGTGTGAATATCGACCAGAAGAACCGCCTACATCCTTATTACCTAGTTTATATCAGTGAGCATGGTGAAGTTATTGCTAACCACTCTGAAGTCAAACGCATACTCGACCTAGTGCGCACATCTTGTAAAGGTATATCGGAACCAGTTGCTACTGTTTGTAAGATATTCAATGAACAAACCAACGACGGCAAAGAAATGGAAAAGTATTCTGAGCTACTATCCAATACAATTCACTCAATGATTGCGGTTAAAGAAGAGCAAGATATTGATAGTTTATTTAGTAGTGGGGAAACCTCTGCTTTGGTTAACACAATTCAAGGGCTAGATGACTTCGAATTAATAAGCTTTTTAGTGATTCAAAAGGAGTGTTAATGGATCAACTATCTAAAAATTCAAAAAAAGGATTTTTTAAATATCCAAGCGGTACACAGGTGAACCGAAATTTACCTAAAACTAAGCTGTACGAGCAAGCAAACGCTGACTCTAAGCTAAAAGAAATGTTCGTCACCCAAGTAGAGCAAATTATTTGGGCACAAAAATTATCTGCGCAAACATTAAATATAGCAGCTCACAAAGACATTACAGAAATACAAGTCTTTGAAATTAAATTAAAAGGTGAACAGCTAAACACAGAGGTACTTCAGGCTATCGACAAAGCCATACCTCACCCAATTGTTTTTGAAGTTAAAACTACTACCAAAAAGCAATATGTTACAGCTTGCTATAAGGTCATTGGAGTCAATGGTGGCGTGAGCTTATCGGAATATTATCAATCTGAGCTTTCACTTGGTGAAGAAAACTTAGCCCGTTTCGAATTACCTGTAGCATTGAATACCAAAGGCTTATACGAACAGCTATTGGCTTCATTACTCCCTTATGACCTAAGAGAAAATGAATCGTTTACGGAGCTTATCCATCGGTTGGATGAGATAAAAAGCTTGGAGAAAAAGCAGCAACAAGCTAGTAGAAAACTCAGCAATGAAAGACAGTTTAAGAACAAAGTCACTATCAACGCTGAATTAAAACAGATTAAACAGCAGTTAAAACAGTTAACTGCTTAAACAAATATTAAATAAAGAATTAAAGATTTAGGACAGAAAGAATGGACAAGTTAAAAATGCACTCGCCCGACTTATCTCAGGGAAATATTGAAAAGATCAGAAACCTTTTTCCGAATTGCATAACTGAAGCCAAAGATGTAAATGGCAATTTAAAATTAGCGATAGATTTTGATCAATTAAAGCAAGAACTTTCAGATGTAATTGTTGAAGGCCCTCAGGAGCGCTATCAACTTAACTGGCCTGGCAAAAAGGAAGCACTCTTAACAGCTAACGCGCCTATTGCTAAAACCTTGCGCCCATTTTCAGATGAAAGTGTAAATTTTGATACGACAGAAAATCTATTTATTGAAGGCGATAACCTTGAAGCTTTAAAGCTACTGCAAGAAACATATCTTGGAAAAATAAAAGCAATATATATAGATCCACCTTATAACACTGGAAAAGATTTTATTTACAAAGATAACTTTGCAGATAGCGTTGATTCTTTTCTCTTGAAGAGTAATCAAATAGATGAAGAAAAAAATCAACTAATAGCCAATCAAGAGTCCAACGGTAGGTTTCATTCCGATTGGTTAACTATGATCTACTCTCGTATAAAACTTGCTCATAGGCTACTCAAGGATGAAGGTGTAATATTTATCTCAATAGATGATGAAGAATATTCAAATTTAAAGCAGGTTTGTGATGAAATTTTTGGAGAAGCTAATTTCATTGAGTCTTTTATTTGGGTTAAGAAGACAGCCCCTAACAACGTTGTTGTAGGTTCTGTTCACGAGTATGTTCTAATGTATGCCAAAGACCATACTAAAACAGAGCTTCACTTACTCCCTAGAGATGCTGAAAAAGACAAAGATTATAAAAACCCCGACAATGACCCTAGAGGCAGGTGGAAACCTGACAATATAACCGCGGCGGCGAAAGGCGGAAGGGCAACACCTAGTTTGTTGTATACAGTGGTTAACCCTAGAACAGGCCAAGAACATTTACCACCTGAAGGTAGAATGTGGGCAGTGCCAGAAGACATAATGAAGAAGAAGATTGAAGAAGGAAGTGTTTACTGGGGTAAAAATGGTGATGGTCGTCCAATGGATAAACGTTTTTTATCACAAACACGGGCAGGCACAGTTGCTTCAACCTTATTAAATGATGTTGGTTCGAATAGCACAGCTTCAAAAGAGTTAGCCAAAATATTTGATGGAAAAGTAGTTTTTGAAACCCCAAAACCTTCATCTTTGATAACAAGGTTACTTAGAATAGCAACCAAATCAGAGGATATTGTATTAGATTTCTTTGCTGGCTCAGCTGCTACAGGACATTCGGTAATGGCTTTGAACAAGGAAGACAACGGTGCTAGAAAGTTTGTCTTAGTTCAACTCCCTGAAGTGTGCAAAGAAGGTAGTGATCCGTTTAAAGCTGGTTTTTTAAATATTTCCGAAGTTTCAAAAGAAAGGTTAAGACGGGTAGGAAAAGAAATCAGGGACTCTTCAGAAGGGGCATCGGTTGATACTGGCTTTAGAGTTTTAAAAATAGATTATTCAAATATGACTGATGTCTTTTATAGCCCTGAACTTGTTAGTCAGGAGGATATGTTTGCGCAGGTCATAAATATTAAAGAAGATCGAACGGATGAAGATTTATTATTCCAAGTGTTACTCGATTGGGGCGTAGGCTTAACTCTGCCAATATCTAAACAGAAAATAGCATCAAAAGATGTTTTCTATGTGAATGCCGATGAAGACGGTGAAAGCGCTGACTTAATCGCTTGTTTTAGTAGAAACATATCAAATGAATTAATTAAAGAATTGGCAGAGAAGCAGCCACTTCGAGTTGTATTTCGTGATGATGGTTTTGCCAATGATTCTGTAAAGATAAACGTTGAACAGATATTTAAGCAAATTTCACCAATAACAGACGTTAAGTCTATTTAAGAGGTGAAAAATGAAGCTTAACTTTAAACCGCTTGAATACCAGAAGAAATCAGTTGAGTCAGTTATCGACTGCTTTCGTGGTCAACCAAATACAGCAGGTATTCAATATCGAATTGACCCTGGTTTGGTGAAAAAAGGTCAGACACAATCTGCACAGTTTGATGGAGAAGGCTTTAAGAACGCCGAAATTAAATTATCAGCAGATCAGATACTAGAGAATATTCACGATATTCAAAAGTCGCAAAACCTACCACTATCTAATGATTTAAATCATTGCACCGATGATAAAGGAAAGGTTAAAAAGAATTATAGCCCAGGGGCAGACATCAACCTCGATATCGAAATGGAAACGGGTACAGGTAAAACTTACTGCTATATAAAGTCCATTTTCGAGTTAAACAAACAATATGGTTGGTCTAAATTCATTATTATGGTGCCGACCATAGCTATACGTGAGGGTGTTCATAAATCATTAGAGATAACCGCCGATCATTTTAACCAGATATACGGAAAGAAAATTCGATCTTTCGTTTATAACTCTAAAGACCTTCATAAAATAGAAAGTTTTTCGTCTGACGCTGGCATCAATGTGATGGTGATCAATATCCAGGCATTTGCGGCTACTGGTGCGGATAATCGTAAGATATATGAAGAACTAGACGATTTTCAAAGTCGCCGCCCAATTGATGTTATTAGTGCTAACCGTCCAATTTTAATATTGGATGAACCTCAGAAAATGGAAGGGCCTGCAACTCAGAAGTCTCTGCCTAAGTTTAACCCTCTTTTTATTTTACGTTACTCTGCAACTCACAAAACGGTACACAACAAAATCCATCGGTTAGATGCGTTGGACGCTTATAACCAAAAACTGGTTAAACGTATTTCTGTTCGTGGTATCAAAACTAATGGATTAGCTGGTACGAACGCTTACTTATACCTAGAGCAAATTGAAATTTCTAAGAAAGCGCCTGTTGCTCGTTTAGAAATAGAACAAAAACTTAAATCAGGTGATATTAAGCGTAAGGTTATCAAAGTCAGTAAAGGTGACCGCTTATACGACTTATCGGGTGAATTGGCGGAATATAAAGACTTTGTAGTATCTGACATTAACGCTGTTACCGACACCGTAGAATTTTTAAATGGTAAAAGTATTCAAGTAGGTGTTGCGTCTAACGACATTACTGAAGATGTAATGCGCAGAATTCAAATACGTGACACTATCAAGTCACATCTAGATAAAGAACGTCGCCTTTTTGGTAAAGGCATTAAAGTGCTGTCTTTATTCTTCATCGACGAGGTTGTTAAGTACCGTGACTACAGCCAAGAAGATGAAAAAGGTGAATACGCCAGAGCCTTTGAAGAAGAGTATCAATTACTGAGAGAAGAGTATCTGACTGAGCTTTCAGGTGATGACCCTTACAAGAAATATCTAGCTAAGATAGATGGGGCAAATACTCATGAAGGTTACTTTGCGATTGATAAGAAGAAAAAGCTGGTTGATCCAAAAATAAAGACTCGTGGTGAAGAGCGAGGCTTAGCAAATGATGAGAGTGCAACGGCTGCTTATGATCTTATTCTGAAAAAGAAAGAACAACTATTGAGCTTTGAAGAAGACAAACGCTTCATCTTCTCACATTCAGCTCTTCGTGAAGGTTGGGATAACCCTAACGTATTTGTAATCTGTATGCTCAAACACGCAGACTACGATAATGTTGTTTCACGTCGCCAGGAGGTTGGCCGTGGTTTACGTATATCGGTAAACCAACATGGTGAACGTCAAGACCATCCCGCTACAGTCCATGAGACTAATGTGCTTACCGTTGTCGCAAATGAGAGCTTTGGCGACTTTGTTAAAGGGCTACAAAGTGATATCAGCGAATCACTTTCTGCTAGACCGAAGAAAGCAGATAAAGCGTATTTCTTAAATAAAGTGATCAAAACAGAACAAGGCGATGTTGTTGTCGATGAGGATATGGCAAGAGCAATTGAGCGCTACCTTATCAAGAATGATTATGTTGATGACAACGATGAAATTACCGACTTATATCATGCTGAGCTTAAAAACGATGAATTAGGTAAGCTTCCTGAATCGCTTGTTCCATATGGTGAACAAGTTATTGAGCTAATTAACGGAGTATTTAGCCAGGCACAAATACCTGAAATCACAGATGATCGTAAACCTAAATCTAATGTATTAAATGCTAATTTTGAGAAAAAAGCGTTTCAAAAGCTTTGGAATAAAATCAATCGAAAAGCGGTTTATCAAGTTAACTTCGACTCGGATGAGTTAGTTAAGAAATCTATCGCTGCCATAAATGAGCACCTTCATGTTACACCGCTCCAATATACGATTGAAGTGGGTGACCAAAGAGATAAGCTGACTGAAGACCAGCTAAAACAAGGCGCAGGATTTGAAGTTAGAGAAACAGATAGACAATTGCACAATGCACCTATTCAATCGTCTGTTCCCTATGACCTAATTGGTGAAATCGCGGAAGATACAAAGCTTACCCGTAAAACAGTGTGTGCAGTTTTACAAGGGATTGCAGCTGAAAAGTTTGATAAGTTCAAAGTTAACCCAGAGCAATTTATCAGTGAAGCGACCCGATTAATCAATGAAGAAAAAGCTACAGCAACAATTCAACAGCTATCTTATGACTTAATAGATGAAACGTATGATACCGACATCTTCACTCAAAACCAGGTGATTAACGACTTTAGTAAAGTTGTCGAGAATCTGAAAAAACATGTGTATGACTTTGCTTCAACCGATTCAAAAGTTGAACGTAAGTTTATCGAAGAGTTAGATACCAGTAATGAGATTGAGGTATACGCCAAACTACCAAAAGGCTTTACGATACCAACACCATTAGGCACTGAAGGCTATAACCCTGACTGGGCTATCGCCTTTAAAGATGGAACGGTAAAGCATGTATTGTTCATTGCCGAAACAAAAGGTTCGATGTCTACCATGCAACTTAAAAAGATTGAAGAGGCCAAGATTGAATGTGCCAAGAAGTTCTTCAAACGATTAGAGCAAGAAGTAGAGGTAGATGATGAAGCTGAAAAAGTTAAGTTCAATATGGTAGCTAGTTATAACGACTTACTTAAAGTGGTTGGGCAAAAATAAAAAAGGATTAATGAAATGGACTTCACGTCATTAAAAAGAAAACAACGTGAAATAAGAAGTGACTTTTCTGACAATTTAGGGCTGAGAGTACATCGTGCTCTCAGCTGGCTAGATAAATCAGAGCAATGTAACGATGACCAAGACAGTCAATTCATATTCCTCTGGATTGCATTTAATGCTGCATACGCACAAGACACCGAAGTGTTAAGGCATAGCGAGTCAGAAGCTTTTTCTCTTTTCATAGCCAAGCTTGTCGAACTAGACGAAGCTAACAAGCTCTATGACCTGATATGGGCTGAGTTTTCATCAAGCGTGCGCGTATTGCTCGATAACCAATATGTTTATCAACCATTTTGGGATTACCATAATGCTAAGTTGACCGAACGAGAGTGGAAAGAACGATTTGCTAAGGCAAAAGTTGCCGCCAATAACGCACTTTCTTCTAAGCGCACAGATCTTTTAGTAGCCATTGTCCTTCAACGCTTATATACGCTGAGAAACCAACTAATACACGGTGGTGCAACTTGGCAAAGCTCAGCAAACCGTGCACAAATTAGAGATGGAGTAGCATTTCTAAGTAAGCTCGTTCCAATAATAGTAGATATCATGATGGATAATCCTCAAGTGCTTTGGGGAAGTGCAAATTACCCAGTGGTGAAGGAGTAACTATGTCAGGAGGATGGAGAACCCTTGCTGATGGAAGACGAATTTTCATTCCTGGTGCATCGAACTACTCAGCCAAAAGGACAGCTCCCCAGAAAAAAGCAGCTGGAATAAAGAAGATAAATTTGCCAGCAAATACATACTCATCTTCTTCTGGCTATACCACTCCTAACGCTATGTGTCCTGTCTGTGGTGCTACAGTTTTTTATTATGAACACCCGAATGGAGCAAGAGTTTTTTTTGATGAGCTTGGCCCTCCTTGGCCTAAGCATCCATGTACAAGCGTCCATAGTTCACTTTCTATTAGCCAACCGAGAAAAATAGCTGAAAAACCGGATTGGGAATTAAAGAAATGGCAACCTGCTTTTTACATCGCTCATGTTGTTTTCGCTGAAGGCAAAAAGCTTAGACTGAAAGTAAAGACTGAAAAGCAAGAGTTAATCGCCGAGATAGAAATGTCTAAGCTCAAACATTTCTTTAATTTAGATAAACACATTGCATCCTACTTATTTCAGGTAAACGTTAATGGAGCAGTGTGTAAGCTCCAATTTAATGACGGTTTTTATGCATTTGAAGCTAATGCTAAGAAGCCATCAACAGTATCTATACCTTTATCCTCAATTAAAGCGAAAAGAGCGAATAAATTTATAAAAGGAAACTCTTCTATTCCTTTCAAACGGTTAAAGTTGACAGAAGTTATTTCTACACAAGATTTAGGAACTAGCACAAAGTTTAATTTTAAATATTTAGCTCATAATTATGAGTTGACCTTTACAAATAAGAGCTTGAACAAAAAATTAGGTAAAGATTGGCATAACACCAAGCTTAAGATTTACTTTTGCCCACCTAAAAAGAAATCGAAGAATTCAGGCACTGCATATATTGTCTCTCAAGATCTGGCTTATATATCTAAACCTATACCACTAAATTTAAAAAATAAATGGTGCATTACACAGAATTTAATATCTAATCCAGCCGTGGATTTTACAACACCAAAGTTCTTGAGATTAGAAGGTACATATAGAAACAAAAGAATTAAATCTGAACTTAGAAGAAACTCTAAAACAGCTGAAAACCTTCTTATATATCTAGAGGGGACAATTAGCTCAGAATTGTATCTGGACAGCAATTCAAATTTATATAGTGAAAACCAGCGACTAGGTAAAATAAACATTGTGACAAAATATACCTCAATAAAAGGCAGTAGCTATAGCACAATAGAGAACATGATAGAGAGAAAGCTATCAAATACTAAAAATGGTTCTATGGCGTACAGTCTCAAATCGGCATTAGACATAAGCAAAAAGAGCACTTCACCGTCAGCTTAGGTTTGTCAAAAATTCCCTTAAGCTAAAACTACATAGTCATGCAGGACAAAACAAAGGAGGACTGCATGACTTCAAATCAAAGACTTAGATTGTTTTTCATTAGTAAATTGGCAACGATCTTCAAGATATTATCAACTGTGGTTTTAATCACTATTATTCTTGAACGAGTTGTTGGTATGGAGCTACATGAATCGTATCCATTTCAAGGAGGATATGCCCTCATAGCTTGGTTTGTAACAAGCTTGTTGGAACTTAGTATGAGGATTTTCAAACTCAAACTTAAGAAGAAATATCGACAATAACCTGAAGCGCTCCATTGAGCGCTTTTTTTGTTTGCATCTCATTCAATTTTCATTAAGTTCAAGAAGTACCGAAACAAAACAGGTATAGAATTATGAATTTATTAAGTTACCAACTATTTGATCATTGCACTGTTGAGTATGATTCACCAAGCTCGGAACCAATGGCCCTTACAGAGACTTTTGAGGTTACTGTTACAGGAGTCAATCCATCAACTGGATTAGCATTAATAGACAATAGCTGCATTGACGTTGGCGTTAATCCATTTGGCGAATCAATTGATGTCGGCGTTAGCGATGCATTGGATACTAGTTGTTCACCAATGGATATTACAGATACCTGTTTTGATGACTCAAGCAGCTCAAGTATTGAACATGATTCATCAAGTAGCGGCTTTATGCTTATCGATGATAATTTTGTGACATTCGATGATGCCCACGGTGCATGTTGTTGGGGTGATGATATCTCAATGTCGATGAATGCGGAGTTTTAAATATACCTGTGCTCATTCACAAAGTGCTAAAACTGGCATTAGTCATCCATCCAATGGCTGTATTTATAATTCTAACATGCCGTCCGTGTTTTGCGCTGAATACACGAGCGCTGGTATGACGTTATTTTAATATGCCTTATTTGCGACGTTAATATTGTTTGCAAGGAGCTTGGCTAATACCAACCGTTGCCAAATGGCTCTACAAAAAATTTGAACAATAAGATGAGTATGAAAACTCACAAGTCCTCGTTAGTTAGTGTTCTCATTTGCCCACTCACATAGTGGGCTTTTTTTTACCCAAGTGAATAATTTTTGCATAGTTATGCATTTCAAGGTTCATTTTCGAGATGCACAACGTAAATTCGAATAAAAGCTCCTCAATGGGATTTTGAGATGCTTAAATTAAATCAATGGCACCACGCCTCAAATTTTCAATTAAAACTCGTTAGAGAGGCTTATAAGTCTATTATTTTTGAAATACCACTTAAAAAAAAGACTAACAACTTAAATTAGCATCATAAAAAATTAAGATAAAAAATCATCATTCTCCTTTTCTATCTATCTCTTTATCTAATATCTAGATCTAGAGGGGATACCTCAAAAAGGTATCAAACGTGATAACCGCATGATTTTGCTATTAAAAAACGGGTATTATTTTGTTATGCGGGTATTTTTCAGTTATGTTTCAAAATCATATTTTCAACGAATATAGTTTTGCATCAATGACTTACACGGGTACTTTTTAGTTATATTGGTTGGGTATTTTTCAGTTATTTATAACAAAATAATACCCGTCAAACATAACAAATTTATACCCGCTTAAACACTTTAAATTCATTATGTTAAAACTTTTAACCAATGATTTTTCAGTAAAACATAACTCATGTGTCAAACAAACCTAACAAAATAATACCCGCCTTAATAAAACATTATAAATTCATAAACTTACCGCTTTACCGCTCGTTTTTTGAACATTTATTTATAACAAATTATTACCCGCCTTGTTGTTGTACGGATTTGTGGGTAACTATTCACTTCTTAATTGACTTTTTAGTTTTTTATATGTGCTGTTCACTCGCTCTTTAAGGAGTTTCTGATTCATTATTTGACAAGAAAGTTCAAATGCTTGCTCAATATTAATGTCAGGTTGTGCTTTCAATAAAAGAGATAGGCTTTCTTCTATTAATATATTCTTATGATCATTAGCTTTTAGGTCGCCTTTTTTGACTGATTTTACATTGAAAAACTCTAGCTTTTCCTCTCTGGTTAATTTATGGGCAGTTCCAATTTTGTCTGCATCATATCGCCTTTTCTTGTCAGATTTACATGCTTCAAAGTATGCGAATTGAATTGCTTTGAATGCTCTTATTTCGCTTTCCCTCTTTTTTAGCTTTTCAAGCGATGCATGAAGCTCTAACAGTTCGGCTATTTGCCCTTCGTTCATACCAGTATATTGTCGCCGTATTTTGTAAAACTCAGCATGACTCATATGAAATTTGCGTCTTATATATATCGGGTGTGGCGGTTTATCATCAGAATCATTATCTAGAAAGTCCTGATAATTTCTAAGCATATTGAAGTAACGACTGGCTGTTTGTTTTAACTCATAAGATTCTTTTTCAGTTATTACACTAAACATAACTAAATAATACCCGTTCTTTTTGTAAAAATGCTTAGAACTATATTGTGCTTTACTTACGCATATTCAAGTAGTTATGAGTCTTACCCTCATTGGTAAAAAGTATTTTAGAATTAATTTTATTACTACATTCAAATAGATAAAAAATATATGCAAACTAGTTTTGCTTTCACGAAATTGAAGCAAGAACTGTAAAACCTTTAATAAAGTTGAGTCAAAATATGAATTACCCTCGATTTAAGAATGAACCTGAGACAATCAATGTTGTTGAGCCTATAGATTATCCTCACCGTTCCCCTAAAAATAAGGATGAGTTTGTGTCTGCTGTTAAGTTACTGGCTAGTCAATATTGCAATGATGCTATTTCAGTAAACAGCGACAAATCGTTAATAGACGTTGAAAGGCTCACTGATTTGTCAGTTGATGTTAAACGGTTGTTGAATAGTGGCTGTGCATCTTCAGGAGAGCAGACGATTAGATTTGCTTTAGCCAGCATTTATAACACTCGCGCTGTTATCGAAATTTTACAAGAGAATTTCCTGTTTGAACTGGAAAAACAGGGGTACATAAAAGTTCTCAAAGACATTGACTCTTATGCTCCAAACATTCCAGCAACAGCCCTTTTTAGCAGCGCTTGCACATCTTTAGATGAGAAAAGCAAAGCGCTTTTGACAAAGCTAATGCTCAATTACCGCGGCTGGTAGCCGCTTCGAATGAACTCAATTACGAGTTGCATTTGTTTTTTAAATTATTAATTTCAACACCAGAATAAAGGTCTGAGAAATCGTTATGTTAAGAGTAGTTCCGTTAACGCAATATTGTGTAATGAGTGGTGAAAATGAGAATGCTGTTAAGCGTCGTATTGAGCGAGGTCATTGGGTTTTGGGAGTGCATTATCACAAAAATAAGAATGTAAGAGAAAGAGCCATCGATCTAGAGGGGGTTGAAAAATGGTGGCGAGAAGGCAGTTTAGAGTTTATGTAAGCGGAGAACAATAATGATTTTAAAAAAAGATGCAGAAAAATTAAAGAAGGCACGCGGTGTCTCAATACGTTATAACAATGAACTGGCATCATCAATTCAATTGGCCTTCACGTATAAAGGTGTTCAATGTCGAGAAACAGTTGGCTATCAAGTTAACCAACAAGGCATGAATTCAGCAAGCAACATGCTAGGTGAAATTAAAAATAAAATTGCAAAAGGCACTTTTTTCTATGCTGACTACTTCCCAAAATCAAAAAAACTGGAATTATTTGGCGGTGCAGTAACTGGCGCGACTGTTAAAGATTATGTTGATAGATATATTGAAAATGCTGAAGAGCGCGGGTTAGCACCATCAACTGTGACTGGTTATAAAAAGTCACGAAATGGTTTAAAACCCTTATGGTTGGTTAAGGTGACAGAGCTAGATCAACTGATGTTGGTGAATTTTGTTAAGGCTTCAAGTACAAAAGTAAAAGCAAAAACGATATCTAATCGATTGTCTGTTCTTCGCTCAGCACTTGATGATGCAATTATCGATAAATTGATAGTTCAAAATCCCGCTGCTGGTTTTAAGGTTGGCAAGCATATTAAAGTTGAAAGCAATGTGAATGCTCGTAAACAACATAATGCTGTGACTCCATTTACTCCGAATGAAATCGATAAGATTGTTGATGCTTCCGAGGGAACTGTAAAAACCATTATTCAGTTTTGCAATGAAACAGGTGTTCGTTCCAGTGAATGGGTTGCATTAAAAAAGCAAGATGTCTGTTTAATCTCCCGTGAAGTTACTATTTATGAGGCTGTAGTAGAAAAGCAAACGAAGGGAACAAAAACGATTAGCGGAAGGCGTTCAATTCCGATTTCTCATGAAGTTGCTGAACTACTCGAAGAAGAAATGAATAAACATGATAGCGAATATGTTTTCCTCAATAGCAAGGGTGAACACTGGAACCAAGACTCTTTTAGAAAGCATCAATGGTCTAAAGTTTTAGAAAGGGCGGAGGTGAAATATCGGTATCCCTATCAACTTAGGCATACCTTCGCTACACGTAACATCTCAAAAGGCATGAACTTATGGAAGTTGACCAAACTTATGGGTCATAAATCACCGCAGCAGCTTTATCAACACTACGGTAACTTTATTGACGCATATGAAAAAAAATCAAAAAGGGAGAATGCAGCTTAATAGCGTATATTCAGCCAAGACAAATAGCCAAAAACCATTGCTTCTATAAGCAGTGGTTTTTGGCTATTTGTTTACTAGTTAATTTTTAGAAGTGATTTTATTGCTTATCCAGTCTTGAATGTCACCACGCCGCCATGCAACAGAACGCTCTGATAACTTAATGCTTAATGGAAATTCAGAATTTTTCATAAGAGTGTATATAGTTGAACGGGATAGACCAGTCATATTAATAACTTCTTCGCGTCTGATCAGATCGTTTGGACTTGTTGGGCGAAGAGAAGGAGTTTCATTCTGTACTAGCTCTTTTATTTGTTCATAGTTCGGTTGCTGAACATCATTACGGTGAATTAGTTCTTTAATTGAGTCAATTTGTCTAACGAGCAGTTGAAGCTCTGCAATAGTATGTTTGGATCGTAATTCTATATTATCGAGCAGCATAACAATTGCTTTTTTGTCTTTGGAATTCATGTTTATCACCAGCTAATAAAGTGAGTTTAGCCTAGTAGTAAACACTAAATGTGGCGATTTTTTCGTGCATAAATCGTGTATTTTGGCTTATTTTTGATGAATAGCAAAAATGCACCAAATGCTCTGAAGCCCTTTAAAATTGTGGTGTGCAGTAAAATTGTGGTTTGTAGTGTGTTGCTAGTGGGTGAGTAGTAGTGAAAACCCCTTCCAAGCCCCGTGTAGTGGGGGCTTGGTGGGTTTTAAAGTGGTGGAGCTGGGGGGATTTGAACCCCCGTCCGAAAAGCCTCGACCTTTGGTACTACATGCTTAGTATCGTCTTTTAGTTAACCTTATACAGCTCGGACGAACACGATCTGCAAAGGCGAGGCCGCTTAGTTTTAGCCCTTCAACCCCGGCCAGGGTTTCCGTAGCGAGTCCGTGTAGGGTGACACTTCAGAACCGGGTCCACAGACATACACCGGAGAAGTGCTAGCGGGCTATTATGCCGCTAGAGCGTAGTTATCGTCGTTTGCGATTACTTTAAATTGCGGCTTTTTTACGAGGCCAACCGCACCTCGACATGCACCTCGGGCGTCTTGAATTCCGTCGAATCCTAATCAGCCCCTGAATTTGGTATCTCATTCAGAGTGTTCGTGCAGTATAACTGAGTAGCCTATTCATACTCAAGGCATTAATCAGGAAATTTTTGCTAAGTGCCTTTGAATGCTGAATTTTCCAGCAAGAAAAATCAGTTTTTATACATATTTTTACATTTAATGCATACATTATCTTAACATAGTACAAAAGTTGTGCTGAAATAGGAAACGTTGTTACCCTTCTTCAAAAATAACCTGTAACAACACATAACTATAATAACAGGCAGTTTTTTACAGGGCTTTTCAGATGTCGATGTTTTCATTCGATGAACAAAGCGGCTATGTCACTTTGTGTGAGCATCCTCGAGATGCGGGTTTTCCTACTACAAGTTCTCAACTAATTGAATTACTTGAGCAGTCTGCTTATGCCTGCTACGAATATATTGATGCCAATATAGGTAAGTTGTTTATACCTAGCAGCCAATATCAAAACCAATCTTTAGTGGTTGCTAAAGCCGTTGATGCTCACCTTGAAGTAAAAGTCGATGCTAAAAACATGGTGGTTGAAGCAAGCTTAACAACAGCCCGTGGCGGTAAAATTGTTAGCATGGATATGGCGCAAGAGGTGCTTGCAGAGGCGGGAGTGATTAAAGGCATTAGTTTACGTGCCCTTGATACCTTTTTAGGCCAACAATTTAAGCAACCACCGGGCGCCCATTACACCGCAATTGTTGCCCATGGCAGAATGCCTAAAGAAGGCACTGATGCTAAATTTGTACGCTTATGCTCTACAGCACAAGACCGCGTTCTTAGCCCGCAAGCGACCTCTGGCGGTAAAGTCGACATGCGTAATTTAGGTGCCATTATTACCGTTAAGCCGGGTACACCATTAATGCAACGAGTTCCTGCAACACCCGGTGAAGATGGCTTTACTGTGTTTGGTGATGTGATGCCAGCTAAGCCCGGTAAAGACTTACCCCTTGAGCCATTCGAAGGAACGCGTATTGACCCTAATAATAGCGATATGTTGATTGCCGATGCGAAGGGGGTGCCTGTTGCCCTACCCCGCGGTATGCGCGTTGACGACGTATTGTGCTTTCATCATGTAGATGTGAGTACGGGCCATGTCGAATTTGATGGCAGTGTTATTATTAGTGGTGATGTAAAAGATGGTATGCGCGTCAAAGCCACGGGGGATATCACTGTATTAGGCTTTGTTGAATCAGCCACAATTGAAAGTAAAAGTGAAGTCACCGTCATGCTTGGGGCTGTTGGCAGAAAACGTGAAAACGTCGAAAACTTTACCTGTAACATCACGGCTTCGCGCACTATCTCAGTGGGTTATGCTCAGTACTGCCATATAAAAACAGAGCAAGATTTATTCATTGAACGCCAAGCTTTACATTGTGATTTAAGCGCTCGCCGCCTTATTCGAGTCGGCAAAGCCAATAACCCGCGAGGCAAAATTATTGGTGGCAATATTTTAGATGCGATGCGAATTGAAACTGGCGAGCTTGGTGCGCCATCAGGCACTAAAACACGGGTTTTCATTGCTCAGTACTGGCATGATTTACGCCAAAAGCAGCAGCAAATTAATGACTTTGAAAAGTTATTAGCGACAAAAGCAGCTGCCTTACAACAAGCTCGCAAAAAGGCCAATAAAATACCCGACCCAGCTCAACGGGCGCATTATATTAAAAAGATTACTGCCAGCGAACAGCAGATTAAAATTAAAACGGCCAATACTAGGAAAAAGAAACACTTAGTGAAAATTAAGATTGCGCGCTTATTGGCAACAAGCCGCTTAAAAGTGAATGAATTAATGCATCCAGGGGTGGAGCTTAAGATAGCGCAAGAGAGTAAACAGTTTTCACGTATTTACCCTCCTAACATGGTGCGTTTTTTTGAAGGTAAGATCACTCAGTCGTTTTAACGGCTGAGTCTTGCTCTTCTTCACTTGCTTCAGTTTCAGGCAATGGCCAACCGCCGAGTTGTTGCCAGCGATTAACGATTAAACAAAACAGTTCTGCAGTACGCTCGGTATCATATAATGCTGAGTGAGCTTGCTTATTATCAAACTCAATACCTGCCGCCCTACACGCTTTAGCTAATACTGTTTGCCCAAGTGCAAGACCTGCCAATGATGTGGTATCAAAACTAACAAATGGATGAAATGGCGTGCGCTTAATTTTACAACGCTCAATGGCGGCATTTAAAAAGCCGTGATCAAACGCTGCATTATGTGCTACTACCACTGAACGCTGACAACCCGCTGCTTTTTGTGCCTTGCGCACGACTTTACAGATTTCTTTAATCGCTTCTTCTTCAGGCACCGCACCACGCAGCGCAGAGAATGGATCAATACCATTAAACTCAATGGCCGCTTGTTCAATATTCGCGCCTTCAAATGGCTCAACATGAAAATGCACAGTATGATCAATACTTAACACGCCGTCGTCATCCATTTTCAGTACAGATGCAGCAATTTCTAATAACGCATCGGTTTCTTTATTAAAACCTGCGGTTTCAACATCAATCACAACAGGAAAAAAGCCACGAAAGCGTTTTGCGAAAAGAGTTTGTTCAGTATTTTCCATAGTCTTCTTGGTTTGCCAGTGTAAGCTGGCTATTATGTCAAAAACCACGGCTACTCTGCTAGAGTAAATAGTGTGAAATCGCAGATTCTTACTGAGTTTTTAGGCACATTACTTGCTTTATATTAATCAGCTAGCCCTGTGTTTAGTATGCTGATGCAATTAAACACAAAAATTGCCAATTATTTGGCATTGATGATTTGTTGGAGAATTACCGTGATGAAGCTTTCATTACTTCCTTTAAGCCTAGGCCTATTAACCTCAGTTGCAAGTATAAATGCGCATGCAGCCATGCGTGAGTATACCGCTAATGCTGATATGTCGAACTGGCAAATGGTTAAAACATCTCGCTTAGAATGCCAATTAAATCATGAAGTTCCTTACTATGGTGAAGCAATTTTCAGCACCACTGCCAGTAAAAATAAAGACGTAAACTTTAACCTTGATATGGTCGTACGCCCAGACAAGTACAGTATTGCTGGTCTAAAAGCCGTACCACCTAGTTGGCGTGCAGGTATGCCTGCTCGAGACTTAGCGAATATGAAACTATTACGCAAATTTGACGGCGAGCTTGGCAACAAAACTGCTTGGGAAATGCTGACCGAACTTGAAAAAGGTTACCAACCGACATTTTATTACCAAGACTGGCAAAACAGTGCCGATAAAATTGCCGTTGGTTTATCGAGTGTCAACTTTAAGCAAGCCTATTGGGCGTTTTTACAGTGCCGAGATGCAATGCTGCCTTACAGCTTTGAAGATATTTCGTTCACAGTGATGAACTATGAGCCTAATACCAGCAAGCTGACTAAATCATCACAAAAACGCTTAGACAAAATTGGCGAATACTTAAAGTACGACACCAATATTGAGTCTATTTCAATATCATCTTACACCGACAGCTACGGTGGTCGCTGGAACAACCTCGAATTATCAAAGAAACGCGCTAAAGCGATTAAGGATTACATTGTTAGCTTAGGGGTCGATGAAAGCAAAGTAGATACCGATGGTTACGGTGAAAAGCGCCATGTTGCTAGCAACGACAACATTTTAGACCGAAACAAAAACCGTCGTTTAGTCATTCAAATTGCAAAAATGTAGCCGCTGCAGCGGCTACTAACCTTAACTCATTTCTACCGACTCCACGCCTTTAAAGCGCTTTAGCCACTTATCGCCAAACTGAAAAAATGCGAGGCTAATCATAATGATGGTCGCGCCAACAATCAGTGCTTGGTCAATGGGCTCATCATTAAGTAAACCACCAATCGCGATTGCAAAACTTGGTGTGATCAGGGTTGTTAATGCGACCGTGCTGGCGTTCAACTTTTGCAATACATGAAAATACGCCAGCGCACCAATTAATGAACCAAACACGCCTAAGTAAACAATTGAGTACAGTGATTTTGCACTCCACATCTGGCTATTTAGTTGGCCATCTACAAGCAACCAAGTAATAAAAAACAGTGGGGTTACAAAAACCAACGCACCAAATGTGGTGGCCATTGGATGAATAGCAATTCTTACCCGTTTGATCATCACACCGCTCAAACTAAAAAAGCACACCGCCATAAATACATATAACAGACCACTAAGCTGCTCTACCCCACCTTGAATATGGCGTTGGCTTACTAAAAATAAACCGATTAAAGCACAGCCAAGTGCGCCAAGCTTAATGGCGCTAAACTTAGGTTCGCTCAAAATATTTTGCGCAAGTAAGCCCGATAAAATTGGTGCAAGGCCAAACATTAATGATATTAACCCAGAAGGCACTGTTTTAGCGGCCATGTAACTTAATAACATGCCGCCAAAAATACCTATGCTTGAATAGCCATAAAGGAATAAAGCACGGCGATGCCATGGCACTCGGATATTGGCAACAGCAACGACAAACGAAGCCAACACCAGCCCCACCAGCATGCGTAAAAACACAGCCAGAGTCGGCGCTACCGTTTCACTACTCCAAACAATACCCAGTGGTGTTGTTGACCAAATCACCACCATTAAAAAATATGAGGCTTTAACAGGCACAAGCTTATTCCTTTAAAAAGGCGAAAAAAGCGGAAGAGAATTTAAAAGGGAAATAACCAACCGCTTAGAACGCGGTTAGTAAAACTTACTTAATTAACCGCAGCACATAACAGACCATACGACTGATGAGGTCAGGCGCATACAATTGTTTGTTGGTCGTTGGTTTAGCTGCATCATGGTATTTAATAAAGTAAGTTGAAGAAGCTTAAGAATCCGCCTAAATGGTGATTTTGTCAACACGAATACTCATGCTATTTGGCAAAAAGTTATTTGCTGATTTCAACAGCCTGTTTGCACATGTAAATCATAGGTTACATTTAATTTCTTTGATTTATAACAAAACTATTTAAGTTTTGTTAAACAAGTTATATCTTGCTTGCCTCTCACGAAGTTTAAGGGGCAAAAAGTGCTTAAAAATACAACAATAGGTAGCATGTTAATTGTTGCTGGCACCACCATAGGTGCAGGGATGCTGGCATTGCCTATCGCCTCCGCAGGGCTTGGTTTCACAACAGCGTTATCACTAATCTTTTTAACTTGGGTTTTAATGACCTACACAGCATTGCTGATGCTAGAGCTCCATCAA
Organism: Pseudoalteromonas sp. P1-8; assembly: GCF_001399985.1. Taxonomy (NCBI): domain Bacteria; kingdom Pseudomonadati; phylum Pseudomonadota; class Gammaproteobacteria; order Alteromonadales; family Pseudoalteromonadaceae; genus Pseudoalteromonas; species Pseudoalteromonas sp. P1-8. The sequence goes on from NZ_LJSO01000001.1 coordinate 334,223, forward strand.
TATGCCGACAGAGATGCAACCCTCAATACGTTAGCTAAGTCATGGTTGGGTAAACGTGGGCAATGGGTCGCTAACTTTTCGGTGATGTTTTTGTTTTACGCATTATGCGCTGCCTATATCGCAGGTGGCGGTGCGCAATTACAAGAAAAGCTCAACAATGGTTTATCGCTTTCTTTAGCGCCGCAAGTTGGCTCAGTTATTCTGGCTGTTGTGATTGGTACTGTGGTGACACTAGGTACTAGCAAAGTCGATAAACTTAACCGCGTACTGTTCACCATTAAAGTGTGTGTATTAGCCAGCTTATTTTATATGCTGACGCCTTATGTTAACGGTCAACACTTACTTGAAATGCCGATTGAACAAGGTCTAATTTTATCTGCAATCCCGGTGGTGTTTACCTCATTTGGTTTTCATGGCTCTATTCCATCGATTGTGAAATACGTGGGTTTAGATATCAAAACACTTCGTAAAGTAATGGTGGCAGGTGCGGCACTACCTTTAGTCATTTACATTTTTTGGCAGTTACTTAGCCAAGGCATAATGAGTCAAAACGACTTATTGCAAAGCCAAGGCTTACCTGGATTTGTAAGCAGTGTTGCTAGCATTGCTCACAGCCCACATGTTGCTACTGCTGTGAACATTTTTGCTGATTTAGCGTTAGCCACATCTTTCTTAGGGGTGAGTTTAGGTTTATTCGACTTTTTTGCTGATGCATTCAAAAAAGGTGATGGCAGTAAAGATCGAATCAAAACAGCCTTGATCACCTTTATTCCACCGCTAGGCTTTGCGCTATTCTATCCACAAGGGTTTATTATGGCACTTGGCTACGCCGCCATTGCGCTGGTTATTTTAGCGGTGTTTTTACCGGTTGCTATGGTCTATAAGCAACGAAGCAGCAATCCTGATGCAGGTTACCAAGTTAAAGGTGGTAATATTGGCTTAGCACTGGCCGCCCTGTTTGGTGTGCTTATTATTAGTGCTCAAGGTTTACAAATGGCGGGGCTTATTCCAGCGATTGGTTAAACAGCTCATCAAAAAAAGCACCCGAGGGTGCTTTTTTTTGTCTGGTTTAAAGCTTAATTAAAACACCATTGCTTTACCACGGCCAGATGCTTCAGAGGCTGCATCTAATTTACCGTCTTTATTGATGATCACATGCATATCACCAAAATGGCGTTCATCAAGTGTATAACCCATCTTCTCAAGCGCTTTAACAACCTTTGGTTCAAGACCTGTGTGGTATCTAATCACATTTTTAGGCCATAGCTGGTGATGAAAACGTGGGCTGTCTACCACTTGCTCTGCAGTCATATCAAATTCAACCGCATTTAAAATAGACTCATACACAGAGCTAATAATCGTGGTGCCACCCGGAGAGCCAGTTACCATTTTAACTTTATTATCCTGAAGTAGAATGGTCGGTGTCATTGAGCTCAACATACGTTTATGAGGTTGAATTTCGTTAGCTTTACCACCAATTGCACCAAATACATTCATCACACCTGGCTTGGCACTAAAGTCATCCATTTCATCATTCAAAATAAATCCTGCGCCCGATACAACCACGCCACTGCCAAAGCTTAAGTTGATGGTCGTGGTATTAGCAACGGCATTACCCCACTTATCTAGAATAGAAAAATGCGTTGTTTGCTCACTTTCGTGTAAACCTGGTTTGATGTTCTCGGTAGTTGAAATGGCATCTGGATGGATTGTACTTGCACGCTTGGCGAGATAATCATCTGCAAGTAGAGCTGTTTTTGGCACCTCATAAAAATCTGGGTCGCCTAAATATTCAGCTCTGTCGGCAAATACGCGCTTACCTACTTCAGCCAAAATATGAACATAGGTGGTCGAGTTATGCTCAAGCTTTCCTTCTGGCTTTGCCAAGTCGTACATTTTTAGCCATTGTAAAATAGCAATACCACCTGAACTTGGCGGTGGCGATGTGAGCACTTCGTAACCGCGCCAATTACCTTTAATCGGTGTACGCGATTTAGCTTGATAAGCTTTTAAGTCTTGCTCAGTAATAATACCGCCGTGTTGCTTCATAAACGTCGCAATGATCTTCGCTGTCTCACCTTCGTAGAAACCTGCTTTACCTTGATCACGAATACGTTTTAGTGTGGCGGCAAGTTCCGGCTGTTTAAATACCTTATTTGCTTTGGCATCAGCAAAGTAATCAGCAAAGTTAATGTTTACCGATTTTTTGGCCATTCGCGCAATGTAACGCTCGATACTTGCGGCTAGCTTAGGATGCACAATAAAGCCCTGATCGGCTAATTTAACCGCAGGCTCTAGCAGTGTTTTCCACTCTAAGCTTCCGTGCTTTTGATGGGCAAGCCACATACCAGCAACACTGCCCGGAACTCCACTTGCGTGAATACCGTACACAGACATGTTATCAATAACATCGCCTTTATCATCAAGGTACATATCGCGATGAGCTGCAGCAGGGGCTGTTTCGCGGTAATCAATAAAATCACCTTTGCCATCTTTTTGGATCAACATAAAGCCGCCGCCACCGATGTTTCCGGCTTCTGGTAAAGTAACCGCTAATACAAACTGTGCCGCAATTGCCGCATCAACGGCGTTGCCGCCTTGCTCTAAAATAGCCCGCGCCGTATCACTGCTGTAACTATCTGGCATCGCGACAGCCGCTTGCTTTGCAAAGCTTGACGGATGAAAGAATATCGCGGTAACGATCAACAGATGTGCCGCGTATTTGACTAAATTTGCCATGGTACTTCCTTTTTCTTGATGTTATTTTGACCATTTAGACATGTGAAACCCATAAGGTCAATTAGTTACGGTTAACTTAGCTTAGCTGCTCTTTAGGACATGAATAAAGTACTGCAGGTAATTCACCTTGCTCATCTTTATGGGTATAGTTTTTTACAAACTTAAGGCCTAGTTTTTCCATCACCTTTATTGAGCCTAGGTTATCTTGAAGTGCTGTGGCACTGAGCGACTTTATTTCTTCTGGCTCGCTTACGGCTTTAGCAATGGCAAGTGCTGCCTCAGACGCATAGCCTTTGCCCCAGCTCATTTTTTTAAAGCGCCAGCCAATTTCTAAATCACTAAAATCAGGCTGTTCAAAAAAGCCCATAGGCCTGACTAATACCCAACCAATAAATTCATTGCTCTCGATGATGTTTACTTGCCAAAGCCCCCACCCTTTTTGCTCATTTTTATAGGCATTCAAGCGTGGAATAAACACCTCTTTAATGGTCTGCATACTGGATACTTTGCCACGAGTTAAATGTTTCATTACCTCAGGGTCGTTATCGAGCTCATAAAGTAGCTCGGCATCATTTTCATCCATTAACCGAAAACTTAATCGTGCTGTTCTAGCTATATTCATTTTTTATTGCTTATACTGCTTAATAGTTGATTAACTATTAGAGAAAAATATGAACAAATTAGCAAGCTTAGTTTTATTAGGCTGTATTGCCTTAACGGGTTGTGATGACGCAGAACAAGCCAAGAAAGATGCCAGCGAAGCAAAAGAGGAAGTAAAGCAAGCCCTAAATGATGCTTGGAGCGACGTAAAAGACGCCACCAACGAGTTTAATGACGACTCACTGCAAGAGTTACTTGAAGAGAGTAAAAAGATGGGATTAAGCATGTATGACGACGGTAAAGAAATTGCCTTAGATGCATGGATTGAGAGTAAAGAAGCGGCTGGTGAGCTGTCTGAAAAAACCAAGCAAAAAGCAAAAGAACTGGCTGAAGAATTAAGAGAAGCGCGCGAAAAGCGAGAACAAGAGAAAAATAATTAAAAAGAAAGGGCAAGTATTTACTTGCCCTTTTTTGTTAGTAATTAAAGCTCAAATTCTTTTTTGAATTTTAAGCCAAATTCACTGCGGTCATTGCTGCGCATTACGCCAACAAAACCAGATTGTTGTAAGCGACCTACATCGTATACTTCGTTTAACACGTTCTCACCGTAAAGAGTCACTTCAAAGTCACCGTTCGGGTTTAAGTAAGAAATGTTGAAGCCCACTAATTCACGAGAGTCAATATGTTCACTTTGGTTGTAAACCGACTGACCTTGCATATCGCTGCGGTATGAATAGTTAGCGTTTACTGCCACTGTGCCACCGTTACTTAAATCAATGAAATAAGAAGGTGCGACCATCACAGTCCAACGTGGTGTTAGTGCTGGTGAGTCACCTTTACCAATACCTAATACACCGTCATCTACTTCTGTGATTTCTGAATCTAGGTAACCAATTGCGCTACGTAGCGTAAAGTCATCAGTAAATGCAATTGTTGTCTCAAGCTCGATACCTTGTGCTTTAGATTCACCGGCATTTTCTACGATAGTAACAAAACCGCCACCTGCAGTTGGATCTGAGAATGGTAATGCCAGGTCTGTGTAGTCAGTAACAAACACAGCAAGCATCATAGATACATCTTCATGTACTTGACCTTTTAGGCCAAGCTCATAGTTAATTGCTTTTGTTTCATCGAAAGAAACAAATTGATCAGGACCACCAAATGGACGCGGAGGGAAACCACCTGTTTGATAACCTTTTTGGATTTGGCCATACACGTTCATGTTATTGCTAAGCTGGTAAGACGCATTTAAATCCCATGTTACTGCATCAAAATCAGCACTTACGTATTTACGTGTCGCAAACGTTGGGAATAAGGCATCGGCTTCTTTTTTATCTTTCGAATAACGTAGACCACCGCCTACAGTTAAATCGTCGCTTAGGTCATAGCTCGCATTGATATAAGCTGCGTATGAGTTAGTTTCTTGGTTGATATCAAAGTAACCATAATCACCAAAAGACGCTGTAGTACCATCATTCAGAAGACCATCAGGTGTATTGAATGGGCTAAATACAAACGGGCCAGAGCTTGTGAAGCCATCTTCATTAAAGAAGTATAAGCCAGACACAAAGTCCATATTATCGAAGCTACCGTTTAACTGGATTTCGAATGAATATTGATCTGCGCCGCCTTCTTCAGGGAACTCTGATAAGTTAAGGGCAACAGCGTCATCATCAAGACCCCCTTCGTATTCTGAGCTACGGTAGCTGGTGATGAACTTAGCCGTATACGTATTATTGATATCCCAGTCAGCTGTTAGTGAAGTACCCCAGCCTGAATAAGCCGTCGATTCAATACCCGCTACCGTTGTTGCTAAATCATCAGGATCGCTTGGTAACATGTCTTCTGTTAGTAGTGGGAAATCACCATTGAATGGGTCATTCGGGTCAAGTGGCGCCGTTAGTTCAATTGTGTATGGTGATTGGCCTGATTCGTTATCAACACCATCAATTGAGAACACAAAAGATAAGTCGCTGTTTGCTTGCCATTTAAGCGCCATACGACCGCTTAACTCTTGCTCTTCACCAATTTCTTTTTCTGGGTTTGCAAGGTTAATTGCTTCGCCTACACCATCGCGTTGCTTATAAGACACGCTTGCAGACATGCTTACAGTGTCAGTAAGGCTGTTATTAAAGTAAACGTCACCGGCTAAACGACCACGGCTACCTACTTTTGCATTTGTAGTTACAATGCCTTCATCACCAGGTTGCTTAGTAATAATATTTACTGCACCACCTAATGTGTTACGACCGTACAAAGTACCTTGTGGACCACGTAATACCTCTACACGCTCAACATTTGGTAATGATAAGTTAGAGCCCATTTGGCGACCAAGGTAAACACCGTCTAAGTAAACACCTACCCCCGGATCAGTTGTGATCACGTGGTCTTGTAAACCAATACCACGAATAAATACAGATGCATGGGCCGCATTACCTACACCATAACGAGTGATGTTTAGGTTAGGTACGTATTTACCGATGTCTTCAAGGTTGCTCATGTTCGCTTTATCAATCAGGTTTTCGCCGATTGATGTCACTGCTGTTGGCGACTCAAAAATGCTTTCTGTACGCTTACGCGCTGTTACTTCGATTTTTTCAAAAGCATCTTGTTTAGCAGTGGTTTTTTCTTGCTCAGCAAAGGCTGAAGTAGATAATGCAGCAACAATGGCTACAGTTAACTGTGAGAGGTGACGTAATTTCAATTAAAACTCCAAAGGATACCGTGTGTGTGTATTTTTACCCGTAAATTTCAGGCATAAAAAAAGACGCTTAGGTATAAGCATCTTTCCTCTGGAGGGGTATTATATGTTAGTTTTGTGAAAATATGTATAATTATTTTAATTTTTATCAAAAACTGTATAAATAAACCACATCACCTCCGTATTTTCGAATTATAAGCTACTAAATTCTTTGCAAATTAGTAAATAAAAATAAATGTTTAGCTCTGTATTACCGCTATAAACTTACTAGTTAACACAATTAAAATGAACAAAAAGCGAACGTTATTTTTGTTGTTTTTCAATAAAGTAGAAACAAATTTCAGAAATTTCTCAGCTTCCAAAGAGTACCTAGCTCAGGTAATGTTTAATTAAGTGCAGCCAAGTTGGCAAAAGCTAACTAAACAAAAATGTGCGCAAAATTTTCCTCTGTTGGAATTTCATTTTTTAAACGTAATAATCAGCAACACAATTTACTTGTTATCATTTATCGATAGTTTTTGGCGTGAATATGGATTTTCTTTTTAATAAAAGCGCGGCTGATTCTGTATCACCTGCTTCGACTCTTCCCTACTGTATTGCGAATGATGATAAAACTCTGCTGCTTAATTACGACTCTTTAGACACTTTAACCAACCGTGAATTAATAAGTGAATTTATGAAGGTTCATGGCTATCATCATCTGGTAATTTTTAATATGCCTGATAGAGCGGATGTGCTGCCATTAAAAGACTGGCCAAAGCTAAAAGGGTTATTTTTCAAAAACACCAAGACTGATATTTTTTAACAAGGGCTACAAGAAATTAAAAAGGGAGCCTTGTGGTTTCCAAGAACAGTGAGCGATAAATGGATGAGAGAAATGCTCGAAACTGAGCAAAAAAATCAAATTCAATCAAATAACTTAACGTTTAAAGAATCTAAAGTACTGCACTTGCTTTCTTCTGGCGCGACCTGCCCTCAAATCGCCGATACTTTATTTATTAGCGAAGCGACGGTGCGAGTTCACTTGCACAAGATTTACCAAAAAATTAATGTTAAAAACAAACAAAAAGCCTTGCAGTGGTGCGAAAGAAATATAGACAAACTCAATAAGCTTGCGGGCTAAATTACAATTAAGTTGTAACTTGGTACAGCCTCATAATTCTGTTTCCATCCTAGCGCCTATAACATGCGCTATACAGCATTGCTCAAAGCTTTAAGTATTTTTGCAAAATAATTATTTAACTCTTTGCCTTTTGGGAAAATCGTTTTTGATTGAATAACAAACAAATAATGGTCTATGCTTTTACTTGACCCCATTTTGCAAGGAGCAAACTTTGAAAGTACTCACCCCCTTACGCGCCATAATTTTAATGGCAGTCACAGCGGTCTCATTGACAGGTTGCCAGCTTACCTCAAGTGAATTACCTGCAATCAGTGATTCAGGAACAAAAAACTCAGGTCACGTTGTGTGGCATGATTTGATTACACCCAATTTGGCACAATCTCAAACATTTTATGGCAGTGTATTTGGTTGGCAGTTTCAAGCCGTTAACGATAGCTATACGCTGGCATCCTTAGACGGAAAATTAATTGCAGGCATGGCTGAACTTGATAATAAGCAAAATGCCAGCCACTGGCTGAGCCTTATCAGTAGTAAAGACATCGCTGCCGTCAGTGAAAAAACTATCAAAGCCGGAGGTAAAGTCTTAGTAAGCAGTACCGAAATTAAAGGCCGTGGCACTATTGCTGTATTAGAAGACCCCCAAGGGGCTGTTTTTTCACTGATCAATACTGTTAATGGTGACCCTGAAACGCATCAAACCGATAACGGCTGGATTTGGCAAGAAGTATGGAGTGATAACCCTGAGCAGAGCAAAGCCTTTTACCAATCACTTGGTAATTATTCAGCACAAAATAAACCGCTTAATAACGGCAATTACAGTTACTTAGCCTTAAATGGCACACCTGCGATTGGCTTTGTAAAAAAACCAGATGCCGAGATAGGCAACACATGGGTGAATTACATTAAAGTAGCCGATGTTGACGCGACCCTATTAAAAGTAACCGCCGCAGGCGGCATAGTTCTAATGGCACCAAATGACAAAGTACGAAGTGGCAGCGTCGCCATTATTCGTGATCCAGCGGGTGCTGGTATTGTAATTCAGGAGCAAATGTAATGAATAAAAAAATGATTCGCTTAGCTGCTCTTGCGGCTGCAATGTTAGCTTTAAATGCCTGCACCCCCTATGCAAGCCTAGATATTAATGCGCCATTTAAAGTAGGTCCTGTGTACGTTAACCCAAGTATTGGCATTGGCGGTACACTTTAATCAATTTCAGGGCGCTGCGTTTTAAACAAAGCGCCCTATCATTAGTGTTTTACTCTTAAGCGCTGTACCTGGGTCAGCACATCTTCAGCTTTGGCGCCTAGGTAAACGTAAATTGCCAGTGCAATCAACAGACCTACCACAGCAAACATCATCAATACAGCAGGTATAACATACTCAGTTTGCCCGAGTGCTGCTTTAAACATGGTTAGTAAGGCTTCTATCGATACTGCAATCAAAATTGTTGAGATAAAGCGTGTGATCGTTCGTCTTGTTGAGCTGTGCCGAAAAATATCCTTATGCATGAGGATTTCTTCTTCTAGAATTGTTTTGCCTAAATCAAAAATAGCCAACGCTAAAGTAACAAAGATAATAATAGTAAATGGTTTAAGCGGGTCTGACTGGGTGTCTTCGCTTAAGACTAAGTCCGCCATTCCGGCAAATACTTTATATAACAGATAGAACACCAAGCAGAACAAACAAGCGACAATCAAGCCATAACCCACCTTAAAGTAAGGTGTCATTCTGGCTCGCTTGGTGTCTCCCATAATAAATTCAATCAATTCTGTTAAACACACATCGATAACCAAAAACTGCTGTTTATTATTGCCAGAGGGAATCGTTTTGATCACTGAGATACAAAGGTGCTTAGTCGCAGTCGAAATATATGGCGAAGTAAAATGCGGCACGGGTGTTGACGAAGCTAGTAAAAAATAAGGCCGAGCACTTAAGTCCTGCCCAGCCCCAATATGACCTAGTTTCTTTTTGTACTGACGCTTAAAGCAAACATTGCCACCTTGCTGAATGCCTTGTTCATTCAAGCAATATTGCAATTCTAGAAATGGATATTGATTGACGAGCTGTTGGTAGGCTTGCTTGTTAGTCAACGATGCCTGAACACTGGCAAGTATAGAAAGAAGAAGTTCATGAATAAGCTGTTGTTGCTCTTCATAGCGTTCTATAGCACTTAAATAACTCATTCTGGCCATCTTGCTTCCTCAAAGTAGTGATATCCACTCTAGTTAAGCAAGGAAGACTCCAATTTTTATTTCAATTAATAATCAATTAGTTAATTTCGTGAACGGGAATGACATTAGAATAAAAGCACTATAAAGGTGCGCATTTTGTTTTATGAAGCACTAAAACGAAAAAAGCTGTAACTCAGTGAGTTACAGCTTTTTAATTTTGGTGCGGATGGGGGGACTTGAACCCCCACGGCCGAAGCCACCACCCCCTCAAGATGGCGTGTCTACCAATTCCACCACATCCGCATACAATTCTGTATGTTGTTAAGCTTAACGTTTACTTGAGGAGTGAAAACTGCTTAACGATAATTAGCAAAGCTAATTAGTTAGGTACGTCAGACGTTTTATCTTCTGTCGCAGGCACATCAGATTGTGCTGGCGTTACAGTTTCAACAGCTGGCGCAGCTTCTAGGTTTTCCCACTCATCAGTCTTTTTGATTTGACCTGCAGTAAGGTTACCTAGAACAATACTTAGTACGAAGAAGATCGTCGCTAAGATTGTTGTTGTTTTAGTCATGAAGTTACCAGCACCTGATGAGCCAAATACGGTACCAGAAGCGCCAGCACCAAATGATGAACCCATATCTGCGCCTTTACCTTGTTGGATTAAAACCATACCAACTAATGCTAAAGCAACAATTAAATAAACTACTAATAAAATTTCGTACATCTTATACGGTCCCTTTTGCACTTTCACAGATAGCAGTAAATGAATCTGCTTTAAGACTCGCGCCACCAATAAGGCCGCCGTCTATATCTGGTTGTGCAAATAATAATTCGCTATTTTTTTCATTCACGCTACCACCATATAAGATGGTTAATTGCTGTGCTACGTCGCTATCTGAAGAAGCAATCTTCTCGCGGATAAACTTGTGCACGGCTTGCGCTTGCTCAGGAGAGGCAGTCTTACCTGTGCCAATGGCCCAAACGGGCTCGTATGCTACCACAGAATTCTTCAGTGCTGCTACACCTAATTTGCTAATTACAGCATCAATTTGAGCTGCAACCACTAATTCAGTTTCGTTTGCTTCACGTTGCTGCTCGCTTTCACCCACACATAGGATAGGAGTTAAGCCAACTTGCTGCGCTCGCGCAAACTTATCTGCAACAACTTCATCTGACTCACCGTAAATGCTACGACGTTCAGAGTGACCAACCAAGGTGTAAGTTGCCCCTAAGTCTTTTACTAACTGAGCATCTACTTCACCAGTAAAAGCACCAGCTTGGTTTTCAGAGACTGTTTGCGAACCAAACGTGACGTTTTGTTGCTGCAAAGAACTCAACAATGGGAATGGTGGAAACACCACTATATCCAGTTCATCCGATTGAACATTTTTGATAGCAGTTGATAACTGTTCAACAAGCTCTAGAGAGCCGTTCATTTTCCAATTACCTGCGACCATCGGCTTACGTGTTGCCATTATTCCACTCCACATTAGAAAGCGGGCAAGATACTAACTCGACTTGCCCAAAGTTACAAGAGGTTATTGTTATGCCTGGGTTTGTTTGCTCACAGTTTCGACAACTTCAGCTATTTTACGTGCACTATCAAGTACAACTTTTTCCTGCTCAGCTTCAACCATTACTCGCACAACAGGCTCAGTTCCTGATTTACGAAGTAATACTCGGCCAGTATCACCTAACTGTTCTTCAACATGCGCTACCATATCAACTACAGCTTGATCTTGTGTTGGGTCGGTACCTTGTGGGTAACGAACATTGATCATTTTCATTGGGTATTTTGTAAAACCAGCTCCTAAGTCTTGCAATGTTTTATTCTGCGCAACCATTGCTGCTAATACTTGCAAGCTTGAGATAATGCCATCACCCGTGCTGATTAAATCAAGATTTAATACGTGACCTGAACTTTCACCGCCGATTTTCCAGCCATTTTCTTGCAGTAGTTCCATCACGTAACGGTCGCCTACTTTACTGCGAGCGAAACCAATACCGCGCGCTTTTAAGGCATTTTCTAGACCCATGTTTGACATCACAGTGCCAACGACACCACCACCTAAAATATCGTCATTTGCAGCTTGGCAAGCAATAATATAAACAATGTCATCACCATCAAATACACGACCATTGTGGTCAACCATCATTACTCGGTCACCATCACCATCGTAGGCAATACCAACATCAGCATTATGTTCTAAAACCTTACGTTTAAGCGTTTCAACATGAGTTGCACCACACTCAAGGTTGATATTTACCCCGTTTGGCTCGCAGGCGTGACAGATAACCTCAGCGCCTAACTCACGCATTACTGACGGTGCAATATGGTATGTAGCACCATTTGCGCAATCGAGTACAATTTTTAAACCTTCTAGCGATAGACCTTGTGGGAATTGGCTTTTACAAAACTCAATGTAGCGACCATCAGCTGTTTCTAAACGACGCGCTTTACCAAGCTTGTCAGAGGCAACGCAGGTCATTGGCTCATCCATCATAGCTTCGATTTCAAGCTCAACTTCATCAGGTAGCTTTAAGCCCCTGCTTGAAAAGAATTTAATACCGTTATCATGGTAAGGATTATGAGATGCACTAATTACAATACCCGCTTCAGCACGGAAAGTTTGCGTAAGATATGCAACTGCTGGTGTTGGCATTGGCCCTAACAAAACAACATCAATACCAGCAGCAATCAAACCTGCTTCAAGTGATGTTTCAAGCATATAGCCAGAAATGCGGGTATCTTTACCAATAATGACCTTTTTAGTGCCAATTTTTGATAAAACACGACCTGCAGCCCAACCAAGCTTTAGTGCAAATTCTGGAGTGATTGGGTACTCACCAACCATGCCTCGTACACCGTCCGTGCCAAAATATTTTCTTGTTTTACTCATATGTAATTCCTTTAGTACATGCTTGCCAAACGTTAAGCACATCAACTGTTTCTTGTACGTCATGAACGCGAATGATTTTAGCACCATTTTGTGCTGCGATCAGCGCGCCAGCAAGGCTTCCCGCTAAGCGTTCATGTGTGTCTCTATTTAATAAATTACCGATCATTGATTTACGAGATAACCCCGCAAGAACCGGTAACTTGAATTGGTTAAATACATCAAACTTATTTAAGATTTCGTAATTATGAGCCAGTGTTTTACCAAAGCCAAAACCTGGGTCTAAAATAATGCGTTGTTGCTGAATGCCCGCTTGCTCACACGCGGCTAAACGCTCTGCAAAGAATTCGTTAATGTCAGCAAATAAATCATCATAATGTGGGTTACTTTGCATAGTGCGGGGCTGACCTTGCATATGCATTAAGCAAATTGCCACCTCTGGGTATTGTGCCAATACCTCTACCGCCCCAGGCTCCTGTAACGCTCTAACATCATTGATTATGTCAGCTCCTGCGATTATCGCTTGGCGCATTACTTCACTCTTGCTGGTATCAATGGAAATAATACAATCACTGCTTGCTCTGAGCGCTTTCACTAAAGGAACAACGCGTTCAAGTTCATCTTCAAGAGAAACATCAGGTGCCCCTGGACGAGTTGACTCACCACCTATATCAATTATTTTTGCACCTTGATTTAATAACGTATGAGCTTGTTTGACAGCGCTGTCTAGTTGGCAATAACTTCCACCATCAGAAAATGAATCAGGAGTGACATTTAGAATCCCCATTACCACTGGGGAGTCGAGGTGTAAAATACGACCTCGGGGTAATTTAAGAGCGGTCATTTTTACCTTCAAACTTCCATGCATTTGCTCAACAACGATAGTGAGCCAATTTTATGCTACAAAAAAGCCCCGGCATCCGGGGCTTTTGCTTCTTATATTTTAACGACTATTCAGGTTTGTCATCAAGGCTTGTTTCATCCTTTTTTACTGAATCATCCGCTTTTGTCTCATTAACAACAGGCTCAGCCTTCGCACTAGGCTTTTTATCATCTGAGCGACGGTCATGAACATCACGCGGCTCACGTACAGGCTGACGTGCCATTAAGTCATCAATTTGACCCGCATCAATCGTCTCGTACTTCATTAGTGCATCTTTCATCGCATGTAAGATATCAATGTTATCTTTTAGGATTTGCTCTGCACGTTGATAGTTACGATCTGAGAATAAACGAACTTCTGTGTCGATCACTTTTGCTGTTTCATCAGACATACTCATAGAGCGACTACCGCCGCCACCCATGTACATTTCGTTTTGGTCTTCAGCGTAAAGTAATGGACCTAGCTTTTCACTTAGACCCCATTGGGTAACCATTTTACGAGCAATATCTGTTGCACGCTCAATATCGTTACTAGCACCGGTTGTCACTTTATCTTCACCGTAGATCAGTGCTTCAGCAATACGACCACCGTAAAGGCTAGAGATCATTGACTCTAAAAGCTCTTTAGAGTGGCTCACACGGTCTTGCTCAGGCAAGTACATAGTGACACCAAGTGCACGACCACGAGGAATGATAGACACTTTATAAACTGGATCATGTTCAGGTACCATGCGACCAACAATCGCGTGGCCCGCTTCATGGTAAGCAGTCATTTCTTTTTCCTGCTCACTCATCACCATGGTCTTGCGCTCTGCACCCATCATGATTTTATCTTTTGCAGCATCAAACTCTGCCATGCTAACAACGCGTTTGTTACCACGAGCTGCATATAAAGCGGCTTCGTTAACTAAGTTTGCAAGGTCAGCACCAGAGAAACCAGGCGTACCACGTGCAATTACCGCAGCTTCTACGTTGTCGCCTAGTGGCACTTTACGCATGTGAACTTTAAGAATTTGTTCACGACCACGAATATCAGGAAGTCCAACAACAACTTGACGGTCAAAACGACCAGGACGTAATAACGCAGGGTCTAACACATCTGGGCGGTTCGTTGCAGCGATAACGATAATACCTTCGTTACCTTCAAAGCCGTCCATTTCAACAAGCATTTGATTAAGTGTTTGCTCACGCTCATCGTGACCACCACCCATACCAGCGCCACGCTTACGGCCTACTGCATCGATTTCATCAATAAAGATGATACAAGGTGCTGCTTTTTTAGCTTGCTCGAACATGTCACGTACACGTGATGCACCGACACCTACAAACATTTCTACGAAATCAGAACCTGAAATTGTGAAAAACGGCACTTTAGCTTCACCAGCTACTGCTTTAGCTAGTAACGTTTTACCTGTACCAGGAGGACCAACCATCAACACGCCTTTAGGGATGCTACCACCTAGTTTTTGGAATTTTGATGGGTCACGTAAGAAGTCTACAAGTTCAGTTACATCTTCTTTCGCTTCGTCACAACCAGCAACATCAGCAAACGTCGTTTTAACTTGGTCTTCACTCATCAGACGCGCTTTACTCTTACCGAAAGACATCGCGCCTTTACCGCCACCACCTTGCATTTGACGCATGAAGAAAATCCACACACCAATAAGCAGTAACATCGGGAACCAAGAGATTAAAATGCTGGCGAGGAATGACTGCTCTTCTGGCTTAACGCCTTTTACATTAACGTTGCTTTTTAAAAGATCATTCAAGATGTCTTTATCATACATTGGCATGATGGTTTGAAAGCGCTCACCATTTGTTTTAGTACCAGTAATCGTACCTGTGGTGCTTTCAATTGAGACTTCTTGGATAGCGCCACTACGAGCGTCGCTAACAAATTGAGTGTAACTTGTTTGGCGATCTGCCTGATCACCACCATTAAAGCTCTGAAACACTGACATTAGCACTACTGCAATGACCAGCCAGAGTATTAGATTTTTCGCCATATCGCTCAAGGAGTTAACCTCTTGTATCCAATTAATTTAAATTCAACTTAACGCAGCACAACTGTACTACAGTTTGTAGCCTGTCGCCACTATATAAACTTCCCGAGAACGGGCGCGTGATGCATCGGGCTTTCTAATTTTAACCGCTTTAAAGCTATTACGTACTTCCTGCAAGTATTGATCAAATCCTTCGCCTTGGAAGACTTTGACACAAAATGCACCATTTTTCTTTAAAACTTGGTGGCACATATCTAATGCCAACTCAACTAAGTACATACTACCAGCTTGGTCAACAGATGTATTGCCGCTCATATTGGGTGCCATATCAGAAAAAACTACATCAACATTTTTTCCATCAATACGGGTCAATAGTGCATCAAGTACCGCTTCTTCACGAAAGTCACCCTGTAAGAAGTCAACACCTGCTAAGGAATCCATAGGTAAGATATCACAAGCAATTACTTGACCTTTATCCCCTACTTTTTCTGCTAAATATTGCGACCAACTACCTGGCGCAGCACCTAAATCAACCACCGTCATCGATGGTTTGATTAATTTATCTTTGTTTTGAATTTCGTCTAATTTGAATACCGCACGAGAACGCCAACCTTTCTTTTGCGCTTCGTGAACATAAGGATCGTCGAAATGTTCTTTCAGCCAACGCTTAGAACTGGCTGAATGTTTTTTATTTGCCATAAAATTAATACGTAACTAATTAGTAATATTCTCTAGATGGCGTTAGAATACCCTTAATTCAAGCCATATTCAGCAAAATTTGTAACATGATGAAATTATCGAACAAACAAAAGCAGTTTTTAAAAGGCCAAGCGCACAGTTTAAAACCTGTTGTATTACTTGGTGCAAACGGATTAACCGAAGGCGTTTTAGTTGAAATTGAAAGCGCCCTAGAAATTCATGAACTAATCAAAGTTAAAGTTCCTACAGATGAACGTGAAACTAAAACATTGATTTTTGACGCAATTGTTCGCGAGACAGGCGCAACAAAACTACAAACAATTGGCCATACAATTGTATTGTATCGCCAAAGCGAAGAGAAAAAGATTCAATTACCACGCGGTTAATCCTGCCTTGTGAAATTTCGAATCAGAAAAAGCCAGCAAATATGCTGGCTTTTTTGTAGGCAGAAATAATTTTGAATTAATTTGTAACTAAACTTTTTAGCTAGGCTATTTTTGCTCTCGCGTGTATTTAAGGACCCGATTAATAAACTCGGTAGTTAATTCATTAATTAACCCTGTTTCTGCATTGAGAACTAAGCTGAACCCTATGTTTAGATGCGGGAATACTACAATATCGCTGCGATAACCTTGAACCCAACCACTGTGGTAATAAAGTACTTCATCATCATAGTTGTAAACACGCCAACCCAATCCATAGTAAGCATCTTTAACATGACTTCGCCAAACTCGGCGACGAGTTTCTTTTTTAGTATGTGTATAAGGACGGGTTTGTTTGATCAATGCTTCGAGTGGTAATACATCTGGGTATTGTCCTAGCTGCGCATTCAACCAAATAGCCATGTCATTTGCGCTGGCGTTCACACCTGCAGCTGCAGGCACTTTATAGTAATTCTTCTTTAAACGAGATGTATACCAACGCTTTCTTCCGCGTACATGAGGATGAGCATAGTTATTGTCTTTCACCATCCCCTCAAAACCAACACTGGCATCCACCATTTTTAAAGGCGCAAAGATATATTCTGAAATCCAATGTGAGTAGTCCATCTGTGTTGATTGATAAATCACTGAGTCAATCAAACTAAACATCACATTTTGATAGCCGTAGCACTCGCTTGGTTTGCAGATAGGCTCAACAGTCAATAGCCGCTCGACAATATCTGGGTAACTCATACGCGACTCAATTAGGTTATCGTATGCATTAGGTACTAGGCCACTAGAATGACTAAGGATATGATAAATTTTTAAGTCATCTTTGTAAGCAGTATTAGAAAAAGCAGGAATAAACTTACTTATTGGGTCATCAATATTAAATTCCCCTTGCGCTGCAAGTTTAGCAGTTAATGAGCCCGCAAAGGTTTTAGAGACTGATGCCAATCGAAAGCGGGTATGTTTATCGACTTTACGACCTTTTTCTATTTTTGTTCGACCAATACCGTTAATAAAATCTTCATGACCAATATTTACAATCGCCAGTGAGCCACCTGGGATCCCTTTGCTTTTTAACTTACGAGTAAGGTGTTTATTATAATCAGCAACGAAAGTTTGCCATTGCTTATCACTCGAAGCAGCTTCTCCGCTAACAAAAAGCAGTAAAAAAGAAAAAAGAAAGGGAATTAAAGATAAGCTGTACTTCATTATTTATTTTTTTAAGTCTGTTTAGGAAGTTTCTTATAACATAATATCATGAACTTTTGCCTCGACTAACGTACAATACGCTTAATCTTAAATATTTATGGGTAGATTAATCTTTATGCGCTTACTTGTAGTTTTGTTTTTTACTTTAATTTCAGCTGGTTGTGCCCTTAAACCTGAACCTGCGCCATTACTTTCGATGCCAAAGAAACCAAGCTTACAAAGCCAACGCTTTCAAGTAGAGTATCAAACAGAGCATGCAGCTCCTAAAGTGAAGTCAGTACAGTTGCCTGCACATGCAGTTAGTAAAAACCAAACTGTGGTGATAGTTGCCGACAAAACCAGTGTGACAGATACACTTTATACGCAACTGACTGAAGCACTTACAGCCAAACAATTAAAGGTTGTAGAAGATGGCACTCAAGCAGATTACACCCTATCTATTCACCAGCTTGACCTTGAACTGATTGAAGACACAGAATATCAATTAGTCAAACCAGAAAAGCCTCTGCCTTTATTTGATGAAGTTGCAAAACAGTTTCCAGTTCAGCAATGTGCGACTATTTTAGGTCAAGTAAGCATGCGCTTAACTCACAAGAAAACCGGTGATGTTGTGTGGTTTGCAAAGTCATCAATTGACAGCGCAAGCTTTCACCGTGAACCCCTAATTTATAGCTTTGTACAACAGCAAGTAATCAAGAATGAGCTTGAAGTAGCGAGCTTTGTGCACGAGCAAAACTCGGAACAAGCTCGCATGGCGCGAATTAATCAAGAAGTGACGATTCCTGCTTATCAAACTATCACGCAAATGACCGCCTTAAAAAAAGAGCAAGGCCCGTGTAACCGTACAGAAATTAGTGCACTTACACCTATGATGCAGTACTACCTGAGCAGCATTTTAATCGATAAAATTAAAGTTCAGTAACTAACTTTTGCTGTTTGTCTGCCCATAGGCAAACAGCTTCCCTCCTTGAATTTGCAACACTTTCTTACACTTCCAATTTCTGTTACTACATTTTTTTACAGATTACAGGAACTCCTTAACAATATACTATAAGCTATTACCCTTTCTCACAGACAAGGAAGCAACATTGCGAGCTTACAGTGCCCTATTATTGATATGTTTAACCTTGCTTAGTACCACAAGCCAAGCAAGTAACCGCTATTATGCAGACAATACTTTAGAGCCAAGCCAAGGCTTTGCATGGGACTGGGGCATTGGTTTAGGTTACTACATTGAAGATTCTTACCTTGTAGGCATGGACTCTTACAATGATGGCATAGAGCCAGACGTACACCTCGCAGTTTCTTACGACAGCTTTTACCTCGATTACGACCAAAGCCAACTTAGCGGCGGTTTAACCCTAGGTTACAGTGTTATCGATAAATTTGAATGGGGCTTAGATATTGTCGGCACCAACATTCAATCTGGCTTTGATGAAACAGGCTTAAATATTTATGGTAACGAAGTAATTAAAGAGCTTGAAGGGATCAGAACACGCGACTACGACTTTGATGTAGGTCTTCGCCTATCACGTCGCTTTGAAAACTCGCAAATTTCATTTGAATACCTGCATGATATATCAGGTGCGCATAATGGCTGGGTAATGAATTCGTTTTTTAGTCAGATCATTCCTTGGCGAAATTGGGAGTTTCGCTCTGGCGTTGGCTTAAGTGCCTACTCAGCAGACTTTACAAATTACTACTTTGGCATTTCAGAAGCTGAAGCGCTCGAAACTCGCCCTGTATATAACCCAGATACCTCTTACAGCCTTATTTTTGAATTTCATGCAGAATACCCAATTAACAGACATTGGGTGTTTTTAACTGGTTGGTTATCGACTTGGTTTTCAAACGATATTCACCAAAGCCCTATTATTTCTCAAGAGTATCAGCATAAAGCCAAGGTAGGCGTGCGTTATGTTTTCTAAGTATTACTTGTGCTTTACCTTATTACTGTCAGGGCCATTACTCGCTGAGCAGCAATCTGTAGGCAAGAAAGATATTGAAAATGCGTTAGTTGCCCTGCCCGACACTTGCGTAGCGCTGCGTGAAGGTAGGAATTGCTACGCTGAAGTTGATTTAACATGGCATCAGCAGCAAGTTGGTAATTACTGCTTACGTAATGCGCAAAGCAAGCACATTATTCAGTGCTGGTTGATGCAACAAAAGGGCTTATTTAGATACCAATTTGATTCAGCAGAAACCATAGGTTTTGAACTTATAAGCAGTGATAACGGTAAGGTTGTCGCAAGTACTGAAATACAATTACAGTGGGTCTATCAAAATCGTCAGAAGAAACGTCGTTGGCGACTGTTCTAAGCAGGAGTAAATAATGGAACATTACGGAACTATCTTATTAGTAGAAGATGATATTTCTCTCGCCAATTGGGTTGCGGAATATTTAATTGAACAAGGCTACCAAACAACAATATGCCAACGTGGCGACCAAGTCGTTGAGCAGGTACGTAAAACAAACCCTGACTTAGTTTTGTTAGATATTATGCTTCCGGGTCAAGACGGTATAAGTGTGTGCCGTGATTTAAGACAGTTTTATCAGGCCCCGATTATTATGCTCACCGCACGTGATGATGAAATGGATGAAGTAATTGGCCTTGAAGTAGGTGCTAGTGATTACATGATGAAGCCCGTTCGCCCTCGCGCTTTATTAGCACGTATAAAAACGGCACTTCGCTCTAAATCAGATACACAAGAATCAAGCACAAGCTCTGAGCTTATTAGTGTGGGTAAGTTATCAATCAATACTGAGTCACGTACCGTTTACTTTAATAATGATGAGGTTCATATCTCAAGCGCTGAGTACCTACTACTGCATTATTTAGCAAGTAATGCAGGTCAAGTGGTTTCACGTGATGCAGTGTTTAAGGCAACGAAAGGGCGCGAATATGATGGCTTAGACAGAAGTGTGGATGTGCTGATTTCATCATTACGTAAAAAATTTAATGATGACCCTCAGCACCCTGAAAAAATTAAAACTATCTGGGGCAAAGGCTATTTACTTGTTGCCACCGCTTGGCAATAACGACTCGCGCCTGTGAAAAAGTTTTATATCTCACTCCTTGGCAGTGCCCTGCTTTCAATCATCGTGTTGGGTTGGCTAATTGATGCTTTTAGCCAACAAACCCAAGCACCTCAGGATGTGTTTTCTAGCGAAACACAAATGATTAAAGGCTTTGCAAAGCAACTCGCTAAGTATGATGCTAAAGAGCGTGAGCAAGCTATTGCGGATATTAACCAAAACTTTGCTGTGCAACTAGAGTATCGCCCTACACAGTCGCTTGCGCTACCTCATTCATTGTTAACACAAATAACCCAACCTAGTGGCCTTATCCTCGAAGATCAGCAAGGATACTATTTACTTTACAGTGAAGCAGCTTTAGGCACACACCACTTAAAAATGCGTTTAGATAAAGACTTAACACACGAGCAAGGCAACGATGTATTACTGACCTTGTTATTCTACGCTGGGTTATGCGTATTTATGGGCTTTATCATTGCGCCACTGGCCAAGCGTTTAACGGTATTAAACGAAGCGGCACAACGCTTTGCTAAAGGTGATTTAAAAAGCCGTATTCACTTATCTCACTTTACCTATATCAAAGATGTTGAGCTGACATTTAACCGTATGGCGAGTCAAATTGAAAAACTTCTTGATGAAAATAAGTTAATGGCATCAAGTTTATCTCACGATATTCGCACACCTATCGCCTGCTTAAGGTTTGGTCTCGAGGCAGCGCAAGACTGCCCTAATAACGAAAAGCGCCTTGAGTATCTTGCTCGAATGGAAAACGACTTAGATCAAATGGAGTCAATGCTAAAAAGTTACTTGGCATTTGCAACCCTTGAGCAAAAAGCGAATCAGTTGACCTTTAATCATTCTGATCTAGAAACCTATATTCTTACTTTAATTCATCAAATTGAGCCTAAGCTTGAACAACAAAGCTTGCGCATTAATCACCGAGTTGAAGGCGGTGATATTTGTGCTGATTTACACTGGTTAGCTCGGGCCATTGTTAATTTATTAAGTAATGCTTGCGACTTTGCTGAATCAGAAATTTTGCTCAGTGCAACCAGTACCAGTGAATCCGTTACCATAAAAATTGAAGATGACGGTCCGGGTGTCAGCGAACAAAACTGGCAAAAAGTATTTACTCCATTTTTCCAAGAACAAACACATCGTAACCGGGATGGCGAAAGCTACGGGCTTGGCCTTGCTATCGTTGCGAAAGTGGTTGATTGGCATCATGGTACGGTCGAAGTATCAAAAAGTAAGCAACTAGGTGGCGCGTGTTTTACTCTTTCAATTCAAAATAAAAGCCAATAAACATGTTTCATTTGTGTTAATTGTTTCGTATTGTAATGCGCAATTGCACGAAATCTACGCTGACAGCTCGCACATAACGAAGAACAACGAAAATGCGGATGATTAACCCTTTTTATTTAGCGTTAATTCAAGTAGATTGTCAGCGCCGTCACAAATAGAGAAGTAACAATAATATGAGCGCATCACGTGGGGAGTTCAGCTCCCGCTTTGGATTTATTATGGCTGCAGCAGGCTCTGCTGTTGGCTTAGGAAATATTTGGGGTTTCCCTACACAAACTGCAAGTAATGGCGGTGCCGCATTTTTAGTGGCTTATTTAGTGTTAGCATTTTGTCTTGCTTATCCTGCTTTAATGGCTGAGTTAGTAATTGGTCGTCATGGTCAAGCTAATGCCGTCACTTCACTTCGAAAAGTAACAAATCAAGCATGGCAAAAGAAGTTTGCCTTCATGGTAGGTTTTGGCGGTATTATTTGTGCGGGTTTAATTTTAAGCTTCTATGCTATCGTCGCAGGCTGGATGCTGAGTGCGACACTCGAACCCGTTGCGCAATTAGCGGGGCAAGAGCAAGCTGGCACTTGGCTTAGTGAGCAGTCACTATCAAGAAACCTTTTATTCACTGCCGCATTTATTATTTTAACTGTTGCGATTATCTCTAAAGGCGTCGAAAACGGCATTGAAAAATGGTCTAAGCGCTTAATGCCTGCCCTGTTAGGCATTTTATTTATGCTAATTATCTATGTAATGACTCAAGATGGCGCAATGGAAGGCTTAAAAGCGTATTTAGTGCCAGACTTTTCATCGATTTTAAACCCTGAGTTATTAGTGAATGCGTTAGGACAAGCATTTTTCTCATTATCGCTTGGTACCAGCGTAATGATCATCTACGGCTCATACATCAGCAAGAAAGAGAACTTAGTATCGTTAGGCGCTTATGTGACTTTAATCGATGTGTTCATTGCCTTTGTAGCCGGTTTACTCATTATTCCTGCAATGTATGTAGCACAGGCACAAGGCGTACAAATTTTTTCAGCCGAGGGTGCACTACTTTCTGAAGATACCTTAGTATTCCAAGTTCTGCCGGCACTTTTCACTAGCATGGGTGATGTGGGTATTTTTGTTGGCTTTGCTTTTTTCGCGTTAATGAGTATTGCAGCGTTAACCTCATCGATTTCGATGCTAGAAGCACCAGTTTCCTATGCTGTTGAACGCTTTGCGTTAAAGCGTGTGCAAGCAACATGGATCATTGGCGGTATTATTGCGCTCATTAGTTTTACAATTGTCTTTAACTTAGGCACCTTGTTTGGCTTTGTGATCACCTTAACCACTAAGATTGGTCAACCAATTCTAGGCTTAATGTGTTGTATTTTTGTCGGTTGGATTTGGCATCGCGCGTCACTGCTAAAAGAAATTCAACAAGGATGCCCTGAAGCTGCCAATAGCTTCTTCTGGAAAGTATGGCCATGGTATATCAAGTTTATTTGCCCACTAGCCATATCACTGGTATTTGCCAACTCTCTGTTAAGCTAACAAATGTTTATGTTTGAAGTGGCCATTTAGGCTACTTCAAACACATATCTTGATGTGGAATGCCATCTTCTAGGTAATCATCGCCCACATTTTCAAAACCAAATTGCTGATAAAACCCTGTTAAATAACACTGAGCACCAATCATAATCGCTTTGTCAGGCCAATGCTCTTTACATGTGTCTATCGCAGTTTGCACCAACTTACTCGCCAAACCTTCACCACGAAATTGCTCTGCTACCAGCACACGACCAAATGCGCTAAACTGCTCACTCTTTTTATAGCATCGTGCATAAGCCGCCACTTGCTGACCTTTAAACAAGAACACGTGCTGGGTCAGTTCATTGTTATCCACTTCGTCAATTTCTGGGTAAGGGCAAGTTTGCTCTACCACAAATACATCTACCCGCGCCCGTAAAATGGCAAATAACTCATCTTTACTGAGTTCGCTATAACTTTTAACAGTAAACATAACGCTCCTTTATGAAGACAAAAAACCCAGCCGTAGCTGGGTTTTAACTAGCTAATATCTAGCTAGCCTTAAGCAAATAATCGTTCTAGCTGATCACACAACTGCGATAGGTTTACATGATCATGCTCAATAGTTAAATCGACATAACCATCCCCTCTAAAGGCGCGATCAAGTTCGATTAATACATGAGTTTTATGAGCTTCAGGCACAAACGACAACTCTATCTCTTGTAGACCAAATAGGCTTCGGCTATTTGGTCGATACTCTAGCTCTTGATAGCATCCCGAATGTGATTGAAATGTAGGTGCTCTTAAGAAGCCTTTTTCAACATCCGCTTTCACTAGGCTAAAACCAAGCCTATCCATCGCTTCCATTAACGTGCTTACAGCATCATTTGGATAAATGTGAAGTGCATCACGATCAGTTGGATCAAGTGCTAAATCAATATCTAGGCCTGTTTCAAGCCACACATGTGATTGGTTATAACCAGCATTAATTTCGGTGATCGGTGTTTCTGAATGCAGGCGTGCTTCAAATGGAATATGTTTTTCCGCGCCCGCTGCAATCATGCCGATGTCTGTAATTCGCCACTTTTCAATCACATGGTTTGTAAAATACTCACCATCTTCACCTTCGACTTTAACACGCGTCATCAGTGCTAAGTCTAAACCCGATATGTCTTGATCAACATCGCCGCCTTTAATAACAATAACGGCATTAAATTTTTGACCCGGTTGTAAATGCTCTGTCTCAAGTACAGTGTCAACTTTTGCTGCACCAATACCTACTGATGCAAGGATTTTCTTAAACATCTTTTCTCCTTAAGCCAGCTTCTAACCTATGGCTTAAATTCCTTTGTTAATGCATCTTAACCACAATTAAAAGCTAATGTCAGCGAAAAAATGATGCTTTTGGTGGATTAATCAATAAATCATGTATAAGTGCTTATTTTTTGAACTCTCACTGTCTGATATTGTTTTCCAACAACAAATATTTCGCTACACTTCTAGCAAATGAAGTCAAAAGAAAAACTATGGAACTAATTTACTTTGCTACCGCGTTCGTTTGTGGCTTTGCTGTTTACCAGCTAAAGCTGCCTCCTCTTATCGGCTTTTTATTAGCGGGTTTTGCACTTAACCTATATGGATATAAGACAACCGAGCTGCTTAATACGTTGGCAAGCTTGGGCGTTACTTTGTTATTGTTTAGCATTGGTCTTAAGCTCAAAGTATCAAACTTAATGAAACCACAAGTTTGGGCGCCTGCTTCAATGCATATTGTTCTGAGCAGTACGCTCTTTAGTGGTTTTATGTTACTGCTAGGTGCACTTGCACTGCCTTTATTTAACGAACTTAGTTGGCAAAGTGCATTGTTAGTCGGCTTTGCCTTTAGCTTCTCGAGCACCGTATTTGCCGTAAAAGTACTTGAAGAGCGCGGTGAAATGGCAAGCCTCCATGGTAAAATCGCCATCGGTATCTTAGTTATGCAAGATATCTTTGCCGTTATCTTCTTAGCTATCAGTACAGGGAAAGCCCCGAACATTTGGGCTTTGGCATTATTAGTGGGTTTACCTATTTTACGCCCTGTGATGTTTTGGGTATTAAATCGCTCAAAACATGGTGAGTTATTACCTCTGTTTGGCTTTTTCTTTGCCCTCGTTATGGGTTATCAAGCGTTCGAATTTGCAGGTCTTAAAGGTGATTTAGGTGCGTTGATTATCGGTATGATGTTCGCGTCGCACAAAAAAGCCGGTGAATTATCAAAGTCACTGCTTAATTTAAAAGACGTGTTACTGGTTGGCTTTTTCTTAAATATTGGTTTGAATGCAGAGCTGACTAGCCATGCTGTAATTGTTGCACTCATTATTATTTTGGTTTTGCCTGTAAAAGTTGCACTTTATTATGTTCTGACAAACGCTTTCAAATTACGTGCTCGTACTTCACTATTAAGCGCGTTTAGCTTAGCTAACTACAGTGAATTTGGTTTGATTGTCTGCGCCGTTGCAGCCACCAGCAATCTAATCACGTCTGAATGGCTAGCCGTGATGGCTATCGCTGTGTCAATCACCTTTATACTCGCATCACCTTTAAATAAACGCTCGAATGAAGTGTATGTAAAAATTGAACATTGGTTGCTTAAATTTGAAAGTAACAGCCGTCTTGCAGAAGAGCTGCCAGTTAATCTAAATGACACTAAAATCGTGATCTTTGGTATGGGTCGAATTGGTACAGGTGCCTATGAAACAATCAGCCAAACTCACCCTAACCTTGTCGCTGGTATCGATATTAAGCCGGATGTTGTTGATAAGCATATTAAACGTGGCCGCAGAGTGTTACTTGCTGATGCCACTGACCCTGACTTTTGGCAGCGGGTAAACCACTCACATGTAGGTATGGTGATGCTTGCAATGCCAAAACACATGCAAAATATTTTTGCCTTAGAGCAACTGCGTGCTTCTGGTTATGAAGGTCAAGTTACAGCGATTGCAAACTATCCAGATCAGCAAAAAGAACTAGAGGATATGGGTGTCGATTCTACTTATAACT
Source organism: Pseudoalteromonas sp. P1-8 (assembly GCF_001399985.1). Classification (NCBI taxonomy): domain Bacteria; kingdom Pseudomonadati; phylum Pseudomonadota; class Gammaproteobacteria; order Alteromonadales; family Pseudoalteromonadaceae; genus Pseudoalteromonas; species Pseudoalteromonas sp. P1-8. Next base: position 360,564 of record NZ_LJSO01000001.1, read on the forward strand.
TCTATTTAGAAGCTGGTAGCGGCTTCGCAGAGCATGTAAAACAAAAACTTTTCTCTTAATGTAAAAAATAATTCTCGGTACCTTTTCATGGTACTGAGAATTATTTTCACTGTATTCAGTTAGTTGGCTAACTAGTTTTCACGACATATCAAATCAGTCCCTCTATTGGGTCAAGCTTATTTACAAAGCTTTACATCCAGATTAGCAATCAGGCTAAAAAAAAGAGTAGAATTAATTTCAAGATGCTTAGCTAAGTATCTATTTTTAACACAAAAAAGTTTAACAGTGTTGTGTATTACCGCTGTTTTTAATTCAGCACTGTTAGATGGATTGAGGTTGTTTAAATGAAAAATAAGTTTACCAACGAATTTTTAGCAAACACGGATGATGCACGTGCTGGGAAACTTTCAGATATTCAGCAGCAACTTGATGAGTTACAAAACAATGGCATGACTGCAATGGATATTAGAACAGTGCTATTCAACAAGATGCTCGATGTATATCAAGTACCAAGCGATCATTTTCTTCGTGATGGTGAAACACCAGAACGAATCGACGACCCAGCTATTGTCGTTAAGCTAAATAAACTTGGCTTTACGAAAAAGCGTCGTCACCAACTACACTAATACGCCGTAATTAGTGGTTGTTATTCTGAGGGCCTACATCCCTCACTAAATAGGCTGTTTCTTGCCCGTCACAGCCTATTTTCTCTCTCCTTTTTACCGTATCATCTAGCTTTAAAATTTCTTTGAGATAAAGATGGATTCAGCTCAACTCAAACGCGCCATAAATACTAAGATGCCATTTGGAAAGTATGCTGGTCGCCCTTTATTGTTGCTGCCAGAGCCTTATTTAGTCTGGTTTAAACAGCAAGGATTTCCTGATTCCCAGTTAGGCGCACAGCTGGCAATGATGTATGAAGTGAAGCTCAATGGCCTTGAAAAAATGCTAATGCCATTATTAGATGAAAAATAATTAAACTTTTTTCGAACTTTTATTTTTAAGTGCGGTCTATTACTTTGCTACTTGTTTATTTTTGGTTTTAATCTTTAAAAAGCGCCCTAGGCGCTTTTTTTATGCCTGCAATTTAAAGCGAGTTACTTTTAAACAAATGAATAGTAAATTTAGCTCCACCTAATGGTGAGTCACACACCTCAGACTGCCCTTGATGCCAACTAACAATTTTAGCAACAATCGCCAGACCTAACCCAAAACCACCGGTTTTCTTATCACGACTTTTATCTAAACGAGTGAATGGCTTAAAAATACTTTGCCACTCAGATTTAGCGATCCCTGGGCCGTCGTCTTCAACACTTATTTGTATCGAATCCCCTAAATCTTCAAGACTTACATGAATTTTATGATTGGCGTATTTTTGTGCATTGCCTAATAGGTTTTGAATACAACGCGCCATAAAATGCTCGTCACACTCGTAGTAAAGCTGCTTAGGTGCACTCACTGCAACCTCTATATCAGTAGCAAACTCAAGTTTATTCACCACACTATTGATAAGCGCTGTTAGGTCACAGGAACGGGGCTTTAAGCTTGGTTGATGTGAATCTAGTCGTGCATATTCAAGCATTTCTGACACCAGTGCTTCAAGCTCTGCAATATCAGCCTGCATGTTATCAATGTATGTATACGACTTTTCATTCTCGATTTGCTCTTCGAGCATGGCAACAGCAAACTTTAAACGCGCAAGGGGTGTTCTAAACTCATGAGAAACGGAAGAAGTTAGCTCTTGCTGCGCAGCCAGTAGATACTGAATACGTTCTTGCATCGCGTTTAGGGTATCAGTAATCGGCAGAAAAAATGATTTAGAGGCATCCTGAAGCTCAAAGTCTTGCGATCCTCCTACAGCTTCACAGGCAAGCGTCAATTTATTAAAGTCACGCCATAGCAATAGGCTCCAGAGTCCAATTGGTAGGCCAATCACAGTTAATAATAAAAAGTATGGCCAAACGGAGCTAAAGTTTGGATTTTCAACTGAAAGTGGGCCTACATGTAAAAGCTGAGTGTCATTAAGAGCTATGTACCAAACCACTTTTTGTTCTTGATTGAACAAATACAGGTAATGGTCATTGTTGAGCTGTGTTTTTAGGTCTTCAGGAAGTGCTAGATCGGTAAGATTAATTATCTCGCTTTCGAATTCTTGTTGGAGTGTCGCTAAGCCATTTTCAGTTTGGCTTAAGAACCACAGAGATTTACCAAATTCTTGGTCTAGGGCTATTTGCTGTTGCGTTTCTTCGTAGGGCCATAACTGCTCTATGACCCCACTAACTAGAAACAGAGAAACTATTATATAAAGATATAAGCTAGCAAATAGTTTCCCCATTAAAAATTACATATCCCATGCGTCAGATACAAAAAGGTAACCCTGTCCCCAAACTGTTTTAATTCGGTATGGTTTATCACTGTTATCACCTAATTTCTTACGGATACGCGATACACGTACGTCAACGGTTCGGTCTAAACCATCATATTGACGACCAATCATGTGTTGATGAACATGCTCACGACTTAACACTTCACCAGCATTTGACGCAAGCAACCAAAGCAGCTCAAATTCATGAGAAGTCAGTGTAATTTCACTGCCTTTAAGTGTAACAATGCGGCTAGTTTTATCAATGGTTAAATCGCCAAAGCTAAGCTCTTCTGGCGCTTTGTTTGTAGCTTGACCGCGACGTAACAATGCATTGATACGTGCTAACAATACACGAGGTTCTGCAGGCTTAATTACATAATCATCTGCGCCAAGTTCAAGGCCAATCACTTGGTCAAAGTCCTCACCTTTAGCTGTCAGCATTAAGATAGGTAAGCTAAATTTATCACGTACCTGACGGCAAACGCTAAAGCCATCTTTACCCGGTAACATGACATCTAAAATCATTAAATCAACTGGGTTGTTTTCAAGGTATTCAAATACTTCGTCGCCGCGTTCAAGGACCGCAACATCCAACCCATTATGTTGAAGGTAATCACGTGTTAACTGCTGTAAGCCGAGATCATCTTCAACAAGTAAAATCTTTGCCATTGGTTGCTCCTGAATTAAAAAAAGCTCCACGGTGAGCGTAATCTACGCCTCGTTGTTTTTGCTTCGGTGCTTTGCACTTCGACTTTTGCGGTCGCAATTTTGCTCCCCGTGTGCGGATTGACTAAGGAGTATATTGTTTCAACCTGAACCCGCGCTTTATGACTGTAAAGCCCTTTTTTGCTGTCGTTCCAGCATTGAATTTGTTGGTTATTTTGAAACAAACACAAATCTTGAGGCAGCTGTGTTTGCCAGCTGATTTTTAACTCAAGATCACAAAATTCGTGCTGTTGTAATACAACACACACTTTTGGCGTGATATCAAACTGAGTCGCTTGCGCATGGCTTGGAGTAGCCCAAATAACAGCAGCAAACACACACAGACTAAAAACAAAATACTTCATATTAAAAAATATGATTGAATCCTATAAATGCAGTCATCGAGTACGTGTGTTCAAAAAGCGGACTGTCATCCACGGCTGAGTAGTCATAATATGCTAAATGAAAACGAAGAGAGTTAGCCTCACTCAAGGGCCAACGGGCGTCGATTTTAGCATAAGGTTGCCAACTACTGCCAACATCTATTTCCCCATATGAGGACTCTTTAGCCGATAAACCATAAAAATAATCATTTAGTCTGGCTGATTTGTACCAAACCCCTAAGCTAGGTGCGACAGATAGGTTTCCTATTCGGTGATGTGATTGCCATTGTAAAGCACTACGAAGGCCTTTATAAACGCCCGAAACATCGGCTAGTGCCTGTAAAGAAATCACATGATTATTATGAATATAGTGATAGCTTAAGCCAGCATCTAATGCCCATCGTCTTTTTTTAATATCGTTCGTAGATACTGACTTTTCTGCCAGTTCATTACTAGTGGTCGATTCAACAATAAAGCTATTCGATGTTTGCAGTGCGAAAACATTGCTAGGGTGAAAATCAATAAAGAAGCGAGTCTCAGGGTTGAACTCGGTTACGAAATTAACAACATGAGTATCGCTTTCTTGGAATGAATAACCTAAACGGCCATTATCAAAGAACCATTTTTCACCATAAAAAGCGATTTCAGGCAGCACAATTAATGGTAAGTTATCACCACCATGAAGAGGGTTCGTGATCACCCCAGCTCCCGTATTAATACTTAGGTGCCACTGCTGGGTATCGATCTGTTGATTTGCCACACGGCTTTCACGTTCAGTGCGCGTTGAGTCATCGGCGCTTGCTTGACTTACTAGCATGCCTATCAATACATAAACCGCTGCGCACATCCTGATCGTTTGAGATTTCATTGTTATTTTACGACCAAAGGGGTTTTGCAATAAGAGCATAATATCAAGATGTGAACAAACTGTCGTTGCAAGGTTACAACTATTCACAAATTTGATACATATATCGGTTAAGTTTGTTACTCTTCGACGATTTCGATACGATTTCGGCCATGCTCTTTGGCTAAATAGAGTGCTTTATCGGCTTTTGCTATGAGTTGTTCTGGATTACTATTTTTAGCTTTTATAGCAATACCAAAGCTAGCAGTGACTTGGCTTAACACCTTATTAGATTTAGGCTCTTTAATCTGTAATTTAGCGACAGCATGACGCAGCTGCTGAGTAAAATTAGTCATGTCACTGATACTTGCAAACTGTGCGGTGAAACAAAACTCTTCACCACCATAACGATAGGCCTGACCAACACTAGATACATGTTTAAGTAGTTTTGCTGAAACTGCACGCAAAACTTGGTCTCCTTTTTGATGACCAAAAGTGTCGTTAAATTGTTTAAAGTGATCGATATCAACCATAGTAAGAACAGTGACTTCAGCTAAGTCATTGGTTTGACAAAACCGCGTGATATCTTCATCAAACTTACCGCGGTTATAAAGCCCTGTAAGCGGGTCTTTTTCGGCTTTACTTCTAGACCTGACAAGCTCTTGTTTTAATTCTGTAATTTCAGAGTATGCCAGCGCAAGCTGATTTTGAAAATCTTGTGCACGACTTTGCAAAGCTGCCGACTCGTCACTTAAGCGCTCGACACAATCAAGTACATCATCAAAGCCCCTTTCCTGACTTATATCTGCACTAGTTAGTGTGTCACGGCATTCTTGCAAAGCTTGGTTGAATTCAGCTGAGTAACTAAGTGCCTCATTGATATCTTGATGCACTTTACCAACAACATCATTAAAGCCGCCAGATAGCTGATAAAATAGTGCCAAGTCGTCCCGAGATAAATACTTGTTGAAAAGGTGCTTTGCCTGCTCATGGCTACAGGTATTGTGCTTTTTAATAATACTATCAAGCTCTTCGTTTAAGTCTTGGTTCTTTTCGCTAACATAACAATACCAAAGCGCATAATTAAGCGGAGTAATTGGCATTTTGTACTTAACCATTAGAGGAATTGCGAGCTTCAGACAGTGGCTCGAGTAGCTTAAAGAGTGTTCGGCTTGCGCTGAAAGTATCATGAGTCTAGGCCATGAAAGTTTTATTATTTTAAAATACGGTATCAACCCCATTAAAAAAATCAATGAAAAAGGATTTTACAAACGTAAAACCAGCAAAAACCACGAATATTTTTTACAAAAACCAATACTAAATAATTAATTTAAATTAAGCCATTTGTATCAACATAATATATTTAACAATAAAGTGTTATTGACTAGATCTTAAGCTAGATTGCTTGCTGAGTAAGCGATTGAGCAATACTCCAAATTGCGTTGAGTGCCGGATCATGGCGCTCTTTATTTAAAACAGCTAGACCAATTTCAAATCCTGCAATAGTCTGCTCTGCATCACTCACTATTTGTACTTTATCTTTGAGCGGGCTGTTATCCAGTACAATTTTTGGCACCATGGCAATACCCAAGCCTAAGCTCACCATAGAAACCATAGCTTCATGGCCTGCAACCTGCGCATATATACGGCCATGAATATTCTTTTTACGCCACCACTGTTCAAGACGTTGCCTTGATAACCCCTGCTCAGCAACAATAAATTCTAAATCTGACCAATCAATTTGTTCACTGGCAGTTAGCTTTTCGCTGATCGGGCACACTATTTTTGGTGCTATCAATACTAATGGTGAGTAACCAACGCTGGTAAAGGCTATTTGCCCTGGTAACTTTAAGGGTTTTGCAGCAATTGCCATATCTTCATGGCCATCTAAAACACGATTTATTGCAAGAGCAGGATCACCGGTATTGAGGGTAATTTCAATATATGGATGCTGCATTCGCAGTTGCTCAAGTATTTGGTGTAAAAAACTATAAGAGGCTGTTACTGAGCAATAAATACTGACATTGCCATAAACATGCTGTTGCGGCTCTTGTACGTTAGCCTTAAAACGGTGCCAGTTAGCCAGCGTCGCATTGGCGTACTCAATAAATGACTCACCCTCGCGAGTTAATTTGACGGTGCGATTATCCCGATTAAACAGCACTACCCCAACTTCTTCTTCAAGTTGCTTGATGTTGCGGCTCAATGTTGGCGCACTGATATGACAAAGCTCACTGGCCCTAGCAAAGTGCAGCGTCTTAGCTAACGCCAAAAAGTAATTAAGATGTTTGTGATCCATATCGCCACCATTTCATTTTATGAAATACTTTAATTCAAATATATCATTTTACGCAAGGTAAAAAATTGCATAGTGTTAATACATACAAAGAACACCACGTCGGTTCTTTGATTTTCTAACAAAATTGTATTTATAGGACACTAACAATGGCGAATTATTTTAATACTCTTCCTTTAAGAGAGCAGTTAGCGCAATTAGCGCAGTGTGAATTTATGGACCCAGCAGAGTTTGCTGATGGTGTAGACGCTTTAAAAGGGAAAAAACTCGTTATTGTCGGTTGTGGCGCACAAGGCCTTAACCAAGGTTTAAATTTACGTGATTCAGGTTTAGATGTTTCTTATACTCTTCGTGAGTCAGCTATTGCTGAGCGTCGTCAATCTTTCTTAAACGCATCTGAAAATGGTTTTACTGTAGGCACTTATGAAGAGCTTATCCCAACAGCAGATGTAGTATTAAACCTAACGCCTGATAAACAACATACGGCTGTTGTAACTGCCATCATGCCGTTAATGAAACAAGGTGCAACACTTGCTTATTCACACGGCTTCAACATTGTTGAAGAAGGCATGCAAATCCGTGAAGACTTAACAGTAATCATGGTTGCACCTAAGTGCCCTGGTTCAGAAGTACGTGAAGAATACAAACGTGGCTTTGGTGTACCAACATTAATTGCGGTTCACCCAGAAAACGACCCTCAAGGCCATGGTTTAGCGCAAGCTAAAGCGTATGCAGCAGGTACCGGCGGTCATCGTGCGGGTGTATTAAAATCATCATTCATTGCAGAAGTTAAATCTGACTTAATGGGTGAGCAAACGATTCTATGTGGCATGTTACAAACAGGCTCACTACTTTGCTTCGATAAAATGGTCGAAAAAGGCATTGATGCAAGTTACGCATCAAAACTAATCCAATACGGTTGGGAAGTGATCACTGAAGCACTTAAGTATGGTGGCGTAACTAACATGCTTGACCGCTTATCAAACCCAGCAAAAGTGAAAGCATTTGAATTAAGTGAAGAACTTAAAACAATTATGCGTCCACTTTATAACAAGCATATGGACGATATCATCAGCGGCGAATTCTCTCGCGGTATGATGGCTGACTGGGCTGAAGATGACGCAAAATTACTAGCATGGCGCGCAGAAACTGCCGAAACTGCATTCGAAAAGCAACAAAATACCGACCAAGAGATCAGCGAGCAAGCATTCTTCGATCAAGGTATTTTAATGGTTGCCATGGTTAAAGCAGGTGTTGAGCTTGCTTTCGAAACCATGACTGCCGCAGGTATCATCGCTGAATCTGCTTACTATGAATCACTACACGAAACGCCGCTTATCGCAAACACCATTGCTCGTAAGAAGCTTTTCGAAATGAACCGAACTATTTCAGATACTGCAGAGTATGGCTGTTACTTATACAACCACGCGTGTTTACCGCTGCTACAAGACTTTATGAAAGGCATCGATACAGATGTGATTGGTAAAGGTCTTGATAGTGCAAGCAACCAAGTTGATAACCAAACCTTGATTGCCGTGAATAAAGCACTACGCGAGCACCCGGTTGAAATCATTGGTAGCAAGCTACGTGGTTACATGTCAGCAATGAAGAAAATTGTTTAACCCTGGAAAGTAAGTTTCGCTTGTTAGAAACCAAGCCCAATTGCTTATATGCTTTGGGCTTTTTTTTTGTCCCTACATTGATTCGTCATCTGTAAAGTGTATGCTAAAATTACTGACTTAAATGTTGTAAACTAAGACACTTTCATGGCGTTAAATCAACTCACCATTACTAAAAAAATTACACTGCTTGGCAGTTCTATAGCTCTCATTGTTGCTGCGTTAATCGGCGCAACAGCGATATACAGTGCAAAACAAATCATCGAAAAACGAATGATAGAATCTGAGCTACCTAGCAAACTTCAAGCAATTGATAACTATATTACTCACGATATAAATCAAATGATCAGTGCAGCTGAGCAACTCTCTAGTAACGAGTTTGTATTAGAGTGGGCGCGTTCAGGCAATACTGATGATAAAACACTGCTAAAAGAACTTAACCGCCTTGTTAAGCAATACGATTTAGCAACCGCCTCGTGGGCTAATCGTGAAACGGCACAATATTGGAACCAAGACGGTTTCTTGCGCGTTTTAACACAAGAACAAGATGGTTGGTTTTTTGCGTTTACAAACACCGCACAGCCTTTTTCTATCAGTATCTATCAAGAATCACCGACTGATGTGAAAATGTTTGTAAACCACCAGCAAACCAACGGCATTGGTTTAGCAGGCCTTGCTAAAAGCATTGACGATATGCAGGCTATGCTGCAGCGCTTCCAAATCGAAGAAACCGGTTTTGTATTTGTTGCCGATAAAAACGGCCTCATACAGTTACATAAAGACGAAAATAAGGTCGCTAAAGCTAAATTGGATGACGTTTATAAAACGGGTATCACGCGAACTTTGCTAACGCAAAGCGACTTCAATTTACAAGAGATTGATCTTAATGGTGAAGCAACCTTAGTGGCTGCAAGTCCAATTAAAAACACCGATTTATTTGTTATTGCCCAAGTACCTAAGCACGAGGTGTTTTCGAGTATTCAGGTTTTACAATGGCAAATCATCAGCTTTGCAATAGTGATTGCGCTGATCGCAAGTTTTGCTGGTTTAGTGCTTGCACGCACGCTTTCATCGCCGCTGTCGAAAATGGCTGAGTTATTCACCCGTTTAGGCTCTGGTGATGCTAACTTAGCATATAGACTTCCTGACTCTGAGCAGCCAGAACTTGCTAACTTATCTGCTGGCTTTAACCAATTTATCTCTAAGATTGAAACTGCAATTAGCCAAGTAGCTCAAGAGAGTAGTGAAATCAGACAAAGCGCTGATCATGTGTTTCAGCAAGCACAAAAGAACTCAGTAGCACTTGATAATCAAAAAGAGCAAACAATCTCTGTTGCTGCGGCAATTAATGAAATGGGTGCGACAGTGCAAGAAATTGCCTCAAGCGCAGCGAACACGGCTAAGCTCACTGAGAATAGTAAGCAGAACACTGAACAAAGCCATACTCAGGTAACGCAAAGTAAAGAAGCGATAATAGAGCTGGCATGTGATATCGATAATATCACCGAGCAAGTAAACGAGCTGGCAAATAAAACGCAAGCTATCGCCAGTATTGTTGACTCTATCAGGGGTATTTCTGAGCAAACCAACTTGTTAGCACTCAACGCAGCGATTGAGTCTGCTCGTGCGGGTGAGCACGGCCGAGGCTTTGCTGTTGTAGCTGATGAAGTAAGAGCGCTTGCAAATCGCACTTCACAATCAACAACTGAAATTCAAACTATGATCAGTGAACTTACCAGTACCTCTGATTTAGTAGTGAATCACATCAATCACTCGAAATCACAAGCTCAATTAAGCGTTGATGCAATGCAGAGCTCTGTTGAATTACTTAATGCCATTAACGATGCTGCCAATGAAATAAACGATATGGCAACCTTAATAGCAACTGCGACCGAAGAGCAAAGTAATGTTGTGGCAGATGTGGGTCGTAACATTGAGCAAATAAGTGACATTAGTGATAACGTCATGCGTGAACAAATTGACAGTGAACAAGCAATCAAAGACTTAGCGAACAGTGCGCAAACCCTTGATGACCTTGTTGCGACATTTGATAAACGCTGACACGTTTTGTAACAGTTAACCCTGACCCTTTTTCATTCACGGCCTATACTTAAATGGTATTAGGCCATGAATTAAGAGGGTCAGATGAAATTACCTAGCATTGTTTTAGCCTCAAGCTTTTGCTTATTAACAGCGTGTAGTAGTACAGAAAATAACACCGCTCCCCCACCACTTGCTTTGACGCAAAGTAATACGTTTACTCAAACCCCAGTTGAAACTCAACAAGAGATTTTTGCATTAAGCGAACATGTTAAAGAGCAACTTGATAGTGCTTTTCCAAAAGACAGCCGTTCATTGCAAAGCACTAAACGTTTGCTGAAGTTCCTACTGCAAAATGGCGATGCATCTTTATCTTATCAATCTGGTGCTACCTTAACCGCTAATCAAGCCTACTCAAATTTAAACGCTAACTGTTTATCGTTATCGATTTTAGCCTATAGCCTTGCTGACTACCTTGGCCTTGCAGGGCAATTTCAAAAAGTGCATATCCCAGAATATTGGGCACTTGATAATGGCTTTAATTTACTCACAGGCCATATCAACTTAAAAGTAAGTGAAGCTCAAAAACTTGTGGTAAATAGAAAAGTCATTTACCCAGAAGAGCGCTCTTTAGTGATAGACTTTGACCCTAACAGCCGCCAAGAAGCGTTTAAAACCAGCAACATCAATAAAGCCCGCATCACAGCAATGTTTTATAACAATAAAGGCGCAGCTGCGATGCTAAAACATGATTATGATACTGCTTTTAGCTACTACAAAGCAGCAGTTGATATTGATAGCAACTACTCAGGTGCATGGGGCAACCTTGGCGTGTTATTCAGATTAACGAGTGACTATCAAAGTGCTGAAACAGCCTACCAATACGCGATTAGTTTAGATCCTGATAACAATACCGCATTAGGCAATTTAGCAAGACTCTATAACCTGACCGATCGTAAAGAGCAAGGTCAAGCTATATTAGCCGAGCTTGATAAAAAGCGCCAAGCAAACCCTTATTACCATATTTCTTTAGGAAATGACGCCTATACAACCGCCCGTTATCAAGATGCCATAAAGCACTACAAAAAAGCCCGTGACTTAAATCCAACCCTGCATGATACTGATTTTGGTTTAGCGAGAACCTACTATCAATTGGGTGACTTAAAGCTGGCTAAAAAGTATTTAACTATGGCTAACAATAAAGCAGACTTTGATCATGATAAACAGCGTTATGAGAGTAAATTACAAGCGCTTCGCTCGCATACTGCAAAGCTTATTGATTACCGCTAGTGCTGTACTGATAAGCATTGGGCAAGCATTTGCCAATACAGACTTAGAACACGACATCATAACGCTAACATCGGCTCAATTTGCAGGACGAAAAACGAATACCGAGGGCGCGAAATTAGCCGCCGACTTCATAGTAGAGCGCTTTGTAGCACTTGGCTATTCGGTTAATGAACAAGGTTTTACTTATCAATCAGGATTCTTTGGCAAGGCTACAGGACGGAACATTATTGCGTCCCAAAATAGCCGCTGTGAAAACTGTAAAAAAGTTATTTTTACTGCCCACTATGATCACCTAGGGCAAAAAGGCAGTCGGCTTTATCCTGGTGCTAATGACAATGCCAGCGGCGTTGCCGCTTTACTTTATTTAGCTAAACACTTTGCACAAAGCCCCCAGCCCTATCAATTAGTTTTTGTTGCAACCGATGCAGAAGAAAATGGCCTACATGGTAGCGAGTACTTGGTATCGACACTTAATAAAGACGAAATCAAACTTAATATTAATTTAGATATGCTCGTTGTAAACCCACGAAAACCGCGTATCTATGCGTTTTTAGATAAGCAATCATTAGCGCAATATCAAACTGACATTAAAACCCTATCTGATGAGCATCTAACCTTTATGGCAACTAGCTCGTCAGCGAGGCTGAATCGATTATTTGATCTCAAAGTTGATTGGCGCAGAGCAAGTGACCATTATTCATTCGCTAAAGCCGGGATCCCATACATTTATTTTGGCATCGGACACGATAAACATCATCATCAAAGCACCGACACGGCGGCGCACATCGACTTTACATTGTTCGAATATGCCATGGCGAAAATAGCCCTATTTATTGAAAAGCTTCCAAGTTAGTTATTTGGGTAGTTCAGAGGTTAAAACAAACTGCCTTTTTTGTGCTTTGCTGAGCTTTTTTACGCTTATTTCTAGTTTAGTTGCTTCACTACGATTACCTACCTGCTGTTGATAGATAAGTGTTAAAGGCCCTTTGCCTTTGAGGTTTTTAGCCCCTTTTCCCGCTTGATGCTGCATAAAACGCTTTTCAACGTTAGTGCTGATCCCAGTGTACCAATGACCTAAACGTGTTTGCACTATATACAAATGCCACAGAGCCTCTGAATTTTCGTTGCTTTTTATAGGCTGCTGTAAACTTTCTGGGTTTGCTGTGGTCAAATCTGTGCCTCGTGATTGTGAATCGCATTTCAGTAAAAACAATTACTGAAAAGGGTTTTACCTTCTGTGACTAATCGGTATCATGCAGTGTATAAAAAATAAGGATTCAAACAAATAATGCAGTCGTTTAAAACTTTTTCTTTTTGGTTAGTACTTACCCTTACTTTAAGTGCTACAGCAGGGTGTTCAAGCTGGGTTTACCGAATCAACATTCCTCAAGGTAACTTCCTAGAGCAATCAGATGTAGATAAGCTTCGTGTAAATATGACTCGCGAGCAAGTACTGTATGTACTAGGCAAGCCTGTAGCTGAAGACTCATTTGATAAAAATACCTGGCACTACCTGTACGTATTCAACCTTGGTCGTAGCAACGAGCAACGAAAGTCACTCACTATTAACTTTGAAAACGATAAGCTTGTTTCGTTGTCGGGAGACTACGAACAACCTAGCGAATTTAATACGCCGCTTGAACAAGAGTAATAGCAGTGCAAATTATTAAGGGTAGCCTAAGCTACCCTTTTTTATGCTTTATTTAAAGGGCGACCGCCCGTCACTTTGTTGGCTCGGCCCTCTTCTTTGGCTTTTTCAGCCCGGCGTCTGCGTGCATCCTTTGGATCAGCAATAAGCGGTCGATAGATTTCTATGCGATCGCCATCTTTTACTTCTTGATGCAGTTTACAAGTACGATTCCAAATCCCAAGCGTTAGGTTATTTGCGTCTATTTCTGGGCACTTATCAATAATACCTGACTTAATCACCGCTTGCTCAGCTGTAGTACCTACTGGTACTTCTACCAGCAAACTGGTTGCCGTTGTTGGTAAAGCAAAAACCACTTCAACAGTGATCATGGGCGAACTCCATATACAGTTTTAGCACGTTGTGTAAATGCATTAACCATGTTCTTAGCGACTTCGTTAAATACTTTTCCGAAAGCCATCTCAATAAGTTTACTAGCAAATTCAAACTCAAGGTGAAGCTGAACTTTACATGCTTTATCGTCCAGCGGTAAAAAATGCCATTTACCTTGCAGCTTTTTAAATGGGCCATCGACTAAGCGTAGTGCAACAGTTTGCTCATCTATGAAGGTATTTTCGGTAGTGAACCACTTTTTTAAACCCGCTTTTGAGATTTCTAAACTGGCCGTCATGCCACTGGCTTGTTGTGTGACGATTTTAGCATCTGAGCAATGTGGTAAAAACTCTGGATAAGCATCAACATCATTCACTAAATCAAACATTTCTTTGCTGCTGTACATTACCAGCGCACTTTTTTCTATTTGCGGCATATTCACTCCCAACTTTGTCGGCGAATTTTAGCAAGCTTTGGCTATTTCCCCAAATTTTAGTAACACGAAAATATCTGCAAAGCCTTAAAAAAGCGATGTAAAAACGCTGTTTTTACGTATAATATGAGCCACTATGGCTAAGAAAAAATCATCTAAATCGACAAGTAATACCATCGCGCTGAACAAAAAAGCGCGTCATGAGTATTTTTTACACGATAAGTTCGAAGCAGGGGTTGAACTACAGGGCTGGGAAGTAAAAAGTATCCGAGCTGGTAAAGTAAACATCTCTGAGACTTATATTCACATTAAAAACGGCGAAGCATTTTTACTTGGCAGTCAAATTCAGCCTCTCAACAGTGCTTCTACTCACGTAATTTGCGATCCTTTAAGGTATCGTAAGTTACTTTTAAATAAGCGTGAAATCGATCGTCTTATCGGTGCTACAGAACGCGAAGGTTTTTCATTAATCGCGACTGCAATGTACTGGAAAAAATGCTGGGTGAAGTTGGAGTTCCACCTTGCTAAAGGTAAAAAGATGCACGACAAACGTGAAGACGGAAAAAATAAAGATTGGGCGCGTGAAAAAGAACGCCTGATGAAACATAAAGCTTAATTTATGAAATGAGCCTAACCTTTTTGGTAGGCTCGTACCCCTTACCAGCCCTGACTTTCCCTACTTAAGAACCTTAACCCCTTAATAAACCCATACTTTTTTGCTATTTCAATCTCCTGCATTTACATGATATCAATCTTTGTCGTGATTAATTCACAACACTTTCACAATTATACAAGGATTGAAATATATGAAGAACACCCATCGCTTTATACAACGACCTCTCTATGCATTTACAGTTGCAGCATTAGCAGGCACAAGTTTTATGTCAGCTGCTGCAGAGTCAGACGGAGCTGAAAAGGTCGAGCGTATTGAAGTTACAGGTTCTCGCATTAAGCGCTCAGATATTGAAGGGCCATCACCGGTTCAATCAATCAGTCGTGCAGACATCGATAACATGGGCTACGACAACCTACAACAACTATTAGAACGTATGCCAGTTGCAGGTAATGGTACTTTCTCTACTCGCGGTAATAACCAAGACTCTACAGCTAATGGTGCTGCAGCAGTCAGCCTTCGAGGCTTAGGCTCAGACGCAACATTGGTACTTATTAATGGCCGTCGTGTATCTATTAGCGCTTTTGCTGAAAGCATTACTAATTCGTTTGTTGATATCAACTCAATCCCTGTCTCTGCGATTGAGCGTATCGATATTTTAAAGGATGGCGCATCAGCTATTTATGGTTCTGATGCAGTTGCAGGTGTAGTTAATATTATCTTAAAAAAAGATATTAACGGCCTAGAGGTAAACCTTGGATATGGTGGCACTGACGGTCCTAACTACGAAGAAAAAACAGCAAGCCTAGTTTGGGGTACCAGTACAGAGAAAAGCAGCGCATCAATTATTATTGATTATTTTAACAATACCGCGCTCTCTTCTGATGAAATGGGCCGCCTAGGCACAGCAAACCAAGAACCATACGGTGGTATGGATTTTCGCTCATCCCGTGGCTTCCCAGGCTACTTCTATGTAGATGGTGAAAAAACCATTGATCCGGCCTGTCCGGCAGAAAATGCAACTGCAAGTGGCAGCTGCTTATTTGACTACGGCCCATATGGTTACGTAACTCCAGCATCTGAGCGTGTCGGTGCTATCTCACAATTTGAATATAACTTCGACAATGGTATTTCAGCTTTCTTAGAGGTTGCAGTACAACATAATACGTCGCAAGCTGCAGGTGCACCAACGCCTCTTGATGAAGACGCAGGCCTTACCGTGCCAGCAAGCCATCCTAACAACCCGTTTGGCCAAGATATCGAAATTGGTCGCTACAGAACGGTAGATGCCGGCCCTCGCCAATGGGATATTGAATCAGATACACTGCGTTTTGTAGCAGGTCTAAAAGGTGAGATCAGCGACTGGAGCTGGGAAGCCGCAGTGCAAAAAGGTCGTAGTAAATCAATGCAAACGGGTGACAGAAGCCAAGGTTGGGTGCGCACTGATTTCTTACAACAAGAAATCGATGCAGGTAACTATAACCCATTTGGTGGCACCTATAATGACCAAGCAGTGATTGATCGTATCACGACAAGCTTAGTGCGCCGTGGTGAGTCTCATATGACTTCATTTGATGCAAATATTAGTGGTGAAGCATTTAGCTTTGGCGATGACGTAGTAATGATGGCTGCTGGTATTGAATACCGTGAAGAAGATGTAAGCGATATTCCAGACGACCAATTCCAACGTGGTTTAATCTTTGGTACGGAGTCTGTATCAGCTGCTGCAGAACGCGACCAATACGCAGCGTATATTGAGTTTTCAATTCCTTTAGCGGATAACCTAGAACTGCAATTAGCGGGTCGATACGATGACTACAGTGATTTTGGCTCAACAACAAACCCTAAAGTAGCTGTTCGCTGGGCACCAACTGATTCAATCACTGTGCGTGGCTCATGGGCTCAAGGTTTCCGCGCGCCTTCACTGGCACAAATTGGTTTAGGTCCATCTGAAGAGAGTCAGTTCTTTGTAGATACTTACCGTTGTCAGGCAACTGGACTTGACTGTAATGCGCTTGATTACAATATCCAATTTGCGGGTAACCCGAACCTTGAAGCTGAAGAATCAGAGTCATGGAATGTGGGTTTCATTTGGGCACCTACCGCTGAATTTGGTTTTGGAATCGATGTATGGAGCATTACACAAGATAATAAGATTGACGAGCAAGAGTTCGGCCCTATTTACGATAACAACTGTAATGACCAAAACAGCACTGTGTGTGTGCGTTTAGCACCACAAAATGGTCAGAGTTTAGGTGTAATCCAAAAAGTTTACAGCACCTTTGAAAACGTTTCATCACAAGAGGTATCTGGTGTCGATGTATCGGCTAACTACACGCATGCGATGAACGATTATGGCTTCTTAAAATTCAATTTAGAATGGGCTTACCAAAACGAATTTAAGAAAGATGGCCGCGATTACACTGGCGAGTACCGTTACCCTGAAAACCGTTGGATTTTCTCAACAAACTGGGAAATGGGTGACTTCAATACTAATGTAAACGTTAGTTACACTGGCGAGTTTGAAGATACGCCAGATATCGACTTTGACGGTAATTTAGACTTTGATAGCAACACATCACGTATGGTTGATTCACAAACGCTAGTTGATTTACAAACTGCGTATAACTTCTCAGAGAAAATCAAACTTTCTGTGGGTGTGAATAACGTTTTTGATGAAGATCCTCCGTTTGCAATCGGTGATGGTGATGGCGACTTATATGGCTATGTATCAAGCGTACATAACCCACGTGGTCGTTATTTCTATACTAAGCTAACAATGCGCTTTAACTAATCTCGTTGAGCTTAAAAACAAAAACCCGCCAATTGGCGGGTTTTTTAATTCTTTAACTAAGGCCTAGATTATAGGTCGCCTTCGTTTTCAGAAAGGAATTTAGCAACACCTGCAGGGCTTGCGTCCATACCTTTTTTACCTTCAGTCCAACCAGCTGGACATACTTCACCGTGCTCGCTGTGGAACGCTAGCGCGTCAACCATGCGGATCATTTCGTCGATGTTACGGCCTAGTGGAAGGTCGTTAACTACTTGGTGACGTACGTTACCTTCTTCGTCGATTAGGAAAGAACCACGGAAAGCAACACCTGCTTCTGGGTGCTCAACGTCGTATGCTTGACAGATTTCGTGTTTAACGTCTGCAACTAGTGCATATTTAACTTGACCAATACCACCGTCAGCAACGGCAGTGTTACGCCATGCATTGTGTGAGAATTGTGAATCGATAGAAACACCGATTACTTCAACGCCACGCTTTTGGAACTCTTCAAAACGCTTGTCGAAAGCGATTAGCTCTGAAGGACAAACGAAAGTGAAGTCTAACGGGTAAAAGAAGATAACTGCTTTTTTACCTTTGATAGTTTCTTTTAGGTTGAAGTTTTCAACGATTTCACCGTTACCAAGAACAGCTGCTGCAGTAAAGTCTGGTGCCTGACGGCCAACTAATACACCCATTTTTATCTCCAAATATTTGAGTTTATTTCCAATTGCCTATGCAATACTCACTTAGATATGGTTACTAAAAATCAAAAACCAAGAGTAAGTATTGATAATTTGCAAGATAGTTTAATGAGGTTACAGACAAATGAACAATCGAAAAAAACGATATGCTTAATCGGAAAAATTGATTCGCTATAAACGTGGATTGAGATAACTCTATATTAGTGTGCAAATTGACCCACAGAACACAAAAAACCCAGCTTTTAGCTGGGTTCTTAAATGAATATCAATACAGACGCTTAGTCCATGATATCTTCTGGCATATCACCACGGATTTGCTGCCAGATTTCACCTGTTTGATGACCATATTTACGCATCATAGAAATCGCACCGTCATGCTCACGACGCTCAGCAAGCTCTGTTAGGTCTTTATAAAACTGACGCGCTAATTCACGAGTACGTGAATCAGAGAAGTAATGGCAGCCAATTTTTGAGTAGAAACCTTTAAAACCATTTAAGATAAGCACATAGATACGATTATTACCTGCTACTGCTAATTCATGGTGAACTTTATAATCGTAATCAGCAAATGCTTGAGCACTGTCTTCAAGTTCTTCACTTTGCGATAAAATTTCAATTACACGCTCTGGGGCAAGTTTAATAGCCGCACGGGTATAAATTGCGCTGATATTAGTGCGAGCAGAAAGTAATTGGTCTGTAAGCTCTGGCATTTTGTCTTCATCAAGACGTGCTAGCGTCTCTAAAATGTTAAGACCCGAGGTTTCCCAGAAGTTATTTACACGGGTAGGTTTACCGTGTTGAATCGTTAGCCAGCCATCACGGGCTAGACGCTGAAGTACTTCACGTAAGGTTGTACGTGTTACACCAATCAGCTCTGACAATTCACGTTCAGCAGGAAGAATTGAGCCAGGCGGAAAGTCACCATTCCAAATAGATTCAACAATGTATTCTTCAGCAAAACCTGCTGGGCTTTTCGCTTTAAAAATTCTCATCCAATTTCCACTTGAGTTAGCAACTACTTTTACCGCATTTGGTGTTCAACTCACTGATTGTACCAGATGATCAGCAACTAACAAGTAAACTAACTCCGCAGTGCATAAAAATCTGTAAAATCTCGATAAATAAATGACCTTTTGGATTAAAAGTACACCAAATAACAATACTTTCGGTATATTGAATTTCCAAATATTAACAATAACAACCAGCACTATTAAAAGGTACGGCCATGCAGCAGCGCGTTTTACCAGCAATATTTAAAAATTTTTTGGGGACTTCACCACAGTGGTATAAATACACCATTATTGCGTTTTTACTAATCAACCCGGTGTTATTTCAACTTAACTCTTATCTGGCAGGATGGGTGTTAGTGCTAGAGTTTATTTTTACACTCGCCATGGCGCTTAAATGTTACCCGCTACAACCGGGAGGCTTATTAGCAATTGAGGCCTTATTTATCGGCATGACAACCGCCGGCCAAGTTGAACATGAAATAGTGCAAAATATCGATGTGATCCTGTTACTTATCTTTATGGTTGCTGGCATCTATTTTATGAAAGACTTGCTTTTGTATATCTTCACAAAGCTGGTTGTTTCGGTGCGAAGTAAAACCGTATTGTCGCTGTCGTTCACGATTGCTGCGGCTTTTTTATCTGCTTTCTTAGATGCGTTAACGGTGATGGCCGTTGTTATTGCTGTCGCGATGGGCTTTTACAGTATTTACCACAAGGTTGCATCAGGAAAAGACTCTAGCAGCGAGCATGATATTAATGACGATAACCAAGTTCGCCCTGTCAATCGTCAAGAGCTTGAAGAGTTTCGTGCTTTTCTTCGTAACTTATTAATGCATGCATCAATTGGTACTGCCTTAGGCGGTGTTTGTACCATGGTAGGTGAGCCACAGAACTTGATCATTGCAGAGCGTGCTGGCTGGTTATTTGGCGAATTTTTCTTCCGAATGTTGCCTATTACTTTACCCGTTATGATTGCCGGTATTGCCACTACTTTCTTACTCGAAAAAACTAAAGCCTTTGGTTACGGCGCAAAACTCCCTGCCCCCATCCACACGATTTTATCGGATCATGCTAAAAAGCTTGAGAAAAAACGCACCACACGCGATAAAGTGAACCTAGGTATTCAAGCTTTCATTGCTGTTTGGTTGATCATAGGCTTAGCCCTTCACTTAGCCACTGTTGGTTTAATTGGTTTGTCTGTCATTATTTTTGCCACAGCCAGTGCAGGCATTATTGAAGAGCACCAATTAGGTAAAGCATTTGAAGAAGCCCTTCCATTCACTGCATTACTTTGCGTTTTCTTCTCTATCGTTGCCGTTATTATTGACCAGCATTTATTTACACCTGTGATCGCATGGGTGCTCACCTTTGAGGGTCAGCTACAACTAGTGATGTTCTTTATTGCCAACGGTATTCTATCGATGGTCAGCGATAACGTTTTCGTCGGTACTGTGTATATCAATGAAGTGGCAGCTGCGTTACAGGCAGGTCAAATTACCCGTGATCAGTTTGATTTGTTAGCTGTAGCAATTAATACCGGTACCAACCTGCCAAGTGTTGCTACACCAAATGGACAAGCTGCATTCTTATTCTTGCTTACATCAACATTAGCCCCTGTGTTAAGGCTATCTTATGGACGCATGGTATACATGGCGCTACCTTATACCATAGTGTTGACGATTGTTGGCTTGAGCATGACTTTATTCAGCCTTTCAGATATGACTGACTTACTGTATCAATGGGGCTTAATCAATCACCACAGCGGTGCGTTACCTGGCTCATTAGGTGGTCATTAGAACGATTATTTAAAACAATTTATTTGCAACAAAAAAGCCCGTTTGATGCGGGCTTTTTTGCTAGAGCTCTTTTTTGCTAGATAAGAGGCATTTAATCAAGTACTTTCGCGTCGTTTGCTTTATTAAGTAAACTACGGCTTTGCGTTAAGAAATGTGCAGTTGCATCAGAGAAGTATTCTTTTGCATCAGCAAATGCGGCAATCAATGATGCTTTATCCCCTGCTTTTAGCTTTTCTAGCGTGCCTGCAAAAGTATCTTGGTAATTGGCAAGTAGTGCTTCTACATCGTCGAATTGCGCTAACATGATGTCAGAGTAAAGCTCTGGAGATTGGGCAAATAAGCGCCCTACCATCATTAACTCTAATTGATAAATGGGTGATGAGCAGCTGCGAAGCTCTGCAAGAGTATGGCTTTGCTTGGCAAGAAACTGGCCGTATACAAAGGTTGTTAAGTGGCGCATAACCTGAATGATCTGCATTGCTTCATCGTGTTTTTTAGCATCCATTTCAACTACTTGACAGCCCCAAACTTGTAGTTGTGCCATTAACCCTTTAGCCACTTCATGATCTCGCCCTTCACACACGACGACCGTTTGCTTTACCCAGTGTGAAATATCTGGGCCAAACATGGGGTGTAAGCCAACTACTGGGCCGCTATGAGCCGCCATAAGTGCTTTTAAAGGCTTTTGCTTAACAGAGGTAATATCAACCAGCAAACAGTCATCATCAAGTGTTGGCAATGCTGCGACGACTTGCTCAAGCGCATTAATTGGCACACTGACAAGAACCAATTTTGCCCCTTTTAATATCGTTTCACTTTGTGCTTGCTGTGCTTTATCTAAAATACGCACTTCATAACCTGAACGAGTAAACTGTTGTGCAAACAACTGGCCCATTGCACCTTCACCACCAACAATTACAATAGGTGATAACTGAGGCGCAACACAAGCAAGGCTACCTTGCTGATTCTGATAAGCTTCACGCATCATACGGCGTAGGATGTCCTCAACTAACTCAGGGTTAACCCCTTGTGCGATTGCTTCTTGACGACGTGCCGCGAGTAAATCAGCCTCGCGATCAGGTGCATGTAATGGAGCACCGATTTGTTGCTTAATTGCGCCTATTTTTTCTGTAATCCCATTACGCTTTGCCAGTAATGCCACCAATTGCGCATCACATTCATCTATTCCTGCTCTTAAATCAGCTAGATCATTCACTGTTACCACGTTACCACACCTCAAACCCTTAAAACGTAAATATTTATATACAAAAAAGTAAAGCTTTTAATACAAATTATAGTAACAGGATAACAGCCAAAGCACAAAGCCCTAACGTGCATGTAGCATAGCTCATAAAGGGATAACAGATAATTTAGAAGGGAGTATTTCTCAGGGGAGAGAAATTTTTTTGTGGTATAAAAACCAAAACGGGTTGCAACCTAAGGCTGCAACCCGTTTTATTTTGCGTTGTAAAACAGCGCGTATTAGTTAAGTTTTTCTCTAATACGTGCAGATTTACCAGAACGCTCACGTAGATAGTAAAGTTTCGCACGGCGAACTGCACCGCGACGTTTAACTGAGATACTATCGATAAGAGGGCTGTGCGTTTGGAATACACGCTCAACACCTTCACCGCTCGAGATTTTACGAACTGTGAATGCTGAGTGAAGACCACGATTACGCTTAGCGATTACAACACCTTCAAAGGCCTGTAGACGCTCTTTGTTACCTTCTTTTACACGTACCTGTACAACTACTGTATCACCAGCGCCGAATGCTGGTACGTCTGTTTTAAGCTGCTCTTCTTCAAGCGCTTTAATAATATTTTGGTTTACTTTTGCCATTATATTTCTCACTTTCCTAGGTGTAACTGTCTTCTAGCCACAAGCTTGTTGGTACTCTTGCTGAAATTCAGCAAGGAGTGCCGCTTGCTCCTCAGTCAGAGCTAGGTTATGCAACAAGTCAGGACGACGAAGCCAAGTTCTACCAAGTGATTGCTTTGTGCGCCACTTAGCGATTTCTTGGTGGTTTCCGCTGAGTAATACAGCAGGCACCTGTTTATCATCCAATGTCTCTGGCCGTGTATAGTGAGGACAATCAAGCAAGCCATTCGAAAATGAATCCTGCTCAGCTGACTGGTTATGACCTAACACCCCTGGTACTAATCGTGCTACTGCATCAATTAGCGTCATCGCGGGTAGCTCACCACCACTTAAAATAAAATCACCAATTGACCATTCTTCGTCAACGTATGATTCTATAATTCGCTCATCTATACCTTCATAGCGACCTGCAATTAAAATCAGCTTTTCTGATTGTGCAAGCTCGCTTGCACCTTGCTGATCTAATTTGCGCCCTTGCGGTGACATATAAATTACTTTTGCACCATCACCTGCCGCTTTTTTAGCGTCAAGGATAGCTTGTTTCAATGGTTCAACCATCATTAACATGCCAGGACCGCCCCCGTAAGGACGATCATCCACAGTTCTATGCTTATCAGTAGCATAGTCACGTGGGTTCCAACAGTTAAAGTCGATTAGACCATTTTTAACTGCGCGACCTGTTACCCCTTGGGTGGTAATCGCATCAAACATGTCCGGGAAAAGGCTTATCACCCCTACCCATAGCGAACTCGTTTGTGACATTAAAACCCTGGGTCCCAGTCTACGGTAATTTCTCTTGCATCATGTTTAACTTCTTTAATAACAGAATCTGTTAAGAAAGGAATTAAACGCTCTGCTTGGCCAAATGCATCTTTTTTGTTTGCTTTCACAACCAAAACGTCATTTGACCCTGTCTCCATTAGGTCATCAACAGTGCCTAAGTTATAACCCTTATCAGTTACAACAGACATGCCGATCAGATCTCGCCAATAGAATTCACCTTGCGGTAATTCTGGTAGCTGCGCTGCATCTACTGAGATTTCTGCATTGGTTAAAGCCATTGCTTCGTCTCGGTCGTTTACTTGCGCAACTTTAGCGATAAAGCCTTTGTTGTGGCGACGCCAGTCGACCACTTCTAAGGTCTGCCATTTACCTTGTTGCCCTATCAACCATGGGCTGAAATCGAAGATCCCTTCGGGATCATCAGTAAATGAATGCACCTTAAGCCAGCCCTTTATACCATACGGGGCACCGAGCTTTCCTACTGTAATATACGAGGTGTTCTCTTGACTCATGGTTACTCTTACGCCTATTAAGCCGCTTTACGAGCGTCTTTAACTAACTTAGCTACGCGATCTGAAAGAGATGCGCCTTGACCTACCCAGTGATCAACACGAGATAAATCTAAACGTACTTTTTCTTCCTGACCAGAAGCGATTGGGTTAAAGAAACCTACTTTCTCGATGAAGCGACCGTCACGCGAGAAACGGCTATCCGCAACCACAATTTGATAGAAAGGGCGTTTTTTAGCGCCACCACGTTGCAAACGAATAGTTACCATACCGTCCTCTACATTAGAT
The DNA here is from genome assembly GCF_001399985.1 of Pseudoalteromonas sp. P1-8. Taxonomy (NCBI): domain Bacteria; kingdom Pseudomonadati; phylum Pseudomonadota; class Gammaproteobacteria; order Alteromonadales; family Pseudoalteromonadaceae; genus Pseudoalteromonas; species Pseudoalteromonas sp. P1-8. The sequence continues at coordinate 384,913 of NZ_LJSO01000001.1, forward strand.
TGACTGTTTTCATTAATAAGATTTACTCCCCAGTACGGGAAGCTGGGGAATTGTACGAGTTTTTTGCAACATTGCAAGTAAGAACTGCTGCAAAATGTAAGTTTAGTTGATTAAACACTGATCTGGGCTTTAAATCTTACATGCAGCTAACAACTACGCATAAATTATCTACAAAAAAAGGAGCTATATGCTCCTTTTTATACACTTAATAGACAGCACTATTAAAATTTAGGGCCGCCACCCATCATACCTGGTGGTAACATGCCTTTCATGCCGCGCATCATTTTCTTCATGCCACCTTTGCCTTTCATCTTCTTCATCATCTTCTGCATTTGCGTAAATTGCTTAAGCAGTTTATTGATTTCTTGCACCTGAGTGCCAGAACCTGCAGCAATACGTTTTTTACGTGAGCCTTTGATGATTTCCGGGCGAGCACGCTCTTTTGGCGTCATAGAGTTGATGATAGCTTCCATTTGTACGAAAGTTTTATCACCCATCTGGCCTTTTACAGCGTCTGGTAGGTTTTGCATGCCTGGCAGCTTATCAAGCATCGACATCATACCGCCCATGTTCTTCATCTGACGAAGTTGCTCAGCAAAGTCATCTAATGTGAAACCATCACCTTTAAATACTTTTTCGGCAACTTTAGCGGCTTTCTCTTTATCTACTTTCATTTCGACTTCTTCGATTAATGAAAGTACATCACCCATACCTAGGATACGAGAAGCAATACGGTCAGGGTGGAATGGTTCAAGAGCATCAGTGCGCTCACCTACACCCATAAACTTAATTGGCTTACCGGTAATATGACGAATCGATAATGCAGCACCACCACGGGCATCACCATCGGTCTTAGTTAAGATCACACCACTTAGAGGAAGCGCCTCATCAAATGCTTTTGCAGTGTTTGCCGCATCTTGACCTGTCATCGCATCAACAACGAACAAGGTTTCGATTGGGTTAATCGCGCTGTGAAGTGCTTTGATCTCGTCCATCATGTCGTTATCGACGTGTAAACGACCTGCGGTATCAACTAATACCACATCAATGAATTTCTTCTTCGCGTGCGAAATCGCATTGTTTGCGATATCAACCGGCTTTTGTGAAATGTCACTTGGGAAGAACTCAACACCCACTTCATCAGCCAGTGTTTCAAGCTGTTTGATTGCTGCCGGGCGGTAAACGTCAGCACTCACAACTAATACAGATTTCTTTTTACGCTCTTTTAAGAATTTAGCTAGTTTACCAACACTGGTCGTTTTACCAGCACCTTGTAAACCCGCCATCATCACGACCGCTGGCGGCTGTGCATTAAGGCTTAGCTCTTCATTAGCTTCACCCATGGCTTTTTCAAGTTCTTCACGAACAATCTTTATAAAGACTTGGCCAGGGCTTAAGCTCTTTGTTACTTCAACACCTACAGCGCGTTCTTTAACTTGCTTAACGAACTCACGAACAACAGGTAATGCTACGTCCGCTTCCAAAAATGCCATGCGGACTTCGCGTAATGTATCTTTTATATTGTCTTCAGTTAGGCGTCCGCGGCCACTGATATTTTTTAAGGTTTTACCTAAGCGTTCTTGGAGATTCTCAAACATGTAAAGGTTCCGATAAAACGTGTTGCACCTGCAATGTACATAAATCAAACAAGTTTGGCGACAATACAGGCAATATTAAAATTTAATTCCTAGCAGTATACCGTAAATGGTGGTCGACAATACAGTGTTCAAGTGTGCAGTTTGAGTTTCTTTTTACAAACTCTATGCTTTTGCCTTGCTATAAAATACAATGGCATCAAAGAGACAAGGATTTATCGATATAAATTAAGTGGCCAAAACACGATGATTATTAGTTTAACTATTATTGCTAGTTTGTTTTATGTGTTAGCAACGTCACATGTGCTATCACGCCTTTTTCACAAACAAGGTCCAAGCCAAAAACTCACAGTCATTCTTAGCACTGTGGCTATCCTTGCTCATATGCTATTACTGGTTAATTCAGTTTTTCGTGCTGACGGCCAAGATTTAAGTATCGTCAACGTTGCCTTATTAACCTGTTGGGTCATTGTGGTGTCGGTGACTGCTGTGTCTCTCAAATTCCCCGCGACTTTATTGTTGCCAGTTGTTTATGGTTTTGCAGCCTTACTGACTCTTGCCAGCTTGTTTATACCGCATCATGTGATTTTACAGTCAATCGATGTTGAGCTTGGTTTAGTTACTCACATATCGTTATCACTGCTAGCCTATTGTGTTTTGATAATCTCAACACTCTATGCTGTACAGTTCTACTTTATTGATAAGCGCCTAAAACGCAAAGACTTAGCAATTGTACACAGCCACCTCCCTCCTTTAATGGTGGTTGAGCGTCAGCTTTATCAATTACTCACGCTGGGTACTATCTTACTGACTTTTGCTCTCCTTTCTGGGTTCATCTTCTTAGAGGGAATGTTTGCCAGTGAGTTTATCCACAAAACGGTTTTATCGTTAATTGCTTGGCTAATTTTCACTGTGGTCACTGTAGGTCATTTACGCCAAGGCTGGCGTGGTAAGCCTGTGGTATTTTCGATCATGATAGCCGCTTTTATCTTGTCACTTGCTTATTTTGGCAGCCGTTTCATCCAAGAAGTGGTTCTAAATAAGTTTTAACTTGACTCAGCAAGCTGTCTCTAGCTTAATATGCACTGATTTATAAAAAAAGGATCCATCCTTGGACGACATATCGACTAGTACCCTGTTTATTATATTGGGATTATTGATACTTATTTCTGCTTATTTTTCTGGTTCTGAAACTGGAATTATGTCAATCAACCGTATTCGCCTGCGTCATCTTGCTAAAGAAGATCACCGTGCAGCGAAGCGCGTCAGCAAACTATTAAGTCGCCCTGACAGACTCATTGGTCTGATCTTAATTGGTAATAACCTTGTAAATATCGCTGCAGCACAGGTTGCAACGATTATTGGTATTCGTTTGTATGGTGATCTCGGTATCGCTATTGCAACCGGCGCGCTAACACTGGTTGTTTTAATCTTTGCCGAAGTAACGCCAAAAACACTTGCTGCGCTATACCCAGAGAAGGTTGCTTTTCCAAGCTCAATTGTACTTAAAGGCCTTTTGAAAATCCTTTTCCCGTTTGTGGTTATCGTAAACTGGATGACCAACGGCATGTTACGCTTGTTTGGCATTACCACAGCACAAATTGAAGAGCACAGCTTAAGTAAAGAAGAATTAAAAACGGTGGTGAACGAATCAGGTGCACTATTACCTGCTCGCCACCAAAGCATGCTGACTTCAATTTTAGATTTAGAGCAAGTCACTGTTGAAGATATCATGATCCCACGCAACGAAATTGTTGCTATTGATATCAATGATGATTGGAAGCTTATCAGCCGCCAACTTACTCATGCACAGCACACCCGTGTACTGTTGTATCGTGACCAAATTGATGATGCTGTTGGCTTTATTCACTCACGTGATGCACTGCGTCTATTAACGAAAGAGCAGTTTGATAAACCATCACTACTGCGTGCGGTACGTGAAATCTACTTTATTCCTGAAGGCACATCACTGAACACGCAACTACTTAAGTTTCAGCAATCAAAAGAACGTATTGGCTTAGTTGTCGATGAGTATGGTGATATTCAAGGTCTAGTAACCCTTGAAGATATTCTTGAAGAAGTAGTGGGTGATTTCACTACAACGCAAACGCGTACACCGAGTGAAGAAGTAACAGAGCAAGATGATGGCTCAGTACTTGTTGATGGTGGTGCCAATATTCGTGATTTAAATAAAGAAATGGGTTGGGAGCTACCGATTGATGGCCCGAAAACGCTAAGTGGTTTAATTGTTGAATACTTAGAGGACATCCCAGACTCAAACCTAAGTTTACGTATTGCCGGCTACCCTATTGAAGTTATCGAGATAAAAGAAAATATGGTTAAGTTAGTTAAAGTTATTCCAAGTAAACGTACAGAATAATTTTCTACACCATCTAAACAAAAGGAGTAGCTTGCTACTCCTTTTTTGTTACTTATAGCTGAATTACCTCTGAAGATTCACATTTTATTAGCTATCCCGCACACCCGAACTCGAATTCCTCTACTATTATTTTCTTTTGCATATATTGATATAAAAGGGAAAATAATGGACGAAATATCAATCGAGAAAATCTACAACCAAGCTATCGAATTGCTGATGCTTTACGGGCCAAAGTTTATCCTCGCAATACTGGTCTTGATCATAGGTTGGTGGTTAATTGGTAGAATTGCCAATATGGCCGAAAAATCAATGAATAAGGTCAAGTTCGAAGTTGGCCTTACGCACTTTTTAGTCTCCTTTATCTCGGTCATTTTAAAAGTACTGTTGCTGATATCTGTTGCTTCTATGATTGGCATAGAAACCACGTCGTTTATCGCAATGCTAGGTGCTGCAGGCCTTGCGGTCGGCATGGCTCTTCAAGGTAGCCTTGCTAACTTTGCAGGTGGCGTGCTTATCCTGTTCTTTAAGCCTTTTAAAGTTGGCGATGTAATCGAAGCGCAAGGCTACATGGGTACAGTTGTTGAGATACAAATCTTTGTCACTGTTTTACTCACCTACGACAATGAAAAAATCATTATTCCTAATGGCACGCTATCAAATGGCTGCGTTAAGAATAAGTTTTCAGAGCCAACACACCGCGTAGCTATCGAATTTGGCATTAGTTATGGCGATAATGTTCATAAAGCCCGTGATGTGCTTATGAGCGTGCTTAATGACTATGATTTGATACTAAAAGATATAGAAGATAAAAAACCATCGGTTCATGTTAGCCAGCACGGTGAAAGCCATATTGGCATGTTGGTATGGGCATGGGTTGAGTCTGATAACTACTGGCCAGTGTATTTTGGCTTATACGAACGCGTTAAAATTGCCTTTGACGCCGCTGATATCACTATTCCATTCCCGCAAAGGGATGTTCACATTCACCAGTTCCCTGGTAAATAGCTAACAAAAAGCCCGCTAATTGATGCGGGCTTTCTATTTATGCATTAACTAAATAAGCGTTCAAACCAGTTTTTGTCTAAATCGGCTTCACACTTTTTAAGTTGTGCGCCATAGCGGCTAGCTCGATGTTTAACTTTATTAGCAACGCTCATTAGCCATTTTTTACTTTTATAAGTGCCTCGCTTATAGCCGCCCCACCCTTCGTGGTAATTTAGGTACTGCGCGTAGGCGTCCCATTTCGATATACCATTTACTTTATGAGTTTTGTAAACGAACCAGGCCATAAAGTCGATAGCATCATCAAAATCATCTCTGTCTGCACCGCTGTTACCTGTTTCACGAATGTAATCTGACCATGTTGGGGTTTTTGCTTGAGAGTAGCCATATGCAGAGCTAGCACGTCCGATTGGAATTACCCATAAGAAGTATTCCATTGGTGGCGCTGCATCATGGCGGAATGAGCTTTCTTGATACATCATGCTCATTAGCACATGTTTTGGCGAACCCCATTTTTCTTGTGCATCACGAGCATCGTAATACCAGTCAGGTTTTTCTTCAAAAATCTTACATATATCATGAGGTTGCTCAGGGGGAGCCGTTGCACAACCAGCCAAAGATGCGGCCAGCGATAAAATAATTATACTTTTTTTCATTTTTTTATGGATCTCGCTGAACTTTTTCTCATCAGGTCAGTCTGAACTTATGAATGCAGCAGTATAGCATTGTTTCATCCCTGAAGAATCTTTGACGCAGCCTCCCTAGGCTGCGTTTTTTTATGCCTTCACAATACTAAGCTTTAGCAAAATAGTCATCTAAAAATGCAGTGAAAGATACACTGTCTGCTGCTTTAACTTCACGCTCTTTAAGTACAGAGTCAGTCGCTTGCTTTGCCAAAAATGCTTGATCATAAAATTGGTAATCAGCATCAAGGTGGCTTTGCTTGTACTGCTGTGCAAGTGCTAAAGCGAAATGACCATTATCTTGGTTCTCTTTTGCCAGCGCACTAACATATTTGCCAGAGAAAGTTTTACTTGGATTGTTCACCCAAGTTGCAAGCTCAGCTATGGTTTCGCTGTAATAACTCACGCTATATGCATTATCCATGTAACGGGCAACCTCAGATAGCTGAGTAAAAATTGTCTCGGCCCAATCAGTTAGACGCACCATCTCACCCTGCTTGTTGAGCATTAGCTCTGGGTCTCGACCTTCATTGACAACCGCATCAAGGTTAGTTGTGCTTAATTTTTGCTCTTGCCAATCCATTTCTGGCGAGTCATTCAAGAGGCAATAAGTTAAGAATACGTCTAAAAAACGAATTTGTTGTAAATCGATACCCGTTTCGCTAAACGGGTTAACATCAAGCGCACGTACCTCGATGTATTCTATACCGCCGCGAAGTAATGCATCGGTTGGTGTTTCGCCCGATGCTGCATTGCGCTTAGGACGAATTGGCGAGTAAAACTCGTTTTCGATTTGCAGAATATTTTTATTTAACTGCTTTGGCTCAGCACTCGTGTAGTCATCTATATGACCATAAATATCTGATGGTGTATGAATCGCCTCTTTTAAGCCTGCTACATATTCTTCGAGTGAGTTATACATAACACGTAAAGACGATTGTGCACTGTTAGTGTAACCAAGGTTACCCAAACGCAGCGCTGTGCCTACTTCTAAATAAAGAGTACCTTTACCTAGCTTTTTGAATGGTAAATCAGTTTCGCGCCCTTGTAAGAATGAACTACATAATGCTGGTGATGCACCAAATAAAAAGCTGATCAACCAAAGCTCACGCTTAAAGTTACGAATAAGCCCTAAATAGCCATTCGAAATAGACTCAGCTAATGTACCTTGGTTGCCGTTTAAGCTATACAGGCTTTGCCATAAGCTCTCTGGGAAAGAGATATTAAAATGCACACCGGCAATGGCCTGCATCATGCTGCCATAACGGTTCTTTAAGCCTTCACGGTAAAGTGTTTTCATGCGGCCAATGTTTGAGTCACCAAACTGTGCGAGTACAATGTCATCTTGATGTTCAATAAAGCATGGCATACTAATCGGCCATAACAGCTCATCGTCCATCTGCGATAAGGTGAACTTTTGCAAGTCTTTTAGCTGCGCGAGTGTTTGCTCTGCAGATGTACTAACCGGCGTGATAAATTCTAATAATGATTCTGAAAAGTCAGTGGTGACATGATCATTCGTTAAAGCGCTACCAACGCCTTGTGGATGACCTTGCTGTGAGATAACACCACTTGGTTTTATCCTTAATGCTTCTCGCTCGATACCACGTTGAATCCCATTAATTGCGTTAGGAAATTGTGCCGTTAACGCTTCTAGCGTTTTATTTAAATCATGTTTTATCAAAAATGCTTCCTCGAGCCGCGTGGCTGTAATCCTAAGTGTATGGGGGCAAAAAACAATTACTCAAGTCAGAAATATCAGTTTCATTATTTGCCCATACACTTGAAGCTCAATCTTGCCATTGTGAGTCACAATATACAATTGCTTTGGTGGCACTTCATTGTTGCTAAAACAGTTAAAAATACAATTTAGGCTTTTTCCTTGAGGATATTAGACCTTTTAACTAATATAAAAGACTGAGGCTAAACATAATAATTCAGGCAAGATATTGTTTCAGATCAAAGGGAAGATGAAATTATTAAAAGTTTCACAGTTAACACTATGTCCCCCCTTCCCTTACATTTTTCTGAGACTATAATCCGCACACCATAAAAAAGTATATTTCGAGGACTCATATGCGTCGTGGGCAAGAAATCGTCAATCAAGAAGTGACATACTCAGATAATCAAGAGCTTGTCTCTACCACAGATTTACGCGGTGTAATCACATACGTAAATAAGGAATTTTGTACTATAGCAGGTTACACCGAAGAAGAGCTTCTCGGAAAAAATCATAATATTGTACGCCACCCTGATATGCCTAAAGCGGCATTTAAAGAGATGTGGGAAAAACTTAAAGAGGGCCACTCTTGGCGTGGCATGGTAAAAAACCTCTGTAAAGATGGTCGCTACTATTGGGTTGATGCGTTCGTTACACCTATATATGAACATGGCCAGTTAGTTGGCTATCAATCAGTGCGTACCAAGCCATCTGAACAATTAAAAACCCGTGCGATGGCCCTTTACACTAAAATTAATGACGGTAAATCAATCGCATCATTTCGTGAGAATATTTCACTTAGACAAATAGTGTCTGCGATTTTATTAATTGCAGGCATTGTTGGTTTAGCTGTGGCCGCCTCATGGATGATTGCTATAGCCGCATGTGTCCTTGTAGCACTACTTTTTGCTTTAAATTATGACGAACTCGTAGTTACGCCAAGACATTTAAAGCAGCAACGTGCAGAGTTTGACTCAGTATCACGTTATGTGTATTCGGGCTCGCACCCATTTAGTATTGCTGCCTATAATCAGCAAATGCTGTTCGCTAAGCTTAGAACTGTATTAGGTCGTGTTAAAGACTCTACTTACTCATTTAAAGACATTGCTACCAACTTAGATAAACAATCGTCACTAACCGAGCAAGGTATTGCTGCACAAGGCCAGCGTTTAAGTGATATTGCTACGGCAATGACACAAATGAGTGCGACTATTGGCGAAATTTCAGCAAATACTCATCACACTGCTGATAAGGTTAAAACCACTTACCAAAGCTGTAACGATATCAAACTGCATATTGAAGATAATAGCAGCATGGTGACTGATCTAGCTAACCAGGTAGAGCAAGCAGCCACTACCGCTAACTCTCTTGCTAGTGAAGCTGACAAAATAGGCCAAGTAATGAGTGAGATTGAAGGCATTGCTGAACAAACAAACTTATTAGCGCTGAATGCAGCAATTGAGGCAGCACGTGCCGGTGAGCATGGCCGTGGTTTTGCGGTTGTAGCAGATGAAGTACGCGCACTTTCTTCACGCACGCAAAATGCGACGGCACAAATTCATAGCTCAATTAAAGAGATCCAAGATACGTTATTTAGCTGGTCTAAAGTGATGCAATCAACTAAAGCGCAAGCAGATAGTTGTGTTGATACGACTGCACATACTCAAACTGAGCTTGCGAGCATCTTCGCACAAATTGATGAAATATCAGGCCTTGCGACGGAGATTTCGACGGCTGCTGAGGAACAACAAGTTGTCAGCACCGATATACGCGAAAATGTAGAAAGCATTAAAGGACACAGCGAAGAGAACTTAAAGCTTAGCTACAACGTGGCTAAAGATGCAGCGGGGCTTGTTGAAGGCTCACGCAAAGTTAACGATATGCTGTTAACCTTTAAAGTTTAAACTTAACTGATACAAAAAAGCCGCATCATAATTGATGCGGCTTTTGTTTTTAGGGCTAATTAACGACTCGAGAAAACAAGTCCATTCTCATCAGCATCAATATGGATGATGGCACCTGGTTGGTAATCCCCTCCGAGCAGGCGCTGTGCTAATGGGTTTTCAATGGTATGTTGAATAGCACGTTTTAAAGGCCTTGCCCCATACACAGGATCAAAACCACTTTCAGCGATGCGGTCTAAAGCTGCATCCGTAACTTCAAGAATGTAGCCTTTTTCAGTTAATCGCTCACGTAGCTTACTTAACTGAATATCTGCAATTTCCTTAATGTGCTCATTAGCAAGTGGATGGAATACCACGGTTTCGTCGATTCGGTTAATAAACTCAGGGCGGAACTGACTAACTAATACGCCCATCACTTTTTCTTTTAACCCGGCATAATCATTTGAACCTGCTTGCTCTTGGATAATATCGGAACCCAAGTTAGAGGTCATGATGATCACCGTATTTTTAAAATCAATAGTACGGCCCTGACCATCCGTTAAGCGGCCATCATCAAGAACTTGCAGTAAGATGTTAAATACATCAGGGTGCGCTTTTTCGACTTCATCCAATAAAATGACGGAATACGGACGACGGCGTACCGCTTCTGTTAAATAGCCACCCTCTTCATAGCCAACATAACCTGGAGGTGCACCGACTAAACGTGCCACCGAATGTTTCTCCATAAACTCCGACATATCAATGCGCACCATGGCATCTTCAGTGTCAAACATGAAGCTGGCTAGTGCTTTGGTCAGCTCAGTTTTCCCCACCCCTGTCGGGCCTAAGAATAAGAATGAGCCGATTGGGCGATTTGGATCAGCAAGCCCTGCGCGAGAACGACGAATTGCATTTGCAACAGCTACAACAGCTTCATCTTGACCAATCACTTTGTGGTGTAATTGATCTTCCATTTGCAGTAGCTTTTCACGTTCGCCTTGCAGCATTTTCGATACCGGAATACCTGTCCAACGCGATAGAATTTCCGCTATTTCGTCTTCACCCACTTGGTTTTTAAGCAAGCTCATTTCTTGCATTTCAGCTTGTGAAGCAAGGTCGAGTTTGCGCTCAAGTTCAGGGATACGACCATATTGCAGCTCAGACATACGCTGTAAATCGCTGGCACGGCGTGCCACGTCTAAATCAAGACGTGCCTGCTCAAGTTCTGCTTTGATTACTTGCGTGCCTTGCAGTGAGGCCTTCTCAGCATTCCACACTTCATCTAGTTCGCGGTATTGCGCTTCAAGTTCAGTGATCAGCTCTTGCATTTCGGTGCGGCGCTTTTGACTTGCTTCGTCTTTTTCTTTCGCCAGTGCATTATCTTCCAGTTTTAACTGAATAATACGACGTTCTAGCTTATCTAAAGACTCTGGTTTTGAGTCAATTTGCAAACGAATTGAAGAACCTGCTTCATCAATTAAATCTATTGCCTTATCTGGTAATTGCCGATCGCTGATATAACGATGCGATAACTGCGCCGCGGCAACAATGGCCGGATCGGTAATATCAACTGAGTGATGCAGCTCATAACGCTCTTTTAAACCACGTAAAATCGCAATGGTGTCTTCAACCGATGGTTCATCAACAAACACCTTTTGGAAACGACGCTCAAGTGCTGCATCTTTTTCGATGTATTGGCGATACTCATCAAGGGTTGTGGCACCCACGCAATGTAACTCACCACGGGCAAGTGCTGGTTTTAGCATATTACCTGCATCCATTGCACCGTCTGTTTTACCTGCGCCTACCATGGTATGGATTTCATCTATAAAGAGGATGACTTGGCCTTCTTCTTTGGCAAGTTCATTCAATACTGATTTTAAACGCTCTTCAAATTCACCTCGGTATTTTGCGCCAGCAACCAAAGCACCTAAATCGAGCGATAATACTCGCTTGTTTTTTAAGCCTTCAGGTACTTCACCATTGATAATACGCTGTGCAAGGCCCTCAGCAATCGCTGTTTTACCTACACCCGGCTCACCAATTAATACAGGGTTATTTTTAGTTCGGCGCTGTAAAACTTGGATAGTACGACGAATTTCGTCATCACGACCAATAACAGGATCAAGCTTACCTTGCTCTGCTCGCTCAGTTAAATCGATGGTGAATTTTTTTAATGCCTGACGAGTTTCTTCAGCATTTGGGTCTTCTACTTTTTGGCCACCACGAATGGCTTCAATTGCAGATTCGATCTTGCTAGAAGTAATATTCAGCGCTTTAAAAATGTCACCTAATGGACCTTTATCATCACACGCGGCAAGAACAAACAACTCACTCGAAATGAATTTATCTTTTCGTTTTTGAGCATATTTATCGCATAAGTTAATTAATGAAATCAGGTTATTTGACAGCTGAACATCGCCACCAATACCTTCAACTTTAAACAGTTTCTCGATTTCTTGGGATAACTTGGTGTTTAACTCATCAGCACTCACACCTGCTTGTGCAAGTAACGCACGCACACTTGAACCATTTTGCTGAAGCAATGAATACATTAAATGCACAGGCTCAATAAATTGATGATCGCGCCCAAGTGCTAATGACTGCGCATCTGAAAGCGCAGATTGAAATTTACTTGTAAATCTATCTAAACGCATAAGGGTTTACCTATTAAAAAATCTAATTGCTTAATTAATGGGTATGCTTAGTGATTTGTTCAAGTAAAAGAAGAAAATTTAATCGCAAAAAAGGCGTATTAATTGCGCCAGATCAAGCTCGCCATACGGCCTGTTTGTCCGTCACGACGATAAGAGAAAAACAGTGATTTTTCAGTAACAGTACAGTGCTCACCACCATACATTTTGACCACACCTAATTGTGCTAATTGCTGACGTGCTAATAAATAGATATCAGCCATGTATTTTTCATGTTTGGCTGTAAAAGCTTGTTGATGCTCTGGGTTTTGTGAGCAAAAACACTCTCTTACTTCTTGCCCGACTTCAAATTGTAAAGGACCAATAGCTGGGCCTAACCAAGCAATAATATCGCTTGCTGGCGCTTGAAAATGCGAAACCGTGTTTGCCAATATACCTTGCGCTAAACCACGCCAGCCACCATGTACAGCAGCGACTTCATCCCCAGAACTCGAACAAAGTAGTACCGGCAAACAGTCTGCTGTCATTATAGCAAGCGGCTGCTTTACTAAACGGGTGTAGAGCGCATCAGCAGAGCGTAGTTCGCTTAAATCAGACTCTTCATCAATCACGACTACATCGCTGCTATGTGTTTGGTTTAACCACACAGCAGGATTAGGCAGCTGATTTGCAAGTAAGGCACGATTTGCAAGCACGGCTTGCTCATCATCACCAACATGTAAACCCACATTAAAACTATCAAAGGGTGCAACCGAAACACCACCCTGTCGGGTGGTACTCAGCGCGCTAACAGAGTTTGGTGCAGTCCATGCTGGTGTGATCATAACGCTTAAAACTCGATATTTGGGTTTGCTTTAGTATCAGCGCGCAAAGCTTCTGTCATAGCTTCCATATCATCTGGAATTGGCGCTTGCCAAGTCATCAGCTCACCAGTGATTGGGTGCGCAATTGATAGCTTAACAGCATGTAATGCTTGGCGTTTAAAGTCGCGTAGCATTTGAAACAGCTCAGGTGTAGCACCTTTTGGCGGGCGCGGACGACCACCATACAGTTGGTCGCCAACTAATGGGTGGTTTAAATAAGCCATGTGTACACGAATTTGGTGAGTACGGCCTGTTTCTAGGCGTAAACGTAAGCGTGTATGTGCACGGAACTTTTCTGCAACACGATAATGCGTAACTGCTGGTTTGCCCATTTCGTGCACGGCCATATGAGTACGTTTTGTTGCATGGCGACCAATTGGTTTTTCAACCATGCCACCTGCTGTCATTGTGCCATTACAAATTGCTTCGTATTCACGGGTGAAGTTTTCACGCTTTTGTAATGCAGATACTAGATGTGTTTGTGCCGGAATTGTTTTCGCCACCACCATTAAACCGGTGGTGTCTTTATCTAGACGATGCACAATACCTGCACGAGGCACATTAATGATGTCAGGGTAATGATGTAGCAAAGCATTTAATACCGTGCCATCTGGGTTACCCGCCCCTGGATGTACTACTAACCCCATAGGTTTATTGATCACCAAAATATCATCGTCTTCATAAACGATGTTTAATTTGATATTTTGTGCCTCGTATTCACGAGGGGCTTCGATGGTTGTTTCAACACTCACCGTTTCGCCACCGAGTAGTTTTTCGCGCGGTGTGTTTAATATTTCGCCGTTTACTGTGATTTTATCATCCAAAATCCACGTTTTTATGCGTGAACGAGAATAATCAGGGAACAATTGCGCTAATACTTGGTCTAGACGTTTACCGCCAAGGTCAATTGGAACCTCGGCTTGGAGAGAAATTTGCTCTGACATTAGTAACTTTACCCAATTTACCAGTGCAAGCTGTGCTCGACTGGGTTAGAATCGCTTTAATATAATACGTATAGTTTACTCGGTTTTCCTCACTTGGCCTAGCCGAAGACATCGAAGGTAAGAAATAAAATGATAAATAAAATAGGGAAACGTGCGTTCGCCATAGTTTTTTCAGTATCTGTACTTGGCTTAGGTGCCTGTTCATCAGCACCAGACCAAGAAGATATCCAACGCGTTCCTAATAAATCTGCGCAAGCTTTATATGAAGATGCAAAACAAACATTAGATTCTGGCTTGTATGCTCGTGCAATTGAGCTATTAAGTGCTATTGATTCTCGCTATCCTTTTGGTCCTTTATCAAAACAAGTACAAATGGACTTAGTATTTGCGCATTATCAAGCAGGTAATACTGAGCAAGCACTAGCAACTATCGACCGTTTCATTCGTTTAAACCCAAACCACAAAGATTTAGACTACATGTATTACATGCGTGGCTTGGTAAACATCAAAGCGGATGAAAACGCATTCCAAGAATATTTTGGTGTAGACCGTGCCGACAGAGACGCAAATCGTACTCGTGTCGCATTTACTGATTTATCAACACTTTTAAAGCGTTTTCCTAACAGTGCCTACGCACCAGAAGCGAAAAAACGTTTAGTATGGCTACTGAATAAAATGGCACGCTACGAGTTAAAAGTTGCTGAATACTACTATGAGCGTGAGGCATACCTTGCTGCAGCAAACCGTGGTAAATATGTGGTTGAGCACTACTCACAAAGCAGCTACCTTGATCAAGCACTAGAGATCATGGAAAAAAGCTACAACAAGCTGGGTTTACCTGAGTTGAGCGAACACGCTAAAGCGACGCGAGAAGCTAACAAGCGTTAAAATAGACTAAAAGCAAAAAAGGCGCCTTAGGCGCCTTTTTTAATGTTTGCGGTTAATTTAAATTTGTATTAAATCGCATCTTCATCTTCTTCAGCGGTACGAATACGTACTACACGCTCAACGTCAGTGACAAAGATTTTACCGTCACCAATTTTACCAGTTTGCGATGTTTTAACGATAACATCGATAGCACGGTCAACATCTTCGTCGCTTAATACGATATCTAGTTTTACCTTAGGTAAAAAGTCCACCATGTACTCAGCACCGCGATAAAGCTCGGTATGTCCTTTTTGACGGCCAAAGCCTTTTACTTCACTTACCGTCATACCTGTGATGCCCACATCTGATAATGCTTCGCGTACATCATCAAGCTTAAATGGTTTAATAATTGCTTCGATTTTTTTCATTTTCGGGTTACTTATTATTTCTCGATTGCCTCGATTTTAGACAATCCCATTGCTGATGGCAAACAAAGCTATGAATTACGGTGATTAAATCAGCGATCATGATATTATTAAACAAAGTGATTCAAAATAGAGACAACAATGAAATCATTACAACGGGGTTTTACATTATTAGAGCTGATGGTCACGCTTGCTATTGTGGGTATCGTTGCACTGATAGCACTATGGGATAGCTCAGATATGCTTGAAAATGACCGAGCTGAGAGCTACTTATTAGAATTAAAACGTACACTCAGCTTTGCACGAGCAAAAGCAACAAGTAGTGATGCAATTATTGTTGTTTGTAGTGGCAACACTTCAAGAGTTGAAAGTAACAGACGAGTTCCATGCTTAAACGATTGGAGCCAAGGTACTGTATTCGTCTTTTTCGATTCAAACCAAAATGGTGTTTACAACCCAAGAGTTGGCGATATCATTTTAAGAGTCATGGAAGAAGTTCCAGAGAACAGTCAGTTAAATTTCACTGGTGATAACTTTATCACATTTGATACCAGCGGGATGCTCACGTCAAATACTGGAAAATTCACTTACTGCCCTTCAAAAGCTGATGACGATAATAACAAACAACTTGAGGTATTTGCCTCAGGGACTGCTTTATATATTGGCAGTACGACAGATGGCTGTAATTAAGCTTCAGAAATTGACAGCCCACCTTCTCGAATTATAGTTAAATAAACAGCCGCAAATTTGGAATCTTCAAGGATGAAGGCATTTACAACTCTGCGCAGCCTCAACGGAGCGACGTTAATTGAAAGCCTCGTAGTGCTATCAATTTTATCACTCCTGCTGCATATCGCCTTATTTGAATTTAAGCCACTTCTGGCTACAAACCGTTTAGAAAGCAACATGCAAACGGTGAAAAGAGCACTGCAGTTTACTCGCCTAAAAGCGCAAACAAATGATGCCTATGTCACCTTCTGCGCCTTAAAAAACAACAGATGCAACAAAGCTATATGGCACAAATCGTTAACCGTTTTTGTAGACAAAGGCGAACTAGGTATATTTGAAAGTGGTGATACTAAACTAATGGAAATCGAAGCAATAAGTAAGTTTGACATGCTAACATACCCACGTCATGCAGTTACGTTTAGCCCAGCGGGTATGCCGATGGGATTAGGCAATGGCACTTTTATCTACTGCCCAGAATACATAAAAGCAAGCCTCAAAGGGCTTGCAATTAGGGTCAGCTCGATAGGCCGAGTTAGATTAATTGATACAGATAAATGTCAAACTGATAATTGATAAAGCTTATTTACCCCAACAGGTACTTGAGTCAGCAGAACCTGTTGACGTTTTTAAACCTGTATCAGAAATAGACAATGTTGCACATTCAGAATCTTGTAATGGTGGGCCAGATTTAGGTGTTGCCTTAAATGTAAATGTACCTGCATCATTATCTACCTTAACACTAATGGTATAAAAGTTACTTTCTGTTGTCGTAGAAACACCTAAATCAGCAATAGTGCTTGTATATTCACGGTTATCGACAAAGTATTGCTCTTGTTTATTAGCTGCATCTAATAACGAAGTAATTGCCTCAGTTCGAGCGGTACGTTTTACGTGCTCAAAATAACTAGGAATAGCAATGCTAGCGATGATCCCCAAGATAGCTACAGTAATCATCAGCTCGATTAGCGTAAAACCATTATGACTCTTTGTTCTTATAAAGTTCATATTTTAAAAACCTATATAATTGTTTTTTAGAGGAATTACCTCTATTTCTTCTTATCTTAGATGGCTAACAATAATTATGCAATTAAGGCGAGTATTCAAATAGCGACCACATGCTCTGCCTTAACATGTAAGGCAGAGCAGTCACTTAGTGCTTTATTGGCTATTATCGTTTCGCTCTTGCTTATAAATGAAAGTTTGTTGTGTTTTAAAGCCAAAGCCAATAGGCACTGCATCACTTACAAGTTTAATTTTACCATCTTCGATAACTAAACCTGGACCTTGGATCTCCTGTACTTTCAGTGGATTTTGCTCACCTTTGATACCTGGACCAATGGTTAAAAACTGGCTTTGCTCTTTAACCTTTTCATCTGTGTTGTCATCACAGTAACCATCGCTATTACCATCAACACAACTGTCACCTACACCAAAATAAAGTTGAGGAGTATCTGGCACGTCATTCGAAGTAGTAAATTTCAAGCTATCATAAACTTTTGTACCGTAATGTAAGTGGAAAGCGTATAAACTTCCTGAACCACCAGTTAGTGAACACTGATTCGCTGTTTCTGTAGATGAAGCTGGTGTATAGGTTGTGAAATAAGCGACACCACCGATAACTGTACTTGCTGCAAGGGATTTTTCACCTGCAGAAGCTAAATTGTAATACCAACCGTTATACTCACCTAACTCAATTTCTAAGTCAGTAAATTTATCCACGTCGTCCAGTGCATTTCCAAATGGATCAGAATCCATATTCATCAAGTCTGCTTGTGTAATTGCTACGGGTACATCACTACCAAGGAATGGCTGAGTTACCGTATTGATATCACGGATCATGAATAGTTGATCATTGGTAACAGTGCCCGTTGGTTTAGAGCGGTTACCACTACCTATTAGCACAGCATCAAATGGCGTATCAATTCGTGTAGTTACTGTTTCACCATTAACAGATGTTTCTGATACTTTGCTAAACATAGTTCGTGCAATTAAAGGCTTATAGAAAAAGCGGCGATCTTGGGTTGAAAGTGCGCTACCTAAACTTGCTAATTTAAAATGTGTCCATGGGTTTTCTGAATTTGTGGGGTTGTCAGAAGGCATATCAACACGCCAAACATCACCGCCTGTATCCGTTGCATACAGCCTGTCAATATAACCATCATAGTCAGAATCTAAGATACTAATATCTGACGCAATACTATGCTTACCTAAAAAGCCATTCTCACTCGGCGTTAATGCCCACACTTTTTTGCCCGTTTGCGCGTCAACAATAAAAATACCACGTCCATGAGTATCGTCTGTACGAATAACATTGTCTTTGTTTGTATCATAACCCGCGCCAAAAATAAGCACTGGTCTATCTTTATAACCATCGAGATTCACATAAGTAACAGAAGGTTTAGACCACGTTTGCCCTAATTCTTTAAAGTCGCCTGTACCACCTATAATCGGTTCATCCCACAGTAAACTTGGCGAGTTTGGGTTAGTTATGTCGAGTCCGTAGTAGTAATTTCCACCGCGTCTTAAGCCAAAGAATGCCCATACTCGGTCAGAGCCATTTACTACTCCATCACTATTTTTATCATCAAAGAATACTGAGATTGGCCCGTCAACACCATAAACCTTGGTATCTGCTTGGTTATCACGAAGTGGCTTTATTATTTTATACAAGCTTCTAGGGATAAACGCCCAGCTTTCACTTAGCACATCATTTTTATCTTGAAACATGTGCAAGTAACCGGCATTAGTGCCTATTAAAACTCGGATATCATCATTACCATAATCAATTGTTACAGGTTTTGAATGCAGCGGATCACCAAATATGTCTTTACGTGAATCCGTTGTCGATCCATCTTTGTCTTCATCATAAACATCAAGACCTCTTGACCAATTAATAAGATCTTCAACTTCATCCGCATCAGCTTCAAAATCAACGGCAGCCTTGTCTATAGTCCCGTAATGGAATACAACGCGATAACGGGTAAAGTTAAGCATGCGACCGTTGACATTTGTTAGCACTTTACGCCCCTCATTCGGCACGCTAGAAGAGTTAGACAAATACAGATTTACACCACCTAACTCAACTGAATTACCATCAGCGCTTTCACCGCTCGGTAACCAAAAGGTTTTCGCATCTTTATCGATTAAACCATCTTCATTTAAAGCAGGCTTACCATCTCTATCGATAATTTGGTCACCAGACACTTTTAGCTTTTTCAGATTTCCGCGCCAACGAGCCCCTGTTTTAGGATAAAACATCGCATAATAAATTGATTCGCGGCTGCGTGTTTGGTCAACATTATTACTTGCTATAGATGGCGCCGTGAACGTATCGTTCACTTCTCGAATTTGAGTAATCGTATTTTTAAGGGCTTCAGAAAGTTGCTCTGCAGTGTTCGCATGAAGGTACTTACCGCCCCCTTCAGATGCCGTTTCAGAAAGTAAACGTTTACCATTATCACTCATACCACTACCAAAACCTATGGTATAAACTCGCCCTGTTTCGTGAATATCAGTCGTCGTTGGCCTTAAGTCAACCTCTACATCATCAGTACCATGAATAACTTTTGCAAGCTTGTGTAAGTACACCCCGGCAATTTTATCGCTATCACTTAAATAACTACCAAAATACGACTTGTGTAAAGCACTAATATTAGAGTCTTGTTCATTATCAGAGCCAGCTGATGGGTCACCGTCTGTCATATAGATAATGTTAACTGAGTTATCACAGCGTTTTACTTCTTCAGTATTATCAAACGGTGAAATGTATGAATAGGTATATTCAATGCGAGGCTCGTACCAACAAACTCTTCTCCGCCCCTTACCTGAGCACACCTTAACTGATGTCGTATAAGGCGTTCCTCTTTCTATTGTGGTATCACGTAGTGCGGCATTAACTTTTTCGCCGTAGAAAAGGCTTTGCCCAGTAATGTAAAGATAGGCTTCCCAAAGCGTTTCGGTCAGTGGTGTCCCGCCATCGGCTGGAAGCCCTGCAATTGTGGTCTTTAAGGCTGATATATCTGAACCAATGCCTGCAAGTACATAGCCACCATTGGTGCTGTTAAAACGCATTAAGCCAAAATCAATGTCATCGTTACCATCAACCAGTTTAGTAATAGCATCTTGCGCAACGCCTAAACGGCTATCACTACATAAAATATAACCACCTGAGTAGCCACAACTGTTACCGGAACTAGTCGAAAAAGCCATACTTCCAGAAGTATCAAATACAATTAATACGCGAGGTTTCTCATCGAGATCAACATTATGATTTACATAAAGCTCTATATCTTCTGCTGAACTAGAAAAGCTAACCGCAGCAAAGGCACAAAGAAGTATCCTGTTTACTGTTTTACTAATTTTCATTACTTCTCCCGTCACCTTAATGCTATTAATTTAGCGATTAGCTTTGTTATTGCCGAACTTCTGCTTTGTGATTTTCTGCAGCAGTTGAAAACCTTAACAGTGCGATAAATTACAACACCCTTATGTTTGAGTTGCTGCAATACTTATACAGAACCATAAAAAGGCTAAAAAGCATTTATAAAATTCAAACACACTATAATTATTATAATAAAAAGCTACTACTATTCCACACTTTTCTTATCTAAATTAATAATAAAAAAAATAATTAGAGCATAAAAGAGAAATAAGAAAAAACGACCGGAAAAATAATCCTGAATGGGTTGGTAAAACAGTGAAAATAAAAATAAAAGTAAAAAATAAACAGTAACTTAATAGAGAATAGAAATATTAATTTAATATAGAAAAAACACTGACAATGAGTTCACCCAAGTTAAGCTTATAAAACGGGTGACTGAGAAAATAAATACTCAAAAACTCATAAAACCAGTGTTCAAAAAAGGATGTTATTTAATCTAGTGACTTCTGTCGTTCTTTTCTTTTTTATATATGTAAGTTTGTTGAACTTTAAAACCAAGAGGTTCATCACTCACTAATTTTATCTCTCCATTTTCAATAGTTAAACCGGGTCCATTTACCCCTTTGACTTTAAATGGGCTTTCTTCACCTACGATTTTGGGTCCAACAGTCATAAATTGGCTTATCTTTATTTGCTCAATTTCACCTTCGTAGTCATCACAATAACCATTGCCGTTTGTATCTTTACAGCTGTCAGTTTCGCCAAAAAAGAGTTTTGGGGTGTCTGGTACATCTGTGCCTGTCTTAAACTTCAAGTTATCATATATTTTTGTACCGTAATGAAGGTGAAATGCGTATAGGCTTCCGACACCACTTACAACCTCACATTCATTTACCTTATCTTCTAATGAAGGAGGAGTATAACTTGTAAAATAAGCAACCCCACCAATCACAGTACTAGCTGCCAGAGACTTTTCACCTGCAGACTGAAGGTTGTAATACCAGCCTTTAAACTGGGCTAACTCAACCTCAAGTTTGACAAATTCATCAACCTTATCAAGTACTTTCCCGAAAGGGTCTGAATTAACATTCATTAAATCAGCTTGTGTAATATGATCAGGTGCATTACCGATGAAAGACTGTGTAACAGTGTTTTCATCTCGAATCATAAATAATTGATCGTTAGTTTCTAAAGATTTCGGTTTTGCTCGGTTACCACTACCAATTAACACTGCATCAAAAGGAGTATCTACACGTGCCGTAATTACTTTACCATTAATCTTTGCTTTTGAGACTTTGCTAAACACACTTCGTGCAATAGTTGAGTTATAAAAGAAACGTCTATCTTGGCTCTTACCCTCACCACCTAGGCTCGCAAATTTAAAGTGGGTCCAAGGTTGCTTTGCATCCTTCGGGTTGTCAGATGGCAAGTCAACACGCCAAACATCTCCTCCAGTGTCAGTAGCGTATAACCTGTCAATAAAGCCATCATAATCTGAATCTAACAGACTGATATCTGAGGCAATACTGTGTTTACCCTTGAATCCATTTTCTGATGGCGTTAAAGCCCACACTTTATTACCCGTTTCAGCATCAACGATATAAATGCCCCGCCCTTTAGTATCGTTACTACGATTCGAGTTATCTTTATTTTGGTCATAACCTGCACCAAAAACTAACAGTGGGCGATCTCTATAACCTTTTATGTCAATATACGTTACTGAAGGCTTAGACCAAGTTTGTGCTAACTCTTTAAAGTCTCCCTGCCCACCAACTATTGGCCCTTTCCACATCAATTTAGGTGAATTTGGCTTTGTAATATCCAAGCCATAATACTCAGTTCCACCTCGTCTTAGACCAAAAAACACCCAAACTCTGTCAGCGCCATTTACAACACCATCATTATTTCCATCATCAAAGAAAACCGACATAGACCCATCTATACCGTAAACTTTAACCCCTTCTTTATTATCTCGAAGAGGTTTAATAATTTTATACAAGCTTCGGGGTATAAAGGCCCAGCTTTCCTTGAGTACATCATTTTTATCCTGAAACATATGCAGATAGCCTGCATTGGTCCCAATCAAAATACGTACGTCATCGTTGCCATAATCGATTGTTGTTGGCTTTGAGTGAAGCGGATCTCCAAAGATATTTGGACGGGTATCATCGGTTGAACCATCACTATTTTCATCATCCACATCGCGGCCTCTAGACCAGTCAATAAGATCAAACACTTCATCTGGATCAGACTCAAAATCCTCTGCAGCTTTAAAACGATTTCCGTAATGGATAATGACCCTATAGTCAGTGAATGGAAGCATTCGACCACCAGAGACATTTGTCAAAACCTTCCTGTCTTTATTCGGTATGCTTGATTGTTGAGATAAATATGAATTGACTCCTCCATATTCAACAGCATTGCCGTCAGCTTCACTACTACCGTCTGGCCAAAAGGTGTGAGCATCTTTGTTTATTTGCCCATTTTCATCTAGTGCTAGATTACCTTTAAAATCAACGATAGTATCACCCGATACTTTTAATTTTTTCAGATTGCCGCGCCAGCGTGCGCTGGTACTTGGGTAAAACATTGTGTAGTATAATGAATCTCTACTACGTGTTTGATCAGCGTTATTCGAAGCCACCGAAGGGGACGTAAAAGTTCCAACTTCAGCCCTAAGACCATTAAATGTTTGCTCTAAAGAATCAGCTAATTCTTTTGGGTTTTCTGCTTTGAAGTAGCTTCCCCCCCCTTCATTCGCGGCCTTTTTTAGTAATGCTTCACCTCTTTCTAAAAGCCCATTACCAAAACCTATTGTATTGATAAATACCTTGTCTTTAATCTTCGCCGTTTTTGGAAATATGTCTATGTCCACATCATCTGTGCCATGCATAACTTTAGCAAGGGCTGCTAAGTAGCTGTTTGCATTGTAATCATCAAGGATAGGCGTTGCGGGCTTTCCAAAAAATTGCCGGTGCAACAAATCTATTTCATTATTTCTAGCATCATCAAAGTAAGGGGAACCATCGGTAATAATTAAAACATTCACACTGTTATCACAACGTTCATCTTTTGTGAGTCTAGAGTCAAAAGGAGAAAGATATTTTTTACCAATTTCTGCCGAAGTATCGCGCAACGAAGGATCTATAACGCTTGCAAAATCAACATTTTGCCCAGTTAGGTACATGTATGTTTCCCACAATGTTTCAGTAATAGGCGTGGAACCACCAGCAAACGTATCGCTTATAATTGATTTTAACTTTTTATGCTCTGTGCCAACTTTGGCTCTAAAATACCCGCCTTGATTATGCGCAAACCTCACAAACCCGTAATCAAGGTCTGGGTTATTATTTATTGTTTTTATGATTGTATCTTTTGCTACCTTCATCCGGCTGTCAGGACATGGAAACCAATAACGATCGGTCGGGTGAAAACATTTGTCTCCTGTATTAGCAGATTGCATCATGCTTCCAGATGTATCTAAAATAAATATTACACGACCTTTTTCTGTAAGGTCTTTATCGTAATTAACATACAGCTCTATATCATCGGCATAGCTTTTGCTATCCAAAAATAGAGAGCAAGCGACTGAAAGACAAAGTAATAAATTTAGACTTTTCATAGCGACCTTCTTATCAACCACCCGTATTCAGGCTCGCCATTTCCTGGGCAACCCCTGTTGTAATCGTCAAAGTATGCTTACTTTTAGTGCCATAGGTAATGGTGGTATCAACTTGAACCATGTTGCAGGAGATACCTGCAGTGAAGTTAAATTTACGCGGACAAGGTAAATCAAGAACACCGTTATTTAAATTTGTCATCGTATTGGTTGCGTCGCCAACCTTTCCCATTGCATAGCCACCATCAGGAATTTCTGCCGCTTTCATTAAAAATGCACTGTCGCCACCCGCGGCGGCTTCGTTTGCAATAACTTGCTGAACAGTTCCTATTAATTCATTTTCTGCTGTTTCTCGCTCTTGGGCTGCATTAGTAATTTTAATATCTATGCTACTACTACTCATCAAAGAAACGGCAATACCTGTAACAGCTACCACCATAATCAAAGCAACGATTAACACCACCCCTTGTTGTTTCTTTTGCAAGGTTAAATGCGCCATAAATTTGCTCCAACATTGTTCAAGCGGATAGTGGTCGTAAATAGTGCGCGTCGGTAGTTATCGTCAAATGTAAGAACGCGGCTATTTGCGTCTTCACCCAATGTATAAGTTTGATTTTTTGACTTAAGGTTTGAATCTGGTAAAAGCGATCTCACAAGTAAGAATACTTGCACTGTCAAAATACCACGGCGATTTTCCCAATCAGTGTTAGTCATTTGGCTGATACTTTTATATGTATCAACACGACTGTTATTTGTAGTATCAAGACCAAACACAAAGTGCATATTTTCTACCCCTTCCATAACCGTTTCAGTTGTCATGCCCCCAGAAGGAGTTAAGCGTTTACGTCTAAGTAAAGGAACAGACACTCTTTGATCATTAATGGGGTAGGTTTGCTTTGTTATGTAATAAACATGATGTCGATAGCGCCAAATCGTTGCATTACCATTTACAGCTGCTGCCGCGATTGGGCCGCGCTGAAACTCAGCAAGCTCTTGCTCGGCGATAAAATAGTAATACTTATTATTGGTTTGATTTGGCCTTATCTGTAGCCCTTCTAAAAACTTAATTTGTAAAACATCTGTGTTTTTTTCAACATTAGTAATACAGCCAAGTGCCGTGCTAGTGGTTGTTTGCACTGCATAAACAGAGCGAAAGTTACTGGTTGCAGCTGTATCTGGAAAGCTGCCATTATTAAGGCCTTCTGAACAATCATTGCCAGGATTTCCTAAACTGTTTGTATTTGCATCTGAGAAAGAGTCTTCATAAAACGTGCCCCAAAAACCAATCTGTTCAATATCACGTTGCATGATATTCATAGCCAGTCTGCCAGTTTCTTGTAGCTCACCAATTGTCATCGTGTCACGAGTTGTTGATTTCATGCTTATATAGGTAAACATCACCCCGCCGAGCACCACACCTCCGATGAATAAAGCAACCATCATCTCGACGAGAGTAAATCCATTATGCTTTTTCATATCAAGACCTTAAATAAATATAGCTTTGTAGAACAATCAAACGTCGCTTATCGCCTTTAGAACCACAATCAATTGCAGCTGTATCTTTATTAGCACTAAGTTCTTGACGGCCTTGCCAACTGATCACAACCTCAATATTAAATTCGTTAGCATTGCCTGCAGCAACGGGAGTACTATTAATGCACACAGTTGCATCGTCTAAAGCGCCGGTGTTTTCACGAGCCTGAATTGCACGCACCCACTGTTGTTTATCTAATTCTGCCAATTGCTGAGCACTACATGCTGAGTTATAGCAACTCAAACTCGTGTTTAGAGCTGTATCACTATCGAAAGTGCCATTGTATAACGCAGCAAAGCCAGGTGAGTCATTCGCTCGCATACGCTGGATAATGTCATTACCAAGTGCCACAGCAGCTGCACGCTGCATTGAATCAAAGCTAGCTTGTTTTGCTTTAGCTTGTAAGGCCACGGCACCCAATAAACCAAAACTCAAAATAACAAAAGCAATAAGCACTTCAATAAGCGTAAAGCCGTTCTGCTCAGAATGTTTAATCATGGTGAAGTTCAATGATACTTTTACATACCGTAAGAGTATTACGACACAGATAAATAACAATCTGTATATGGACAAGCGGTCATAATGCGCGATAAACGGCACTTTAACTTTCTTCAGAACCAAGTCGCGAATAATAAAGAAGCTGGGACTTTAGGAGATAAGCTGCTGTATTGAGAATTTTTATTATTTACCCATTACAGCTTTAACATTTTTAAGCTCTCGGCGACTAACTGCCAAAGGCTCCTCAAACTGCTTCATTGTAACTGTATGCCCACCTGAAGATGGGCTATTAAGGCTAACAATATGTTGCTTATTCACAAGTGTATTTCGGTGAATTCTAAGTAGCTGCAGCGGATAGGTTTGCTCTAGTTGCTTTAAACTTTGCTCAACAAGTGCCTCACCTTCAAAAAACACTACTCGGGTATATTTTTGCTCTGCGATACAGCAAACCACATCATCTAAATTGACTCGTCGTATTACACCTGCAAGTTGATAACTAATGTAATTATTTTCAGGGGGGCTTATTTGAGTACGATTTAGTTTACTCAGTTGTGCCATTGCTTTAGCTAATGCCTGCTCAGACACAGGTTTAACTAAATAGCCATCAACAGCGAGCTCAAATGCGGTTAATGCATGTTCTGAATGCGCTGTTAAAAACATGACTGCAGGAGGAAGTGGAAACTGTTTTAGCTCTGCAGCCACCTCAAGGCCAGACTGCTTAGGCATATTAATATCAAGCATCACTAAATCGGGCTGGAGCTGCTTACAAAGCGCTATTGCTTGCTCACCATTATTGGCTTCACCAACAATAGTGCAATCTTCATTAGTAGATAATAAACGTTTGATACGCGCCCTTGCTAAAGGCTCATCATCAGCAATCAATACTTTTATCATGCGCCCCTCTGCTTTGGTATAACCAACTTCACTCTAAAAATTCCCTCACGGATAGTCGTCGTAAGTTGCGCTTTTTGTTGATAGAAAAGCGCCAAACGTTGGCGAATATTATCCAGTGCCATCCCATTTCCTGTTCGTGAGTTATTCACTTCTGCAGCTACAGGATTCGTTATAATAAAGGTATAAGCTTTATCCGACTGATGCATTTCAACAGAAATATTGCCCTGCTCTGCTGGCTCGACGCCATAAAATACCGCATTTTCAATAATTGGCTGTATTGTTAAACACGGAATATCAATGTCTGGCAACTCGCCAGGTAATTGCCAGCTTAATGCTAGGCGTTCGCCATAGCGCCAACGCTCAAGGGCTACATACTGCCTACACAAAGTGATTTCATCAGCAAGCTTTATGGCTTTACCGCTGCGCATTGCGGCCTGCGACAGCGCCGCCAGCGCTAAAATTGCTTGTTCAGCCGCGTCAGCATCGTAATGTGTAAGCTCAGCAGCAGTGTTCAAACTATTAAACAAAAAGTGGGGGCGAATTCTTGCTTGTAAGGCATCAAGCTCAGCCTGCGCTAACGCTTTCGTTTGCTGCTCTTTTTGATTATGAATAAGCAAAAACTGACTAAATAGCGCCGTTACTAAAAATATGATCAGTAAATTGCTGACAATAAAACTCGACCTCGACTCCATAGCGAACACATCTGAAAACACTGACAAAAACAGCCAGCTAAAAACATACGTTAATGCCAGTAACGTGAATATCAGAATGAATAGCTGCTTTGAATGTGACAGCTTTGTAAGTAAGGCTCGGCACACATACAGTAACGACAAGCTTGAAAGAAAGATTAGATGTAAAAAGCAACTAAATATAGCAAGGCGTAACCAAACATCACCTAAGCTCATGGGTGAGAAGGCGAGCAAAATAGCGATGACTTGGCTGACGATCAGTGTGGCAAGGACACCGCGAGATTGAAAAAGAGCCGCAATCAGCAAGCCGTTAGAATTAGGCTGTTTGCTCATGGGCTCCTCTTTTAACTGTTGACTACTATTTGCTTAGATTAGCGTAGCTCAACAGGAACGGCAAATACTATGTTCTCTTCTTCACCAGGATTTTCAACAACTTGATTACCACCCAATTCTTTTAGACGAGCAATTACTTGTTGAACTAAAACTTCTGGTGCAGATGCACCCGCAGTCACACCCACTGTATTGACACTGTTGAACCAATCCGCTTCAACATTACTCGCATCATCAATTAAATAAGCAGTGGTGCCCATTTTGTCAGCAAGTTCACGTAAACGATTTGAGTTAGAGCTATTTTTAGCCCCTACTACAAGCAGCACATCCACTTTATCTGCTAAGTCACGGACTGCATCTTGACGGTTTTGCGTAGCATAACAAATGTCATCTTTACGCGGGCCATCAATTGCCGGAAACTTAGTACGAAGTGCATCAATCACATCTGCCGTATCATCTACAGATAACGTCGTTTGGCTACAGTAAAACAGGTTTTCAGGGTTTTTAACCGTTAGGCCAGCAACATCTTCAGGGGTTTCTACTAAGTAAATACCACCCGCTTCGTTGTCGTACTGCCCCATTGTGCCTTCTACTTCAGGATGACCATGGTGACCAATTAACACGCATTCAGTGCCTTTACGACTTGCGCGTGTTACTTCCATATGTACTTTTGTCACAAGCGGGCAAGTGGCATCGAACACTTTAAGGTCGCGGCGTTTTGCTTCACTACGAACTGCCTGCGATACACCATGCGCACTGAAGATAACAATGCTGTCGTCAGGAACCTGATCTAGCTCTTCAACAAACACAGCACCGCGATTTTTTAAGCCATCAACAACATATCGGTTGTGAACGACTTCATGGCGCACATAAATTGGCTTTTCAAAGATATCCAGTGCACGCTCCACAATGCTAATTGCACGGTCTACACCTGCGCAAAAGCCACGTGGATTTGCTAATAAAATGTCCATTAGCCTGTTACCTCTAAAATATCAACTTCAAAGGTTAATCGCTGCCCTGCAAGAGGGTGGTTGAAGTCAATCGTGACTGAGTCACCTTGGACTTCACGAACAAGACCCGGAAGCTCAGTGCCATCAGGCTGAGTAAAGGCAATGATATTACCTACTTCAGCAGGAGTGTCTGCACCAAACTTGCTGCGATCAACATAATAAATGTTATCTGGATTTGGCTGACCAAATGCATCTTCAGGCTCTAATGCAAATGACTTACTGTCACCAGCCGCTAAACCGAGTAAACACTTTTCAAAGTTTGCTGTCAGGCTACCATCACCCATTCGCAATTTTGCAGGTTTATTATGTACCTTGGTTGAATCGGCTGCTGAGCCATCTTCTAACTTAATTGAGAAATGAAAGATCACTTCAGAGTTTTCACCAATTACAGCTTGGCTCATGCTTGTTGCTCCTTAGGACTTTCGCCTGTGAAGGCATCAAATAAAAGTAATGCGGCACCAATACAAATTGCACAATCGGCAATATTAAAAACAGGAAAGTGCCAGTTTTCGTAATATACATGCAGGAAGTCAATGACATAGCCATAAGCTATGCGGTCGTATAAGTTGCCAATCGCACCGGCTAATACTAACGCATAAGCAGAACATAATACTTTATTAGACGCTGGTAAGCGTTTCAGCCACCACACTAAAAGCACACTGATCGACACTGCAATCAAACTAAAGAACCAACGCTGCCAGCCACCTGAATCACTTAAAAAGCTGAAGGCTGCACCATAATTATGTACATAAGTGAAATTAAAAAACGGCAGAATATCAATCGACTCTTCGTAGGCCATGGTACTAACGACAAGTGATTTTGTCGCATAGTCTACTACCAAAAGTAGTAGACTAAGCCATAACCAAACCAAGCCACTTTTTCCGGCTAGTTTGCTCACAAACAACTCCTATGCGAACTGACGCTGTTCACCATCGCCATCAACATTGCTTACACAACGGCCACAGATCTCAGGGTGAGCAGGATCAGCACCTACATCATCACAGTAATGCCAACAACGCTCACATTTTTCAGCGGTTGTTGCAGCAACTTTAATGTATAAGCCATCAATTTCTGTAGCTTGCGTATCTTCTGGCTGTGCAGTCACAGTTTCAACGGTTACGCCTGACGTTAATAGTACAAAGCGCAGTTCATCACCTAATGCAGCTAATTTCGCGCTTAGCTCTTCACCTGCATAAATGTTTACGTTTGCTTGTAGAGTTGCACCAATAACTTCTTCTTTACGAGCTGCTTCTAGTACACGGTTTACTTCATCACGCACGTTAAGGATTGTTAACCAATCATCGTTGCTGAATTTACCTTGTGAAGAGGCTTGCAAGCCATCGTACCACACTGAAGTGAATACAAATTTGTCACGCTCACCTGGTAATGCTTCCCAGATTTCTTGCGCGGTGAAGCTTAAGATCGGTGCCATCCAACGCGTCATTGCTTCAGCAATATGGTAAAGCGCAGTTTGACATGAACGACGCGCGTGGCTGTCGCTTTTCGCTGTGTATTGACGATCTTTGATTACGTCTAGGTAGAACGAACCAAGCTCACCAGTACAGAAGTTCATTAGCTTTTGCGTTACAAGTAGCATTTGATACTTGTCGTAAGCCGCTAAGATTTCATCTTGAAGTTCAGCTGCACGGCCCACAATCCAACGGTCAAGCTCAACCATGTCTTCAATAGCAACTTGATCAGTTTTTGGATCAAAACCATTTAAGTTCGCAAGTAAGTAACGGCTCGTGTTACGAATACGACGATAACGGTCTGCTGAACGCTTAAAGATTTCATCAGATACAGTCATTTCAGCTGTAAAATCAGTTGATGCAACCCATAAACGTAAGATGTCAGCACCTAGTTTGTTCATCACGTTTTGTGGCGAAATTACGTTGCCTAATGATTTAGACATCTTGCGGCCATTTTCATCAACCGTGAAACCATGTGTTAGCACTTGCTTATATGGCGCATGACCATTAATAGCAACCGATGTCATCATTGACGACATAAACCAACCACGGTGTTGATCAGAACCTTCTAAGTAAAGATCAGCAGGGCCGGTTAAATCTTCACGTGCATCAACCACACATGCGTGAGTAACACCTGAGTCAAACCATACATCTAGCGTATCTTGTACTTTCATGTATTGCTCAGCGTCATCGCCAAGTAAAGTAGCTGGGTCTAAGTCATACCAAGCTTGAATACCTGATTTTTCAACCAATTTCGCAGCTTCTTCGATAAGCTCTTGTGTGTTCGGGTGAAGCGCACCAGTGTCTTTATCAACGAATAATGCAATTGGCACACCCCATGTACGTTGACGTGAAATACACCAATCAGGACGGCCTTCAACCATGTTTGCAATGCGGCTCTCGCCCCACTCAGGTAACCACTCAGTCTTTTTGATTTCGCTTAATGAATCTTGACGAAGGTTAGCTTGGTCCATACTTACGAACCACTGTGGCGTAGCACGGAAGATAATAGGTGTTTTATGACGCCAGCAATGTGGATAGCTGTGCGTAAGCGCATGATGATGCAATAACGCATTGTTCTCAGTTAATACGTCAATAACGCTCGTATTCGCTTTAAATACGTGCTGGCCTGCAAACATTGGTGTGTCAGGTAAGTAAACACCGTTAGCACCAACCGGATTAGCTACTTCTAAACCATAAGCAAGACCTGCCGCGAAATCCTCTTGACCATGACCAGGTGCGGTATGAACAACACCAGTACCAGAATCAGTCGTTACGTGATCAGCAACAATCACAGGCACTGTGAAGTCATAGAATGGGTGAGCAACTTGTAAGTTCTCAAGTGCAGCACCTTTTACATAACCGAGTACGTGGTAATGTTTGAAGCCATAACGGTCCATAGCATCTTTAACTAGCTCAGAACCTAAAATTAGACGTTGCTGTGCACCTTCATCATCAATTTGAACAAGAGCATATTCAAGCTTTTCGTGAACCGCTACTGCACGGTTAGCTGGTAATGTCCAAGGTGTTGTCGTCCAGATCACTGTACTAACTGCACCTGTACCTTCATGGCCTTCAGCAAGTTCAAACGCATTAATTACAGCATCTTGATCAGCAAACTGAAAACGCACATCGATTGCTGGAGACTGTTTATCTTGGTATTCAACTTCCGCTTCAGCAAGTGCTGAACCACAATCTGTACACCAGTGAACAGGCTTAGCACCTTTGTGTAAGTGACCATTTTTAATGATGCGACCAAGTACACGAATTGCATTCGCTTCAAAGTCAAAGTTCATTGTTAAGTAAGGCTTGTCCCAGTCACCAAATACACCAAGACGTTTAAAGTCTGTTTTTTGACCTTCGACTTGTTTTTTTGCGTATGCGCGACATTTTTCACGGAACTCAGCAGCAGACACCTTCACGCCTGGCTTGCCTACTTTCTTTTCAACCATTAATTCAATTGGTAAACCGTGACAGTCCCAACCCGGCACGTAAGGTGCGTCGAAGTCAGACAAAGTTTTTGACTTAACAATAATATCTTTAAGAATTTTGTTTACCGAGTGGCCTAAATGGATATCACCGTTTGCATACGGAGGACCGTCATGCAAAATGAAGGTTTTTTTACCTTTTTTAGCGCTGCGAATTTGACCGTAAAGATCGTCTTCATACCATGTCTTAAGCATCTTTGGTTCACGTTGTGCCAAATTGCCGCGCATTGGAAACGCTGTTTCCGGTAAATTCAAAGTATGTTTGTAGTCGCTCATTAATCCTACTTTCCGTATCGGCTACCTAATTTAAACCAAAACACTGCTTAGCGGCGGTTACATCATCTGCAATCTGCGCCGTCAGTTGTGTTAATGTCTCGAATTTTTTCTCATCGCGAAGCTTTTTAATAAGCTCCACGTGCATAAATTGTCCGTAAATGTCTTGCGCAAAGTCGAAAAGATGGACTTCTAACAATGCGCGTGTTCCATTAAATGTGGGTTTGTTGCCAATATTTGCAACCCCATATAATTCTTTATCACCAACTTTAGCTCGTACCGCAAATACCCCATTTACAGGGCATACTTGGCGTTTTAGTGCTATGTTGGCAGTTCTGAACCCTAATTCACGACCTTTCGCCCAGCCATGAATAACACGTCCAGAAATCGCATAACCATGACCTAACATGGTTTTTGCATCTTCTAATTGCCCTGCAGCAAGCGCATGGCGAATAAGGGTACTACTAACTCTATCATTGAGTCTGCGAAAACTTGCAGTACTTTTCACATCCATGTTCAGCTCAGTGCCCATGGTTTTTAGTAATGCAAAATCACCACGACGACGTTTGCCAAAACAAAAGTCATCACCAACAGTTAATGCCTTAACGCCTAGTTTTTCAACCAGTACTTGGCTGACAAACTGTTCTGCTTCCATGTTGGCAAATTGCTGATTAAAGCTAATGCAAATCACTCGCTCCACGCCTAATTTAGCAAGCAAACTGAGCTTATCACGTAGTCGAGTTAAACGCGCGGGAGCATTATCTTTAGCAAAAAACTCTTGTGGCTGAGGCTCAAATAACATCACGGTACTTGGCAATTGATGCTTTTCTGCGTCTTGCAGCAAGCCTTTAATCACTTCTGCATGACCTAAGTGCACGCCATCAAAATTACCAATGGTCAACACACAGCCATAATGCTGCGCGCGAATATTGTGAATACCTCTAATTAACTCCATGCCACCTTTTTGCCTTTATCAGCGAGCCCAAAACATTGATATCGGGCTTGAAGCGCCGATTATAATCTTTTTTTTAGTTTGATTCAGTAGTTGCAACACTTTTTATCGTATTTAGTCGCACACCTAAAATGAATAAGGCCGCAAAGTAAACAAAAACCGCCAGCACTAATAACCCACTCAACAGCAGCACTTGTTCAGTAAAGTACCATGTTTTCCACGCAAATTGCTGGCCAACATACCACACTGCAGCAGCCATTAATAAACTTGAAAACAAACACTTAAAGGTGAAACCAAGGCTCATCGCAGAAAACTGATAAACGCCTTCTTTACGTAGTTGATGATACAACAAATAGGCATTACAACTGGCCGACATCGCGGTTGCTAACGCTAACCCCAAATAGCCAATAAATGGAGCTAGCATAATGTTAAACACCATATTTAACACCAGTGTTTTAATGCCTATTTTTACCGGAGTTTTAGTATCTTGACGTGAATAAAAACCCGGAGCTAACACCTTGATTAACATAAAGCTAACCAGTCCCACTGAGTAGGCCATCACACCGTAACTTACCGCTTTTACATGATCAATTTCACCGTTTTGAAACGCACCATGATCAAATAAAACCGTAATAATGAGCGGGCTTATCACCATTAAGCCAAACATGGCTGGCAAGCCTAAGAAAATAACAAACCTCACCCCCCAGTCGAGGGTTAGTTGAAAATCTTTTGTGCTATTGGTGCTATGTAACTTAGACAATGCAGGCAATATGACCGTCGCGATACCGATACCGAATAAGCCAAGAGGAAACTCAATTAAACGGTCTGAGTAGTAGAGCCACGCGATAGAGCCGGTCATCAACATCGAGGCGATCATAGTGTCGAGTAACAGGTTTATTTGACTGATAGACACGCCAAACAAGGCTGGTAGCATGAGTTTTCGGACTTTCTTAACGTTTTCATCTTGCCAGCCCCATTTAGGGCGGCTCAACATGCGGGCACGATACAAAAATGGCAACTGGAATAATAACTGTACTAAGCCCCCTACAAACACGCCGATGGCAAGCGCGTATGCCCCCACCGAAAATTTATCGTGTAGAAAAACAGCACACGTGATAATTGATACATTTAACAGCACAGGGGTAAATGCCGCAACAGCAAAACGATTATATACGTTCATAACCGCACCACTTAAGGCAACCAGACTCACAAAAAATAAATAAGGGAAAGTCAGCTTTAACAGTGCACTAGCCAGTACGAACTTTTCTGCATTTTCGCCTCCTTGCCACCAATCGATAAACCAGCCAGTACCAAATAAGGCCGCTATCACAGGAGAGGCAACAACCCCAAACAAAGTAACAATTAATAAAATAGTACCTAGGGTACCGGCTGCTTGAGCTACAAACAGCCTCACTTTATCATCGCCTTGTTGTTCTTTTATCTCAGATAAAACCGGCACAAAAGCTTGAGCAAAGGCACCTTCGGCAAACAAACGTCTTAAAAAGTTAGGAATTCGATTGGCAAATAAAAACACATCCGCAGCAGCACTGGCACCTAGCAGATTTGCCACAACAGCATCTCGTACTAACCCTAAAATACGCGAGATCATCGTCATTGCACTAACAATCATCCCAGAACGAAATAATCCTTTTGCCACCTTAAACCCATTATCAAAAAACTTCTAAGATGGGCGATTATGCCTAAAATATCTTTAAAGCACTAGGCTCGAACCCGACCCTTTGTTACAATGGCGATATTAACTGCTAAAGCGGCAAATTGATGTTCGTTATAAGGAGCAGTTTTTCTTGAGATGTCAAAATTTCGTTGACATTCATGATAAAAACAGGCATATTCCACGGCCTTTAAATTAAGCTTATTTTAAGATTGTTAGGAGCAAACCTTGGCTAACATCAAGTCTGCAAAAAAACGCGCTATTACGAGCGAAAAAAATCGTCAACATAACGCAAGCCGTCGTTCAATGATGCGTACTTACTTCAAAAAAGTAGTTACTGCTATTGAAGCGGGCGACAAAGAAGCTGCACAAGCGGCATTCGCTGTTGCAACACCTATCCTAGACCGTTACGCAACTAAAGGTCTAATCCACAAGAACAAAGCAGCTCGTCATAAGAGCCGTTTAGCAGCTAAAATCAAAGCGCTATAATTTGTTTTTGATGAATATGAAAAAACCGGCTTTTGCCGGTTTTTTTTTATCTGTAATTTAATACCAATCCGCTTAATTAAGTAGTCTATTTTGAGGCAATAAAACCTCGTTGATAAAAAGGCAAAAATTTCGTTATTTAGTTGTTCTAAAAGAGAAATTTTTAACGCAGTTAGCGACAGGTTTAATCCCTCAAAATGATTAATTATTATTGCGGGTTGGTATTATATCTTCAGGTCATTGTTTTACCGGAAGGTAACCAAACTCAAGCATTTTCTGTTGAATCTTGTTTGATTTAACAATCACAGCAAGTTTGTCGCCAATCTTTTTTGAACGAGGTGATTGTGTATTAATGATTAGCACTAGCGGCCTAACAAAGGCATAGTCACCACTTTGAATTGATTCAACGGAAGGGCTTACACCGTCAATCTCAAGCAAAGTTACTCTGTTAATACGTCTGTCATTTTCTAATTTACTAATAGCGCCATATGAATCGTAAGCAATGGCATTTGGAATACGCTGCACTATACCCAATGCTTGATTGAACTGATCGTAAAGTTCTACTTTTTGTTTAGAAAATAAACCTCTATTACCCGCCATTTTTAAGCGTATGAAGTTACTGCCTGGTTCTTGAATATAATCTAAATTTAAATACTCTAAAAAGACATCAAAACTACCGTGACTAGTGCCTTTACTAAAAAGTAGGATCTCGTCATTTTTGGCACTGAGCTCAGGTGTATAAGGTGAAACTTCAGACCACGCCTTTAGTTTTCCTTGGTAGATATCGCTCAGCTTTTTAGTGGTAACTTCAGTAATGTTTAAGTTTTTATTTACAAAAAATGCGATTGCATCTTGGGCTATAATAATTTGCCTTAAAAAAGGCCAACGTTGTTGTTCTTCTTTTGTTAAATAACGAGAGCTGGTGCCGATATCTATAACATTTTCTGCAATGGCTTTAATGCCTTTATCACTGCCCATTGGCCTAATTTGTATACTATTGCCAAACTCTTGGCTTAAATCGGCTTTCATATCGATTAATAGTTCAGTGACAGTGGTTGAGCCTGCAATAAAAATAGGCTTCGAATTAATATTTTCTTCAATTGCATACGCACTATGTGCAGAGATAAGGGTTGTAGATAGCAAAAGGGCTTTCATAGAGCGAAATAGCATAGTAGACGCAAACTCCTTAATAGTTAGCTTCTTATCAATATAGGCAATATGTCTGGCTTTGCTAATTCTTTATACTGTAATTTTTTAAAACATTTAATGATTTACACACAAAAAAGCCGCTCGAAAGCGGCTTTTAGACTATGTAGCGTTTCTTATTAGTAAGTCGCGCTGCCTTTTGTACGAGGGAAGGCGATAACGTCACGTACGTTACCCATACCTGTTACATATGCAACTAAACGCTCAAAACCTAGACCAAAACCTGAGTGCGGTACAGTGCCGTATTTACGTAGGTCGCGGTACCAGCTGTAATCTTCTTTGTTTAAGCCCATTTCTTCTAGACGCTTATCTAGTACATCTAGACGCTCTTCACGTTGAGAACCACCGATGATTTCACCAATACCTGGTGCAACTACGTCCATTGCAGCGACTGTTTTGCCGTCTTCGTTTTGACGCATGTAGAAGGCTTTAATATCACGCGGGTAGTTTTTAATAACTACTGGCGCATTAAAGTGCTCTTCAGCAAGGTAACGTTCGTGCTCAGACTGTAAATCTACACCCCATTCAACAGGGTATTCGAACTTCTTACCACACGCTTTTAAGATTTCGATAGCATCTGTGTAATCAACTTGTGCGAAATCTTTAGTTACGAACTCTTCTAAACGAGAGATAGCTGTTTTCTCAACACGTTGTGCAAAGAATTCCATATCATCACGACGCTCAGTTAATACTGCATTGAAAACGTATTTAAGCATGTCTTCAGCAAGTTTTGCGATATCTTCTAAATCTGCGAATGCAACTTCAGGTTCAACCATCCAAAACTCTGCTAAGTGACGAGATGTATTTGAGTTCTC
This sequence comes from Pseudoalteromonas sp. P1-8, assembly GCF_001399985.1. Lineage (NCBI taxonomy): Bacteria > Pseudomonadati > Pseudomonadota > Gammaproteobacteria > Alteromonadales > Pseudoalteromonadaceae > Pseudoalteromonas > Pseudoalteromonas sp. P1-8. The sequence continues at coordinate 422,474 of NZ_LJSO01000001.1, forward strand.
AGCACGGAAAGTAGGGCCAAAGGTATAGATTTTTGACATTGCTGAAGCATATGTCTCACCATTTAATTGACCAGATACTGTTAAGAATGCTTCTTTACCGAAAAAATCTTCACTGTAATCGATGTCGCCTTTATCTGTGCGTGGTAAGTTTTGCATATCTAAAGTAGACACACGGAACATTTCACCGGCGCCTTCACAGTCACTTGCAGTGATGATCGGTGTGCTGATCCAGTAGTAACCTTGCTCGTGATAAAAACGGTGAATCGCTTGTGCTAAACAGTTACGTACACGGGTTACCGCGCCCATGATGTTAGTACGAGGGCGAAGGTGTGCGTGCTCACGTAAATATTCAATGCTGTGACGTTTCGCAGACATAGGGTAGGTGTCTGGATTCTCAACCCAACCTAATACTTCTACAGAGTTAGCTTGAATTTCGAAAGACTGACCTTGACCTGCAGAAGGCACAAGAACACCTGTTACAGATACAGAACAACCTGCAGTTAAACGTGTTACTTCATCATAATTATTGAGTGAATTAGGTACTACCGCTTGAATAGGATCAAAACACGAACCGTCATGAACGGCTAAAAATGAAATTCCTGCTTTTGAATCGCGGCGTGTACGGATCCAGCCTTTTACTGTTACTTGGCTGTCTACCGCAACCTTGCCTTTTAATAGCTCTGAAATCGCTAAATGGCTCATCTTCACTCCAATGATATAAGTTGCCTAATATAATAATGCTGTGCATTGCACTTGAATCGACTATCTTACCCTCGTAAATCAAATAAAAAAACTATTGAGGCGTACTCTTTAGTAGTTTTTCTTCAATTGAGTAAAATAGCAGCAATATTTTGCGTAAAATTTGCGTTTATTTAAATTCTCGCTGCGCTAATTGGTTATTTTGTGGCATTATTAACAATTCTCAATAGGATAACTGTCCTTTAGTCTTTAATTAAATTGTATAACAGGTGCTATGAAACAAGTTTTTATTCTTCGCGGCTTACCAGGCTCAGGTAAATCATATTACGCACAAAGCCTTGCTGATGAGTTGGTAGCTGGTAATGAAAGTGATTATGTCGTGTGCGCAACAGATGATTATTTTTACAATAGCGAAGGTGTGTATCAATTTGATAAGTACAAGTTATCTGAGTATCACAATCTAAACCTTGCACGCTTTATTAATGCCCTAGCAGAAGAAATCCCGTTAGTAATTGTTGATAACACTAATATTAAAAAGTGGGAATTTATCGCCTACGCACAAGCGGCCACTGCACTGGGTTATCAAGTAAAAGAAGTGATCGTTGGTGAAATTAAAGATAAATCATTGCAGCATCTTTACGCCAAGCGCTGTGAACATAAAGTACCGCTTCGAATGATCAGTAAAATGGCTTATATGTTTGAATGGTAAAGTTTAAAGGAAAAGGAAGCATTAGCTTCCTTTTTTAATACGCCTGTTGTTCAATGGCTGCATAAATAGCATTGCATAACTTAGTTAAGCTTTGTTCGTCGCTTATGTAAGGCGGCATCAAATAAATTAATTTACCAAACGGGCGGATCCACACACCTTGCTCGATAAAAAAGCGTTGAATTTTTGCTACATCTAAACTTCGATTAAGCTCAACAACTCCAATTGCACCTAATGTGCGTACATCAACGACTGCATCAAGCGGCTTACATTTAGCAAGCTGGGTTGTTAGCACATCATTTATATGTTCAATTTGCTCTTGCCAAGGTTGCTCTAACAGTAAATCAATACTCGCGCAGCCTGTGGCACAGGCAAGCGGGTTACCCATAAAAGTTGGGCCATGCATTAATACGCCGGCTTCACCCTCACTAATGCCAACAGCGACTTTGCTAGTGGTTAATGTCGCTGATAGGGTCATCATGCCGCCCGTTAATGCTTTGCCAATACATAAAATATCCGGCTCAATGTTGGCGTGTTCAACAGCAAACAAGGTGCCGGTGCGACCAAAGCCTGTAGCGATTTCGTCACAAATAAGTAAAACATCATACTTATCACAAAGAATGCGCAGGTGTTTTAAGTAATCAGGGTGGTAAAAATTCATGCCCCCAGCATTTTGTACAATGGGTTCAATGATAAATGCAGCAACATCTTGGTGGTGAGCTGCAAAGTAGCTTTCAAGCGTATCAGCCTCAGTTGGGCTAAACTCACCATTAAATTTAGCACTCGGCGCAGGTACAAAAACATGTTCAGGTAAAAACCCTGAGTACATGCTGTGCATTGAATTAACTGGATCGCAAACGCTCATGGCTGCAAAAGTATCGCCATGGTAGCCCTTAAGCGGCGTCATTAATTTTTGTTTGCTGGTGTAACCTTGGCTAAGCCAGTACTGCAAGGCCATTTTTATTGCAACTTCAACACTCACAGAGCCACTGTCGGCTAAGAACACCTTATCGAGTGACTTAGGTGTGATACTGACTAGCTTTTTACACAACTCAACAGCAGGCTCATGAGTTAAGCCACCAAACATGACATGGCTCATTTTACTAACCTGTGTAGTGATTGCCTCATTTAAAACAGGATGGCAGTAACCATGAATCGCACTCCACCAAGAGGCCATACCATCTATTAGGCTTTCGCCTGTTTCTAAGAAAATACGATTTGCATTGGCATGACTGACTGGGTACACAGGAAGGGGCTGAGTCATAGAAGTATAAGGGTGCCAAATATGCTCACGATCAAAATCTAAATCTATTGGTTGTTTATTGGTCATATGTAAACTTTATATCGCTTCGTTTCGTTGACAATGTTACGTCAAGTCGTAGACTAAGCCAATCAAACCGTCCCAATAATTTAAAAAAAGAGACTATTATGGAGCACGCAGTTGTCCGTCACGATTGGAGTCACCAAGAAGTAAAAGCATTATTCGAAATGCCGTTCAATGATTTGTTATTTAAAGCGGCCAGTGTGCATCGTGAAAACTTCAACCCAAATGAAGTACAAATTTCTACTTTGTTATCGATTAAAACCGGTGCTTGCCCAGAAGATTGCAAATATTGTCCTCAGTCAGGTCATTATAAAACAGACTTAGACCGTGAACGTTTAATGGAAGTAGAAAAAGTGGTTGAGCAAGCACGTGTTGCAAAAGAAAAAGGCGCAACCCGTTTTTGTATGGGTGCTGCGTGGTCTGATCCGAAAGAACGTGACATGCCTTATATTTCAAAAATGGTAAAAGAGGTTAAAGAGCTAGGCCTTGAAACCTGTATGACGCTTGGCATGCTAGATAACGAAAAAGCCCATGCATTAAAAGACGCGGGCCTTGATTACTACAACCATAACCTAGATACATCACCTGAGTATTACCAGCAGATCATTACAACACGTACTTACCAAGACCGTTTAAACACCATCGATAACGTGCGTGATGCCGGCATGAAAGTGTGTTCTGGCGGTATTGTTGGTATGGGCGAGCAGGCAGCTGACCGTTTTGGTTTATTAATGCAATTAGCTAATTTGCCGCAGCAGCCAGAGAGTGTGCCAATTAATATGTTGGTTAAGGTTAAAGGCACGCCACTTGAAGATGTCGAAGACTTAGACCACTTTGAGTTTATTCGTACCATTGCTGTTGCACGTATAATGATGCCGAAAAGCTATGTTCGTTTATCAGCTGGTCGTACGGCGATGAATGAACAAATGCAATCTATGTGTTTCTTTGCTGGTGCTAATTCAATTTTCTACGGTGATAAACTACTGACTACAGAAAACCCTGAAGCAGACGCAGACATGATGCTGATTAAAAAATTAGGCATGAACCCAGAAACCCGTGAAGATTATTCTGATGAAGCGGTTGCTGCATCACTTTCATCAAAAGTTGCTGATAAAGCAACATCAGAACTATTTTACGAAGCGTAATATTTAAATGGCTTTTGATTTTATTGCCGAGCATCTTGTTGACCGACAAGCAGATGCATTACTGAGAAAGCGTCAACTTGTTGAGCAATCAAGCGGGCGCTTTATTCAGGTTGCAGGTAAACAGTATTTAAATTTTGCCAGTAATGACTACCTTGGCTTTGCTGATGATTTTATTGAAATACAAGCGCAGCAACTAGGTAGCCACAGTTCAGCATTAGTGAATGGTTATAATAAACCACAACAACAGCTTGAGCAGCGTTTATGCGAGTTATTAGGCTATGAAAGCGCCATGTTATTTAATAGCGGATTTAGTGCTAATAGCAGCGTATTAAAAGCGCTGTTTCAAGATAAAAGCGTGGCGCAATCATCGGCAATTTTTCAAGATAAGCTTAATCATGCCAGCTTAATTGATGGCGGACTTCATTCTGCCGCTGCCATGGTGCGCTTTAATCATAACGACCTTAAGCACTTAGAGTCTCGGTTACAAAAATCGAAAGCAAAGCATAAGCTCATAGTAAGCGAAGGGGTGTTTTCGATGGATGGCGATCAAGCCCCCATTGAAGCACTCTGTAAACTTGCTAAACAATACAATGCGTGGTTGATGATTGACGACGCACATGGCTTTGGCGTGTCAGGCGAGCAAGGCTTAGGGAGCTGTGAGGCAATCAAGCCTGATTTACTGATTATCACCTTTGGCAAGGCATTGGCAAGTAGTGGCGCTTGCTTGCTTGCATCAAAGCAAATGATTGATTACATGTTGCAGTTTAATCGTGAATACATATATTCAACGGCGATGTCACCACTGATGGCAAGTTGTACTCTTGAACGACTCGAAAAGTTACTAAAAGCAGATAAGAGACGCTCTCAGCTGACAGAGAATATTACCTACTTTAGAGCGCTAGCTAAAGAGCATAACTTAGCATTAATGGAATCAACAACGGCTATTCAGCCTTTGGTACTGGGCGATGCAGAACATACTCTTGCTGTTGCTGATAATCTTAAAAATAAAGGCGTGTGGTTAACTGCTATTCGACCTCCCACGGTGCCATTTAATACGGCACGACTTAGAGTAACCATAAGTAGCGCGCATCAAGCTGAGGATATAAAACAGCTGGTTTATTCGCTAGTGGAGTGTTTATGAGTGTTCAACTGCAAGCGCCTTTAAGCTTTCAACACAGTAATAAGCTAACAACACAAACTAAGTTCTCTAAAGCGGCTGCAAATTACGCGAGCCATGCTAATGTTCAAAAACAAGCGGCTGCGCACTTATTCAAAATGATGGCCAGTAAACATCAGCAGGGTACTTGCCTTGATTTAGGTGCTGGGCCTTTAGTTAACACGGCAATGCTTAAAACACACTTTGATACTGTATTGGCAATGGACTTAAGTCATTCCATGCTCAGCACAGAACAAAACCCGCATTGTTTAAAAGTGTGTGCTGATATGGACAACCTACCATTACAGCAAAGTTCGCTAAATTGTGTGTTTAGTAATTTTGCAATGCAATGGTCTGCTGATTTAGAGGCACTACTTAAAAATCTTTTTTCCGCATTAAAAGCGGGTGGTAAGGTTTATTTAAGCTGCGTGGTAGATGGATCGCTCAAAGAAATCAAACAGGCTTTTGCTTGTTTAGATGAGCAAAACCATATTAATCAGTTTCATTGTGCTAGTCACATTATTGAGTATGCAAAATTGGCGGGGTTTAAACTCAATTTTGCCGCTGATAGATGTTATATAGATGCCTATAACTCTCCTTTAGATGCGCTGCGGTCGATAAAAGCGATTGGTGCTACCTCATTGCAAACTAAGCAAAAACGCCAAGGGTTATTAACGAGGCAGGCACTTAATAGTGTTTGTAGGGCATACCCTCTGGTTGATGGGCATGCTAGAGTGAGCTATCAAGTTGTCCTTTTAGAACTAGAAAAATAGAATTAACTCAAAAATGAAAGAATTTTTTATCACGGGTACAGACACCGATGCCGGAAAAACCCATGTCACCAGTTTATTATTAAACTTACTAGCGCAACATAAACAGCGTGCGGTGGGTTTTAAACCCATTGCAGCAGGTGCAGAAGAAGCATTTGGACAGCTAGTCAATGATGATGCATTAACCTTAATGGAAAGCTCATCAATTGGGGTTAAATATAACATAGTTAACCCCTTTACCTATGAGCCACCCATTGCACCGCATATTGCAGCTGCCCTAGTAGGTGACAGACTGACATTTGCTAAACTTGATGTTGCTTATGCAAATGTAAAAGCACTCAATACCGATTATATTCTTACAGAAGGTGCAGGCGGTTGGTGTTTACCTATCAACGAAACCGATTTACTCAGCGATTGGGTTAAATCACAAAACCTTAATGTTGTGCTAGTAGTAGGCATGAAGCTTGGTTGCCTTAATCACGCACTATTGACAGCTGCTCACTTTAAAGCGCTCGGTGTAAATTGTGTGGGTTGGATAGCAAATCATGTAGAGCCAAACATGCGTGAACAAGACGCCAATTTAGAAACTTTAAAATCAGCACTACCTTTCCCGCTTTTAGCGATTAGTCCGTATACAGACGGCACCCCTAAATTAAAAATTTACAAAACCTTACTTGAAATTTTATCTATCAACCCATAATAATTGAGTTGTTACTTTTGACATACTCTGTCACAATTGGTTGCAATTAGTTCCTTGCAACCAATTGCATAAGCCCTAAACTGAGTTGGTAGAGTACCCAGATAATTTTATTAACTAACGATTTTTAACCATGTCGTTAGTTAATACAATTGGTATGTTTATTCTGAGGTTTTTATGAAGCGTGTATTTCTGTTTCTACTTACAAACTTAGCGGTAATGCTAGTGTTAGGTATTGTGTTGTCTATTGTGATGAGCGTACTGGGTATTAGCCATCGCAGTTTAGGCGGCATTTTAGTTATTTCAACCGTATTTGGTTTTGGTGGATCGTTTATTTCGTTATTTATGTCGAAATGGATGGCAAAAAAATCAACCGGTGCACATGTTATTGAACAGCCTCGTTCTGAAACAGAACAATGGTTGGTTTCAACGGTAGCTGCGCAAGCGAAAAAAGCAGGTATCGCGATGCCAGAAGTGGCTATTTACGATAGCCCTGAAATGAACGCATTTGCGACCGGCCCAAGTAAGAACAACTCGCTGGTGGCTGTGAGCACAGGTTTATTACACAACATGAATCAAGATCAAGCTGAGGCGGTATTGGCTCATGAGGTATCTCACATTGCAAATGGTGACATGGTAACGCTTACTCTTATTCAAGGTGTAGTGAATACCTTTGTTATCTTTATGGCGAAAGTATTGGCAGGTATTGTTGATAACTTCCTTAATAGTGATGAGGAAGAGGGCGGTAGTAGCTGGACATACTTCTTGTTCGATATGATTTTCCAAATGTTATTTGGTGTTCTAGCAAGTGTGATTGTTGCTTACTACAGCCGTAAACGCGAATTCTCTGCGGATGCGGGTGCAGCAAAACTAGTAGGTGCAGATAAAATGCGTAGCGCCCTTGAGCGTTTAAAACAAAACCACCCATCACAACTAGAAGGTTCAATGATGGCATTTGGTATTGCAAGCGGTAAAGGTGTTGCCGAGTTATTCTCATCGCACCCACCACTTGATGAGCGTATTAACGCATTACGTTAATTTAAAACGAGAAAAAGCCAGCTTGATGCTGGCTTTTTTTATTATTGATTTTTCTCTCGCTCGAGTTGTTGTGGCAATAATACCTCAACAATTTCACGGGCCGGTAAGGTATACCTTACGCCATCAAACATCACAGAAGTATGCTCATCGATACTGGTGATCCCTGTTAAGGTCCAGCCTTCACCGCGTTCTTTACAGTATACTGTGGTGGTAGGTTGAATTACTTTAAATTCTTCACTCATCGAACTTAATCTAATTGCTTGAAATTGCGTTTATAGTAAGACAATAATGCCAGCTCATAAAGCAAAAAGAAGAAATTAACGTGTCTAGCCACGATGACCTAGCCTTTGACTTACGCCCAATTCGTCATAGAGATTGCCAAGCGATATGGGATATTTTAAAAGATCCGCAAGTACAAACGTTTAATGATTACGGCGCTGATATAACGAAAGGTGACGTGTACGACTTTATTCAAGGCGACATAGAACGTTTTTATAATCAACAAGGCATTCGTTTAGTTATTGTTTTACGAAGTAGTGGGCAGGTTATTGGCAGCGTAGGCATATTTAACATAATTGACGGGCAGGGCATGTTGGGGTTTGAATTGGCATCGCAGTACTTTGGCAAAGGAGTAATGCAAAAGGTACTAGATATGCTATTTGAAAAACTGACGACCTTTGTACCTGCTCCGCTAAACAGTGTGTTAGCTTTAGTTAACCCAAATAATAGCGCAAGTATTAAACTTTTAACTAAATGTGGCTTTCAACAACATGACACTCACTGGGTAAAATACGTTAGCTAATTACTATAATAGTACAATCTTGTTCTGCTAGGGTTGCTACTATAAAATAGCGCCTTATTTTAAAAAAGGAGCGCTTGCAGCTATGGCAAAAGCCAAACCAATTACCAGTATTGAAAGTTACGGCATTTACAGTCATTGGGATGCAAAAGAAAAAGACCTGCCTCAAATCACCGAGTTTACAACAGACGTTCCTGCACAGTTAGATATTGAATTTGGCTTTATAGTTAACATTAAAAAGGCCAAAGGACAAAAAATTAAATTTTGCGTTTACCACCCAGATATTCCGGATGAAGATGGCGAGATCATGCCACCGTTTGAGGGCGAACAGTACGTTAAAACAAACGATTGGCAGTTTTATTTAGGTGATACGATATGGGCACCTGTTGATAATAAAGTAGGTATTTGGCGCATGACTATTGAGTTAAATGGCCATATAATTGCTGATAAATCCTTTAACTTATTAAAGGAAGCCGAAGGCACTGCCACTGAATTTTGGAAGCATCGCGGTTATTAATCTTTAAACCTGAGAGGGACTATGTATCAAGGAAGTTGTTTGTGCGGGAAAGTAAAAGTAACTATTGCTGGTGGCATAGACTCAATTATTCATTGTCATTGCTCCTTATGTCGTAAAAACTCAGGCACAGCCTACGCAACCAATGGCTTTATTCAACGAGATGGTTTTAACCTCACAGAAGGCAAGCAGCATCTAAGTGCGTTTGAATTTAAACCCGGCAGAATTCGCTATTTTTGTAGCTGTTGTGGCTCGCCTATTTATAGCGAAAATAGAGATGACCCAAGCCGATTACGTATTCGCTTAGGTTTATTAGATAGCGATATAAATGAGCGCCCGATCAGTCATAACTTTGTAAGCTCTAAAGCAAATTGGGATACGTTTAACACAAAAATCCCATGTTATGATGGTTTTGAACCAAGTAGAGGGAAGTAACAGCCATGATAGCGAATACACCAAAACCGCCATATTACGCCGTGATTTTTACGAATACCTTATCAGATGATACCGCCGGTTATGAAGATCTGGCCAATAGAATGGTGGAACTTGCAGAGCAACAACCTGGGTACTTAGGTATGGAGTCTGTTCGTGATGGTTTGGGTATTACGGTGTCGTATTGGCAAAGCTTAGATGCAATAAAAGCCTGGAAACAAAACGTTGAACACTTAAAAGCCCAACAGCTCGGCAAAGACAAATGGTACAGTGCGTTTACAACGCGTATTGCTAAAGTAGAACGTGATTATTCATTGAAATAGCCATTAACCACAAAAGAACACATCATACTAATTTGAGGTTAATTTCAATCTCAGCATATCCTTAAATTTAAGCTTTTTAATAAGCAGGGTAAGTGTGTAGGATCTAAAAAGGAGCTCATGAAATAATTAGCCACAATCACATTATTTGGAAGCGAAGAGTCAAAAGGGTTTAAACGTTTGATTCCAAAAAACACTCAATACTTGTTTAACTTAAATGTGCTTAATGTAACTAGCATCACACCAATAGCAAAGCCCATTACTAAACCACCTGACAAATCTGAACTAACACCAAATACCGTATCCGATTCTCTAACATTTGTTAGCCAGTAAAAGAGCATGAACGAAACGCTAGATATTGATGAAAGTAGAATTAGCTTTATCTTGTTAGACACAACAACCTCAAATATTGACGTATTTTAGTTTTATGATTGTTAAGTAATAGCAGACGTTGATTGATATTGCGAACAATCTTGAAAGTGTGCAATTGGATTAGAAAAAAGCCCACAATAGTGGGCTTAGTGTTTATCGTAACTACAAAGTGTAATTAAATCCGATAGCTATACCGTCATCTTCGGTTTGTGACATCTGTGCTTCTTGCTCAGCGTCATTACTCGAGAAGTCGCTAAAATCTTTACGCGCTTCGATATATAAAATGGTGTCTTCTGCCATAAAGTAGTGCGCACCTATCACAGCAAATTGGCGTTTAAACACATCTTCAGGGTCGGCATTAAAGTTCGGCTGAATAACATAGTCACTACCTGCATCAAATACGTTGTAAGCAACAAAAGTACGTATGTCATTATCAAAGCGGTAGCTTAAAATTGACTCTAAACCAACAGCATCTTTTATTAAGCGGCCTAAGTTGTCGGTATCGTGGTTTTCGTTTTTATTTATATTCGCTGATGCATACCAACCCGGTTTATAAAAATCACCATAGGTAATGCCCATACCATAAATTAAATCGTTTACTGATTGATTTCTGCCACCGGCATACACAATATCAAACTGGCCACGGTTAACACCGGCAGTAACTTTTAAATTAGGGCTAACCGAGTAGGTGAGTGCGGCCCCATAAGTCGAGTTAAATTCTACTTTTTGTGCAGCATTGTTTCCTTGGTTCCAAAGTACTTCACAAGAGCTTCTTGAAATATCAACGATGTCGCAGGTATAAAATTCATCAGATTTTAGCTGTGCTTGAAGTGCTAAATGAAAATCACCCCAGGTATTTCGATACTGCAGTACTTTATCGCCGCGGCCTGTACCATTCACAGCACCATCATCTTTATTGTAGGTATAAACACCTGCAGCGTTACCATCCCACACTAAGCTGTAGTTGGTGTTGTAAACAACGTCGTACCATGCGCCCCATTGTTTACCTAATGTCACTTGGCCGTAATCGTCATGTTTAAGGCCAACATAACCTAAGCGGTTATATAAAAACTCATCTTGAATAGACTCAAAGCGATTGCTGTAAACGATATCGCTGCTACCAACAGGGTTTACACCCCATTCAAGCAAAGCAAACGCTTGCCAGCCGTTTTTTAATTGGCGCTTAAAATCAAAATTAATGCGTGATGCACCGTTTACTACCTCAGTTTCGCCTTGCGTATTAATCACCCTTGCATCGATAAAGCCACCAAAAGTAACGCTATTGGTTTGATCGTTATAGATCTCGATGGCAGTGGCTGTAGGTATGGCAAGCATGCCTGCAACAAATAAGGCAGTGTGTGTTCTTTTCATAAAGTACCTTGATTAAATATTGTCCCTAATAGGTATAATTTAGTTAAGGAACGGAGATTATCAAAGCTAAAATAGGGTCAAAAGTGAAAAATTATCATGCAACAAACCGACTTTGAGGAAAAATTATTCACTTTAGGTTCACTATATTGAATTATCAATGAGTTACTAAGCCTAAAAAATAGACACTTTCTGGCTTAGCGTTCTGAGCATAAGTTTAGTGTTTGGGGTTTCGGCGCCTAAGCCATACAACAAGGTCATAAAATAGCAGTCGAGCAATATAGCTGCTTTTACTTTATTAAATTGCGGTTGGTCGGCAAAAACCAATGATTGAATTAGCTCCATGTGTTGTTGCTGGAATGATTGCGAAAATAATCGCTGGCTAAAAAGCACTTTATAAAAGCGGTGATGTAAACAATAAAACTGATAAAAATATTGTGCGTAATGATTAATCTTTAAGCGAGCAGGGCGGTGTATGTCGGTTTCTTTTGCGCGCTCTAACACATCATTGAATTTATCTTCGAGGCAAGCTTCTAAAATAGCCACTTTATCTGCAAAATGATTAAACAAGGTGCCAACCGCTATGTTGCTTGCTGCTGAAATTTGCCGTGTAGAGGTATCGTTAAACCCTTGCTCAGTAAAAAGGTGCCAAGCCGCATCTAAAATACGTTGGTGAGTGTCTCCATGTTTGCTCATTCTTAACCTACTGTTTGTATTTAGTTATTTTAAAAGTGAGCGTGCTCATATAATTAAGTGAGCGCGCTCACTAAAGGTAGTCGTAAGTGTTGATCTTGTAAAATTAGCCTGTGTATTTAATTAAACTTTCATGGCGTGCAAAGCGGCTTTAGTTTAAAATTGCACGCAGTTTCGTTTTTACTTTTTACCCGCTGGAGGGTACCGCTATCATAAGTACAGCTAATATCACCATGCAATTTGGTGCTAAACCTTTATTCGAAAATATCTCAGCAAAATTTGGCGATGGTAACCGTTACGGTTTAATCGGTGCGAATGGCTGTGGTAAATCAACCTTCATGAAAATCCTAAGTGGTGAACTAGAGCCATCTTCAGGCAATGTCAGCACAGATCCAAACGAGCGTATTGCTAAACTAAACCAAGACCAGTTTGCTTACGAAGAGTTTTCTGTAATCGACACAGTGATCATGGGTCATAAAGAGCTGTGGGAAGTAAAAAAAGAACGTGACCGTATTTACAGCTTACCTGAGATGAGCGAAGAAGACGGTATGCGTGTAGCAGACCTAGAAACTGAGTTTGCCGAAATGGATGGTTACTCAGCAGAAGCTAAAGCAGGTGAGTTACTAATTGGTGTAGGTATTGGCACAGAGCAACACTACGGCCTTATGTCTGAAATTGCACCAGGTTTTAAACTGCGTGTGTTACTTGCGCAGGTGCTGTTTTCTGATCCAGATATCATGCTACTCGATGAGCCTACCAATAACTTGGACATTTACACCATCAAGTGGCTAGAAGACGTGCTAAACCAGCGCGACTGTACCATGATCATCATTTCGCACGACCGTCACTTCTTAAACTCAGTATGTACACACATGGCTGACATCGATTACGGTGAGCTTCGTATTTACCCTGGTAATTATGATGAGTACATGTTTGCTGCAACGCAAGCTCGTGAGCGTCTACTAAGCGAAAACGCGAAAAAGAAGAGCCAAATTGCCGAACTTCAACAGTTCGTATCGCGCTTCTCTGCGAATGCTTCAAAAGCAAAACAAGCAACATCACGTGCTAAACAAATCGATAAAATTCAGCTTGAAGAAGTTAAAGCTTCTTCTCGTCAAAGCCCGTTTATTCGTTTTGAGCAAGAAAAGCAGTTATTCCGTAATGCCTTAGAGCTAACAAATTTAACACAAGGCTTTGAAGAAACATTATTCAGTGGCCTTGAAGGCCTGGTTGAAGTAGGCGAGCGCATTGCAATTATCGGTGAGAACGGTGTTGGTAAAACCACACTATTAAATACTCTTGCTGGTCGTTTAGCACCGAAACAAGGTGAATTTAAATGGTCTGATAACGCTAATATCGGTTATTACGCTCAGGACCATGCTGACGAGTTCGAACAAGACATGAACTTATTTGAGTGGATGGAACAATGGCAACAAGAAGGTGACGACGAACAAGTTGTTCGTAGTTTCTTAGGTCGTATGCTGTTTTCACAAAACGATATCAAAAAGTCAGTAAAAGTGATTTCAGGCGGTGAGCAAGGCCGTATGTTGTTTGGCAAAATTATGATGCATAAACCAAACATCTTATTAATGGATGAGCCAACCAACCACATGGATATGGAATCTATCGAAGCGCTTAACCTAGCGCTTGAAGCATACGAAGGGACATTATTGTTCGTATCACACGATAGACAATTTGTATCATCGCTTGCAAACCGTATTTGGGAAATCAAAGACGGTAAAGTTATCGACTTTAAAGGTACATACACTGAGTACCTAGCAAGCAAAGAAGCTTAATTAGCTGATGAGTGATTAAAAGCCATGCATGTCATGGCTTTTTTGTGCTTCTAGAGTCGCATCTTGATGTGGTCTAAGAGCGATTTATATTGCGTTATCGATTTTAACAATAGAACCTCTATTATTTGCATCAACACCTTGCAAAATCGCTTTTAATTCCAACTGAAACTCGCATCTTGATGTGAGTTAGGTATATAATACCCGCCACAAAATAAGGACAAAAGTCCGCTTTTTAGAAAACTATTTAACTGAGGTGTATTTATGACTGTTGGCATTATTATGGGTTCCAAATCAGACTGGCCAACGATGGAACATGCGGCGTTAATGCTAGAAAAATTCGGCATTGAATACGAAACTAAAGTTGTTTCTGCTCACCGTACCCCTCAATTACTTGCTGACTATGCAAGCTCAGCTGCAGATCGTGGCATTAAAATTATTATCGCAGGTGCCGGTGGTGCTGCGCACCTACCAGGTATGGCTGCGGCGTTTACATCACTGCCAGTTTTAGGTGTACCAGTTAAGTCTAAAACACTTAATGGTGTTGATTCGTTATTATCTATCTGCCAAATGCCTAAAGGTGTTGCGGTAGGTACTCTTGCTATTGGTGAAGCAGGCGCTGCAAATGCTGGCCTTTTAGCGGCACAAATTTTAGGTTGCCAACAGCCTGAAATCTTCGCAAAAGTAGAAGCTTTCCGTAAAGAACAAACAGACACAATCTTAGCTAACCCTAATCCTGCAGAGTAATATGAATATTCTAATTTTAGGTGCAGGTCAGTTAGCTCGCATGATGAGCTTAGCGGGTGCACCGCTTGATTTAAATGTTGTTGCCTACGATGTGGGTAGTGAAAAAATCATTCATCCATTAACTGGTGAAGTTCATAACAGTACATTACAACAAGCTATTGATAACGCAGACGCGATAACAGCAGAGTTTGAACACATTCCTGATGATGTACTTACACTATGTTGTCAAAGCAATAAGTTTTATCCGGGTAAAGCGGCAATTAAAACAGGTGGCGACCGCGCACTTGAAAAAGCATTACTTGATAAAACAAGTGTTGAATGCGCGCCTTACCAATTAATTACAGAAAAAGCGCACCTTGTTGCTGCTGTAGAGCGTTTAGGCAAGCCGCTTGTGATCAAAACTTGCCAAGCGGGTTACGATGGTAAAGGGCAATGGCGCTTAAAGTCTGATGATCAAATTGACCAAATCTGGTCAGAAATGGCAGATTTCATAGCATCAGGCACTGAAAGTGCGCCGCATTCTATTATCGCTGAAAAGATGATCCCATTTGACCGTGAAGTATCTATCATTGGTGCTCGCGACAAAGCGGGTAACACAGTTATTTATCCATTAACTGAAAACCAACACACCAATGGTGTACTTACGCTTTCAGTTGCGGGTAAAGAAAAAGCAGCAATTCAAGAACAAGCAGAGCTGGCATTTAACAAGTTAGCGCAAGAACTTGATTATGTAGGTGTATTAGCAATTGAGTTTTTTGATGTACAAGGTACGTTATTAGTAAACGAAATTGCACCACGCGTTCATAACTCAGGTCACTGGACACAGCAGGGTACACATTGCTCACAGTTCGAAAACCACATGCGCGCTGTTGCAGGCCTACCATTAGGTAGTACAGAGTGTCTTCGTCCTACTGCTATGATCAACGTATTAGGTCAGCCTTCAATCCCACATTCAGTACTCGCAACGCAAGACGTTACAAGTCACTGGTATGGTAAAACGGCTAAACCGGGTCGTAAGATGGGTCATATCAATGTATCGGCCGATAACCTTCACCAATTAGGTGAGCGTTTAGCGGCACTGGCTGAAATTCTGCCAGAGCAAGACTACCCAGGTGTAGCAGCTACCAGCACTCAACTTATTTTAAACTAATCAGTTTAAATTCTTAAAGCCGAGTTTATCTCGGCTTTTTAATCGCTATTATATATCCACAAACTTCGCTAATTTTGTACCTCTTGTCTCAAAGCACTTGCGTCAGGGGTAACTTGCTATAGACTAATATTTTTATATTAATATTAGTTCGTTATGTTACATCCTCGGTTTAGAACAGTCGTATTTGCGTTCTTTATGGCGCTGTTTATGTCTGGATTTATGTCTTTAGTGATCAGCATCTTTAACGTTGGTTTAATCGATAACATTGCAACCATTTGGCTTAAAGCATGGGCTTTTGCATTTTGTGTGGCATTTCCTACCGTTATTTTTGTTGCACCTGTGGTGCATAAGCTAACCAATAAACTTATCAGAGCACCGTTGTGATAGCCGAACGCCCAAAGCAATTTCTTTTTATTACACTATTTTTAGCATCAGCATTACCATTTGTTGGCTCTGCTACGGCACTTGTCGTCGGTGCTTTATTTGCAATGATATTGGGTAATCCATTTGCAGCACAGTCACAAAAAATAAGTAAATGGATGCTAAAGTTGGCGGTAATTGGCTTAGGTTTTGCTGTTGACTTTAATCAAGTAATAGAAGTAGGGCGTAGCTCTATTGTGCTTACTATTGTCAGTATTACCGCTATTATTGGCCTTGGTGAAATTTTATCTCAGTTATTTAAGTTAAATAAAAACACCGGTGTACTTATTTCATTTGGTACTGCCATTTGTGGTGGTAGCGCCATTGCTGCAATGGCGCCGGTTATAAAGGCCAAAGATCACGAAGTAGCTATATCACTCGCTGTGGTGTTTTTATTAAATGCCCTTGGCTTAGTGTTGTTTCCGATGATTGGCCATTACTTTGGCCTGACTGAGCAACAATTCGGTGTTTGGGCTGCACTTGCGATTCACGACACAAGTAGTGTAGTGGGGGCTTCCGCTGCGTATGGCGCATCAGCGCTTGCTATTGCCACAACCATTAAACTTACTAGAGCGATGTGGATAATCCCTTATACAAGTATTGCGGGTGTGTTTTGGAAATCAGATGAAAAAGCAAGTATCCCTTTGTTTATATTTGGTTTTTTAGCGGCTGCACTGATTAATTCGAGCTTTCCTGAGTATCAAACACTGTGGCATACACTCAATGTTGGTGCTAAACAAGTGTTAGTAATGACCTTATTTTTGATTGGTAGTGGTTTATCTATTTCAGTCTTAAAACAAGCGGGCATTAAACCTTTTATCATGGCGATGATCTTATGGATCATTGTCAGCAGTATTATTTTACTACTTATAGTAGACGGATTTATTTCATGAAAAACGCTTTATTAACTTCTTCATTAACACTGGCTATAGGCTTATTTGCAAACAATGTATCGGCTGCTGATTTACGTGTTGCTACCTTTAACGTGAGTATGGATGCAACCAATTATGCTAAAAAAGGCGAAGCAATAGATAAAGACGCTTTAAGCAAAGCATTAGCGAGCAACCACCAGCAAATTCGCAACATTGCCGAAATTATTCAGCGCGTAAGACCTGATGTAATTTTACTCAATGAGTTTGATTATATTGATGCCGACAAAGGCATTAACGTATTTCGTAAAAACTACCTGCAAGTATCGCAAAATAAGCAAGTTGCCATCGATTACCCGTATTACTTTATTGCACCTGTTAACACTGGTTTACCTACTGAGTTTGACCTAGACAACGATGGTGTAAAGGGGCATTACAAAGGTGACGCACACGGCTTTGGCTTCTTTGAGGGGCATTATGCAATGGCAGTATTGTCGCGCTACCCAATCGATTTAGATAAAGCGCGTACATTACAAACATTCAAATACAAAGATATGCCAAATCCACAAATGCCTATTGACCCTAAAACAGGTAAAGACTGGTATTCTGCTGAGGAATGGCAAGCAATTCACCTAAGCTCTAAATCTTTTTGGGATTTACCAATAGATGTAAAAGGCAAAACGTTTCATTTGCTTGCATCGCACCCAACGCCGCCTGTTTTTGATGGTGACGAAGACCGTAACGGTAAGCGTAACCACGATGAAGTACGCCTAGTTGCTGATTACATTAACAATGCTAACTACATTTACGATGATAAAGGCCAAAAAGGTGGCTTAAAAGCGAAAAGCCGCTTTGTTATTGTTGGTGATTTAAATGCTGCGCCAGAAGGGGGTAAGGCACGCCCGAAAACCACAGACCAAATTTTAAAAAATCCATTAGTGAATACTTCTTTTACGCCAACAAGCAAAGGCGCTAAAGAATCGTATAAAGAAGATTACGCTAAAAACTATACCGCTTATTGGCAGGCTCGTGCTGATTACGTTTTACCATCAAATTATGGTATTGAAATAAACGATGGTGGAGTTTTTTGGCCACAGAAAAACTCTGAACTGTTCCGTTTAATTAAAGATCGTAACGCATCATCTGATCACCGTATGGTATGGCTTGATATCAGCTTAAAATAAGCTGTAATTAAACGGAAAAGTTTGGCTGTTTATCCTATAAAAATTGCTATTTCATCAGTGCTTCTGCTTAAATAGGGCGAATTATAATAACCCGTAAGAAGCACTATGAAATTCAAAACCACTGCTAATAAAACGTTAGTGGCTCTCGCAGTCGCATCTAGCTTCATGCTAGCAGGTTGTCAATCAACCGCCTCAACGCCTTCTGAAGAACAAGTTACCAATGTAGCACCAGTTGTTGTTACTCCTGCTGATACAGGTTCAGCTGAAATCACGTTAGAGCAAGCAATGGCTCACCCTGATTGGTTAGGCCGTCAGCCTGAGCGTGCTTACTGGAATGGTGATTCTAACAGCATCGTTTATGCACAAAAGCAACTAGGCAATGAGTTACGCGATTTATACGTTCAAGCTGTAAATAGCCAATCTGCATCACAATTAGCGTTAAACAAACTACACACTGTAGGCGCTAAAAATGCCGTTTATTCTGCAGATAAAAAGCAACAGGCTTATGCATTTGAAGGTAATATCTTCGTTAAAAACCTAAGCACTGGTCAAATTACACAAATCACTCACGACAGCGCACAGCAATCAAAACCACAGTTTTTAACTGATGGTAGCCTTGCATATCGCCAAGGTAATGCGTTTTATAAAGTTGATTTAGCAACGGGTCGTCAAGTTGAATTAGTTAACTTACACCTAGACGATGCACCTAAAGGAGTACAAGAGCCAAACACTTACATTGCAAAAGAGCAGCACAAACTAATTGATTACATTGCGCTGACGCACAAAAACAAAAAAGATCGTGAAGAGCGTAAAGCACAAATTAACGAGCAAAACGACAGCATTGCTAACGCACAATTTTATTTAGGTAAAGGTAAGCGTTTAGCCGATGTACAGCTTTCACCAAATGGCCAAGCCCTTGTTGCAGTAACCACAGAAAGCCGTTCATGGCGTGATGAAGGCGATATAATGCCTAATTACATTGCCGATGATGCACGCGTAAAAGCAGAAAAAGTACGCCGTCGTGTTGCTGATGAAAAACCAATCAGCTCAGACGTTGTTTACATTGACCTTAAATCAGGCGAGCAAACAACCCTTGCATTCGATACCTTACCAGGTTTTGATGAAGACGTACTTGCAGCAGTTAAGAAAGAAAACTACGCTCGTGATGGCAAAACTTATAAGTCTGAAAAAGCACCACGTGCCATCAATTTAATGATGGATTGGGGCTGGGACCAAAGTGCAATCCAATGGAACACAGATGGTTCAAAAGTAGCTCTTATGCTTGAAGCATGGGACAACAAAGACCGTTGGTTAGCCACTGTTGATACACAAAACAACAAACTTGTTTCGCAGCACCGCTTACACGACGATGCATGGGTTAACTATGCATACAACGATTTTGGTTGGTTGAACAACTCAGACACGCTTTACTACTTATCTGAAGAGTCTGGTTACAGCCACATTTATAAAAAGCCACTTAATGGTAAAGCAACGCAGCTTACTAAAGGCCAATTTGTTGTTTCTAACTTAACTTTAACGGCTGATAACTCAGCGATTTACTACAAAGCAAACGTTGAGCACCCAGGTCTTTACGAAATCTATCGTGTAAACCCTGCAACCGGTGAATCTGAGCAAGTAACCAACCTTGATGGTATGACTGATTATCAGTTAAGCCCAGATGAAAGCAAACTATTGCTAACTCACTCAAAAATTATGTCGCCGCCTGAGCTTTATGTCGCTGATGCAAAAGCAAACACCCAAGCAACTCAGTTAACGCATACAGTATCTGATGAGTTTTTAGCGAAGAAACTAATTGCACCTAAGATTGTTGCTGTACCTTCAAGCCACACTGATCAGCCAATTTATGCAAAAGTATATTACCCAGCTGATTATAAAGAAGGTGAAACAGGTAAAAACCGTAAAGCAGTTATCTTTAACCACGGTGCTGGTTACCTACAAAACTCACACATGGGTTGGTCTGGTTACTTCCGTGAGTTTATGTTCCACTCACTACTTGCTTCAGAAGGCTACGTAGTAATGGACATGGATTACCGTGCATCGAAAGGTTACGGCCGTGATTGGCGTACAGCTATTTATCGTCAAATGGGTACACCTGAGATCCAAGATTTAGCAGATGGCGTAAGCTGGATGGCAGACAACGCAAACGTAGATACACAAGCTGTAGGCACTTATGGTGGTTCTTACGGTGGTTTCATGACGTTTATGGCGCTATTCACACAACCTGATTTATTCAAAGCAGGTGCTGCACTTCGTCCGGTAACTGATTGGGCTCACTACAATGGTCCTTATACGTCTAACATCTTAAACCACCCAGATGTTGACCCAATTGCCTATGAAAAGAGCTCACCAATTTACTTTGCTGAAGGTCTTAAGAGCCATTTATTAATTAATGCGCCTATGGTTGATGACAATGTATTCTTCCAAGACTCAGTACGCTTAGTACAGCGCTTAATTGAGCTAGAAAAAGAAAACTTTGAAACAGCTATCTTCCCAGTTGAACCACATGGTTTTGTACAACCATCAAGCTGGTTAGATGAATACCGCCGTATTCATAAGCTATTTAAAGAAACGCTTTAACTAATAAGCGTAAATGAAAAACAGCCACTTTAAGTGGCTGTTTTTGTTTGTATTAAAAGTTTTAGTTACTAGCGATTTTTTATTATTTTTATAAAGACAGGTAAAGCCAACAGTGTGCCGCCAATTGCGCCAATAAAGTGGGCATCAATGGCAACATTAGAGGCGATTAGCTGACTCACCGATTCACTCGGGCCTGCTATTTGCTCCCAAATCACTTTAGCCCAAGTACCAGCAAACAATAACCAGCCTGAAAACATGCCTGCTTGTACATCTTTAACTGCACCCCAAATGATCACACCGTGCAGTAGGGCACTTAACCCGGTGTAAATTTGGATATCTGGGCAAAATAGCCACACACCTAAGCCACACCATAATGCTAGAATGGCAATATTAAACGCATAGCGAGCAGGGCTTGTATGTTCAGCGTGTAGCGCCCAAATTAATAAAATTCCGGCACAATTTAAGCCTAAATGGGGCCAATTTGCGTGTACAAATTGACTAGTGAAAATGCGCCAAAATTCACCATTTGCAACTAACTCACGGTTAAATTCGAGATATTCATTTAAGTTAAAAGTAGCAAATAAGGAACTTAGTATTACTAAACACAATGGCGGCAGAATATATTCTAGTTTCAGGGGCAGGTTTATCATGTTATTTTTGTTGTATCTGAGATTGTCGCCTATTGTGCACGTTTAATTTTAAGATGCCAAATACACTACGGGATTAAGTTTATTTATGTTATTCAAAACCAAAGCGCTGTTAGCTCTGTCCACCTCATTAATTTATTCAACGGCTATTTTTGCAACCCCTGCAAAAATTGAAACTCGCGAACCTGAAGCTGCTACAGGCTTTGCTCATAAACAGGTTGTTGAAGGCGATAAATACATGGTCGCAGCAGCAAACCCTTATGCAGTAAAAGCTGGGCAAAAAATGCTTGAGCTAGGCGGCTCCGCAGTTGATGCAGCCATTGCAACGCAATTAGTACTGACACTGGTAGAACCGCAATCATCGGGCATCGGTGGTGGTACATTTATGATGTACTTCGACAGCAAAACCAAAAGCCTAACAAGCTTTGATGGCCGCGAAACGGCTCCAAGCAATGCTGATGAAACACTATTTTTAGATAAGCACGGTAAAGCCGTAAAATGGATTGAAGCCGTTGTAGGTGGTCGTTCTGTTGGTGTTCCAGGTATTTTAGACGCTTTTGCCACAGCCCATAAACGTTACGGTAAGTTAGAATGGCAAACCTTGTTTGGCCCTGCCATTGAATTGGCTGATAAAGGCTTTATTGTTTCGCCGCGTTTACATCAATTATTGGCTAAAGAATTAAACCCTGGGGTTACTAAGCTACCTGTTATTCGTGACTACTTTTTCCCTGATGGTAAACCACTCGCTGTAGGTACCGTTAAAAAGAACCCTGAACTTGCTGCGCTTTATAAAGATATAGCGAAACAAGGCATTGATGCTTTCTATAAAGGTGAAAACGCCAAAGAGCTTGTGCATGCAGTGCAAAACTCAGCAGTTGCACCGGGTACTTTAACGGTTGAAGACTTAGCTAATTACAAAAGTAAAGAGCGTGCACCTGTGTGTGTTGATTATCGCCAATACGAAGTGTGCTCAATGGCACCTCCAAGTAGTGGTGGTGTAGCTGTATTACAGATTTTAGCCTTACTTGAACATAAAGACATGGCAAAACTCAAACCAAACTCTGTTCAAGCATTGCATTACTTTACCCAAGCATCGCGTTTAGCGTTTGCTGATCGCAACGTGTATATGGGTGACCCTGACTTTATGCCAATCCCAACACAAGGATTACTCGATAAAGACTACCTTGCAGGTCGTGCAAAGCTTATTTCTGAAAAAGATGCTCACGCAGAAGCAGGCACACCGCCTAACTCACTTGCGTACGCGCAAGATGATGCATACGAGTTACCATCAACCACCCATGTATCGATTGTTGATAGCCAAGGTAATGCGGTTTCGATGACCAGCTCTATCGAAATGGCGTTTGGTTCAACAGTAATGGTGAACGGGTATATTTTAAACAATCAACTAACAGACTTTGCTTTATCGCCTACCAAAAATGGTAAGCCATTAGCTAATCGCGTTGAAGCGGGTAAACGCCCGCGTAGTTCAATGTCGCCAGTCATGGTGTTTAACAAAGACGGCAGCTTACGTTTAGTGGTTGGCTCACCAGGTGGTAGCCGTATCATTGATTATGTAGCTCAAGTGGTTGTAGGTGTGCTTGATTGGAACCTAGATGCGCAAACAGCTATTAACTTACCGCGCATTACTAATCGCAATAATTACACAAGCCTAGAAAAGGGCACTGAACTTGCCAATGCTGAAGCTGAATTTGTTAACCGCGGACACACAGTTCGTATCCTAGATTTAAACTCTGGTTTACATGCTGTTGAAGTTAAAGACGGTAAACTTTATGGCGCAGCCGATCCACGCCGCGAAGGCATCGCTTTAAGTGATAAAAGCCACTAAAAACAAGCTCAGCAGCCTTAAAGCTGCTGAGTTTTCATGTATACTATCTGCTATGCTATTTAGAGCATAAAATTCATTTTCTTCAATGGTCTGACAAGGTGAATTGTCATTGCAATTTCGCCTTCAAGAGTAATAATGTCAGGTCATAATTATGACGCATCAAAGCTTGGAAATATGACTACAAATACCGATCCAAATTATCTTTATATTCCTTATTCAGGCCCAGGTCTGATCGAAACGCCACTATTAAATAAAGGCAGTGCTTTTTCACAAAAAGAAAGGGAAAATTTCAACTTAGCCGGTTTACTGCCACCGCGTTATGAAACGATCGAAGAACAAGTTGAGCGTTGTTACCAACAGTATTCAAGCTTTAGCGATAATTTAAACAAGCACATTTACCTACGTGCTATTCAAGATAACAACGAAACACTTTACTACCGTTTAGTGCGTGATCATCTTGAAGAAATGATGCCAATTATCTACACACCAACGGTAGGTGATGCCTGTGAAAAATTCTCAGACATCTACCGCAGTGCCCGTGGTCTATTTATCTCTTATGAAGATCGTTTCCAAATTGATGATATTTTACGTAACGCTACTAAAGGCAAAGTAAAAGTTATCGTTGTGACTGACGGTGAGCGTATTCTTGGTCTAGGTGACCAAGGTATTGGTGGTATGGGTATTCCAATTGGTAAATTATCACTTTACACAGCATGTGGTGGTATTAGCCCAGCATATACGTTACCAGTAATGATTGATGTTGGTACAAACAACGAAAAACTACTTAACGACCCTATGTACATGGGTGCGCGTCATAAACGTATTTCTCAAGAAGAGTATGACGAATTCTTAGATCTATTCATTAAAGCCGTTAAACGTCGTTGGCCAAGTGTGTTACTTCAGTTCGAAGACTTTGCACAACCAAATGCAATGCCATTACTAAAACGCTACCGCGATGAAATCTGTAGCTTTAACGATGACATTCAAGGTACTGCTGCGGTAACTGTAGGTTCTTTACTTGCTGCATGTCGTGTTAAAGGTGCGAAGCTTTCTGAGCAAAAAGTGGTATTTGTAGGTGCAGGCTCTGCTGGCTGTGGTATTGCTGAGCAAATTATCAGTACCATGGTTGCTGAAGGCATTAGCGATGAACAAGCGCGTTCTCAAATCTTCATGGTTGACCGTTTTGGTCTACTTACTGAAGGTATGGAAGGCTTACGTGACTTCCAACAAGCACTTTGCCAATCTAAAGAAGGCTTAAGCGAGTGGACTTACAGTGGTGAGTACGCATCGTTATTAGATGTAATGCACTGTGCACAACCAGACATCCTAATTGGTGTATCTGGCCAACCTGGTTTATTCACAGAACAAGTTATTCGTGCAATGCACGCATCTTGCCCACAACCGATTATTTTCCCGTTAAGTAATCCGTCTAAGCAAGTTGAAGCGCTTCCTTCTGATGTAATCGAATGGACAGACGGCCAAGCGATTGTTGCCTCTGGTAGCCCATTTGATCCGGTTGAGTATAACGGCCAAACGTTCCCAATCCCACAATGTAACAACAGCTACATTTTCCCGGGTATTGGTTTAGGTGTTATTGCTGCTAAAGCAACACGTATCACAGATGCAATGCTAATTGTATCAAGTGAAACACTGGCTGAGTCTTCACCACGTGCAAACTCTGGTAAAGGCAGCTTATTACCAACATTAACTGAAATCCAATCGTTAAGTAAACGTATTGCATTTGCAGTAGCGAAAAAAGCGATGGAAGAAGGTGTTGCACTTGAGCTGAGCGATGAAGCACTATGGGCAGCAATCGAGAAAAACTACTGGCTTCCAGAGTACCGTAACTACAAGCGTCGTAGTATCTAAGCTATAACGCATTTAGTAATTGAAAAAACAGGCTTTTAACGCCTGTTTTTTTATATCTGGATAACAGGGGTTGTTCATATTGAATTAACCCTTTAAGGTGATAATGAACGGAGTTTTAAATTAAGGAACAGTATTATGCGTAAGTTAGTTTTTACCGCTATGGCCGCCGCGCTAAGTTTTAATGCGTTAGCAGAAGCAACACCTGATGCGCCACATATTTATATTCAAGGTAACGCAACGGTTAAAGCAATCCCAGATAACGTTAAACTGACAGTAGGTATTGTTGAAGTAGATAAAGATTTAATTGCCGCTAAAAACAAAGCCGATGCAACCATGGCGAAAGCAATTAAGCTTGCTAAAAGCCAAGGTGTAGAAGAAAAGGGCATTTATGCCTCTAATATCTCAATTCATCGTCAAACAGAATATAACCGCGAAACAGGTAAGCAAAACTTTGTAGGCTACAGAGTAACGCGTAGCTTGTCTGTTACTTTAACTGATATTAAAAAATACCCGATTATGCTTCAGCAACTAGTGAACTCGGGTATTAATGAGATTAATCAAACTCAGTTTGTATCAAGCAAGTACGAAGAGCTTCAAAAGAAAGCGCAAAAACTTGCTATTAAAGATGCCCGTGCTGCTGCTAAAGAATTTGCCAGTGATTATGGGGTTGAACTTAAAGGCCTTTATACTGCATCAAGTAGCCCACTCGATACAGGTAGCCAACCTTATATGCGTGCCAGTAAAATGGTTATGGCAGAAGCAGCACCAGATAACTATGTACCTGATGCATACAATGGTGGTGAGCTTACGATTACCGCAAGCAGCTATGCGGTATATCTAATCGAAAACTAAATTCAGTTATTTTTTGCTGGCAAACCTTGCCAGCAATTTTTCACCCTGTTGCTCTGAAATACGGGCAATCGCTTTTAGCATATTAGTAATTTGTTCACGGTCGTACTCATTACTAATATGCGTATCTACATCTTCAATAATCGCCCCTAAGTAAACAAATAGACTATCAGTTGCTTTTTCGTTATCAGATGCCCTAAACAATATGTTTTTAAACGCCTCTAATACATTCACCATTACATAGGCATCATTTTTTGCGTAGTTACGAATTGGCGTAAAGTTATCATGCAGTAATTCATCGAATGACGTTTCGTGTATAAATAAGTGCGGTTGATTGTTCTCGCATCGTTTAAGCGAGTAGTTCACATCGTAAATGTCTAAACGCAATATGAGCAATATACTCAACATATCAATGGCTTTTACCGCAGTACCGGGATCGTTAATACCCGGGCTCATAGCTTTTACAGCGATTTCTGAAATTTGCGTCATACCGTAGCGGTAATGATCGCTAATATATTCTTCGATATAAAAGATAAAGCAGTCTAGTAATTGCTCTACTAGCTCAGGTTTGTCAGATAAGTCAGTATCACACTTTAAAAACGGATAACCTTTAACCGTAAAGAAACCTTGCTTAACCGAAATATAAATTTTTATACCGTGCTGTTGGCACAAGGCGCACAATTTGTCGGTATGAGCGCCCTTAAAGTAGCCTTCTGTTTTACTCTTAACACTATGCCAGTCATCAAACTCAGGAAAATGTTCAACAGGGTTTTCTTGTTGCATGTCAATTATGCATTTAAGCTCGCTTTTGGTATTTTTAAACAAGTCGTTTAGTACATTATCGACCTGAATGGCTTTTGAAATTGAGTGAATAAAAAACACAAAAAAGCCCAGCGAAATTAAACCAAACACCAAAGAAAAGAAGATACCGAGCGATGGGATCCCCATGTCGCCATCACCAATGGTACGTATGTTTATCAGCATTAAAATGGTGTAGATAATACTGCCAAGATAAAACCCTAGCACTAATTGGTGTGACTTACGGGTAATAAGCCCAGGTAACACACGGGGTGAAAGGCTGGCACTGGCACTATTAAGCACCACCATAACCATAGAAAAGCTAAAAACGGTTAATGAGATAATACTGCCTGCAAGTGTGCTGAGGATGGTTCGGGCGTTCTCTTCGCTATCGACCAGTAACACGCCAATCAGCTTTTTAAATTCCATTGATAAAGACGAATACTCGACTGCTGTGGTAACTAATCCAAATACTAAAAACACCACAGAGAGCATTGAAGGGTAAAAACCGATACTACTGATCATCTCGCGGTAGTTATCGGCGATTTTTCTTGGCGTAAACATGCACTTCCTTAAGAACTGTTAGACATTAAATATCATACTGAGCTAACCTAACTACTTACTTAACAGCCTAGCAATAAACAGTGCTAAGCGTCTAACTTTAAATAAAAATTGGAAAAACTGTGATTGTTTCAACGTTTGCTGCCATTTTGGCCATTTTATACATTCAACTTAGCTTTCGTGTAATTAAACTGCGTAAAGCAAAACGCATTTCACTTGGCGATGGTGGCGATGCTAGCTTACAAGCGGCAATACGCGCTCATGCTAATTTTATTGAATATGTGCCATTTTCCTTGATTATGCTATTTTTATTAGAGTACCAAGGTCTTCCAAGCCATTATTGCTATATTTTAGGGGCAATGCTCTTGGCTGGCCGTTTTTGTCATAGTTATGCACTCGCTGATAATCTGATGAAATTACGTGTATTAGGGATGATGCTAACTTTCTTAACTATGTTGATCAGTGCAGTGATGTTATTAGTTACACAGGTGTTCTAATATGCAAAAAGTTGTTTTCACACTATCTCTTCTGCTTTTATCAAGTATCAGTATGGCTAATGTGAAAACAATCAATGCTAAAAAAAACATTAACGCTCCTCCTGAAACTCTTAGGGTGATTTACCCTAAGACGATGCCAAACCTTAATGAAGAAACACTTTATCCGCTCATACTCCTCCGTACCGCTCTTGAAAGAAGTGGTTATAAATTTACTCTCGATCCTGCATCTGAGCTGTTAGGTCAAAACCGAGTTCTTAAAGAAATAGAGACAGGGTCAGGCATAAACGTAAACTGGAGTATGACTAATATTGATCGTGAAAATAGGTTGTTACCACTTAGAACCCCCATTTTCAAAGGGCTTTTTGGTTGGCGGTTAATGTTCACAACACAGAAACAATTACCTTATCTTAGCCAAGTAAAAACCTTAGAAGATTTAAAGAATATTATTTTTATACAAGGTGAGGACTGGCCAGATACCTTTATTTTAAGGGATAACGATTTGACCGTCGCTACCGCACAAGATTTTGAGTCACTGTTTGTTATGCTTGATAAAGGTAGAGGGCAGTTATTTCCACGTTCTTTGCTTGAAATAGAGAGTGAAAAAAATTTTTATGAGAAAAAAATTGACCTAGTTGTATTACCGCAACTAATGCTGAAATATCAAAGCCCAATTTATTTCTTTTTTAATAAAGATAATCCTGAAATTGCAAAAGCAGTGAATGAGGGTTTAAAAGTTATGCGTAAAAGTGGTGAGTTTGACGAGCTATTTTTTAAATATAATGGTGATTTCATTAAAAATGCCCATCTTCATGACAAAATTATTATAGAATTAAAGAATAACCAATTACCTAAGTTAACTCCTGTAGATGATAAGTCTCTGTGGTTATCACTTGATCAGGTGCCATGAGCTCTAAAATATTTATAATCGGTTTACCACGAACCGGCACAACCAGTATCTGTAACAGCTTTTTACAACTCGGATATAAAACCGCCCACACAGCCTATACCCAGCAAGCAATTACAACCGCAGACGTTATTGCCGATACTCCGGTATTTAGCGAATACGCCTTACTTGATAAACATTTTGCAAATAGCCGTTTTATCAACCTTGAGCGCAATTTAACTAAATGGCTGCCTTCGATTAGGCAGTTATTAGCACGTATGCACACTAATTTAATGCGCCCAGACGGTGGCTTTAATATCCATTTAAAGCGCTGCTACCTCGATGTATTTGGCCATTACAGCTTGGCAGAATTAGAATCTGATGAATACTTAACAGCGTGTTATAACCGCCACCAACAACAAGTGGCAAACTATTTCAAAGGGCGTGAACAGCAGTTATTAACACTCGATGTAGCTGATCCAAACAGCTCGCAATTACTTCAGCAGTTTTTAAACACTCAGCAGCCAATTAACTTTAAACAGCTTAATATAGGCGGTAAGGTCACAGCGTGGAATGATATAAAACACCCCGATAAAGTATCATCGACCCGAAGTGGTAAAATTGATAAATCTCTTGGTTATAATCACACGTAAAATACGTTAAAATCGCCGCCATTATAAGTTTAGTTGTTCCTTATCATGTTTGAATTGAAATACCACACGCCATTTGAATGGACAGAAGGTGTCTTAGCTGACTTCGATACCTTTTTACAAGATCATGCTGCAGCAGAGAAAAAAGCCTCTGGTATGGCTATGTCTATGCTTTCTCATTATCCTGACCGTCGTAAGCTTGTTAGAGCCATGACAGACTTAGCACTGGAAGAAATGATTCACTTTAAGCAAGTTTTAAAGCTATTAATGGAACGTGATGTATCTCTTGGCAATGACCAAAAAGATCCTTACATCAAACAAATTCGTGCGGTATTTAGAAATGGTCGTGATGAATTTTTAATGGACCGTTTATTAGTAGCAGGCGTTATTGAAGCACGCGGACACGAGCGCTTTTCGCTTGTAGCAGAAGCCTTACCAGCAGGCAAAGAAAAAGAGTTTTATGTCGCGATTGCTAAATCAGAAGAAAAACATAAAAACTTATTCGTTGAACTTGCCTACGAGTATTTCGATAAGCAAGATGTTGATACACGCCTTGAAGAGATCCTCATCGCAGAAGCCGAAATCTGTAAAAATATTCCGTTTACAGCAGCGCTTCACTAGTGTGATGCTTGTGTATTAGGCCTTTTAGCCTAATACACAAATTAATGTTTTATCCCAAAGCAGTAAATTAGGGACTAAAAACAATAATTAAGTCTCCAGAAAATAGTTTTGGCAATCCTAATTGATTAAATAAACAGCATACATTCATCTTTCTCTCCTATAGTTAAATTAGTACCTAACTGTGAGGAATAGAGCATGAAATGGATGATGACTCTTACGACGCTGTCGTTAATAGGGATTGTAATTACCGGTAATTCAATTTACACCGAAGTTAAAATCTTTCGTTCCAACGATAAGCCAACCGAAATAACCGCTAGTATGTATCGCTCGCTTATTTGGCATAGCGATATTTATAAAGACGATCAGTTTTTAAATACCGCGCAAAGCTACTTCAGCGATGGCAAAATTGATACGCGTGAATACAGTAAACTTACGAGTTTAGCGAGCAAAATTGCCGGCCCTATCATCTACATTCAAGAAACCGATGAGCAACTGTGGCATGCAAGGTTAACCTACAAAAAATACCTTGAAGAGAAAACGGTCGAACGGCTGGCAAGTTTACATTGATGAAAACTACTTGATCAGCGTGCTAAGCTCAACAATGGTGGGCTTACCGCTTAGATAATTGGTATCAAGATGGTAACTATTACCAAGCCAATAGGGCTTTTGGGTGGTGTTATGGCCATGCACAGAAAAGTCGATACTTGGATTTATTACCGGCTTTTTCGCTTTGGTTAAGCTTCTATCCCAAAGCAATGAGCCAATCGCTTGTTGTTTGTCGGTTGTAGGGTTTTGCCAATCCCAATCAGCACAGATGGTATGTGATAAACCAATTTTTAATGCACCGTATTCAACATAGTAAGAAAGCGGGCATTTAAGTAGCTGCTTACAGGCAAATGCGAGCTCTTCATCGCTTGCTTCTAGGTGCCAACGGCCGCCGTTCTCAACCCATAAACGGTAGTAACCTTTATCCTTTGCAAGTAATGATTCCAGTAGCATGTGTTCGTGGTTACCTAAACACATGTTTACACCCAACTCTTTAAAACGTCTTAATAAAGCAATGCTGTTATCACCTCGGTCAATCACATCGCCCAATGAAAACAAGATATCTTCGCTTGGGTTAAAATTAACAGAGCAGAGCGCCTGTTCAAATTTAGTTAAATCTGCATCTAAATCGCCAATAACAAATACACGTTTACTTTCATTAATTTGCATCTTAACTTGAATTGGGTTTTGCGAGGCAAGAGGGCTTTTAACTAAATTCAAAATACATTCCTTTAAGCAGTATGTAGCTTAAGACTATCATAACTCATTGCCATTTGAGCACTGGGTGGTTATTATCTAGCCTCACTTTTTAGGAGTTACCGCCAACATGAACAACTAAACCTGTTATCCAATTTCATTTTTATCTTTTTGGACCAACAGGGTTAGTAGGCGTTGCTCACTATCACCTTAATTATGTTACTTCTCGTGTGATCAAGCGCTTATGCCCCTGTAATACAGGAGGCACAATGCCACAACTTCAAGCTTTTAATTTATGTTACCAACATCGCAATGGCGATGTTGTATTTAACGACCTTTCATTTTCACTCACTGCTAAGGTCACCGCGCTAATCGGCATAAATGGCTGTGGTAAATCTATATTAGCGTCAATACTTGCTAAGCAAAAAGAGCCTAGCTCTGGTACGGTTATTTGTAATTCAGCCCTTGGCTTTTATGAGCAAATGAACGATGTGAATCTGGTTGATAACCTAACAATTGTAGAGGCTATTGGGCTAGAGCCTGTGTTTAAAGCCCTTCATGCGATAAACC
Organism: Pseudoalteromonas sp. P1-8; assembly: GCF_001399985.1. NCBI lineage: Bacteria > Pseudomonadati > Pseudomonadota > Gammaproteobacteria > Alteromonadales > Pseudoalteromonadaceae > Pseudoalteromonas > Pseudoalteromonas sp. P1-8. The sequence goes on from NZ_LJSO01000001.1 coordinate 454,301, forward strand.
AAGGGCAAGTTACAGAGCAAAATTTATCTTTACTTGAAGGCAATTGGGATTTAGAAGAGCGCTTTAATGCAGAACTTGTAAGGCTTGGCATAAACAACAAAACCCCTAACTCCTTAAGCAAACATTTAAGTGGTGGCCAGCTTAGCCAATTAAAGCTTTGGGCACTATTTACCTGCATAAAGCCCGACATTTTAATACTGGATGAGCCATCAAACCACCTAGATACAAAAGGTAAAAGCTGGCTTATAAAGCAAATACACAACTTTAAAGGCCAATTATTACTAATAAGTCACGACCAAGAATTATTAGAACATGCCTATGAAGTTTGGGAGCTAACAACCCTTGGTTTAACACAATATGGTACATGTTTTTCTGAGTACCAAACACAAAAACAGCAGCAAGTTGCTGCCCTTGAAAATAAATTAAACCACGTTGTTAAGCAGCAAAGTAAGCTCAAGGCAGCAGAGCAACTACAAAAGCAAAAAGCACAAAAACGAGCAGGTCAGGGCGCAGCCCTCAGAAAATCAGGCAGCCAACCTAAAGTGCTGATTGATGCTAAAAAAGATAAAGCCAGCGCCAATTTATCATCACAAAGTAAAAATACCGCTAAGCGAGAAGGTGAACTCACTCGTAATAAACAAGAGCTTTCTAGCCAGCTTGAACAAACTAAAGCGCAGCAATTTTACTTAGCGCAATCAGGTGATGCTAAGCACCAAAAAGTACTTAGCCTGGAGAACGTTGTATTAGCACACGGAACACAAAAGCCGCTAAATTTACAGGTTTTCAGTGATGATAAAATTCATGTAGCGGGTGCTAATGGCACTGGTAAATCAACCTTACTTAAAACTCTGACATACGACATACCACTAAAAGCAGGGCAGTTACATTGCAATCAAGCACTCTATTATTTAGACCAACATTTTACATTAATAAACAACAAGCTAACCCTGCTTGAAAACGTGATGACTTACTGTAATAACCTTAATGAGAGCACCGCACGAACTCTACTTGCCAGTATTGGTTTTAAAAAAGACGCTGTTTTTAAACACGCCGCAGTTTTAAGTGGTGGCGAAAAAATGAAGCTCGCCATGTGTATCGTCAGTAATATTGAAAGCACCGCATTTTTGTTACTCGATGAGCCCGATAATCATCTCGACCTAGAATCAAAACAGCTCTTGGCTCAGTCATTACAGGGCTTTAAAGGTGGGTTTATACTCGTAAGCCATGATAAATATTTTGTAGAAAGTATCGGCTGTAATAGGCAAATTGGTCTATAAAATAGTCATTTATAAATAAGCGTGCTAGGGTGGTTGTAGGTACATTACAAGGAATGACTATGAATTTTACAGCCGCCTACCGCATTTTCACTGCTTTATTCATGCTGATTCTAACGATAGGTTTAGGCATGACGCTGAATGATTTTACCTCGTTGATATACGTGTTCGTGCCGTTATTACTGATTCTAGGCAGTTCATTTATGCCGTTTTTTAAACAGAGAAAACTACGATTAATGCTGTTTGCTGCCCCAATCGTTATTCTTTACGGCTTTGGCTTTTATCCTTGGCTTACAAATTATCAAGAAGTCGCCGCTTCATCATCTACCTCAACCCTCGATTTTATCATCATCCCAGTGTGGGCTACCTTATATGGTGCTGGTTTTGTTGTGCTGCATGAAATTGGGTTAGGGGTAACTAGGGCAATTAATAGGGGAAGGTGAAAGAGTTTTAGCACTAGTTTCTTATGGTTGTACTACTAAGGCTTTGCTTATAATTTATATTACATATTAAAAGGAGAGGGCGAAAAGCCCTTTTTTATTAGCTAGTTATAATCTAATATTGTTGTCAATATGTCTTTAAAATAAAAGCTTTTAGAAATATGAGAAAAGAACAAGTAGATATTTTAAACAAGAACTTCAAAAAGTCTGACAAAATACATAAAGATCATGAAGATAGGATTACTCATATTGAAAATGACCTTCAAAGGTCTGCAACTAGAGATGCAATAGCACAAAATTACAGTCAAGCTTCGACATATGCAAATGTAATTATTATTGCAGGGTATGTAGCTTTTTTTAATTTATGGCATGTCCTGATAGGGAAAAGTGAAGACTGGATAGTTGTTTCGTCAGGGATTTCAGCGATTATCTCTTTAACCGCTTTCGTCACATTTGAAGTATTTAAAATATTTTCAAGTACGAATTTTCTTATAGAATCAGATAAAGTTGTGAAGGATAGAAAAAGAAGTTTAGATGAAATTGCCAAAATGAATGAAATAAGGAAACTAGCTACAATTAAATATTGGAAAATACAAATATATACAACAATAATTTTTGGAGCTATCGGTACGATTCTAGTTTTAGCTGGCTACATACAGGGTTTATTTGAAATCTTATTTTAAAAAAGGGCTAGTAGCCCCTTTTAAAATTTAATAATAATTTTCTTCATAAATTTCTTGTTCGTCACTTGTCCATCCAGTTTCTTTAAGCAATTCATACCTCAAAGAGTGGTATGAGTTTCTTGCTCTAATATGAACTTCTAGGCCATTTGGTTTTATTTTATGAACTACACTTTGAATCATATAAAAAGAATTACTTGATCGATTACCATCAAGTTCAATATCAATAATCTCACCTACACGTGGAACGTAATCACTATCGATGACATATGGTCTATCTATACAAGTAGAACCATTTTTACCTAATAATTGAATACTTAATATTGGCATTTTAACTAACTTCCTGTTTTTTGTGATAATTCACCAATAATATCTAGCAATTTATCTTGAAGGTCAAATAAATATTTATCATGACTTGATGTCTGCTTTTTTAAGCTTTGATACATCTACTCTGATTTTTTAGCAGACCATTTATAACGGTGGACAAGTTGCACATCTGATGGTTTAACCTTTCCCCAAGGTGTAAGTAATAGATTATCCTCCCTAGAAATTCTACATTCCGACCACGGGCCAGTAAGAGGCATATACCCTCGGTACATAATTTTGACCAGTTTTTCGATCGGCTTATTTGCTCTGTTAGCAAGGGGTAGGGCATGACCGTCGAGGTAAACTAAATAGACTTACTTTTCATTGTTATGTAAATTAGTTGTACGATCGCCACCGTTTCCAAAGTGAAAACTGACATTACTCCGATAAAGCGCGTAATTGAAAACACGGTGAAGAAATAACTAAACTACAGGATAAATATTGCTATCAGAGACATGTTCAAAGTTAGTATGAGAAACCTAATGCCTAGCTTAAATTAAGTGGATAAACAGATAGTTTGAGTAGACTTTGATTTAGAAATAACATTAAGTTAAATTGACAGTTAAGTATAAGGAAGAACAGAACAAAGGATAGTTTTGAATAAATTCATAATTTTTCTCTTTTTATTGCTCCTCGTTATTATCTCTTTTGGTGCCTCAGCAAACGCAGGACTACCTATGATTATGCTTGCAGTGCCTGTGTATTCGATCTCTTTGTTACCAATAATTGCTATTGAAGCAATATACCTTCAAAAGAGTTTAGATTTAACCAAAGGACTATCGGTAAAAACAGCATTTGTTTCAAACTTAGTATCTACAATTGTTGGGGTTCCTTTAACTTGGGTTATTCTTGTTTTAATACAAATGCTGACGGGTGGTGGCGCAGCGTATGGCATAGATACATTTGTCGGCAAAATGTTAGCAGTAACGTGGCAAGCACCTTGGTTAATCCCTTATGAATCTGACTTACATTGGATGATTTTATTTGCGGGCTTATTCCTACTTATTCCATTTTATTTTGTGTCATGGTGGTCTGAATTTTTAGTTTCAAAGAAAATGCTTGCAGATACCGGACTCAATAAAAATGACATTAAGACTAAAGTTAGGAATGCAAACCTAATCACATATAGTTTGTTAGCGTTTTGGCCAATTGGCTGGTACGTAGTTGGCTACGTATTAATGTAACTGGGAATTTTTGAAAGTCTAAAATTAATAAATCATTTTTATATTCAGAAATTGTAAATTCTTACAGAGAAGTTGATCACTCATTTTGATTAAGTCATTACCAATGATATTCAGCGTCTAACTTACTTAAATCAAATCAATTTGAATTTGTAGGGCATCTAAGTGGCTTTTGTTTTTAACGAACAGTAAATCATAGTCAATGAACTTAAAGCCATTACGGTTACAGGCAGTGAAAAAGTTGCTTTTATATTTTTGGGAAGCCGTACAAGAAAGGCATTTCAAATCTAGGTTTGTAAAAAGTCATCGTTGTAGTCTTATTGGAATGAAGTAAGTTTGGTGAAAACTTACAAAGTAAAAATGAGAACTGCATAGAAAGCTATAAATTTGTGAAAACCCAAATTAAGCAAAAAAAGGGGTTAAAAAAACCTTAAAATCTAACGACTGATCGTCGCCATTTAGATTGAGAATCTCAGGCTAATTGTTTTGTTCTATTTCAATAAGTTGGCATTTTCGGATGATACGAATCCTGACACATAAATTGAGATTTATTTTGCGAAGGAGCAAACAGCTTAATATCAAATCAGGTTTAAATTTAGATCTGATTCATATCTTCAGAACGTTAACTTACCAGTCAAAACGAGATTCTCAATCAGAAACCTACTTTTTGCAAATAAAAACATATTCAACATTAACTAGGAGCTAGTGTAGGAAATATTGTTCATACGAGATTCAATAAAATTGGCAGCCTGTTACATGCCAAATTCTACCTGAAGGCTTGCTTACGCAATGGTCTTTCGTTGTTCTTAAAATTATTTTCTTAAACTGAATTTCTATATCTAAAAAGAAAAGTCTTTAAGAGTGGTCTCGCAAAGAAAATGAAATTCTGTATTTTGATGCTTAGTACGAGCAAACGGTCTAAAAGGTGAAATTCATAAAAGTGGAAATATACACTATACTATCAATATTTAGTCACAATAGCGTAAATTATCACTATTATGCGACTCGATAGAATGAGTAATGCTGCTATCTTGGAAATGATAGGTAAGCGATTCTTACTGGCGCGTCTCAATGAAGGGATAGATCAACGGGAGTTGGCAGATAAAGCTGGCGTAAATGTCACAACTATTCAGAATTTAGAGAGCGGTAAACGTAGCGTTGGAATGATCAAAGTGTTAGCTGTTATGCGTGCCTTAGACAAGTTACATGAAATAGATAACTTTATGCCGGAGCCGCCAATTAAGTCAGCCTCTTTGCTTACAACAAGAAATATAAAACGAAAGCGTGTCTCAAAACCCAAATGTGAAAAAGAGCCTTCTACGGGTTTCGTGTGGAGTAAAACGATTTAAAAAAGCTAACTGGATTAGACTTTGTCTTACAGTAAGCTGAATAAGTCTTAACTCGATCTGTCAGATTCGAATAATAGAACTCAGATCAAATCTGACAGTCACATATGTGCCAGAAGCTGTCATTCGTAACGCCCGCATCAAAAATGACCTCAAACGCCTCCTTAAGCGGCAAAATTTGTTTGCTAAAATGTTGAACGAAGTGAAAACTGAAAACTGTTTTTGTCCATTTGAAGGTCTTGTTAGCAGTTTTTATGTAAAGATATTATTTACGATATTGATCATATTTTTTTTATCATCAGATAAAAAGAAATAGCCACTTAATTCTTTAGAGATGTCTATAAGTTCACTATCAAGCTTGTTAAAGCTTTTATCTAGCTCTATCAGTCTATTTATTGTATTGCTTACTTCATTAGACTCTTTTACTTTTACAGTAAAGTCATGAAACTTTCCACGTTTAATATACTTACCAGTTGTAAAGTAATCTGGAGTTTCTGGTTCCATTCTCAAAAGAGCTAATCGTTCTAACTGCTCTAACATTCTACTATAAGACTCAATACGCTCTTCAAAAGGTAACTTCATCACTTCGACTAAAGAAGTACCTAGAAATGGATACAGTTCTTTTTCTCTTAAATAAGCAGGGGATCTAAGACTTTTCGATATAGTATTTTCGAAAAACCATTTAAAAAAGGATTCAACTATAAATAAATTTTGTGCGTAGCTTTCATGATTTTTTTCAATTTTAGTCTGAACCATTGAATGTTTTTTTTGTAGTTCATCTAGGTTTTTAATCTTTGACTCAAGTTCAGTCTTTTCATTAATTGATTTAATATCAAATAATGCTGAAGCAAATTTATCTGAAAGTAAGTAGTCTTTATTTTCATTAGCCTTAATGCTTAATGTATTTAACATTTTCAATGCTTCTTCAATGTTACCGTCATTGATTAGCTGAATAATATTATTTTGATTACACATAATAATTTAGTTTCGCCCCCCAGTGCTGATGAAACTGCTAACGCCGCGTTAAGGTGTGAGCAACGCTACCACGAAACATAACTATACCACCGTAAACACAAAACCCAACGATGAAATAAACAATGCCAAGCGTTAGGAATCACTCTTAAATACTTTGTTAACTGGTTGTTTGTGCTGAATATTCCTGATTATATTCGACAGACCCTATTACCACCTTGGCGATAGCGCCATTTGGTTTAAAGTAGTCCGTTAGATCTAATCCGGCAATATCAGTTGAATATACGATGTCTACACTATAATTGCCTACTGTATAGAAGAGATGGACATATTTCATACCTCCACCTTCTAACGTGAATACTTGAAGATCAGACAAAGCACAATAACTACTAGACTTACCGTTATTGCTGCGACGAATTTTTATATACAAGTCGGAACAGGAAGATTGAGTACGAATGCTGTTTGCAAGATTGGATAAATCTAACTCAAGTTTTGCATCTAGGACTGCACACCCAAAAATTTTACAGAAAAACAAGTGCACGTTAAGCACATTCTCTTCAATGTCTCCTTCAAAAACATTGATTAAGTCTATTTCTTTACCAACTTCAATCACATTGTCTGCGAGGTATGAAGATAAAATATTCCAAGAGTAATCATGGGGCTGTGTCAAAGACCCATTACAAGTAGCACAGATACTTTTCTCAAACTTCAAAGCTTCTGCTTTTAAGCTGCCAATAGGTCTCTTTTTAATGCCACTAACACGATGATATATTGGACTCTTTTGATTTACTGTACCAGAGACTGCACGCTGTAAATCCGTTTTTTTTATCTTGTGCTCACCGCTATCAGCTTGAGCACCACAAATCCAACAATCTGACATTTTCTACGTTTACTAAAACCAGTTAACAATTTAATATCGACCCATTGGATCGTTTTTCTACCGAGTCGCGGGTCATTTTTATCATTACACCAGTTCTATCACACTAACTAACTTGTTGCTACAGTAAAATTTTAATCATTATAGAAATAATGAAAAGGATAAAACGAGCAAATGGGTCGTTTTCCTGAATATAGGAGAAATACATAGCAAATGGACATAAAATCAGTGCTGAAAAATAGTTTTCTAATGTACGTTGTTTGCTCATTACAGTCTGTCAGATGAGATCTAAACCTATTCATCGAAACTGCAAGATCAGATTTGAGCTACTACAAGTAAGCATTTTAAATAACATCTAGAGAAGCTTCGATCTTAAATTTTACTGTTCATCTCCTCTCATGCAATAGTGCTTTTTTTCACTATTAATGACATAAATTCGACACTACAGTGGAAAAAGCACTATTATGATTGGATATTTAATTTGCAATTGAGATGTTTAAAGCACGAATTTCATTTCCATTTTTTGAGTTTTTCTCGTCAAACTGGAATTTAATCATTGAGCCTGTGTTTACACTCTTCCAATCTTCAGGGTTGGTAAATTCACTTTTATGAACAAAAAACTTAGTTTTATTGTAATTCGCAAAACCATACCCTTGGCTTTTAAAGCATTTAACAAGCTTTCCTTCTACGCCTTCTGTTTTCATTTTAAGTGTGAAATAAAAACGATCATTGGTCTCTTGGGTGATTTGGAAGATATCGTCACAGCTTTTAATTAGCTTTTTGAGACTAGCAACTTTATAGTTCCGATGGTCAAAAGAAGGGTCTATTCGTTTGATTGCAGTTCCAAAATTACCTAGATAAGCTTCTCCATCCATCTCGGCACGATGATATGCTTTAATCAGTAGAGCTTCTAAATCAAGTTCATTACCATTTTCGACTGTATCATCACGGTCAATGTTATTTATATCAACAAAGTTCTCACATGCTCTGATTAATCTTTTTGGAGATTTTTCTTCACCAATAACCATGCTGTAAATACCGTACTCTCTAATACGCTGGGCTAAACTTGCAAAACCACCGTCACTGGTAACTAAACATACAGAATTAATACGTTTGTTGTTATTAATTAACTCTATTGCGTCCATAATTAACGCATGGTCAGCATCATCTTTTTTAGTATAGTGAAATTGTTGTTTAGGTCGAGAAGCTGTCAATTCTAGAACATCTTCCCATGATTTATTACATCCGTTTGTCCAATCAGCATACACCCACTTTAGAGCAACTGAACCATGCTTTTCAACTTCTGAAAGCACTCTAGTAAATGTGTTAGATTTAAAATTTTCAGCATCGACTAGAACTGCAAATACTTTTTCCATAATACACCCTGTTTATTCCTTATATGATTTAGTAAATCTAAAAAATTATCTTATTTCAATACCTTCCAGTAATGAAATACTGGAAGGTATCTATACTCATTTATTCTTCGTCATCATAATCGTCCCCATGATATTCGTCATGGTTTGGGTTTAGTTGGTTGGCATGATTATCTAGACTATCCCAATAAGCATCGTTATTTGGATTCATGCTATCACTACGGTCGTCATTCGGTGTTCTACTCATTTTTTGTCTCCTTGTTGTTGATGTCGCATACCTTTATTACCATGAATTTTTAAGTACTGTTTTTTACAACTTCAATACCTTTGTTGGCTTTTTCATATTTGAACTATAGTCTTGTGGTTTCATATCATCCTCCTATATTGTTTCCACAACTAAATTGTGTCTTAATATAAAAATGAAAAAAGGGACATTTCAATGAAATATGATTCACGAACAATATAATCTTGGTTTTATTTTTAATCAGTTACCAAACCTTTTAGCAAAAGGAATGAACTGTTTCACCTCAGAGTCTGATTTACTTGTCAAACTTGCAAGAGAACTTAGGCAAGATCATTCTATTACTCACGATAAAAGTATCTTTAGGAAAATCAGAAATTCAGAAGCTAATGATGAGTTAACAAATGAATTAGTTGAATTTTTAGACTTTAATGGAAAGATGATACCTACGACACCAATTAAAGAAATAGATTTCAAGACCGTTGGCGCGTGGTTTCTAGTTGATTCTATGGTTAATGGTTTTAAAGCTAACAGGCAATATAGAAGCGAAACGCGCAACAATTACTTTGATTTTATCCATGCTCATTGTGAATTAGAACAAACACTTATAAGTGAGCTATTACATCATAAAGATGTAACTCAAATAAATAGTAACTTACAGAATTGGCTTCTTACTAAGATTACGTTTCCAGAACCTTCTGTCGAAGAACGTGCTAGTTACGTTTCCAACTTGACTATGTATGTTTGCGCTCTAATTGAACTCGGATTAGAAGCTCTGAGTGAGACTGATGTGAATAGCATACTAAATAAAGTATTACCTCGTCATGAAATAACAAAACAGGGTCTATTGATACATTCTTCAGAAATACTTCTAGAAAAGATAAAAGCAGCTTGGGCAAAAGATTACTATGGGAAAGAAAAAATCTCTTGGGAACAACTTTATCGAGATATATTAACTGCTCAAGCAAAAGATGAAGCCTTAATCAATAAATACCCAAAATATGCAGAAATTGATGTCATTGACCCAGATACTAAAGCAATCAAAAAGAGGTTCCAAAGATGGCGAGCTGGCGATTTATTCACTTTAGAAGATTTCAGAGTTTACCTTGCAATACTTAGGTTACCATACAAAGATTCTAAACAGAACTTAGGCTTGGAATGCTATTTTTTAGTAAATATTTTTACTTATGTACAATCAGATTTGATTAAAAACGGTATTCACCCAAGAGACATTGCTGATTTGTTTAGTCGGTATCCTGAATATAAAGATCTAGTAAATAGCAGGTTTAACGAATTTAAACTATCAGGTGTGCTAACTCCCTAGTTTTTAATACTGAATTTACTAAAGTAACTACATTGAAAGGCATTGAATTGAATAAAAATAAGCACTGCGAACAGTGACGCTGATTTGCTATTAAAACCGTAATACCGCGTTTTAGTTGATGCTAAATCCATAACGAAAGTGGCTAAGGGGGAGGGCAAGACACTCGATTCAAATTAAATCGACTTACTTTTCACTGTTATTAAGGGTAACAGACATTCCTTAGATAAAAGTCTCATTTCAATCAATTTATCAATGCATATCTTAAATAATCGTTAGGCTAGCTTTCTGATGTTTCTTGGGAAGTTCTAGGTAAAGTTGTATGTTAATTGGCACAGTCAAAATGTATTGTGTAATTCTAATTATCACAATTCAAATTAAAAAGTTCAGACATTAAACCTTTGATTTTGTGTGTACTTCACAAGTAATAGCAAACTATTTTTAGCCGTTTAACTACGGCGTTTGCATGAATACGGAGCCTATCGTGAGTGCAGAAAGAAAAGTTGCAATCAAACAATTATTAAAAGGCATCGAAACTGGCGATCCTGAATCAGTTTTGGTGATAAACCCTCAAAAATATATCCAACACAATCCGCAGACCCATGAAGGTTCTGAAGGTTTGGCTGCGCTATTCAAACGCTTATCTAAACCTCACCGCGTGTGAATATAGTGCGCATATTTTCAGATGGTGATTTTGTATTTGGCCACACGGAATATGAATTCAGTACGTCTAGTGTTGGCTTTGAAGTATTTCGATTTGAAGGAAATCAGTCTGTAGAGCACTGGGATAATATTCAACCTCGCAAAGGCCCAAATCTATCGAAGCGGTCTATGGTTGATGGAGCAGCAGAAATCAATGATCTACACAAAACTGAAGAAAATCGAAAATTGATATCTGAGTTTGTTGATTCCATTTTAATCCGTCGTCAACTACATGATTTGCCAAGTTTTGTATCAGAGCAGTACATAGAGCATAACTTTGAACTAGCAGATGGTTTGAATTCACTTTGCGAACATTTAAAAACCCAGAGTTCTGAAGGAATGCTCGCAATAAGATATGAAAAGATGCATCGGGTTTTAGCTGAAGGAAATTTCGTTATGTCAGTTTGTGAAGGAACTCGATGGGGCGCTCATACATCATTTTATGATCTGTATCGAATTGACGAAGGTGTAATTGTTGAGCACTGGGATACTGTAGAAAAGATACCCCCAGCTAGTGAGTGGAAAAATGACAATGGTAAGTTTTGAGCTAATGTCGTTAGCATGTGCCTGAAACTACGAAAATTAAATATGAAGGAAAGAAGTAATGATTAAATTTGTAATGTGTTTAACACGTCGTGCTGATCTGACGAGAGAAGAATTTAAAGATTATTGGCAATATAAACATGGTCCATTTTTTATGGTTAACAACGGAATAATGAACACAAAAAGATATGTGCAGAGCTATACATTAAATACACCGCTTAATGAGGGTCTAAAGGAGTCAAGAGGTATGCTTCAAGAATATGATGGTATTGCTGAAGCATGGTTTGAATCAGAAGAGTCATTGCTAGAAGCGTTAAGCTCTCCTGAAGGAATAAAACTTGGTGCAGAGTTAATTGAAGATGAAAACAACTTTATTGATCACTCAAAATCAACAGCTTTCATTGTTGAAGAATGTGAGTTTAAAGTTTAACAATCTCGTTTTGTGGAGCCAGTTAAGTTGGCCCAAATTTCATAGCTTGTGAGCTAAAGTTTTAAAAATGTAAGTGAAGGATAGTAGCGCTTTAAATGCGTTTTTAATTGTCGTTAATTTTTAATGAAAGGTCATTTTAGTGAAGGTAAAAACCTTAAAATCTAACGACCAATGAACCTGCTTATAAAGATAAATATGCTATTTAACATAATATAAATCGTAAGTGTAGCAGTCACTTACAGCCCGCGAGGGACGGGCATTTTTGACAAATTGACACGACAAATGATCGGAGTTGATTTTCATGTTACGCAACACTTTTACGCCAAATTTTCGCTGCATCATCGTTACCCTTTCTTTCCGCCTTAAAAGCCTCTAAAAGTGCCATAGTTTCAAGGGGTTCTGGGTGTTCACCGACTAAAAGTAACTTTAACGCAGTAAGGTTCTGAAATTCGCCTTTCTCGTTTCTAACGTTACTAATGACTTGTTTTGATATGCCAGTAAGTTTGCTAACCATATAGTCAGATTCAATATCCGCAACGGTTTTAAACCATTCCAGCAGTTCAAGTGAAGTTCTTATTTTCATACGTTTTGTGTCCGTTTTGGCGTGTCGGTTAATTTGATTATAGTCGGTAGTTCTCGTACTTTCACTGGTTCTTGCCCTTTGACTAAGTAAAAGCATTTTGACTATTATCTCCACCGAAGCAGTCGCCCGACTGTGGAAGGTGTTTACATTGGCGTGTATTAGGCGGCTACCGGTTAAAGGTAGTCGCCCATCACTTAGCCAAAGATGAACAGGAATAAAAAGTTAAGCCACACGCCAAGGTGAGAACATGAGCCAATACCATACAGAAATTCACGAATTAAAAACCGACTTGGATCACTGGGATTATGCCAGGGGAAAAGCATCACAATTAAAGCTCGAATTTAAAAGCAAACTGGCATCTATGCGCCGCGAAAAAGAAATTCAAATTCAAGCTGAGCGTGAAAGAAATTACAAAGATGGTTCATGTATTCGCTACGATGCGCTTAGGTCAGCGGCTTATGCTGCAAAGGCTGGTGTACTATGAAAACTTTGCAATCTATCGTTAGTGAACGTATCGACGGTTATTACAATTCACTTGAAACCATTACTAAATCTGGTGGCTTCATTACTCAAACTGAGAGTGATTTTTTAAAAAAAGATATCGATTACCTAGAAGCAATAGACTTTTACAACGATGCAAATAATTTACGCGGATTATTATCATCAGTAAAAATAAGAGATGAAATCTATAAGGGGGTTAGCAATGACAATTAATATCCCCGAACACATTATTAATCAAGCTGCAGTTAGCGCCCAAAGAGGCGCTTTTTTTAGTTGCGGCGTAACTGAAAATAAAACAGGTTGGTGGACAGAAGAATTATACGGTCAAAACCCCGAAGGGGCGCGAAGCGGAAAAGCTAGGCTTGTCAAAAGGCGCAAAAGTCAGACACAGCAAAAAAGAGACGAAAATCCACGTTCTAAACAGTCTCTTTTAGCTGCTAAGGCTTCAAGCCTTGATAGTTTATACAGTCATGCCCTTAAAAACTTAACGCCTGAACAGCGTTCAGAGCGCCTTGGCATCAATCACGATGAAATTCTTTGTCTTGAAACAGGTGAAATTAAACCGAAACAGGTAGCAGAAATAGACAAAGGCCATTTTGACAGCACTGTTACACAAGCTGATGAAACAGCCCGCGCCCACTTTCAAAGCCGCAATTGGTGTGATGGTTTTCGTATTGTTTGCACTCAAAATACCCGCGCAAGTGATGCACCGGACGCGAATACAGGTGACCGGATTACTCAAACAGTTAGCAGTCGCGCCCGTGGAAAAATCATAGACAGCGGTTTATACATGCAAGCTGTTAAGGGCGGGTTTAATGCATTTACAACAGTCACGTTAGATGCAAAAGCACGCTGGCGTATTGATAATGACCATTACCAAAAAGTAGCTAAGCGCAAGGCGGGGACAAAGTTAGACGCAATTTATTCGCATGATGGTGTACTGCTTCACCCTGTTGTTTTTGCGGATGGACCATTTACAGCCGTTAAATATGACCGGACAACAATAGGCCAAGAGTTAAGCCGCTTTTTTGATGTAATCGGAAAGATGCATAAGCGCGGTTTTGTTGCGACTGGTACTGTGTCAGATACGCCAAACGGCAAAAAATACGCATGGGGCAAAGTTGAATGTATCGGGCGAAATGACCGTTTATACCCTTGGGGTAAAGTTGAGAGCGTTGGTGCCAGTGGTCACGTTAAATCAGATTTAATGCATGATAACGAAAGGCTTTATCCGTGGGGCATTGTTGAATGTATCGAGCAATGCGAAAAACGTGCAATCACAAATGAGCGAATGGAAGTAACCGCAATCGAATGTGAACAATCAGCAACGAAAAAACCTGTATTTGATTATCTTTGGGTAGCCGAAGCGCCAGCCAAAAAACACGGTTCAAAAATCTATGAATGGAACGGCGAAAAACACGAAATAGAGTGCATTGGAGAGCAAAATTATCATGCGCACGTTTTAATGCGTTGGAATGTTGAGCCTGTATATTTTCACGAATGGGCATCAAGAATTGAACGCCTATGGGGACAGGGTTTTGTAACCATTGAGCGTATTAGAAACGCCAAGGCAGCAGCCACCTATTTATTAAAAGCACTTGGCTATATGACCAAAGGCGCGGAAGGGTCACAAGGCGAAATTCGCGGTAATCGTTACAATATTTCGAAGTATGCCCGCGCTGAAGCGTGGGAAAATTGCGCCACACATGAAGCGCAACACATGTACGGCCTAATACAAGAATACATGCAAGGCTTAGAAGAAAAAGCCCGCCGTAGAGCATCAAAACAATACGAATTAAAAGCAACGATAGGCTTTATAGAAAAGCAAAAGAACATCAACAAACAAACGTTTAGCGAAAAACGATTACATCTAATTGAAAAGCTTGAACAAAAGCTTGAAACCATTAGCCAAAAAGTCACCGAAATATCAAACGAAATTCACGGTAATTTCGCTCGTGGTGGTGTCGCTAAGTTCGCAGACAAAGCAGCATTTTTAGGCTTTATGGATTGGGCTATTGGGGTTCGTGGTTGGCAGTTGAAAACCGCTTTCACAAAGTTAACTAACCCAGATATAGACAAAAAGATAGAAGCGGAAAAACAGGAGGAAAACATCGTTAACAAATTACTCAGAAAAACACGCCAATGTTACGACGATTCAATATCAGCGCTTTGTGATTTTTATTCACGCTATGAGCGCGTTGACGACTACGGAATAAGTTTTAATGAGTAAGCAATTAGACAAGGCCAAGGCCAAAATAGAGCAAGCAAAATCAATGAACGCTTTACAAGCGGGCAAAAAAGCCAAGTTAGCGGAGCAGGTAATTGATGATGTGATGGTTTGGGCGTATGACTTAGAACTGCGCGTTTCTAACATTGAGACTCAATTAAATGGTGGTGACTATGGCGACTAAGGGGAAATCAGC
This sequence comes from Pseudoalteromonas sp. P1-8, assembly GCF_001399985.1. Classification (NCBI taxonomy): domain Bacteria; kingdom Pseudomonadati; phylum Pseudomonadota; class Gammaproteobacteria; order Alteromonadales; family Pseudoalteromonadaceae; genus Pseudoalteromonas; species Pseudoalteromonas sp. P1-8. The sequence goes on from NZ_LJSO01000001.1 coordinate 469,554, forward strand.
TAACCCCGATTTAGGCGCTATCAGGTGTGAAGCTTGTGACGGTTTCGCAGCAATTCGCCGTCAAAAAACGGGGCAACAATACCTATATTTGCATTGCCCGAACTGCGGAATGGATAAGCGAAGCGGGGCAAAACTGCAAGCGAAATGGGAAAAAGCGATTAGCGAACCAAACGCGAATTTATCCGCCATTGATAGCGAAGTTTCGCCCACTGTAGCAAATGAAAATCAACCACCGAAAATGCAGCACGAATTAAAGCCTGATGAATGGCATCCAGAGCACGTAATTCAAGCTGTTCAGAGTATTAACAATGATATTAAAGAGACCGAAACAAATGACGAATCAAGCAGAACTAAACACGAAACCAACCGTTCTATCTCAGGCAATGGCGAACCTTCAAATGGGTTCAAATACTTCATCGCAGGCACAATCACAGGACTTTTCGCCATCGCAGGAATTAGAGCAAGCACAAGCTGAATCTAACGCTGATGCAGCCGAAACTTTCCACTACTCAGAGTTGGATGCGTTCATGGTGCAATCGAATGAACCTGAAAGCGCAGGCGATGAAGAACCAGACAATGACGCTGTAACCGTCGCGGAAGAAATGACAGACGAAGATGCGCAGTTCACAGCGGGTTTTCTAGTTGATAGCGCTGCAAGCTTTACTGAGTCATTGTTTAGTGTACCTGTCACTATCGACAACGACACGCGCCAAGTTATTGCACAAAAAACTGTACCAGTAGTACTCAAGTATGCCAAAGATGCAAAGCTCCCGCCGTGGGTTGTTAAGTACCGTGAAGAACTTGAATTAATTGGTGTCGTTGCAATGGCTGGCTTATCAATCTACAAGCAAATTAAACAGGCTAAGGCCAGCAACGAAGAACAAGACGAACCAGAGCAAAAACAGGCGGCGTAATGGCAGTTAATTTTAACAACTCTCTAGATGCAGAGCACGTTTGTTATTTGGCTGGCACTGGCGGCGGTAAAACTACCGCCGTCAAGCTGTTAAACCTTGTTGGCGACCATGTAGGGATTTTTGATTTATACGGCGATTATCAATTTGATGGTCGTAAAAAATCACCCTTCAATGGGTTAGGTGGTCGCACGGTTTACCACTTCAATAAACGTACTGATTTTGCCCGCGCATTTACCCAAGCGTGGAGCAGTGGCAAAAAGTTTGTATTGGCCTATCAGCCAACGTTCAGCCCAAGTTTGAAAGGCTCACAACTTAAAGATGCACGGGTAGCAGAATTGCATTGGTTCGGGCAACTAATTTGGATGGCCTCAGACGGTAATCGCAAGCTAGATGTTATCATTGAAGAACTTGCAAAGCTGGCAAAAACAGCAGGTAAAGACGAAACCATCATTGGTGAACTGGCAACAGGTGGGCGTAAATTTGGCATTGTCCTTCACACTATCTTTCAGCGTTCGCAGGAAGTGCCAAAAACCATTTGGAACAACTCACCACGTAAAGTGTTAGGCGCTCAAGAATCAACGCATGACGCTAAATTGATAGCGCATGAATTAGATGCAGAGTTATCAGACGTTAAGTTAATAAGCCAGTTGAACCAAACGTTTAAAAAACAACGCCTGTATTACCTGTTTAAATCTGACGGCGGTATCGGGAATATTTCACCGTATTACATTAGTACCGACCCCAAAGCTAAGGACTTTGGCAAGGCTTATGAAATCACATTTGATCAGCTAAGAGAGCTACCAATTTAAACTCAATTAGCTATAGTTATAAATACAACTAAATTAAAAATATTGATTTATATGAATATATTGTTAGGGCTTGCGCTTATAGGTTTTGGATTGGCAGTTTATTATTTTATTGTCCTGTCAGACCGTATTGAATCTCACAAAATTATAGATACTTTGGTCATTGTATCTGTTGCAATTTTAATGGGGACAGGTGTTGCTCTAATAACTGGGGTGTTTATATCAATCTAGCTTCTTCAATATTTTGAATATTAATACTTAACAAAAGAGCGAAAATTTCGCTCTTTTCGCTATAGGGGGAGCGAAACCAAATCGACCGTGGAGCGAAACGCCTGATTTATTGAAAACGAATTTTAAACCTCGTTTCAATAAATTAGGAATTTTTCCACATGGTAAATAAACAAACTCTTATCGCTGTAGGCATTACGCTTGGCGTTTTAACTGCTATCAGCAGCGTTCGCGCTTTACGCCCTGTTAAACGTATTGTTTTAGGTTAAGGGGGTAGCACATGCGCAATATTGCCCCACTTAATAAAATCACAGGCGTAGCGGCTGGCGGTACAGTTTCACTTACACTGCCTGTTAACCTTACGTATGACAAAGTTCATTTTGAATACACAGGCGTAACAGCAGCCCAAATCAAAAACCTTAAAGTTGAATTAAACGGTCGCACTCTGACTGAATACGCAACTTTGCAAGACCTACTAAACGAAAACACGTACTACAACCGCGAAGTAGTTGCAGGCTTTGCGACAATGCACTTTACCCGTTCTGAGATTAAAAGCTCTAAACAACCACAGCTTGTTGAACAGCGTTTCTTTGGTCTGGGTACGGCTGGCTTATCACTATGTCAAATCAAGTTTGATATTGATGAAAACGCGGCAGCGCCAGCGATTAAGGCTTACGCTGAAAAGTCTGCATCTACCGCGCCGGGTTGGTTATTCAAACGCCGTTCATTCCGTTATAACTTTTCTGCGGGCGTGAATGAAGTTGAAAACATCCCGCGCCCTAATGGTGCTTACATTGCGTTAATTGAAATCAAGAAAGCTGGCGTTAAATCGGCTGAGTTCTTAATCAACAACGTTAAATGGCGTGAGCACATTCCAAAAGCGCTACACAACGCAATTCTTGAACAGAATGAACGCATTGTTATTAGCAACACACATTCAATCGACCTGATGTTAGACGGCGATGTGTTCGGCTGTTTAATGCTTGACCCTGCAATTAACGACATGCGTTTACGTGTTGATTGTGACATTGAAGGTCAAGCCGAAATCGTTGTTCACTACTTCGATAACTACGCTCAAAGCTCGTTCTAAGGGGGTTGTATGTCTTTTGGTTATGGTGGTGCGGCTGCAACCGCAATAAATCGTAATACACAAGCAATACTCCCAGAAGGTGCTCCCACGCAAAGCGCGTGGGGCAACTTTGGCGGGTTTGTAAATTCTGCCCTTGGTAATGCAATGAACATCTACGCCCAATACGAGACTATTCAAGCCGCAAAAAACTCGGCTGGCGTAGCTCGTCAAGAGCAACAAAACGTTACTGAGCTTGAGAACGGCGCGGCTGTTCTTGTAGACGCCCCGAAAACAACAACGGTACAGCAACCCGCTGAACCAATGGTTTTTGGATTCCCACAGAAACAAGTAATTATGGCCTTTGGTGGTTTACTTGTTTTAGGTCTTGTATTGAAGGTAGCTAAGTCATGAGCAGCAAATCAATCAAAGCCTTTGCAATTGGTGTTTTGGTAAGTGCTGTCGGCACTGTCACGGCAGAATTAATCAAAGGGTACATCAATAAAAACAAGGCGGCTAAGTAATGGGCGGCATGGCTGGCGGTGGTTATTCAAACCAGCAGTCTGCAAGTTCAGGTACAGGCGACCAAGCGGCTAATATCGGCTTTCAAGGTGGTTCAATTAACTTTGGAAGCAGTAACAATAATCAGCTTTTGATTATTGGCGGTATTGCCATTCTAGCTTTGTTTTTGTTCAAAAAATAATGCGTTTTTGCGACTCAAGCGAGTTACACAAAGTCAATCGGGCTATCGGTACGCCCGATGACTTTGCATGTATCAAGTCTGAGATTCAGTCGGGGCGCTCGCGTTTTGTGTGCATATTCGGCACTTACTTTGTGCTTAGAATTGATAGTGATGGTCTAGTTGTCGTATGCGCTCAAGGCCAAAACATTAAACAGGCAAGCCATATTATTATTGAATTAGCGCGCCGACTTCATATCAGAAACATCTATTTTCACACCAAACGCCCAGCTTTAGCGCGACTACTGAAGCATTGTAATTTTAAATATTTAGAAACCGACCCTAATGGGTGTCGAGTTTTTGGGATGGTGGTGCATGAGCACAAGTTCTAAATCTAGAAGCTCCCAATCAACCAACAGTTCAAGCACTTCGCTTGGTGTTCAGGGGGATAATACGGGATATATGACTGTCGGCAACGGCAATTCATACAACATCACAACAACGGACGGAGGGCTAGTTGATGGCCTTGTGTCTATTTGGGGTGATATGGCAGGCAATCAGAGCCAAATGATGACGTTAACGGGTGATATGGCGGTTGAAAACGCTCGTATGACCGAAACGGTAACAGGCAACGCCTTTGATTATGCCAGAGACATTAACAGCGATTCACTTGATTTTGCTGCGACCTCTATGGGGGCTGTGGGTGACGCATTAGGTGACGTTATCCAGTTCGGCACAAATGCGCAAAACTCATCGTTTGATTTTGGTCGTGATGCGCTTGACGTTGCAGGACGTTCTCAAGAACGCGCTTATTCATTAGTAGGCAATGTGACCGACGATGCAATGAGCCTTAGCCGTGATGCAATGGCGACAACGGGCAATTTAGCCGCTGACAGCATTAATGCGCAAAACTATCTAGCTGAAAAGTCGATGACTGAAAACGCTGATTTAGCGCGTGGTGTTATGGAAATGGCGGAAACGATGCACGGCAACAATACGGCCTTTGCTAACAATGCGTTATTAACCACCACAGACGCAATCAGCAACGCGAATAAGGGTATGGCTGACCTCGCGTATTACTCAATTGAAAACAACAGCAATTTAGCGTCAGACCTTGCAGCAGGGGCAGTTCAGGAAGTAAGCGCCGCTTATAGCGATGCAGGCGACCAAACAATACTTGCTCACAAGCAAGCGCTGCAATTTGCTGAAAATTCGATGCGTTCTGATGGTCAACAATTGGCTATCAGTACGAACAAAACAATGATTTATATTGTCGTTGGCCTTGGTGCTGTTACGGCATTAGCTTTAATTATGGGGCGTGGTAAATAATGTTCATTACTAAATTTTTAAAACCAAATGAAGTCACAGAGATTAATACGCTTGGTAACTGCATCAAGGTGATGAACTGTGAAGGTAAATTCCGTATTAAAGCAACCTTGCAAGGGCAACCAGTTTTAGAAACTGATGCCCGCGCGGGCTTTGATGTTCAAACAGGCAAACCGTTTGACCTTCTTGTTATTACCTCTGAGATTGACCAAAAATTAGAGCTTTGGGCATCACAGCACAAATTAAGCTATGACGCATTAAGCACTAAAGCCAGCCGTGCAGCGTCATTTTTGGCTGAGCACTACGGACACGGACAACAAATCATTGGTTATGATACGGCGCAATCGCGCGTAACAGTTGTATGTGACCAGCCTTGGTGGTTAGGTGGTGAAGGTGTTAACAAAGAAAATGGTATTCCAATGGCGGCAAATGAAAAATATATTCATGACAGCGCCGCGCCATTAAGCGCATACATTGACCAAGCGCCCGCTAAAATTCTAAACACGGATGATATGAACATCATTGACCAACCTGTTCATTATGACCAGCACACCATTCGTAAAATCAATGACCACATGGTTTATTTTGATGGCAATACGGGAACGCAAATTTTTGACGTTAAAACAGGTGAATACACTTCAATTTACAAAGGTCCTTCAATTAATTTAGTTGGGCGCATGTTTGACGTTAACGGTGAGATTTTTGCTGTAGGCCATGAAGGTATAACCGAACATCAAACGCACTTCTGCCGCATTGCAGGCGGTAAGATTCAATTCATCCCGCAACAAACGCCAATTTCGTTTTATGCGCTTGGTTGTGATGAATACAAAGGTACGGTTTATGTGGTTGGTGGTGATGGTGTTGAAGGGGCTAACCGCGCCAAAATTTACACGTTTGATGCAAGTTTCCCGACTGATAATTTCACCGAAGTAGACACCAATATCAAGGCAGGCCAACCGCTAAAACTTGATAAAATTTTTATTGACCAAGAAACAGGCTTTGTTTGGGTTATTGAAGGTAACAACGTTTACAGAGGTACTACGGCCTTAACTGACTTTGTGTTACTGGGTGAAATTGAAGGTGTGTTGAATACCGACCCTAGTTTTATGAGTGGCGTTTGGGCTGCGTTTACTGCGAAGCCGATTGCAGCGCCAATTTGTTCAAGCGTATTTATTCACACTGAATACGGTGCGATGTCATCTACTGATTTTTTCAGTGACGGCAATCAGTACGATGTTACTTACTTTAAAGATAATTTAAGCGTTGGCTATAACGTTAACGGCGTGTATTCGTCTTTCCGTGATGAAGCTATGGTAAAAATTTCTTCATTCAACAATGACGTTAATATCAGTGAACTTGCAAGCATTATGGAACTTGATAATAAGCTCTATGTGTTTTCTGTTAACGATAGAACCAACCGTAACGCGCTTGTAATTGGCCTTGATGTTGATACGTCTGAGCCTCGTGCGATTTTCCGTGCTTACAAGGAATCGTACTAATGAAAAGCTTTAAATTACCTTTGATGTTTGCTGCGCTGGCGGGGGTTTTATTTATCCCGTCTAGTGCTGCGCTTAAGCCTAAAGGCATCCGAAACAATAACCCGTTAAACATCGAAGCTCGTGAAAACTGGGTTGGTCAAGTTGGTGATGATGGGCGCTTTGTTATTTTTGAAACTGCATTGTACGGGTTCAGGGCTGCGGGGCGCATTATGCGCACTAAAGCCCGCCGTGGTGTCCGTACTATTGAAAGTATTATCACGGAATGGGCACCGCCATTGAATGACCATGGCGAACATGAAAATCACACGGAAAGTTACATAAATTTTGTTGCTGATGAAACTGGTATCCCGCGCGATGCTGTTTTGGCTGATAGCGCTTATCCGTCTGTCATTTCTGCAATGGTTCAAATGGAAAACGGACAGAACCCGTATTCAATGGATGAAATTTCAAAGGGCTTTGAGTGGGGGTTTTATGGCTAAGTTCTTAGACCGTAACTGGTCAACAATTTTGTTATTACTTGGTGGTTACTATGCGTATTCACAAATCGTTTTACGTGGTCGTGAAGTTATTGAGCCAGTAACGCGGCCTATCAGTAAAATACTGGCTGAAATCCAGTTCGCAGTTAATGGGAGTAATTATATTCGCTACCCAAACGCGGGGTTTTATCTTGACCCGTCAAAGCTTGATTACACCTATAAAGTCGTTGATATGCAGTGGTTGAAAGCTATGTCACTCACTCATGATGACCATGAGGACTATTTAAACGAAATCTTTGACGCTGATTTGCGACTAAAACCTCAATACCGCGTTTTAATTGATGGTTTAGTTGATGCTGAAACCATAACGATAGCGGCTAAGGGGTAGGGCATGACAGTCGATGCAAACTCAATTAACTTACTTTTCATTGTAATAGTACAAATTGGTGGCGCGTTCGCCACCGTTGCAGCAGTGAAAACAGACATTACTTGGATAAAACAGGTAATTAAAAAACACGGTGAAGATATTACGAAACTACAGGATAAATTATGATAGCTACATTAGGTAAATATTTAGCAGCCAAATTGCTAACCGAAGCATTTATAAAGCGTGTCTGTTTGGCTACAGCAAGCCATTTAGCAAGTAAATCAGAAAACAAACTTGATGACGAAATAGTTCGCGCTTTGAAGGATGCATTAGATTAACTGTGTTAAAGTATTTTAAAGCACATGCAAGGAAGGTTTTAATGAAAAAAGCTTATTTAGATCAAAATATTCTTTCTCAAATGGTAAAGAATGACCCGAATAAAATTAAAAGAACATTAGAAACATCTAACTTTCAAGTTTTGTATTCAATAGAAACTTTGAAAGAGATACATAGATGTAAGGATGAACATAAAAATGAATATCTTAATTTATTAGATGAGTTAAATGCTCATCTAATTTCTGGTTTCATTGATGACGATCTACTGCAACCAAATATTCGCGATGACGTTTCCGCCTTGAGCGCTTATGAATATGAAAATGCTAATGGTACTTTTGATGATTCTATTAACTTTGCTGAGTTTTTACTGAAAAGATTAAACGGGTCAATTAATAAAGAAGAGGAAGCTGATTTAGTTCCAAAATTGATAAAAGACTTTCAAAATATGTTAGATGAAGACGAAGAGTTTTCTGACCCTATCTATTATGAGAAAACATTTAGCAAGTTCAAAAGTGATTTTAAGATTATATGTGAAAGGATTCACGAAGAAGAGCAGAAACACCTTACAGAAAAGTCTGGTATTAAAAGCCTAATAGCACTTTTTAAAAATGAAGTCAGCCAATCAACTATAAGAGATTTTAAGAGACCTGTAATAACCCGTATTTTAAAACACTTTAATGATTTACAAGAGGAAGTAGATGATGAAAAGTATATTGATCTTGACTTAATTCTAGGTGTTTTAGAAAAGCGCAATCAATCTGACTATTGGGTTATGTTGCTGTCTGCATATATAGCTCTCGGAAATGTTGGCTATTGGGGAGAGAAACAACTACACAAGAATGCTAAATATGAAGCAGCAAATAGTGATAGTTTCCATTTAATTTGGGCTAGTTATTGTGATATTTGTTTTTCTGGTGATGAAAGGTTTGTATATAAATCAAGAGCAATATATGACCACTTTAATATCGACACAATCGTCATATATTGTAATCCTGAGTTTGTAGGCCGCACATAAGCGGCCTTATTTTATGCTGTTTTCTTATCTCCATACTTTAACACAATATCTTTTAGAGCAAGCTGATCACTCATTTTGATTAGGTCATTACCAATGATTTTTAGCGTTTCACTGGCTTCAACTAAATCATAAAGGTGTTCAATCTGAGCTAGTAGGGCATCTACATGGCTTTCGTTATAACGAACAGAGCGTTGTAAAAACTCAATCTTGTTGATGAAATTAGAGTCATAACGCTTACCGTGTGGTGTCCAAAGATAACCATCACGACAAATATAAAAACCATCCCACGATTTATGATTAGACACAGCGCCGTCGATTCGTTGCTGTAGCAATTTAACAGCCCTTGGGCATGGGTTGTCATTTGCAATCCAACGTTCAAGAGTGCGTTCCGTATTTATAGATAAAAATTCCATTGCGGCGCGGCGGTCTAATCGCCCGAAACTCATAAAACCAGCTCTAAAAAGTAATTGCTTAAAATTAGTCATTATTTCCTTAATCCTTGACGAATGTGTGTAGGCGATGCCTGCGCGGAAAAATTAACGATGATTTTTTTAGATTGCTAAATAGGGTTTCAATCAAATTAGTTGATTGATAGCCAAAAGTGGAAAACTTATGAAAATAACGGGTACAAACGATTTTAACATTGAACGGGGAATTGGCGACAAAATGACGGGAATAATACGATTTAACATAATATAAATTATAGGAAGTGAACTGTCTCTACATAGCTATACCTATTCTCTGCGCATGTTAAGTCCAATACTAGACGGTATCGGACATTTATGTGGTGTTTTATCATATTATTCATTTTATTAGTGCTTGTTTCTTGAGCTTAGTTATCTCATGACTTATATTAAAACTATCAACTTGAGATGTAACGATAAGATGTAAACGATATGGAATTTGTGAAGCCGTTAGAACCTATTTTGATAATCGATGATATGCAAGATATCCGCGACTATCTAAATCAAATTTTAACTGGTCTTGGTTTTGACGATATTTTAGAAAGTCGAGATTTTGAATCAGCTAAAACCGTTATTGAAGAAAAGTCGCCTAACGTTATCTTTCTTGATATTGAACTACCTAATACTGACGGTACGGATATTCTTGAATACTTAAATGACCGCCATCCTCATACTCATGTTGTTATGTGCTCTGGCCATAATAGTCTTGAGAATGTGCAAAACACCTGGGAATTAGGTGCTAAAGGTTTTATCGCTAAACCATTCAACGCAAAAAAAGTCGACTCTGTTATGAAACGTCTAGAATTGATGGAAACCATAACAAACTAAGTAGTTTATGAATTCGACAATCCAACTCATTATAGATGACTTATCAACGGTTATTTTTGGTAAACAACAACAAATCAAACTCGCCCTTACGTGTTTATTTAGTGAAGGCCACCTGTTAATTGAAGATTTACCAGGCATGGGAAAAACCACTTTATCTCATGCACTTGCCGCAGTTCTTGGCTTGTCATATCAACGCATTCAATTCACTAGCGATTTATTACCTTCTGACATTCTTGGTACAAACATTTTTGATGCTAAAGAACATAGTTTTTCATTTCATCAAGGCCCAGTATTTAGCCAAGTTGTTTTAGGTGATGAAATTAATCGTGCCGGCCCTAAAACACAAAGTGCGCTATTAGAAGCTATGGAAGAAAAACAAGTGACGGTAGATTCGGTTAAACACGCCCTACCATCGCCATTTTTTGTGATTGCTACGCAAAATCCTGTGCATCAATCTGGCACTTACCCGTTACCAGAGTCACAATTAGACCGCTTTTTCATGCGTATTAGTTTAGGTTTTCCTGATAAACACGCTGAGAAAAACCTCATTTTAGGCTTAAACAATCGAAATTATGACGACTTACCTGTGCGCATTAATCCTGAGCAACTTGCTGTTATTCAAAAAGAAATTAATAAAGTAACGATAAGCAACTCGGTGGTTGATTATATCCTTGAGCTAGTTGCGTTTACTCGCCAAGATAACCATTTTGTAAACCCATTATCACCAAGAGCCAGCATTGCGCTTGCCCGAGCTGCAAAGTCATGGGCGTATATTGAAGGTCGTGATTTTGTAATGCCTGAAGATGTACAAGCTGTTTTTCCTAGTGTGACTGATCACAGGCTTGGATTAAACGCTGGTGACAGCGGCTATGCACTTAAACATGTGCCTGTAAGCTTATAAAACATGTTTAAGCGCCCTGCTTTTATCGATCAATTTCGTCAGTCTTTTTTTAATAAGTTATTAAAAAACAAGCATAAAATCAACGAAATTGAGCTTCAACATAAAACGATTTATGTATTACCCTCAAAACTTGGTGGGCAGTTTTTACTAATTGCCTTACTAAACTTTGTAATGGGCATTAACTATCAAAACAACCTGATTTTAGCCATGGCGTATTTAATGGTGGTTGTTTTGGTGTTTGCGATACTCACCGGCTATAAAAATGTGAGAGGTTTGTCGGTTAAATACCAGTCAGTAAACGAAAGTTATGCGCCAAAAGCCCCTATTGCGCGTTTTCAAATTCAAGCACAATCATACTGTGAACTTATAAAACTGATTAATGACAACCTTGAATCTGAAACTGTATCACTACAAAGTAAAGAGAAAAAGACCGTTGAAATAGCGCTAAAATGCAGTGAACGTGGTGCATATGGTTTTAATAGAATAAAAATCATTAGCCACTTTCCATTTGGTTTGGTGTCTGTGTGGAGTTATATAGAGCCAACCGAAACGGTTTATGTTTACCCACAACCTATCGCCACTGAAAAGCTTGATACTCAGCTCCATGACAATGACGAACACGATGGCGATAACGCACAAGTTAAAGCCGGTAATGATGACTTTTATCAGCTTACCCCTTTTGTGCAAGGAACAGCGCTTAATAAGGTATCGTGGAAACACTACGCTAAAACTCAGCAGCTATTAACGAAAGAATTTACCAGTGACGCATCACAGGAATTAGCACTTAATTTCAATATGTTGAGTGGCAATAATGAGCATAGATTAAGCCAGTTATGTTTTTTGGTTAATCAACTAACCGGCCAACAAATGGCGTTTTCGTTAACCTTAACCAATAAATACATTGCGAAAGGCCAAGGGATCAACCATCAAAAAGCCTGCTTGCAAGCATTAGCGGAGTTTTAATTATGAATACACCGCTTATAAATACCGTTTTATCACTGCTGTTTATTGTTACCAGTGGCTTTTTATTTACTGAAGTACCTACTCCATTCTTAGCCATATTGGCTGGCCTTAGCTTTTTAAACCTATTTTTAGGTAAGTTTTATAAAAAACTAAATGGATTGGTGGCGAATATTTTGGCTTCGGTTTGCTTAGTTGCCTTATTTGTTCTGGTTGGCGTGGGCGATACGGTCAAGTTATTTGTATCCATGATGCTACTTGCTAGCAGCTTTAAATTGCTACAAGCGAAAACCGTTAAACAGTATCAAACCGTTTGTTTACTAGTATTTTTTAACCTTTCAACCGTGTATTTGTTTCATCAAGGGTTATTTGAAACCTTGGTAGTCAGTGTACTTTATATTGTTAACTTCGCGGTACTTGGCTATTTAACTAGCCCGCAAAGCTTTAAGGCCGCTAACAAACAAAGTTTTAAAACCATACTACTAGCCTTACCCATAGCGGCGTTTTTGATTTTATTTTTACCTAAAATTCCTGCGTTTTGGCAGCTACCGGGGCCAAAGCTCGCTAAAACGGGTTTATCAGAGCAAGTTAACCCCTTTTCTATTGCGAAATTAGCGGAATCTGATGACTTGGTTTTTCGGGTAGAACAACAGCCAGGGCAAACCTTACAAGCCCCCTATTACTGGCGCAGCCTTATTCATGATGAGTTTAATGGTAGTGAATGGCTAATATCGGACATTTTGAAGTCTCAACAATTTAACCCAATTCGCAGTACAATTACTCAAAGTAATAGCATTAATTATCAGGTTATTGCAGAGCCCTCATCTTCTAATTGGCTTTTTGCACTTGGCTTTGCGCAAAGTGCTAATTCTGATGTGCACTCAACCTACAATGGTTTGTTAAAGCGCAAAGGTAACTTAAACAAAAACATTAAATACGCGGTAACCAGTAGTGAGGCTATGCTGAGTCTAAATGACTTTGAAAAACGCTTATATACCCGCTTACCGAAAACAACTAATCCACAAACAAAGGCACTTGCAAACCAGCTGGCTGCTGATCATGAAAATGCGCAAGCTTACTTTAACGCGCTACTTGATTACTTTAATCAGCAGCAGTTTGCTTATACTTTAACGCCTACACCAATGTATGGTGATAATACGCTAGACCAGTTTATGTTTGATACCAAACGTGGCTTTTGTGGTCACTATGCCAGCACCGCTGCATTTATGTTTCGTGTTGCCGGTTACCCTGCCCGTGTTGTGTCGGGTTATTTAGGTGGAGAACAAACTAAAGCTGCTACGCTTAACATTTATCAATACGATGCCCATGCATGGGTCGAAGTGTTCTTTGATGAAAAGTGGCACATATTTGATGCTACCGCTGTTGTTGCTCCTGAGCGTTTAAACGGTTCGTTATCACAACTGGGTGATTTAAACGAAAGCTTTAACGACAATCTTAACTTTGGTCTAAAGCGCTGGAGTCATTTTAAAGCAATAAACTGGCTTAGAATTCATCTTGAAGAGCTCGACTATAAATGGACTAACTGGGTGCTTACGTTTGACCAAGAATCACAACAAAATTTATTTGATTCACTGTTTGGAAATAAGTCAGCATGGCTAACGCCTTTAATTGTGTTAGGTACATTATTACTGAGCTTTACTGGCTATTTCTTATATAACAAACGCCCTATTCGAAGTAGAGAGCCGCTTGTTGATGACATCACTAAGTTTTACCTGTGGGCAAAAAAGCAAGGCATTGAGCCAGTTGATACCAACACGCCACTACAAAATATTGCTTTAATTAAACAGCAAAAGCCTAGAACAGAGGCATATTTAAGTGAGTTTGAGCAAATAATCATCGAAGTACGTTACCAACAGCAATCATATAACCAAAATCGCAAAAACCGCGTACGAGTTCTGTTAAACTCTCTCAAAACAGCCAAATAGAGAACAATATGAATGCAGTAATTGTCGGCGTTATGTTGATGCTGATCCTGACACTTTGTCGAATTAATGTCATTGTGGCGATGACGGTAAGCGCAATTATTGCGGGTTTGACCGCAGGCCTTGGTTTATCACAAACCGTTAATGCATTTAATGATGGCTTATCGGGCGGCGCTGAAATAGCACTTAGCTATGCGATGTTAGGTGCATTTGCGGTGGCTATTTCTAAGTCAGGTTTAACACGTATTTTAGCGTCTAAGTTACTAAAGCAAGTAAACGAGAATAGCCACAAAGGCGAAACGACGCTTAGTTATCTTATATTGAGTATTATTTTGCTGTGTGCGATCTCGTCGCAAAATTTGATACCCGTACATATAGCTTTTATCCCAATTCTAATTCCACCTCTACTAGTGGTGTTTAACAAGTTACGCCTTGATAGACGTGCCATTGCCTGTATCTTAACCTTCGGCTTAGCCACCTCTTACATGGTGCTACCTTATGGTTTTGGTGGCATTTACTTATACTCGATACTACACAAGAACCTCACTGAAAATGGCCTAGAGATTGTTAATACTCAAGTGCCGATGGCAATGATCATTCCAGCCATTGGGATGTCATTTGGTTTATTGGTTGCGGTGTTTATATCTTATCGAAAACGCCGTAGTTACGAGTCTCACAGCCTAACAGAGCAACAGCAAGAGGTTGTCATTGAGCAGCCTAAAAAGGTGTTAGCAGTGGGAATTACCGCCGTACTTTGTTCATTAGTGGCACAAAATATTAGCGGCTCTATGATCCTAGGTGGTCTTGTTGGGGTAGCTATATTTACCTTATTTGGTGTTGTAAAGCTTGAGCAAAACGGCGATGTATTTAGCAAAGGCATTGCTATGATGGCGATGATTGGCTTTATTATGATTTCGGCGCAAGGCTTTGCTTCGGTGATGAAAGCAACGGGTGATGTAGCTTCATTAGTTAGCTCTGCTGCAGGAATGATTGAAGGTAACAAGCCCCTTGCCGCTGCGTTAATTTTACTCGTTGGGCTATTAATCACCATGGGCATTGGTAGCTCGTTTTCGACGGTGCCAATTATAGCCACCTTGTTTGTACCACTTTGTATGGAATTAAACTTTTCTGTTATGGCTACTGCAGCACTGGTTGGCACTGCTGGAGCACTAGGTGATGCAGGCTCCCCTGCCTCCGACTCAACACTTGGCCCAACATCTGGCCTAAATGCAGATGGTCAACACGACCATATTTGGGATTCAGTAGTACCTACTTTCATCCATTTTAATATCCCGCTACTTGTTGCTGGCTGGGTTGCGGCAATGGTGTTGTAAAGTCGAGTTTCATTTTAAAAGCCCCATTTGGGGCTTTTTTATTGGCTAAACAAAATACGCAGTGCGCGGTTTAGATCATGAAAGCGAATGGGTTTTGTCAGCACTTTGTTCATTCCTGCTTCTAAGCAAGTGGCTTTATCTTGATGAGATGCATTGGCTGTTAAGGCGACAATGGGTAAAGTCATTTTTAATTCTTCACGCATGTATTTAGTTGCTGTAATACCATCCATCACTGGCATCATCATATCCATTAAAACCAAATCGAAGTTTTGCTGTTGTACTTTATCGATTGCTTGTTGGCCATTATCTGCAAGGGTGACATGGTGATTGAGCTTTTCTAAAAAGGTTTTGATTAGCACTTGGTTGGTTTTGTTATCTTCAGTAACAAGAATAGCCATGGGCTCAAGAGTTTGTTCATGCTCTATTGATTGCTGATCATCGGCGACGATAGAGTATGGTATGTAAATATTAAATTTAGTACCAATATTGATTGCACTAGCTACTCTAATCTCGCCTTTCATTAAATCAACAAGGCTTTTGGTAATGCTAAGCCCAAGCCCAATCCCTTCTACTTGTCGATTAACACCATAGTCATGCTGTTTAAAGGCATCGTAAATACTGGCTATTTGAGATTGAGAGATCCCCTGTCCAGTATCTGCAATTTCAAATAACAAATGGGTATCATTAAAATCTGCTCTGAAATTGACGGTGCCTACTTTGGTAAACTTGAAGGCATTATCTAAAATATTAAACAGAATTTGCCCGACCCGAACCCCATCAATATTAATTTTGTTGGGTAAGCCATCGCTTATCTCTGTGGTAAATAATACATTAGAGCCTTGAGTGGTTTCTTGAAACTGTGCAGTAATATTTTTAACCAGCGCATTTATATCTGTTGCTTTAACATCAAGCTCCATCGAGCCACTTTCAATTTTTGAAAAATCCAGTACATCACTGATCAAATCAAGTAATAAATCAGCGCTTGAGTTTGCGTAATCGAGCCAACGTGTTTGCTTGTCATTAAGTTCTGAATCGGCTAACAACTCCAACATGCCTACAATGGCGTTCATAGGTGTTCTGATCTCATGAGACATCACAGTTAAAAACTGAGACTTTGCTTGGTTTGCTTCTTCTGCTTTTTCTTTTGCTAATTGTAGTGCTTGCTCGCGGTCTTTATTGACAGTGATATCTTTGGCAATACCTAAATAGCCGCGAAATTTCCCGCTTGAATCAAATTGTGGCTTACCACTTAAAGAGACCCAGGCCGGAGGCGACGAATTAACTTCAAATTCAAAATCTAAAAACTCGGCATGCTCTGCCAGCAAGTGTTTAAAGTGCGACCACTTTTTTAACTGATTTTGTTCCTGCTCAGTGATGATGGCATCAAAATTTTTATGTAAAAAATGACGTTTGTATAAGTTACTGTGGCTGGCGGTAGTTAAAACATTAATAAAGTGCTCATCTTTATTAGTACGCCAAAACCATTCGCTGGCAAAGTCTCTAAATAACTCAGATAACTCGCCTAGTCTTGTTAGTAAAGAGGTTGAGTGAAACTTTTGCCGGTTAAGCCTTGTTTGCGCAGCTAATTGAACCGCTACTTGCTGTAATAAGATCTTGATTGCGGTTTGTGATTTATCATTAAAACTAGCCTGCTCTTTTATATCGAAAAAGACCAAGCACTGCGTTGTGTGTTCAGAGATATCAACATGAAAAATTAGGTTATTTACGAACTCATTACTATAAAACAGTGAGTTATCTTCATTAAATAACCACTGTGACTGCGCTTGTTGTATCTTTGACTTTAATATTGTTTCGTCAAATTCAATGTACTTAATAGTACGCATTTCGAGGGATGCTTTTGAATCTTCGAAGTTTATTAAGCAAAACTCTTTAAACGAAAAATATGGCAGAAGTACTTTTTCAAGTTGAGCTTTTAATGCACGGCTATCGTTTATGCCATGAAATGCCGTTAGCTCAAGTTGTAATTGCTCTAAGTTTAACTCTGCCATTGCCATTCCTAGTTAATATTGCATCGCATATTGCAAATATAGAAAACAGTTCTCAGTTTAGCCATAAAAATATCAAAATAAATTATTTAAATTTCATTGTGTTATATAAATCCGAACACTTGGTACGGGCCATGCTAACTAAATATTAATCAAGTTTAACCAAGGTGACTGTTATGAAAATAGTATGCATAGGCGGCGGACACGGTTTATCCCATATGTTAAGTGCAATTAGACCTCACTGCGCCGAACTGACAGCTATCGTTGCAACCACAGACAACGGCGGCAGCACAGGTAAATTACGTAAAAGCCAAGATGTAGTTGCCCTTGGTGATATTAGACGTTGTTGTTTGCAATTAGCTGATAGTGACTCATTAATCCATCAAGTTTTTCACCACCGTTTTGATGGTGGTGAACTCAATGGCCACAGCCTTGGTAATTTAGCCTTATTAAGCTTAACCCAACAAACTAACTCAGCAACTCAAGCGGTTGCATGGTTCAATGCCATGTTGGGTAATTCAGAAACGATTCTACCCATGTCAGACGAGCCGACCGATTTACTAGCTGTTATGTCATCAGGCATAAAAGTATTTGGTGAATGCGATATTGATTCACAAGAAGAGCTCCCAGACTATTTAACGCTCTCACAAGATGTGAATGCTGCTCCTGGTGTGGTTCAAGCTATTGAAAACGCCGATATGCTAATAATTGGCCCTGGAAGTTTAATTACCAGTGTAATGCCTGCCATGTTAGTTGAAGACATAGCTAAAGCGGTGCAACAAACATCAGCATGCCGATTGTTTATCGAAAATATTGCCAAAGAAGCCAGCGTAATTAAATCGCTCGATATGAAACCGGTTGATTGGCTCGAAGGCATGCTTGGTTACCGGTTTTGTGACATGAGTATCTCTTTAGATGCGCTTAGTGAAATTGTGTCTCACTTTGACGATGTTGTTAAATCGCCAAACCAGCAGCACGACATTGAGCAGCTAAGTAATGTATTTGGCGAAATATTAAAAATGCCGTTAAGCCTAGAAGCTGAGCAACTAGTCAGTAGCAATCATACTTTGCGCGTGAGTTAGCGTTTGTGCAAATTGGTCTTGCAGTAAGGCTATTAAGCTTTGTAGTTCATCGTCAAATTGTGATGCCTTAGCCTTTTGCTCAATTTGTTCTGCAAGGCCGCCTACGGCTAATGCCCCGTAACTACGGCTACTGCTTTTTAAACTGTGGGCATTTATTTCGATTTCAGACTGTTTCGTTGCGTCAGCAAGATCAGCAACGATTTGGCGGGACTCAGTGATATATACCTGCAAAAGTTGTTTTGCTAGGTCGTCACCAACATCCTGTTGTAATTGCGTATAGGTCGCAGTATCTATCATGGTCTCACCTTGGAGTGAATATGAAATATAGTGTTATTTTATTCGTAGATTCAAGCTTAATTGGTGGCATCGAAAGCCATTTGATTGCCATGAGTAAGCTGTTAGAACGATATAATATTATGAGCTCGGTACTATTTTATCAAGATCATAATAACCGTGAATTATATAATCGCTTAGAAAATGCAAATATCACTTTCGGTTTTGCTGGCGGAAATTTAAAAAGCTTGAACGAAATACTAAAAATGTTTCCTCGCTCAGCGTTACTCCATACCCATGGGTACAAGGCAAGTATCATGGGCAAGTTAGTGTGTCGCTGGCAAAACCGCCCTTGTATTTCAACCTATCATGCCGGTGAAGCAGGCACGGGTAAGGTTTATTTTTACAATAAGCTCGACAAACTACTAAGTTACTTTTCACTTAACTTTGCTGTGTCTAGCAAACTCACCGAAGAGCTGTACAATGCTGAATTACTTGAAAATTTTATTCCAGTAAATGAATCTACTAAAGTTTTAGGTCTTAAACATAATAATGAATTAAACGTCGGATTTGTTGGTCGTTTATCCCATGAAAAAGGCCCTGACATTTTTATTGAAACAGCCAAACGATTCAACACGGCAAACTTAAAATTTCATATGTTTGGTGATGGCCCTATGCTCAATGAGCTTGATATGTCAGCGGTGAGTTATCATGGACAGTGTGAGCAACAACAAATATGGCAACAACTTGATGTATTGGTGATCTGCTCTCGGGCTGAAGGTCTACCTATGGTGGCATTAGAAGCAATGGCACACGGGGTACTCGTTATTGCATCGCCTGTTGGTCAGTTACCTCAGATAATTAATCACCTATCCAATGGGTTAATGATGACTGAAAGTACAAGCGATGCTTTGCATAAACAGCTGAACAACGTAATTATGTTGAGTGTTGATCAAAGAAGCTACATGCTAGGCAATGCACAAAGACTTGTTAAACAACGTTTTTCTGGAGAGCAGCAATTTAAGCAGCTAGATAGAGTCTATAGCTCTAGCTTACTTGCATCTCTTCCCAGCTTTTAATTTTACGATAAATCGTAGATGGACTCACATCCAAAAGAGCTGCAGCTTTAGGAATATTGTTATCACAAGCATCAATGGCTTGCTCAATATAACGTTTTTCTACCAACCAAAGCGGTTCAATATCGGCTTGAGAAAATGCTGTTGCAACTTCGCTTATAACAGGAGTGGCTTCAGTTGATGGCGATGTAAAGCTTTGTGACGGCATCACCTCCGAGGCTACAGTATTAACAGTTGCTGCTACTGGTTGTGATTGATTTTGTGCGTTTGGTAGTGCTGGTATCATACTCGCTTCAATGTAAGATTCATCATGCAAAACAAGAATGTTACGTATGGTGTTTTCTAATTGGCGAACATTACCAGGCCAGCCATAGCTCAAAAATAGATTTTTAACGCCTTCTGACATGCCTTTGTATGCACGGCCTTCTTCTTTACTTATTTTTTTAAATAATGCATCGGCAATTTCGATCACATCTTTGCCACGCTGATTCAACGGTGGTAAGGCAATAGGGATAACATGTAGGCGATAATATAAGTCTTCACGAAAACGGCCTTCTTGCACTTCTAATAATGGGTCGCGGTTGGTGGCGCACACAAAGCGCACATCAACTTTAACTTCTTTTTCGCTGCCTACCTGCTGGTAACAACCGGTTTGAATAAAGCGCAGTAGCTTACTTTGCAGATTGATGTCCATTTCACATAGTTCATCTAAAAACAACGTACCACCATCAGCTTGGCCAGCCGCCCCTTCACGATTGGCAATCGCGCCAGTGAACGCCCCTTTTAAGTGACCGAATATTTCACTTTCGATTAGATCTTTTGGTATTGCTGCACAGTTAAGGGCTACAAAGGGTTTATTCGCACGCGGTGACGCTAAATGTACCGCACGGGCGCACAGCTCTTTACCAGTTCCACTTTCACCAGTGATAAACACAGTGGCTTTACTTGCCGATGCTGATTTTATGATTTGGTAAACAGATTGCATTTCTGATGAGCTACCAATCAAATCATAGTATTTACCGTTCTCGTAAGTTGTTTGATAGCTTTTGACTGTTTGTTTTAAATCTTTAAGTTTTAATGCGTTGTTTACTGTAATGCGAAAACGATCTGCTTCGATTGGTTTTTCTAGAAAGTCACTGGCACCGAGTTTAATGGCTTTGATTGCCATTTCTTTAGTGGCATGCCCTGTTAAAACAATCACTTGTGGAGCTGTGTCAGAGTCTAAAGAGGATAAAATATCTAGCCCGTTCATATCTGGCAACATAACATCTAAAATCACTAAATCAGGCTCAAACTCCTGCAGAGCAACGACGGCTTGTTCACCATTATAGGCAATGCGTGTTTCGACCCCGGTTGGGATCAAATATGATTGGTACATCAGCGCTAGCGATTCTGTATCTTCAACAATGAGTATTTTAGGTGGCATTACAGACTTCCTTTATTATCGTTTTATGCTGAGATAAAGTGATTATTTAACAGTTCCTTATTAGTAGCTTAGTGCGTATTTGACCGGTTTGTAAACTCAAACTTTAGTGTTTATTGATCACAATTAACGAGGCATCGTCTATTTCAGCAGATAACTCAACTTGGCTTCCCTGCCAAAGTGCATAAGCAAGCTCTTCACTTTGCACATTTTCGTCAGTTAATTTAGTAATAATTTGGTCTACATCGCTTAATTGCTGATTATCAAGCCAACCATCGGTGAATAATAAAATGTGTTCAACGTCATTTAAGTTATAACTATAGTGTTGATAAACATGATCATCACTAAGGCCAAGCAAGGGATCAGTGCCGCTTAGCTGGATCAATTTACCATTTTTGGTTATCACACAGGGGGCTGGATGACCTGCGTTAAACCAGTGAAGTGTGTTATTTTCAATAAAACTTATTAGTAAAGTGACTAAACTAGTTTTACATAACCGCTGTTCATACAGGGCTTGGTTCAAGGTTGTTAAAACATTTCTTATTGGTATTTCTGTCGCTAAACAGCCACTTAAAAAGCCCTTTATGGCAAAACTTTCTTTTAGTGCTGTTATACCGTGCCCCATCATATCGCCAATGATCACAGGTGCTTGCTGCTGGTGGGGATACATACAAAAATCCCCCCCATTTTGGCTGATAATGGAGCCAAAATTATAGGCATTAAACTCCCCTATTTTTTGCCTTGTTTGCATGCGCTCTTCGTTAATTAAATACTTTAATGCAGAAAAACGATGCACAATGCGTTCAATACTTTGTAATAACCGAGTTTTGCTTACGGGTTTTACTAAATAATCATCAACCCCTAATAGGTTTATACGTTTTATAAGTTCTTCACTGTCATCACCTGTCAGCATAACCACAGATAAATTAATTTTTAGGTTAGATTGATTAAGCTTTTTAAGTAAAGGCTCACTAGTACCATTTTTAAGTTTATGATCAAGCAATAAAATTGTTGCCCCAGAGGTGAGAATTTCTTGCCACCCCGATTCACTATCCTCACAGCAAATAACCTGAAAATGCTCAGATAAATAAGCATTCAGTAAAGCAAGTTGTGCCTTATCATCATCTATGTAGATAAGCGTGGGTCGTTTATCGATATTGGTTAAACAAAAAGAGAATGTATTCTGCTGGCCAACAGTTTTATAACAAGCGTTTGGAAAGTAATGCTTGATGAGCGCCACCCCCATACCCCCTTCAACTAATTCACCACAGTCTAATTGCCAACCTGATGGTTGTTGATTAAATAAATCATAGCTTGGCATACTGTCTTTAAATTCAATTAGCAGCTGTTTATCGGGCAGTTTATGCATAGCAAACTGCACATGCATTGACGTTTCTTGGCTATGGCGTAACAGATTAGTTAGGTATTCGGTTGCTACTAACCCTGCTGCATCTATATCTTGATTTTTAACACTGATCGCCGTCAAAACATGTTTTAAAATATGGCGAATCTCACTGACTGTGGGCCAATCTAGACTAAATGATTTTTGATATAAGCAGTCCATACAGGTTCTCAATAAGGTAAAAACAACCAGCGCTGTTTAATAACTTTGTTTAATAAGTACTCTGTGAGTTTAGGCCATTTTGGTCGAAACGCTTTGAGCGTTTTCACGATGCGGCTACCCAATGGAGCAAACTGATGCTGCGCAACAACAATCTTTACGTTATTGACGCCTGCGTGTTCAAGATTTGCCATACCGTGACATAGAGCTTCTTCGTCGTTATAACCAAGCGATACCGTTAAAAATGTCAGTTCGGTACATAAACTAAGCGCATGCAGCGGTACATTGCCCCGATTACATTTAAGAGCTGGGCTCATATCTAAAAATATATAGTCATATTCTTGTTTTATGCGTTCTATTGCATCATTTAGTACGCTTTTGTTTTTCACCGATTCAAGCTCTTTAAGATGCGCCATGGTGAGCAGGTCTACCTGTTCAGTATTGATGATATTCAGCTGACACGAAATATCGCTGAAGCACCAAGATTCTGGTTTTTTTGGTTCATCAAACTTAAATGGATTTAACGGATTTAAGTCGATTATAAGTACTTTGGCGGCTTGCAAACTTAAGCGCTGTGCAACACTCGCACAAAGTGATGTAGAGCCTTCGTTGCCGGTTAACGAAATAAAGCAGATACAACGGGCTTTACTGTTATCTATTTCGTTACACACGGCTTCAAGTTCTTGGTATTGCGCTGGTATTAGTTTCATAAGCCCACCACTAAAGCTACAACAGTAATAAAATCTAAGAAGTTTGATTTAAACTGGCTCATTAAATCTTGGCCTTTGTCTGGTACATACAGGGTATCGCCAGCACGTAACACAGGGATATACGCTGAGTTAGGGTTTTTAACGAACTCTTCTAAATCAAATACACGAGACTGCTCTTTACAGCATGAATGATTTACCACCACGATTTTGTCGATAAGCGCTGAGCTTGATGGGCCGCCCGCTTCTGCAAGTACATCAAGTACAGTCATAGTGTCATCAAAGCTATAACGACCAGGCTTTTCAACTGCGCCCATGATGCGAACTACTTGCTCTTTTGGCGTACGTAACCAGTCTTTATCTTTTTCTGGGATATAGATGGTATCGCCCGGTAAAACGTGTGGAAATAAAGTTTCATCACCGGTTTCAAAATACAGTGCAAGGTTTAATTTGCTGACTCTTGCTGTATTGCCGTTACGATGAGTAATACGAATATTGCGTAAGTCAGCGTTATCTGTAGGGCCATCAGCAGCGGCTAAAATGTCGATAAAGTGCATATTAGTATTAAATGCATAGCGACCTGGTGAGCCCACTTGCCCCATAATGTAAATAGACTTGCTTGATTCTTGACGGATCCATTGAGATTTATTGTCTGCAGGGTCAACTGGTAACTCTTCAACAATAATGGTATCGCCAGCCATTAAATTTGGTAGTTCATATTTGCCCGAATCATTAATAGTGTATTGCTCTAAATCGAAACGTTTGGTCACCTCACCGTTTCTTACAATTTTAATATCATTGATATTGGCACCTTTAGTTGGGCCGCCGGCATGCGCAAGTAAATCGGTAAAGTCCATTTCAGGGCTCCACTCATAACGACCCGGAGATAAAATGGCTCCGATAATTTTGATGGCACGTTTTGGGGGTACTTTTAACCAGCTTTTTTCGTTTTGATCGGTTTTCTCTGGTACAAAAATCACATCGCCAGGGTTAAGGCTTGGCACTTTTACTGTAACTATGCCTTCGCTATAACCTTGTAAGTCAAATAAGATGCTTTCGCCTGCTGGAGTTAAGATTTTAATCTGACGAGTTTCTGCAAAACGGGTTGGGCCACCTGCATTAGCCAGAATATCTAAAAAGCTGGTGCTTTCGCCTGCTTCATAAGCGCCCGGCTTTTGTACTTCGCCCATGATATAAACTGTTCTTGAAGTGGTATTTACATCATCAACCATGATAGGCACATAAATAGTAGAACCCGCTTTTAGCTCTGGCATAGTGTCGTTATTAGGTTTATCTAAATATGCTTTTAAATCGAACACGACTGGGGTTTTATCAACGATAACGCGAATTTTGGTTACATCTGCATAGCGGGTTACACCCTCAGCACGCATTAGCGCATCAAGTACACTCATGTTTTCTTTAAATGAAAAGCTACCAGGATTGTGCACCTCGCCAAGCAAAGTAATAGCACTGTTATCACTTGCATCACCTGATGCACTTAAGGTTTGTGCATCAAAGTCAATTTGTACGTTACCTAACAGCGGAGACACAGGCACAAAGACCGTGTCAGCGCTTTGTAATGCAGGTAATAAATCAATGTTGCCTGAATCTAAGTAGGCTTTATAGTTAAACTCAATCATCTCGGTGCCACGGCGAATTTGTAAACGGTCTAGTTGAGCGCCTGGTTTTAAGCCGCCTGCACGGGCGATGACCATTTGAATGTTGCCATCTTTAGGAATACTTACTTGTGATGGGTCGTTCACATAGCCCATAACATTGATAAAAATATCTCGTGAATGAATTTCGACATAAAAGTCATCCATCGCCACATACATTTCACTTAATGCTGTGCGTAGCTGGCTTTGCACATCATCTAGCTGTAAGCCTGCTACTTTAAAACGACCTAGCTCTGGTAAGGTAATAGCACCTTCTTTATCAACTTCAAACGGTTCGCTAAATTCAGCTTCGCCTGGTAGGTATAAGTAAAGTTTATTACCGACTTCAATCTCTTCTGCGAAAGTAGGTAACGCGAATATAAGTAAGCAAAGTAAGATTAACTGTTTCATGTTATTGCTCCTTAGGACCATTTAAGATTTTGGTCCAGCTGGATAATGCATGTTTTTGTTTAGTGGCTTTATCGTCACTCATGTCGATAATAATTGCCTCTACTCGTCTATCTGAATGACGTTTTGAGCGTGAGTCAGGTTCGTCGCTGTACGGTGTTAAACTACCTTGCGTTAAGGTTGTTATTGTTGCTGGGTTTACACCATAGATACCTAGCCAGTGTTTTACTGTTTCGGCACGCTTAAGTGCTAACTCATAGTTGTTTTGTTGCTGACCACTAATGTCAGCATGACCAACAAGCAGTAAGTTAACCTCATCAACTTGTTTAATTAAGTCAGCCGCTTGTGCTAAGCGTGTGATGTATTTAGGAGTAACCTGAAAATCATTTAACGAAAACTGGTTATCACTATTTAAAAGCTCAGTGATCTGGTCTTTGAGTGATGCTGTCATGTTTTTTTCAGTATCAGTAACGCCTGCACATTGGCTCATCGCATTAACAGTTTCAAAGTGCTTCGCAAGCTGATTTAAACCGTGATAGTGAATAAGTAAATCATGCTCAGCATCAGACCACATTTGCGCTGCTATTAGGCGTCTTATACGGTTTTCGTATATTTGTGCTTTTAGCAATTGCGCTGGCATACATTGCTGTATACCTTGTGCTTTTAATAAATCTAACTTTAAAACATGATGTTCAAATTCGCTTAGCACCACGGTTTCTTGTGTGTCGTAAATCATCTCGTGTTGTTCATCAGTAAGCGGATAATTTTGATATTTTTCAGCCCAGCCTCCTTGCCCCTCATCAGGCCAAGAAGCACATCCACCAAGCGTTAGCAAAATGATTGTAAATAGTATGTGCTTCATAAATCACCTCACGCGATATCAGCTTGTTCGATGAATGGAATCGTCTTATCAACTCTTAATAGACTCATTAATTTGTGTGGTTGCCCAGACACATTAAGCAGTGATAGTTTTTGCCCTTTTTTCTCAATCCGTTTGTATAGGAACACCATGGCACCAATGCCAGATGAATCAATAAATGTAGTAGAGCTAAAATCGAGTACCACACTTTGCTGTTTGCCGTGTGCAACTTCTTCAAACTGATCTTTAAAGCCATCGACGGCTAGACCAGAAAAGTCACTAGGTAGTGAAATTAGTTTGGTATCGTTAGAAAATGATGTGTTGTTAGCCATGATCTTCACCTTAGTTAAATTGGTTAGTCATAGTAACTAGTACAACTAAAATGCCAGTTTATAAGATCTTGAAATTTAAAGGCTAAATGATGGAGCGATGCATAATGCAATTAACTTTTTACTGTTAATTTGCATTATGCAACGTGATTTGCTTAATTTATTTGGTAAAAAAGACGTGGATTGGTATCACTGCCCTTTGCCAGTAAAGATAACTTGTAATGTTTTAACCACAATTGAAAACTCAAGCTTCGCCCAAGCACGCGGTGATGACATACTCAGTGAATAGGCGTAATCCCAGCCAATTTTACTGCGTGCATCGTCAATGGTTTCATCGTAGCCGTTCATCACTTGAGCAAGACCAGAAATACCTGGTTTAACCCCGTAAGTACGCTGGCAAAAATAAGGAATGTCTTTTTCTAATTTACCATAAAACACAGGGCGCTCTGGTCTTGGGCCAATTAATGACATCTCACCTTTAAGCACATTAATTAATTGCGGAAGTTCGTCAATTCGTGTTTTACGCATAAAGCGCCCTACTGCCGTTATTCTTGGATCATCTTTACTGGCCCACACAGCACCAGAACGTGACTCAGCATCAACCACCATAGAGCGAAACTTATAAACATAAAATAACTCAACGAAGTCATCTGAGCTTTCACCCACTCTAAGTTGCTTAAAGATGATAGGACCTTTAGATGTAAGCTTTATAGCCAGTGCTGCAATTAAACAAACAGGCCAAACTAGACTTAGTGCAAATAAGGCACCTGCAATATCTAAGCTTCTTTTGATGACTTTAATAACAGATTTGGTTTGTGCTTTACTCGCAGATTTTACACGTTGCCAAGGGGTGTCGAAGTAACCTTGTTCATAACGAATGATCCCCCAAAGTGCTAAAAAGTAGCTATTTAAGATGTAATTAACTTTATCGACGATAGGAATGCGTCTTTTAAAGGCGAATATAGTTTTAACCGCTTGCAGTGTGTGAAGCGATAAAATGCCTGTAGCAATCAATTGTGACCATACAGATTGTGTGACGATAGCTTCTATAAATACACAAGCATAAATACAGGCTAAAATAATTGGCATAACCCCACGTAATACTTTGTGCGAGAAAAAGTTCATACAAGTCCAACCTAAACGCGGGTTAAGTAATAAAAGCAGCGCTTTTATTTGTTGCCAATTACCGGCACCTAATCTTACTCGGCGTTTATAATCTTCACTTTGCTCATCGCATTCGCGCTCGTAAATGACTACGTCTTCATCGACAATGGCTTTACCACCTTTACTTAAAGCTTTCATTGATAGCACGAAGTCGTCGTTAATGGTGTTTTTTTCTAATTCATTTGCATACTGAGCGCGCATTGCAAACATTGCCCCAGGTACGCCAATCACAGCGCCAAGGTTTGACTCGGATTTTTTCACTTGGTTTTGGTACTGCCAGTAGGCTTTTTGCGCATCTGGTGCATTTTCATCTAAGGTGTAAACACCTGTCGAAATTGCCACTTGCGGATCACTAAATTGCTTAGCTACTTTGTTTAATGCATCAATACTCAATAAAGCACTAACATCAGTGAACAGTAAAATATCATTGTGATATTTTGCCATCCCCATCAAGGTATTTAACCCTTGTACTTTCCCTTGGTTTTCATCACGATGGTGAAAATAGCACTGCACGCCTTGCTTATGTAATACCTGCTGTGCTTTAAGAGCTTGTTGATAGCTTTTATCGGTGCAACCATCAAAATAAACATGAATAGAATAATGATGAGTGTCATAAACTAGTGATGCTAAGTTATAAAGCTTTTCTGCAATATGCTGTTGTTCATTGTAAGCACACATCAAAACAGCAATATTCGGTGTGTAGCTGTCATCAAAAACGGTTTGCTTGCTTGGTTTTTGCTTTTTGCTTGCAACACACTTTAGTAATAATGGGTAGCCAATATGATGATACGCAGCAATACACATTAAAATGATAAATAATGTAGTAAAAATAGTCATGGTTGGCTCCTACACTGCTAATGCAGAATATAAATTATCGTATTTACTACTCATGGTTCTTGCATCAGCGACTGCAATAGCATGATGACGAATGCAAAGACCATGTGGCAGTTTACATGCTCTCAAAATAGCCGGTGCAAGCTTGTTAAACTCGTTCAAAGACACAAGCTCACCTTCGTTATCGGTGACAACTTCATGAATTCCACCTACATCAGACGCTACAACTGGAATACCACATGCCATGGCTTCAATAATCGATAATGGCAAACCTTCACGCTGTGAGTATAAACACATCACGTCGATACTCGAATAAAAGGCTCGCATATCGTGAACGTTGCCTAAAAAGTGCACACGCTCGTTAAGCCCTAAATTACGTACCAAATTCATTAAAATGACTTTTAGATCGCCATCTCCAGCAAACACCATATGGTAATCTTCAGGTAAGTAATGCAATGCATGAATAAGATCTTTGTGTCCTTTACCTTCAATTAACCTTGCAGCACAGCCAACTAGCTTAACTTTGTGGGGTAAATTGAGCTGATTTCTGGCGGTTGATTGATTAATTGCGACAAAATTATCGCAATCTATACCATTTAAAATGGTGCGCTCAGGAATAATTGCTGTTTTAGCTCTAAATTCATCAGCAACAATACGTGCATCTGCGACCCAATAAATATTCGTTAACGAGTTAAGTAACTTAGTGAAAGTACATTGCTTAACGTTATTTAAATACCAGGCATCATGAATTGTTGATATATGACGAACCGAATCACCGGTCAACGCACAAGCAAGGCCGGCATAAATAACAGGACCAACATGATGACTGTGAATAATATCGATATCATGCTCTTTTATTAATGCCTTTATCTTTGCGATAACAGAAATACTCACGCCTGGTTTTTTGTTTAAACAAATAACTCGATGGCTATATTGTTCAAGCTCTGGCCATTGCTCAAACGCAGATTGCCTGTTTCCTTCAAGAGAAACAATAATACTCGAGCTACTAAATTGACTATTTTTGAGTAAAGTAATTGCCATTTTTTCTAGGCCACCTACTTGTAGGTGTTGAACTAAGTGCATGACATTCATGATTTATCTCCTTCAATATTTCCGAAGTTAGTTTCGGCATTGACGATAGGAAGTACTGTTACCACCTCTGCGCTGGTGAGTTTTTCGATGGTTTTAATATCTTTTAAGTGACTGTCACAAAGTGCAGCAACAAATACGCTTGCACTACCTGTGAAAATACCAAGCACAATGCCAACGATAACGGTCATCAGCATTGAGGTATTGATAGGTTGTGTTGGGCTATAAGCTCGCTCGATAGTTTTAACTTTGTCTGGTCCTTCGTATTTCACTAATTTGCCCGTAACTTTGGCCATTTCGTAACGGCTCAGCATGTCTTTATAAAGTGACTGTTTAACATCGTAATCACGCTCTAGTTTACGTAATTGTTTTTCTACATCACTGGTTACTAACAGACGTTCACTGACTAGCTGAACTTGCTCTTCGAGCATTGCAAATTCTTGTTCTTGCTGAAGTAAATTATTACGGGCCTCTTCAAGCGCAAGAAGTTGTGAAACTAAAACGCTGCTCTCTTTACCATCACCAGAAGGAAGCGTATTAACCATTTGCCATAACTGATCAAGATTCGTTGTGTCTAGCTCTTCACTAGATGCTAACAGCGCCTGTTGGCGGCTTTTTAAATTTGTAAGGGTGCGTTTTTTCTCGATAATTTTGCTATGTTTATCGGTATAGCGTGTTCTCAAAAGACTTAACTCTGATTCAGTACGAATTATCTTTTCTTCTAAATTGCCTAAAATTGGATTGGCTTGCCCTACTTTACTCACTAAGGCATTCAGTTTTGCTTTAGCCCCTGAAAGAGCAATCAGCTTTTGTTGCTTTTCACTTAGTAAGCTGTCGAAGGTTTGGCGATTGCTATGTAAAACATCGGGTAAGGTGTTACTGTTTTTGGTTTTAAAATCAGCAAGTGCCTCTTCAGATAACTCAAGTTCTTCGCGTAAACTATCCAGCTGCTTAAAGAAAAACTGCTCAGAAGTATCAAGTGATGCCTTTGTAGGTGCTAATAAACGTTCAATAAATTTTTCTACCACCTTTTCAAGCACTGGCTTCATTTGTGATTGGTCATGCCAAATAAAGTTTATGCGGACCAGCTCATCACCAATTAACGAAAGTGATAACGCTTTAGATAGTTTTTGATGGATTTCTTCAACTTGCTTTGGCGTAGCATCTTCAGCTATTAATTTGGTTTCTTTTGCTACTGCAATAAGTACCTTGCGGCTGATAACTAAGGTACGCAGTGCTGCCATACGGTCAGAAAGCTGAAACGAGAAAGACAGATCATCTAAGTAAGGATTAAGTAGTGCTGACTCTTCAATTAAGATGGTAGCGTGATTGGTATATTGTTTTTGAGCAGATAAACCAAGTGCAATGACGACGATTGGCACAATGCAAAACGGAATAATAAAGAGCTTAATACGCGTGTAAAGCGCATAAAGCCCTAAATAAATTAACCGTTTGATCTGCTCTTTAACTAACATACTTTACCTTTTGCTTTGCATTTTGCGAAATTGCTCGGTTTTAATTTGCAAATTGATAAAAACAACCGAGATTTCTATAGATAGTTAGTTAATTGCAGTTAATGAGCCAAAATGAAAAAGCCGCATCTTGTAGCGATACAAGATGCGGCTTTGGGTTGAAAGGTTTATTTAGCAAAACCTAAGTTGTTTACAGACTAGCTTGGCTTTTGCTTGCCAGCTATGATCACTTGCCTGCTGAGATTGGTTGGCTCGCCAATTTAAGTTGTTTGATTTACTTAGGCTTACAGCATAGTCTAATCGCTCAATAAAGCCCTGGTGGTTGTCTGCTATTAATATGGTCTCTTGGTACGGATTAACCGCAGCAAAGCGTGTTGTCACAATTGGTGTGCCTGTGGCTATGTATTCTTTTAATTTAAGTGGATCACAGGCCCTGATCTGCTCATTATCAACAAATGGCAAGATAGATACCTGCCAATGCTGAGAAAATGAAGCTAAACGATCATGCTCTACAGCCGGTATATGGGTTACATTGTCTAACTTGAGTAGATCAGAGAAGTCTTCGACAAGGTGGCCTATCAATACTAATTGATACTCAGGCCTATCTTTAGCTAGCCTTAACAATAAGGCTTTATCAAGCCAAGCATTCAAAGAACCATAGAAACCAATAATTGGTTTGCTTATTTGCTCAAGTTCAACGGCTTTTGTGGTTTGCGTGGCAAAAAGCTCTAAATCGACACCATGAGAAAGCATTTTAACTTTAGATTTCGGCATTTTGTTGGCAAGAAACTCACTCACAACATAGATGGTGTCAGCTTTTTCGATAAGGTCACTTTCAAAAGGCGCGACCATTTTATGATCAACCCCCGCAAGTGCAGAGAAGTCATCACCACAATAATAAATGACCTTATCTTGCTCTCGCGGTGAAATTAGACTAATTGCAGTAGGCACACTAAGCCAATAAACAATTGGTTCATCATCTATGAAACCTTTTCGATTAAAAATCCATTTATTAAATAGCCTTACTATAACGTTATCGTGCCAGGGTAAAACCGCTAATGTGTGTGATGTTAAATTAATGTTTTGGCTAGTATTCGTTGTTTTAGCATTTGACCCTGTCCGCTTTGATAAAAAAAGGCTTTTTAATTTATTAAAAACTCGTTTCACATCAATCAAGCGAAATGTTGGTTTTCGCATACCAATCGAGTTAATCCAAATAACCTGATGTTGTTTTGATAGTTGTTTAAATAGGTGCTGTGTACTACTTGGGTGACTTTGCCAGTCTTCACCGAATACAATAAATTTCATAGCGTCCCCTCCAGCTGTTTAACAATTTTTGCTGGATTGCCAGCAACAATAGTATTTGCTGGGACATCTTTAGTAACTACCGCGCTTGCAGCAACTATAGCACCCTCGCCTATTGTTACACCTGCAAGCACAGTTGCGCCGGTGCCTATCCAAGCGCCTTGTTTGATAATGATATCGCCAACTTGGCATTTATCATCAGGCTCGCCTAGAGCACGTCTTTCAGAGTTTAGAGGGTGACCAGGAAAACCTGCTAAAAATACACGACCAGCAAGGCGAACATCATCTTCTAAAACAATTTTTCGTCCAACAGAAAACGCATTTTGCCAACCAATATCTACATTACTGCCAATTATAAGTTTGGGTGTGTTATTACCATGACTACGCCCACAAAAAGTACTGATGCCACTAATTCGTGTGTTGTCATTACAGCTAATTTCAAGTTTTCCTAAAATTTGCGGCATACCAGAATATAGGTATAAATTTGCTTTTGAGCCCTTGATTTGGCTTTTAAATAGTGGTGTGTAATAAAAAATGCGCCCTAGCTCACTCACTACTGTTTTAACCAATAAATGCAATTTATATATAAATGAATGAATACCTGGGATAACCCACATTTGCGGATTGCGAATCGATTTCGCAAATTGAAAAAGTGATTTTGCAAATGGGCTGTCACTTGATTTAAGCCATTGTTTAATATTTTCACTCATGTGAGATCTCCCTTTGTTTATCGATTACAAGCTTTTCTAATGCAATAGTTAAAGCAAGAATGATATAAATAGGCCATGTAAATGCCTGAGTTAAAAAGGTGCCTGACACCATAAAGCCAATTAGGCCGCCCTTTAGAGCTTTCGCATTTACATCAATTTGTTTGTCATTAATCTGTTTATTCATTAAGAACACACGGTTCAAGGTGCGATAAATACAGGCAATCACTAATACAAAAATGCATATTCCTACGATGCCCGTTTCACCTAATACCTGAAACCACGTACTGTGTACTGCATGATTCTTGCCATCCCAATGTGGGCTGTAGAAATAGTAATTAACGACAAAGTTATTAACCCCAACCCCAGTTAATGGATTATGTATTGCCATATTGATTGCAGCTTGCCATGCGTAAATACGGCCCATAGCAGATTCATCAACACCGCCCTCATGGGAGCCGCCACTTTGTCTATCTGCAATACCTGCAAAAGCAACCATGGCTAACATGCCCACGGCACCTATGCAGCCGACCACTACAGGATTTTTAACTTTCTGGTAAATAAAGAAACTAAGTACAGCAGCAATGCCAAGTAAGCCTCCTCGGCTTTGTGTTGCAATAACACCGCTGATTGCGATAACTAAGCAAATAAATGCAATGATGCGTCTAAATTTATGGGCACTTGAATCAAATACTTCAGCAGCTAAAAAAGACACGGGAAACATCATTACAAGTGATAAATCGTTAGGATCACCAAGTTGTGAGCGAAGTTCTCGCGAAATAGTGACGCGGGTACCTTCTACTAGGCCAATACCATTCATTTTGTTACTCAGGGCAACTAAAGCAATGGCGGCACCTGAGATCATGATGCCAATTCTAACCACATTAAAATGCTTTAATGTGCTCATCCACCACGAGATTGCAAATACCATAATGAGTACTTTTGTTAGTACACCTGACCAGTACTCCATCGCTAAACCCCGATTTGAGGCACTAAAAACGCAAACAGTCAGCCAAATAAACCAAACAAAAAATATCAGATGATTGGTATGCCAATGTGGCTTTAATTTTTGTGAGATAAACAGGTGCCAAGCTATTCCCAATAGCGACGCAAGCGCGAGTAACTTAGGAATTTTAAAAGGCATTAAAAAAGGAAAAGCTTCGTGTAATCTAAAGTAGCTAAATAAAATAAACAAAATTATAAAAGCCACACTTACCTTTACTGCAGTGAAAGCGGCAAAAGGTAATAGCAGCAATGCAAATACTGCTATTGGGCCCAAAATGGCATAGGTAACAACCACAAGTAAGGTTACTAAAATGCCATTAATGAATAACTGATTTTGTTTATAGTAATTGAGCATAGTGATGCTCCTTCATTAAGCTTTTTATTACTTGCTTAATTAATGCTCTATATTGATAAGCCATACCAACAATATAGATAAAACATACAATCCATTTAGCCAAACTTAGTTCGCTAAACTGTAAAGTGATCAGTGTTATAGAGCCTAATGCTAACCAGCTTGGTATTAATGCTGCAAAATTTAGCTTTAGAGGTTCGAAATGCTGACTAACTGAGTAAAGGCAAACTAATTTAAAACTTTGCATAATGATTAGCGCCAAAATAGCGCCTTCAACACCAAGTTTTGGCACTAAAAAGTACAGCAGGCTAAGGCCTAAAAGTGCCGTAAAGAAATTTATAATTGATACAAACACACCATTTTTATGCATGTAGCAACCAATATTAAAAATATCGCTGTGATGGCGTATGGCAACAACAATAATCAACAGAATCAGCCAGCTATCTTTGCCATGGTATTCAGCAGGAAGTACTGAGTTTAATGCGATTGGTGCCAATAAACTCATTAAAACACACATAGCTAAGCCTGCATTTAATGAGGTTATTGCATAATTTTGATATTGCGTTTTATCTTGCTTAATTAAGCTAAAACGTTTGGCGAACCACCAAAGCCTAATCGGCTCAAATGTGAACGAAGTTATAATGGCAAATTGCGCTGCAACGTAATAACTCGCTAAAACACTCTCGTTAAATTCGGCAACGATAAACCAGTTTTCAGCCCCATTACCGGCATAAACAAACAAACCTGATGCGATAATTGAAGTTAAGAATACAGTCTGTGATTTTTTTATTCTCCAGCTAAAGCGAGAATAGCTCACTTTAAGTGCACTTCGCATATCACTTAAGGTTAAACACATAATAATGAACGTGCAGACAACACCTGAAACCATTACACCGGTTACATTAAAACCAAGAAATAACAAAGTGATTGTTAAACAAGTTTGTATGACAGCATGCGCAATACTATAAAAACAATACTTTTGCGCGTAACCAAATAACCGGTAGTAGGTGTACGGGATAGCAAGTACCGAGGCAAAAGTTAAATTTAAAATAAGTAACCTAAAATCAATCACCTTTATTTGCGCAGGTAAGGTTGCAATAATTTGCTCGCTAAATATAAAGCTACAGCCTAAAAAAAGCGCACTAAAACAGATTGTTAATACCAGAGAGTCTCTAAATAACGCCATTTTTTCACGAAAAGATGGGTACTGTTGTTTTAGTAGTAGCTCAGGTAAACCAAGAGAAACCACTAAAGAGCATAGCGCTGACATGGTTACTAAGAAGTTCAGCTCACCAAACTCGCTCTTTTCTAAAAAGCGAGTTGTAATTGG
The DNA here is from genome assembly GCF_001399985.1 of Pseudoalteromonas sp. P1-8. Taxonomy (NCBI): domain Bacteria; kingdom Pseudomonadati; phylum Pseudomonadota; class Gammaproteobacteria; order Alteromonadales; family Pseudoalteromonadaceae; genus Pseudoalteromonas; species Pseudoalteromonas sp. P1-8. The sequence continues at coordinate 505,333 of NZ_LJSO01000001.1, forward strand.
TAAAAGTAAAAAGCCAAACCCTTTTACTGCAAAAATAGCTAAAGCAAAGTAACCAATTTGTTTTAAGTTACTCATAAAACCTCCCTATAAAGATTCAACCCACTTGGAAAGTTGCTGAGCTTGCTTAACTGCGTTGTAATGCTCGTTTACATGTTGCTTAGCATTTTGACCTAGTAGATAACGCTTATGTGGAGATAATTGGTGAAATTTATAAAGCATTTTGCTGAGTCCTGAGATACTACCTGGCATACATTTCATACCAACACTTGGGGTTACAATTTCGTTTGCTCCCATTAAGGTGGTAGTGAGAACAGGAAGGCCACAAGCCATGGCTTCTTTTAAAACTAACGGGCCTGTATCACGGTCGCCATTTTCTGCGACGCAAAAAGGGGCGATAAGCGCAGAATAATAAATTAGGTTTGAGCTAACCCAATCATGAGGTTTTTCACCTAGAAAGCGTATAGATTTACGAATACCAAGCTCTTCAGCCATATACATTAAATCGTTCAGCATTGGCCCGTCCCCTACTATATCTAGAGTTATACCAAACTCTTTTGGAATATGCTTAAGTGCCGGTAGTAGGAATTGCAGCCCTTTCTTTTCGACTAGACGACCGATAAAAATTAAACGAACAGATTCATTTAGGGACGATGGTACAAACTTAAATTGGCTAGTATCGATACCACAATGCAACAATTTAACATTGCTCTTCGAAAAGCGTTTAAATTGCATAGCCATTTCTTCACAAACTGCTATTGAAAAATCACAAAGAGCTAATTTAGGTTTTAAGTCTGCGTTGTTTACGTAAACATCATGGCCATGACCAATAGAAGATACTGTAATGTCAGCAAGTTTTGCCGCAACGATACCGTATGCAAGAGGCCCATGCATAAAATGGCAATGTAAATGATCTATCTTTGCAGCTTTTATATAACGTGCAATTTGATAACCATAAGCAAGCAAGGATTGTGTTGAAATTGATTTAAATTGAGCTGCAGTATGCGTTGCCCTTGCTAACTTATAAATGTTCAACATAGAAGGTAAGATTGATTTAAAAGCAGGCTTAGTGATTTTTTTAACTTCAATGGCACTGGTTAAGTTAATCATGACACTGGTTTTTTCAAATGTAAGAACTGTCACCTTATGCCCTGCATTTAGAAGAGCTTTAATTTCCGTTACAACAAATGTTTCAGATGCAATTGGAAAGCTTGGAACCAAAATAGCAATGTGCTTCATAAAAACGCTCCTATAAAAACTGTTATAAGAGCTATGGCAAGTTCCATACCCAGCAAAAAAACCGAAATATTCCCGAATTGAGATAAAAAATTACCGAAGATTTGCAAAATGCAACGCACAAAGAGAAAAGGCTGAGTAATTTCACAGAAAATACAGATTTAAAGCTGGCGTTTAAATTGCGTATCCTTTACTACGTGAAGAAATGCTATTGGAGCATATTATGAACAGCCAAGTCAGTATTATCATTCCTAACTACAACTGTTTGCAGTATCTAGATACCTGTATTAACAGCATTTACCAGCAAAAAAGTGTAAATTTTGAAATCATTATTGTTGATGATGGCTCTACAGATGGCAGTAAAGAATACCTTGAGCAACTTGCTGTTGACAAGAGTGAGGTACGCATCTTTAGCCAACAAAGAAAAGGCGTTGTCGCTGCTCGTAACCTTGCAATTACACAAGCAAAATCAGAGTACTTAGCTTTTTTAGATGCCGATGATTATTGGTCAGCCGATAAACTTGCAGCTCAGTTAGCATTTCATAAAAAACATCCAGACTGTGTTTTAAGTTTTACTGACTACATGCATTTTAATGAAAACAACGAAGATATAATTGGCTGTTTTGATTATTGGCCCGAATTTAAATGCAATAAAGAAAACACAGACTTCCAGTTTCTAGATAATCCAATAAGCCAAATGATCACAACCAATATCGTTGGCACATCGTCGGTCATGGTTAAACGTTCAACCATTGTTGATGTGGGTGGTTTTGACAATAAGTTAAGTAGCGCTACCGATTTAGATTGCTGGTTAAAAATAGCAAAAAAAGGTTATGTAGGTTATTCAACGCTATGTGCAATGCACTATCTAATGCGTGCTAACTCTATAACATCAAATAGAGAAAATAGACTAGCGGCTATGGTTGAAATTATTAATCGTAACCAATCTGTTGTATCAAACAATGAACTTAAAAAAATCAAAGCACGTTTAAGTGAATGTTATGGCGAGTTCTATCGTGAACTTGGTCAGTATTCAAAAGCCCTTATGTACTCAAATAGAGCCTTTTGGCTATTCCCTCATAAACGAAACTTTAAACATATGCTCTATGACTTGAAGCACTTATTTGGAGCACATTCATGAGAAAAAACATTGTAATCATCGATGATGATGAAGCAATTTTAAGGTCGCTAAAACGATTATTAGGTACTAATAACCATGTAATTTGTTTCAGCGACCCTCTATCGGCAATTGAGTATGCGAAACAGAACCCAATTAGTTTAGTCATTTGTGATCTGTTGATGCCTGCAATCAGTGGTTTTGCTGTTTTAGAGGACATTAAATTGCTACAGCCGAACTGCTCTCGCCTTTTGATTACCGGCTATGCAGAGCTAGAAGCTTCTAAAAGTGCGCTTAACAATAATATAGCTAATATGATTACCGCAAAACCTTGGGATAACTTTGAGCTAACTATGCTGGTTGATATATTAATTGAAAATAGTCACCTTAAATTTAATCAATCCGTAGAAAATGTGAGTTCATAGTGCAGCAGTTTGTGGTCGCTGCCGTTTACAGAGTTAACACCAACATTAGATAAAGAAACATCTTCACTCACTAAACAATGATCTATTGGTAAACCCAAAACTTTTAAATCACTTAGCTGGTTTTTTAAAGACCAAGATGTATAAAAACCTGCGTGATTAAAACAACTGCTTTTAATACTCATAAAGTATCGTGACCAAGGTACTGTATTAAAATCACCAGCAACTAACCAACTCCCCTTTAACTTTTTAATTTCTGAAGCAACTTCACTTAAAACTAAGTTTCTCTGACTCCACAAATTTTGAGTTCTAGGTGATGGAGGATGTAAAAACACACTATTTAACATAACGTTATTATGTAAAAAGCTAAGCTTTACGTAGCCAAGCTTAGGATTATCAAAGCGTTTAATTTGCCTTTGTACGATTGGAAGTTTTGATAGAACAATAATGCCAAATGGCGCCCCTTCAACTTCAGCATAACCAAATAAATAATATTGTGTGTTTAGCTCATCAAGCACATGCCGCTGCGTATCATTGAATTCAAACAGTACTAAGATATCATTTTGCGCATTTATAAATTGGCTACTGATGATATTTGCTAAGTTAGGGTTACTATATTGCAAATTTACCTGGGCGATTTTGATATCTGTGTTTTGAGTCGCTTCAGATGATGAGTAAGGTTTAAAATGAAATAGTACTAAGCAAATACTTAGAACAATTAAACTGAGAGATAGTTTTTTGTTCCACCACAACAAAAAAAATGCAGGTAAAAAACTACATACAATCAGCAAGCCTCGTAAAGCGGCGGCCAAATCGAACAAGTAACTATCAAATTGATTAAAGGCTAACACTAATATAGCTATATAACAGAATAAAAATATTAAACGCATCGCTCCCCTCCTCTGATAACTTATAGCTGCATATTTTGTTCCTTGCTGAGATATGCTTAAAACAAATATAGTATGATGTGTTCTTCTTATATATTAAATTAAGCACCCGAAGGTACTTAATTTATTTAAAACTTACTGTAAGTCTTATTCGAATCCGTTGATCATTTTGTCGCACACTACCGGAGTTGGTCTGTGGTTATCATCAACAGCAACAAACGTAAAGCTACCCGAAATAGCTAAGTGTTTATCGTCTTTGTGCATTGTTTCTAAGAAGATTTCAACATCTACTTTAAGGCTAGTATTACCTACGTGTACAACTTTAGAAATAAGCTCTGCAAATGTACCAGCCGGAATGGCCTCTTTAAAATCAACACGGTCAGACGAAATCGTTACAAGTGGCTTACGGCAAAAACGTGTAGCAGCAATAAACGCTACTTCATCCATCCATGCCAAAGCGTCACCGCCAAACAAAGTATTGTGGTGGTTAGTACGGCCAGGAAAAACTGTTTTTGTTACCGACGTTGTTGAGTCAGCAATACGCTTTGCAATAATAGCGTCACGATCGATTTGTTGTGTCATAGTCTCTACTTTTTATTAGCTAATGTGTCTTGCATCATTAGCGCAGGGTCAAGGCGTTCATTCTTCCAATTAAAACGCCAGTCTAAATGTGGGCCAGTTACGCGGCCGGTCGCACCGATCTCGGCAATTTTATCGCCACGCTTAATTTCGTCACCTACTTTTACATCTAATTTGCTTAAATGAATATAAGTAGAGGTAACACCATGGCCATGGTCAAGAATCAGGGTACCACCAGAGTAATATAAGTCAGCATCAGCAAAAACAACTGTGCCGCTCACTGGTGCATACACTGGGCTACCCGTTTTATTAGCAATGTCTAAACCAAAGTGCGGGCGGCGAGGTTCACCATTAAAGTAACGCTGGCTCCCATAAACACCTGAAATGCGCCCCGTTGCCGGCTTATAAACAGGGTCTAAAAAGTACCTTAAGTCAGAATTGACTTGCCTAGCTTTACGTACAGCTACAGCTTCACGGCTAATACGCTCAGACACTTCTTTAGGTGGCGAAACATATTTTTTTGCTACACCGGTGATTTTATCAATTTTGTAATCACGCTTAGTGATCACAATTGCTTGTTCGTGGCTTACACCAGCACTATCAACCCAAGAAAGGCTATGGTTTGTCTTGGCATCACGACCAAAGCCAAATACAAACTCACCATTTGTTGAAAGCTTAAGAGGCTCACCATTGAAGCTAACACTTTTAGCGCCATCAATTTGGCCTGTTACTAAACCACCTTGAGTTAAATGTCCTTTTAATTCAACAGCACTTGCAGTTAAAGAAAACAATCCTGCAAATGCTGCTATTAATAATCCTTTAAGCATAACTGATTGACCCCTTGCCAACCCCTTCGTAAGCTGTAATTTTAACTTCTGAATCAGGGTATTGGTTTTTAACTTGTGAACTTAAGTAGTCTGCAATGCACTCAACCGTAGTATCGCAAGGTAAAATGTCGCAGCGTGATTTGTCTATCGCCATTTCAAAATAGCCCTGCTGTGATGTGTAAGCAAAGCACACATCGTTCTCTTGTGCAGTTACATGCTTAAGGTCTGATTTATTGATTTCATCTTCAGCTGTTGCTAGATAAATGTCTTCCCATTTATCTGCCCACTCTTTTTGTAAGCGAGGCATAGCCATACCATCAAGGCTAATACCAATCTGAGAGCGATGACCATGAATAATACGCTGACAATTACCATCGTGCTTTTTAAGACCATGGCTGTAATGATAATAAAAACTTTGGCTATGCTCTGGGTATAAATTAATTTCAATCTTTTCGATGTTGCCAGGGAGCTCAGGCATAATAGTTTTAATTAAAAACTCAGTTACAGATTTTTCATCAATAACATCAGCATCGATTAAACAGTATGCTTGGTTAGGAGCACTCATAGCTAAGTGATAATTATCACCGAAGTGACAATCTAGCACGCTGTGCTCAGCATGCTGTTTTAGTGAACCGTTTAGAGAAGCTGGCACAGCAAGTTTATGGTCGATACAGTTATCAATAATGCCCTTGATTTGCTTTTTAACTAAGCCAAAATCAAGCACCATCGACTCATCATTTAATTGACCGTGCAGAGTTAAATCCACAATCCAGCTCTCGCCAACTGCGCCGCGTTTATTACACAAGTAAGAAAAATCAATCACTGTCAGTGAGTTTACAAAAAGGATCATAAATTTCCTTTAGACTGGTTAAAGAATCACAGCAATTATAATGATTTTTACTTCACAATGCGCGGTTTTATCTCCCTTTATCAGCGACAGTTTAATTAAATGGTCATAAAACAAGCTAAAAATAGCAAATAATTAACTGCTCCGAGTTGTTTAGCGTACAAGTGTACGCTAAAGTACGGGGCAATTTCTAAGCGATGAATGAGAGTTATGGAACCTAAAAACAGCTATACAAAAGAAGAATTGGTCCTTTGCGGTCAAGGTGAAATGTTCGGTGAAGGCAACTGTCGTTTACCAAGTGACAACATGCTAATGATGGACCGCATTATCTCTATCACTGCTGATGGTGGTGAGCACGGTAAAGGCCAAATCGTTGCAGAACTAGATATCAACCCTGATCTTTGGTTCTTCGACTGTCATTTTAAAGGTGACCCAGTAATGCCTGGTTGTCTTGGTCTTGATGCTATGTGGCAATTAGTTGGTTTCTTCCTAGGTTGGTCTGGTGGTCCAGGTCTTGGTCGTGCACTTGGTGTAGGTGAAGTTAAATTCACTGGTCAAATCTTACCAACAGCTAAAAAAGTAACTTATCGTTTAGACATGAAGCGTGTTATTAAACGTAAATTATTCATGGGTATGGCTGATGGTACTGTAGAAGTAGATGGCCGAGTAATCTATGAAGCAAAAGATCTTAAAGTAGGTCTTTTCCAAGATACATCTGCGTTTTAATCTTTAATTTAAGATACAAAATAGCAGATACAAAAAAGCCCCTAGATGGGGCTTTTTTGCGTAAATAAGGTGCCTATATTAAGTTTTAAACATGTTTCGGTTTTCAATGGCTTCTCGCCAGCCACCTAACCACTCAGATTTAGGGTCGATTTGTTGATAAGGGCATTGTTCTTTGGAACGGCCTGCCAAGCCTGCTTTATAACCTTGAGAATGAGCTCTTTCTAAACGATCTCTTTTCTGTCTCTTCATAGGTAATATCCTCACCTTTTTATATTTATAGATATGTAGCGAAATTGACATCTACATTTAATGAATAGTTAATAAAACTGTTAAATTCAAATAGCAAAAAGCAATTAAATAAATTGACAATAACTAACGTGCTGATGCTCAAATGAATTAACATTTTAAATGACTAGGTGGTCGTACCTCTTTAACTAAAACCATCTATTAATACACTTAAATTCAGCTAAAAACGATACAGCTCTTCTAGCTTCATTATTTTTGACCAAGCCAATTTCGGCAAAGTTCCCAATTAAATTGTAATCATGACAAAATTATGATGATTACAATTTAGTCAATTTAATGCTTGCATATTAAAAACCGATCGGTCTAATATAGTCGGTATGGAAACAAATAACTCTGTGCCAAGCCGTCGTGGCAGGCCACCAAAAATAGCGCGTTCAAATGCAGATACCCGTGCCCTTTTGATTAATACGGGGCTAGCTGTATTAACCGAAAAAGGCTTTAGCGCAACCGGCATTGATTTAATATTAAAATCAGCTCAGGTACCTAAGGGCTCTTTTTATCATTACTTCAAAAGTAAGAATGATTTTGGCTTAGCACTCATTGATGCTTACGACAGCTATTTTCAGGCAAAGTTAAAACGCCACCTAAACAACGATGCAACAACCCCTCTTGAGAGGATTGTGCTATTTGCCAATGACGCCAAACAAGGCATGGCAAAGTTTGAGTTTAAACGCGGCTGCTTAATAGGTAATTTAAACCAAGAAATCAGTCACCTTGATGAGCCTATGATTGACCGCATAAAACAGGCTTACGCCAACTGGCAAGCTTTAATCGAGCAATGCTTAGTTGATGCTAAGAAGCAAAAGCAAATTCCTCAATCATCAGATTGCAAAATGCTTGCTGAGTTTTTCTGGATTGGCTGGGAAGGCGCAGTGATGCGCTCTAAACTTGATAAATCAAGTGAACCGCTTACCCTTTATACAGCACAATTTTTACACTTAATTTTATAAAGCCGTTTAAATACGGTTTTATTTTAACCATTAAAAGACGATCGGTCTAAAAGGAGTCAACATGACAACATCAGTAAAATCGGTAGTTATAAACAAAGATGATCAAGGCTACCGTGCCGAATACACAGACTTTCCTGTAGAAAGCATCCACCAGCAAGATGTAAATATTGATGTTGACTACAGTACATTGAATTACAAAGATGCCCTAGCCATTACAGGTAAAGGACCTGTGGTAAGAACATTTCCTATGATCCCCGGGATAGACCTTGCAGGTACAGTAACAGACTCTAAAAGCGATGAATTTAAAGTAGGTGATAAAGTTCTGTTAAATGGCTTTGGTGTTGGGGAAAAATACCTAGGTGGTTTGAGTTCAAAAGCGTCTATGAGTGCTGATTGGATCATCCCCCTCCCTGCTAATTTAACACCAAAACAGGCTATGCAAATTGGTACTGCAGGTTATACGGCAATGCTGAGTATCATCGCTTTAGAAAAACAAGGTATCACACCCCAAAGTGGCGAAATTCTTGTTACCGGTGCTAATGGCGGCGTGGGTAGTTTTGCTATCTATTTATTAAATAAACTAGGTTTTGATGTAGTTGCGACAACAGGACGAATGAACGAAGCAGATCACCTTGAAAAATTAGGCGCAAAACGCGTTTTATCTCGCGAAGAATTCTCAGCACCTGGGAAACCACTCGCTAAAGAGCAATTCGCTGGCGCAATTGATTCTGTGGGTAGCCACACCCTTGCAAATGTGTGTGCATCGATTAAATACGGTGGTGTTGTAACAGCGTGTGGTTTAGCACAAGGTATGGACTTTCCAGCAACGGTAGCGCCGTTTATCCTTCGTGGCATTAGTCTAATGGGTATAGATAGTGTAATGCGCCCTAAAGCTGACCGAATTGAAGCATGGCAACGTCTAAGTGAGTTAGTTGAAGCTCAGTACCTCGATGCTATTTCGCAAGAAATTCCACTTTCTGAAGCCGTTGCAAATGCAGAAGCCCTATTAAAAGGTGAAATTCGCGGCCGTGTAGTGGTCAATTGTAAGTAACATAGTTAAAGGCTCTAAACTCTTTAGAGCCTTTTCCAAAAAAGTTTTAAGCACCGAAAGATGATAGCTTTTCGTTTAGCTCATCTTTTGAAATTAATTTCATATCGTACTGTTTTTTTGCTTTGCGAATATTCTCAAAATTATCCAATTTAAGTTGAGCCTTTGCTAATTTTTCCTGCATCTCTTTTTCAGTTAATACATCCAGTTTCACAGCTTTCTCTAACTTTTCTTTTTCTTCATCAAACTCACGTTGAAAAATTGCTTTTTCTTGTAAGATTATCTGATCTTTTAATTTTTTCTCAATTTCTACTGCCTCTTTCTCAAGCTCAATTTTCTTCTCTAAAATAGGCTCTATTTTGTCGAGAGTATCTTGTAGAACAGCTTCAACGTTTTCACCCTTGTTATCGAGTAAGTTAGACACATACTTTTTACCAATGTCTTGATAAGCAATATTTAGTTGCCCGTTAAGTGAAGTAATTTCAGAATTGATTGCTGATAGCTTTGATTTTTCTTTTGACGCAGTAGAGATATCACTGGTTAGTTTAGAGGTAGATTCACTAATATTTGTTCCAATTGTATTAGCTTGTGTTTTGATCTTATCAAAAAGTCCCATTTATAGAATCCTTAATCAATTTAATAAATTAGCCTCATGCCAATTCAAGCGCATAGATTACCTATATAAGGTAAATATGTAAACTTTTAAAATGGTTACGTATATCAAATCGATAAGCGGTATCTAAATTAGATCTTTCAAATTATAATTAACTAATACGTAGACAATAAACAAGAGCATGATATGAGTAATAAAGAAATTTTCAGCAATAACCCACTGCAAGGTGTTGGTATCGAGCAAGTCGTTACAGAGCTTGTCGAGCAATATGGCTGGGAATTACTCCACGCCTATATGCGTTTGAACTGCTTTAAGAATAACCCAGATGTAAAATCTGCGGTTAAGTTTTTACGTAAAACCCAATGGGCTCAAGAAAAAGTCGAAAACTTTTATTTGTATCGTCTTAAAAATTTACCACGCCCAGACGATGTAAACTATGAATTGCCGCCGCGCGATCGTGTGATCCCTGCGGATCAAAAACCAGGTGAACCGTGTGAGTTAAGTTTTACCGATGCTAAACGCATTCACGCTAAAAAAGAAGCTAAACAAAAAGCCCGCACCCGTAAACAACGTTCAAGTGCGAGTAATCCTTGGGGTAATTAAGCTTTAGCTCTGAGCTATAAGCTTTTAGCTGTTAGTTGAAATATGCCGCCTGTTATGGCGGTTTTTTATTTGAGTTAGCGAGTTAAGATTTGAAGGGCTATCTAAAGACGTCAATATTATTTGTTATTAATTTAAGGGTAACGTGATTATGTTAGACTGAGTTAATCATCATTAATGTCATTAAAAAAGGATGTGTATGTCTAACTACAACGAATCACCTGAACAAATCGCAAATGCAACGCAAGATTTCGTGATGCAACAAACAATGTTGCGCATTAAAGATCCAAAGCCTTCTTTAGATTTCTATCAAAATGTTTTAGGCATGAAGTTACTGGGTAAATATGACTTCCCTAAAATGGAGTTTACGCTGTACTTTTTAGGTTATGAGCAAGAAATGCCAAAAGGCACAGATAAAGAAAAAGCACAGTGGGTGTTTCGTCGCCCTGCTCTTATCGAGCTTACACACAATTGGGGCACAGAAAACGACGACAGTTTTGCTGGTTACCATAGTGGTAATAATGAACCAAAAGGCTTTGGTCATATCGGTATTAGTGTGCCAGACGTATATGCAGCATGCGAGCGTTTTGCAAGATACGATGTTGAGTTTGTAAAAAAACCAGACGATGGCTCTATGAAAGGTCTAGCCTTTATAAAAGACCCAGATGGTTATTGGATAGAGATACTTTCTGCTGAAGGGATCACTGAGATAATTGAAGAGCATAAGTAAAAGCCAATTACCCACAAACCTGCTATTTAGCAGGTTTTTTAATTTATAAATTAGAAATCATAGAATCTAATTTCTAAAAATTAGAAAAGCCATTACTTTCATCATCACTTGATACTGTAACTGAAAGCTCTTCATCTATGCTTTCAAAAACTAAAAAGTTTATTGGTTTACAACAAACCTGGCAATCTTCAATATACTGCTGATTTAAGTCTGCAGGATCCAGTAAGATATCTATTTGCTCACCACAATACGGACAAGTAATCTTTTTCTCTGTTAATTGATTCATCAGCCATATCCTTACTATTGTGATCACTCTTAGTGACTTTGTTTAAATACATTCAACATGTAGTTATTAGTTTCATCAAAAAGCTCATAGCACTTAGGAAGATATCCCCAAATTCTTAATGTTGTTTTACCTTTATCGTAAGATAAGCCTATCTTATCTAAAAGCTCAGTTAAGCTCTCTGAGTGATCATGCTCTTTTATAGAGTGATGCCTTCTGACGTCTACTATCTCTTCAATAAAGTATAAATCTAGCCACTGAACACCAATAAAAGGAAATGGTAAATGATAGCACCACTCACAATCCCATTCTGATATATGCCCAGTTACCCATTTCGAACGAAAAGGTGGTTTCCAATTTTTCCATTCTCGCACTTCACAGATGAGCTCATTCCACTTTGTATTGTTTGCAGCTCCTACAAGATTCCGCATTTTAATACATCTTAATGCATCAATTTTGTCTTTCTCACTAGCTGAAGCATCAGCCATAGGCAGAAGGCTCATATGTCTAACACTCTTTTGGGATCTCGCGGATAAAACTCATCGGGCTGTTTAGTACATAAATCAAATTCACGGGTATTTTTGTAAGGTAGCTTCATAAAGCCTGCCACACCTACATCTGTGATATTAACTGCGTATTGCATAAGCTTACTTAATAAACGTTTAAATTCAGGCTCTTTACTGGCATCAAGCAAACGATAGTAATGATGTATTTTCATCCTATCAGGTAAAGCTTCAAAAATGATACAGCCTGTATGGTGTATTTGGTTTAGCTCAAATACGCACTTAATAACCTTTTTCGGGAGCTGTAATTGCTCATCAGGGTCTTTACCATCTTCAAAGTAAGAGTGTGGCCTGGTTACGTCTGAAGCTTGTACATCCATTACTTCGTAATCAAGCTCAGGTAAATTCTCAAACTTAAACGCACCTGTGCCATCACGCTCGAGCTGAATGGTTTTACGCGCATCAAACAAGCAACATTTAAAGAGACCTTTTTGTTCAATTCCTTGCGCTAACATCACCGTGTTGTTAATCGCATCGGTAAACGCAGTGCCAAGCGTTTCATCATGCAGAATAAGGGAAGACTCGACAAACAGTGAGTTTTCTTTCCAATGAAAACTTAAGCCCCCTACTACTGGGTATTTTGCTAATCGGCTTATTGAGGCCAAAAATGCTTTTTCGGTGTCGCCGGTATCAAATAAAAACTCTTTGTAGTATCTGTCGAGCTGGGCATCGTTTACATCTAGTAATTGTTGATTATGGTCCGCTTGTCTTAAAAATTGCTTACGAGAGCTATATACCACCGTGTCTGGGTGTTCATCAAACTCACTAAACCAATAAGGAATATACGGGCGAATGACTTTACGGGGCAGCTCAGGGAGGTAAGCTTTAGCCATTGTAGGCATGTTTCGCATAAAATAATCACCTGCGCCATCTCTGGTTGCCTTATCTTTTGAAAGCATACCGTCAATAACCCGGGCAAGCTCCATAGGTAAATTCAGGCTTGTAGCCGGAATAACCGCAGCACCAAATCTACAAGATTGTGCAGAGGCCAATGCATAAAGGGTTGAGGCAACACCTTGTTCATCAAAACGTGGCGATGACTGCCCGCCTGACATTTGCTCATCACCAATAAAGTACACATCACCCATACGTGCATTAGTGGTACTAATATCAGCAGACATAAGATCCATAAAATTGCTGGCAACCGGATTACCATCAGCATCTATTTGTGCATAAACAGAGCTGCCCCAGTCTACCAAAGACAACTTGTTAGTTTGTTCATCATAAACGATGTTAGAGGGTTTAATATCGCCATGCACAATTGGCTGTGGGCTTAAGCCATTTTTGTGTTCACGTAAATCTAAAAGCACATTACGTAGCCTAAGTGCCAGCGCCATAACTTTTGCTGCACTAAAACGCCCCTGTTTAATGGAGATTTTTTCTAAGTCTTCACCTAGAGCGCGCTCCATCATTAAAATGCCTTGCTTTTTAATGCGTTCAAAGGCATAAAATTTTGGCACGAGCGGATTATTAACTTGCGAGAGCATGTACGCTTCGTCTTCTAGACGATCACGTACACTTTGTGCAAGGGTTATACGTGAAAACTTAAATACCCAAGGTAAGTCTTCATCATCAACACCGGCAAAAACAAATCCAAACGCACCAGAGCCAATTAATTCAACGTCACTGTAACCAAGCAAAGTAAGCTGTTTAATACAAATATTAAGCCATTGGCGGTGCTTTTTAGCATCATGGTGAGACAGTAAATAAACAGACTGTTCTTCATTGATATAAAAATTGCGGATTTGTTTGGGATTCACTACATCTCTCAAAGTTAAGCGGCTTTTAACCGCTTAATTATTGAATGCTAGGCAGTTAATTACAAGGCTTTTGCTCTTCGATGATCCAGCCATGATTTTTAAAAACTATTTCGGAAAAAATTAAAATGGCACCAGCAAGTAAAATTAGCTCGTTCAGTGATATTGCTTCTGCCATGAATACCCATCCCAAAACAAAAAAAGCTAAGAGATCGAGATACCTGAAATACCAAGCGACTTTTCGTGTTTTACCGTATGTGAGTCTGTAGCGCTGAACTAATTCACCTTCACACTCTAATGATATAACGGCTGAGAACTTAAAAAAGGGTTTAACCCTTACACACAACTGACAGGCTTTACCATCAATACTAAACTCATGAACAGATTTAGTTTTAAAGTTACGTGATTCTGCTATTAATTCACCGTCTACTTTCAGTACTTCTTTTCCTGAATAAGCCGAACCCCAGTATTCAATTAAATGTTCACCTAGTTTGAAGTTAGCTTTGATTCCCTTGCTCATTGATACTGTAATGCCATCAGTGTTCATAACAAATCTCCTTATCATTATGAATTTAAAATACTTTAAAAATAAAAAAACGGCAAGCTAGGCTTACCGTTTTGGTACTTTCAATGGGTAAAGGGTTACCTTTTGAAATTAAAGGCGAATACCGCCATCAATTTCAACAACACGACCTGTAAAGAAGTCATTCTCTACAATGTATTGTGCTGTTTGGGCAATTTCTTCTGCTTCACCAAAACGACCCACTGGCGTTACCGCCATCATGCGTTGTTTTGCTTCTGGTTTCATTGCATCTGTCATTGCTGTGCGAATAACACCTGGTGCGATTGCACCAACACGGATACCAAAGCGACCTAATTCTTTCGCCCAACCCGTTGTCATCGCAACAACACCGGCTTTAGACGCAGCATAGTTTGTTTGGCCAATGTTACCAGCACGGGCAACACTCGACATATTAACAATAACGCCACCTTTGCTAGACTCAATCATGTGGCTCGCAGCTTCACGACCTGCTAAGAATACACCGGTCAGGTTCACATCAATAACAGATTGAAATTGAGCTAACGACATTTTATCTACCACTTTGCCTTCTTTTGCTTTGATAAACATACCATCGCGTAAGATACCTGCGTTATTAATTAACACGCCGATATGGCCAAAGTCTTTGTTGATAGTGTTGAACGTTGCTACCACGGCGTCTTCGTCGGTCACATTAGCAGCATACGCCATAACTTTTGTACCATATTTAGCAAGCGCTGATACTGCAGTATCAAGAACGTCTTGTTGCATATCGATAAGGGCGATGTTCGCGCCAAGGGATGCAAATTTCTCCGCCATCGCAAAGCCTAAACCTTGCGCACCACCGGTAATTACGATGTTGTTGTTTTTAATTTCCACAACAATCTCCTACTTCGAGAATAATTTAAAAATAGCGCTAAAATCATCACTACCCGCACCTTGATGCTGAAGCATAGTGTATAGATTCTTCGCCATTGACCCCATTGGGGTAGATGAATTACTTTGCTGAGCCGCTTCCATAGCAAGACCTAAGTCTTTTGCCATCAAATCAACCATAAAGCCAGGTTTATAATCATTACTTGCTGGTGCTGTTTCCATTACACCAGGGCATGGGTTGTAAAGCTCAAGCGTCCAGTTACGGCCAGAGCTTGCAGTCATGATGTCACTTAACACTTTTGGATCGAGCCCGTTATTTATGCCCATTTGTAGTGCTTCGCTAGTACCTGCCATTAAAATGCTTAGCAGCATGTTGTTACAGATTTTTGCGACTTGGCCTGCGCCAATATCACCAGCATGGAAGATGTTTTTACCCATATCTGCTAAAGCCAGTTTGGCTTTTTCAAAGTGGCTTTGCTCACCACCGACGATAAAGGTTAAAGTACCCGCTGTTGCACCTGCAACACCACCTGATACAGGTGCATCAACAAAATCAATGCCTTTTTGAGCAAGTTCGCTACCCACTTGACGCGCTGATTCTGCATCAATGGTTGAGCAGTCAATCACTAAAGTTTTGCTATCAAGTAAGTTGATAAGGCCTGTTTCGCCTAAATAAAGAGACTTAACGTGTTTGCTTGCTGGCAGCATACTGATAAAAATATCAGCGCCAATGGCACACTCAGCTGCATCGGTAGCAGCAATTGCACCTTTATCGGCAAGCTCACTGACCGCTGCTTTATTTAAGTCAAACACACGAACTGTATGACCTGCATTGACAAGGTTTGCCGCCATTGGGCCACCCATGTTGCCTAAACCAATAAATCCTATTGTTAATTTAGCCATTTGTTTACCCCTTGGACTTAAGATGACGTTAATGAGTTTAGTGGGTGAGATTGCTCATCCCAGCGTGCTGTAAAGAAGCTATCTACAACTGCTTCGTCGATATCGCTGAGCGATTTAAACTGCCAGCTAGGTGCACCGTCTTTGTCGATTAATAGCGCACGAACCCCTTCTTGAAACTCGCCTACTTCGCCACAGCGTACTGACATACCTAGCTCCATTTTAAAGCAATCTGCTAACGTCATCTCTTTTGAATTAGCTAATTGACGTTCAACCAGCGCACAACTAAGCGGACAACCATGTGCTAATGACTTTTGCGCACGGGTAAGCCATTTGTCTTCAGTTTGTAAAGCTTGAATGTAGTCAATTTTTCCCTGCAATGAATCAAACTCAGCCAGCTTTTGAATAACCGCTAAGTTATCTTTTACATTGCCTTTAGGAACACGGCCTGAAATATTATCAATCGAGATTAGAATGTTAGTCAGCTTTTCGTGATTTAATGAGGCTGTTTTGCCCCATTTTTCAGCGGTGATAGCCGTTAAAATAGCGTCATATTTATCTGCTGTTGCATAGTGATCAGCAAGATTAACAAACAAGGCATCTTCAGCATTGATAGACGCCGCAGTTAACCCTAAGAATAGACCCACTTGCTCAGGCATTTTATGTAAGAAGTAACTGCCGCCAACATCTGGGTATAAACCAATGGTTAGCTCAGGCATTGCAATACGCGATGTTTCTGTTACCACTCGGTGACTTGCCCCAGCCATTAAGCCAAGGCCGCCACCCATAACAATGCCATTACCCCAAAGTAATATTGGCTTTTCATAACAGTGAATTAGGTAGTCTAATTTGTACTCAAGGGTAAAAAAGTCTTCAATGTAGTTAGCAGGCTCACCTGTGCTCATTGCTTTATGCAGGCTTACTACATCGCCACCGGCACAAAATGCTTTTTCGCCAGCCCCTTTTAGCACGACCATGGCAACGGCGTCATCGTCAGCCCATTTTCTAAGCTGAGGCTCAAGCAGTTGGATCATGTCGTAATTTAAAGCATTTAACGATTTCGGCGCATTGAGTGTCGCAATTGCAATGAGGCCACTCTCGGCCTCTGCAGTTTCAAACACCACAGGCGCATCTTGATGATTTAGTAGTGTTACGTTAGTCATTAGCCATTTACCCAATTTGCTTTACGCTTTTCTAAGAACGCATTCACGCCTTCTTTTTGGTCTTGCGTATCAAACAACTGAACAAATAGCTCACGCTCTAATGGCAACGCATGAGCCATAGGTTGTGTGCGTCCTTTTTGAATAAGTTCTTTACATGCAGTCACAGCAACCGGGCTTTGTTCACCAACTTGGTTAGCAAGTTTCATTGCCGCAGCTAAACTTTCGCCAGCACCAACCACTTCTTCAACAAGGCCAATTTCGCGTGCTTTTTCAGCTTTTAGGCGCTCGCCACATAAGATCATGCGTTTTGCCCAACCTTCACCGACAAGCCATGCAAGGTTTTGCGTACCGCCAGCACAAGGCAGTAAGCCAACTTTCGCTTCAGGAAGTGCCATTTGAGCTTGCTCTTCAGCAATACGAATATCACACGCAAGAGCCACTTCTAGACCACCGCCCATGGCATAACCATTAATAGCCGCGATTGATACACCACGGAAATTAGTTAATGCTTCAAATGCATCACCAAACACTTTTGACATAGTGGCAGCAACGCCTTTGTCACCGCTGGCAAACACGTTTAAATCGGCACCTGCACTAAAGAACTTTTCACCTTGACCTGTAATCACTAATGCATAGACATTTTTGTTAGCATTTAACTCAGTTACAGTGTCTTTAAGCGCGGTTAATGTATCTTGTGTCCAGGTATTCGCTGGCGGGTTATTCATGGTTAAAACCGCTACGTTACCTTCAATATTTAAATCAATCGATGGATTAGACATAGGTTGCTCCTTATAGAATGTCGCCAGCTGACTCAGCTAAGATACGACGTGCGATAATCACACGCATGATTTCGTTTGTGCCTTCAAGAATTTGATGCACACGTACGTCTCTGAAATGACGCTCTAATGGGTATTCTTTGATGTAACCATAACCACCATGAATTTGTAGTGCGTCGTCACATACTTTAAAACCAACATCTGTAGCAAAACGTTTTGCCATCGCGCAGTAAGTGGTTTTTTCGCTGTCACCGGTATCTAGTTTAAATGCGGCTAAGCGCACCATTTGACGAGCTGCAACAAGCTCGGTGTTCATGTCGGCAATTTTAAATTGCAGTGCTTGGAAAGCAGCTAATGGCTTACCAAATTGCTCACGTTCTTTTAAGTATTCGCGCGCAGTATTAAGAGCTGCTTGTGCTGTACCTAATGAACAGGTAGCAATATTAATTCGGCCACCATCTAGGCCTTGCATTGCAAACTTAAAGCCTTCGCCTTCTTGGCCTAGTAAGTTAGCCGCAGGAATTCTGACACCTTCAAAGCTAATTAAACGTGTTGGCTGTGCATTCCAGCCCATTTTTTCTTCAGCTTTACCATATTCAATACCTGCTGCGTCAGCAGGCACAACAAATGCCGAAATACCGGCTGCGCCTTCACCACCAGTGCGCGCCATAACTACAAGTAAATCAGTTTCACCAGCACCCGAGATAAACATTTTAGAGCCTGAGATCACATACTCATCGCCCTCTTTTACCGCTTTAGTTTTTAGTGATGCTGCATCAGAGCCAGAGCCAGGCTCTGTTAAGCAGTAAGAAGC
Organism: Pseudoalteromonas sp. P1-8; assembly: GCF_001399985.1. Taxonomy (NCBI): domain Bacteria; kingdom Pseudomonadati; phylum Pseudomonadota; class Gammaproteobacteria; order Alteromonadales; family Pseudoalteromonadaceae; genus Pseudoalteromonas; species Pseudoalteromonas sp. P1-8. The sequence continues at coordinate 523,888 of NZ_LJSO01000001.1, forward strand.
AAGTAACTCACCCATGACTAATTGCTCACAGTACTGAGCTTTAACATCTTCAGTACCAAAGCTTGCAATCATCCAGGTTGCCATATTATGAATTGTCAACATAGCAGTCGTTGCTGTACAACCCATTGCAAGCTGTTCAAAGATAATGCTTGAATCTAAGCGAGATAAACCTAAGCCGCCCGCTTCTTCTGGGGTATATAAACCACAAAAGCCAAGCTCACCGGCTGCTTTAATGGTGTCTTTAGGGAAAATGTGTTCTTGGTCCCACTTAGCAGCATGTGGAGCAAGTTCAGACTCTGCAAACTGACGGGCTGTTTCAGCAAACGCTTGCTGATCTTCGGTTAAATTAAAGTCCATAGTAGACCTCTATTTTGTTGTCTTATTCTTGTGTGAATAACGATTGTTGTCGTTTAAATGTGTGTTCTTTGAGCGAGCATGTGCTCGCTCAGCAGTAAATTAATTACGGCTTATTTAAGGTTGATACTCATGTTCGGACCTGAGGCGATATCATCCTCGAACCAACGTGAAGTAATTGTTTTCGTTTCTGTGTAAAAACGAATACCTTGCTTACCATAGGTGTGTTGGTCACCGTAGAATGAGCCTTTCCAACCTGTGAATGAGAAAAACGGTAGTGGCACAGGAATTGGCACATTGATACCAACTTGACCTACTTCGATTTCATGTTGGAATTTACGTGCAGCTGCTCCACTTGATGTGAATAACGAAGTACCGTTACCGTAAGGCGAGTTATTGATAAGCTCAATCGCCTCTTCAAGGGTATCTACAAACATACAAGCCAGTACAGGACCAAAGATCTCTTCTTTGTATAAATCCATCTCGGTTGTTACATCAGTAAATAGCGTTGGACCAACCCAGTTACCTTGCTCGTAACCTTCAACAGTAAAGTCAGAGCCATCAATTAAGCACGTTGCACCTTGTTCTTTACCACTTGCGATAAGTGATAAAATACGATCTTTAGCTGCTTTTGATGTTTGTGGGCCGTAAGCCGCGTTAGCATCATCCCATACACCTGGGCGTACGTTTTCAAAGCCTGCTTTAATTTCATCAACCCAGTCTTTTGCTTGACCAACGAATACAGCAACCGAAATACCCATACAGCGCTGACCTGCAGCACCTACAGACGCACCTACAAGGTTGTTTACAACATGCGATTTACTTGCATCAGGCATAATAACCATGTGGTTTTTTGCACCTACACAAGCTTGCACGCGTTTAAGGTTTGCTGTGCCTTTTGAATAGATGTATTCACCTACACCACACGAACCAACAAATGAAATAGCACGTACTGCTGGGTCTTCTAATAAACGGTCAACTTGTGGTTTTGTACCATGAACAACTTGTAACACCCCTTTTGGTGCACCTGCTTCAACAAATAGTTCAGCTAAACGCATTGGTGTTAGTGGATCTTGCTCTGATGGTTTCAGAATAAAGGTATTACCACACACAATAGCCAGTGGGAACATCCATAATGGGATCATCGCAGGGAAGTTAAATGGCGTAATACCCGCACATACACCTAGTGGCTGCATGTAAGAATAAGTATCGATTTTACGCGCTACGTTTTCCATTGTTTCGCCCATCATGAGTGATGGTGCATTGGCTGCTTGCTCAACAACTTCAATACCACGCCAAACATCACCTTTGGCGTCTTCAAATGTTTTACCCAACTCATGACAAATAATCGTCGCAAGCTCATCATGGTTTTCTTTTAGTAGTGCTGCGTATTTCATCATAATGCGCGCACGCTCAGAAATTGGCACTTCTTTCCATGTTTTAAATGTTTCTTTTGCAGAGGCAATGGCTGCATCCATTTCAGCATCTGTTGCACACGGAACTTGAGCTAACACTTCTTGGTTTGCAGGATTGATAACATCAATCAGCTGCGATGAACTTGATTGGGTAAATTCGCCGTTGATAAATAAAGGTACTTGGTGCATGAGGCACTCCTCCCCAGTGGGTATAAAGAGGCCGCAACATGATAGTTTTTAAAATACGTTGCGGCTGTGAGAGATTAAAATTCTAAAGCGATTAAAGAGCTTCAACTGCCATAGCAACAGCTTCACCACCACCGATACACAATGAGGCAACACCTTTGCTAAGACCACGATTCTTTAATGCATGAATTAAGGTAACTAAGATACGCGCGCCGCTTGCACCGATTGGGTGACCAAGTGCACAAGCACCGCCGTTTACGTTTACTTTGCTTTCATCAAGTTTTAGCTCGTTAATTGCAAGCATAGTCACCATGGCAAACGCTTCGTTGATTTCCCATAAATCAACATCATTAATAGACCAACCGGCTTTTTCTAAAAGCGATTGCATCGCGCCAACTGGTGCTAAAGTAAATTCGCTTGGTGCTTGAGAATGTGTGCTGTGAGCAACGATACGACACAGTGGTGTTAAACCTTGTGCTTTAGCATCAGATTCACGCATTAACACAAGCGCTGCTGCACCATCAGAAATTGATGACGAGTTTGCAGCTGTAATAGTGCCGTCTTTTTTGAATGCAGGACGTAAACCTGGGATTTTATCAGGACGTGCATTGCCTGGTTGCTCATCAATCGCAACGGTCACATCACCTTTGCGTGTAGAAATAGTGTGCGCGGCAATCTCGTTTGCAAATGCACCTGTTTCAATCGCACTATTCGCTTTTGTCAGTGAGCTAAGTGCAAAGTTATCCATTTGTTCACGACCAATTGAATACTGATCGGCAGTGTCTTGTGCAAAACAACCCATTGCTTTGTTGTCGTAAGCATCTTCAAGGCCATCACACATCATATGATCTTTTACTTCGCCATGACCCATACGCATACCTGAACGTGCATTTGGTAACATATAAGGTGCATTACTCATGCTTTCCATACCACCAGCAACCGCTGAGTCGATAGAGCCTGATTTAATTAAGTCATGGGCAAACATTGCAGCTTTTAAGCCAGAGCCACATACTTTGTTGATTGTTGTAGCGCCAGTGCCTTGATTAAGACCCGCTTTTAACATTGCTTGGCGAGCGGGTGCTTGACCAAGACCAGCTGGTAATACACAGCCCATGATCACTTCGTCAATCTTATCGGCAGATAAACCGGCTTGCTCTAAGCTACTTTTAATAGCTGTAGCACCTAAATCAGTTGCGTGTGCACCACTTAGTGCGCCCATAAAACCACCCATAGGGGTACGTTTTGCGGCAACAATAACAACGGCTTCAGTAGTCATAATTGGCTCCATGTAAGTGGTTATCATCATGTGTTCAAATCATGTGTAACCAAACAGTTAATTTGTTATAGTTTAATTTCGATTTAATTCAGCATACATAATATTTACGTTTACGCCAACGTAAATCTAAAATCAACATTTTTGCGGCCGGTAAAACTGTAAACTTATCTGTATTTTGTTGTATGAAAAATCGAACATGTGCTTACAAGGCTAGATAAATAAAGCTTTTCAACAAATCCAACCAGTTATCTTTATAAGTCTAAAGTATAACCCCTAAATCCCCCTTTACCTTTACGTAAACTTCACTTATATTGGTGTTATTCGAATGAGGTAAATAAATCATGAAACAAGATAATCAAACAAACTTTGAAAGCGCAGCAGTTGAACCTGCTAGCAATGAGCAAACGTTTAGTATCAGCGAACTAGCAAAAGAATTTGATATAACGACCCGCTCTATCCGCTTTTATGAAGACCAAGGCCTGATCTCACCTGATCGCAATGGTCAAACCCGTATTTATTCAAAACGCGACAAAGTAAGACTAAAACTTATTCTACGTGGTAAACGCTTAGGCTTTACCTTGGCTGAAACGGGCCGTTTGTTTGAACTTTACGATGCAGATAAATCGAGTGCTAAACAGCTAGTCACTATGCTTGACCTTATCGCAGAGAAAAAAGCGGACCTAAGCCAACAAATGGACGACATTAAAGTTGTACTAATGGAATTGGTGACCGCAGAACGTCGCTGTCGTGAAACCCTTAATAATTTAGACGAATAACCTGACAACAATCTCGTCAACAGACTCTCACAGGAACACACATTATGAGCACTATTTCACTTTATAAAGAAATGAACTTCGGACTTGGCGAAACAGCAGACATGATCCGCGATCATGTAAATAGCTTTGCTAGCCAAGAAATTGCCCCACTTGCAGAACAAACAGATGTAGACAATGCCTTCCCTAATCAACTTTGGCCACAGCTTGGCGAAATGGGTTTATTAGGTATGACAGTACCTGAAGAATTTGGCGGTGCTGGCCTTGGCTACCTTGAACATGTTATTGCAATGGAAGAAATTAGCCGTGCAAGTGCATCGATTGGTTTAAGTTATGGTGCTCATTCAAATTTATGTGTTAACCAAATTAACCGTAATGGGTCTCAGGCTCAAAAAGAAAAATACCTACCTAAGCTTATCAGCGGTGAGCACATTGGTGCCCTTGCGATGAGTGAGCCAAATGCGGGTTCTGATGTTGTATCAATGAAATTAAAAGCTGAGAAAAAAGGCGATGTATTTGTACTTAACGGTAACAAAATGTGGATCACTAATGGTCCAGATGCCGATACCTTTGTTATCTACGCAAAAACAGATTTAAATGCCGGCCCTAAGGGCATTACAGCGTTCATCGTAGAACGTAACACGCCAGGATTCTCTACTGCGCAAAAGCTAGACAAACTTGGTATGCGTGGCTCTAACACCTGTGAATTAGTGTTCGAGAACTGCGAAGTACCAGCAGAAAACATTCTAGGTAACTTAAACGAAGGCGTAAAAGTACTTATGAGTGGCCTTGATTATGAGCGTGTTGTTTTAGCTGCAGGCCCGCTTGGTATTATGCAAGCATGTATGGACATTGTGGTTCCTTATATTCATGAACGTAAACAATTTGATAGCCCAATTGGTCAGTTCCAACTTATTCAAGGCAAAATTGCTGACATGTACACGCAAATGAATGCAGCTCGTTCATACGTTTACACGGTAGCTCGTGCATGTGACCGCGGCGAAACAACGCGTAAAGATGCCGCTGGCGCTATTTTATATGCAGCAGAGCTTGCAACTAAGATGGCCCTAGATGCTATCCAAATCTTAGGTGGTAATGGTTATATCAACGAATATGCGACTGGTCGCTTATTACGTGATGCAAAACTATATGAAATTGGCGCAGGTACTTCAGAAATCCGCCGCATGCTAATTGGTCGCGAATTATTCACTGAAAGCCGATAGGACCTTGTTATGACGATTTTAAAATCGAGTGTAAATCCACACGATCCGCAATTTTTGCAAAATCACGACAACATGGCAGCGCTCGTAAGTGATTTACGTGAAAAAGTCGCTGATATCCGTTTAGGTGGTGGCCCTGCCCTGATTGAGCGCCACCAAGGCCGTGGTAAGTTATTTGTTCGTGACCGTATTGAAACGCTACTTGATGAAGGCTCGCCATTTTTAGAGATTTCTCAATTTGCTGCCTTTGGTGTGTACGAACAAGCTATTCCTTGTGCCGGTGTTGTGGCTGGTATTGGTCGTGTGAAAGGCGTTGAATGTATGATCATCGCCAATGATGCAACCGTAAAAGGCGGTACATACTTTCCACTAACAGTGAAAAAACATCTACGTGCCCAAGATATCGCAGAACGTTGTCATTTACCGTGTATTTATTTAGTTGATTCAGGCGGTGCAAACCTGCCTGAACAAGATGATGTATTTCCTGATAAATTACACTTTGGCCGTATTTTCTATAATCAGGCTCGTATGTCTGGTAAAGGCATTCCACAAATTGCAGTCGTAATGGGTTTATGTACCGCAGGTGGTGCTTATGTACCAGCGATGGCTGATGAGAGTATTATCGTAAAAGAACAAGGCACAATTTTCTTAGCAGGCCCGCCACTGGTTAAAGCAGCTACGGGTGAAGAAGTGAGTGCTGAAGAGCTAGGTGGTGCTGATGTTCACTGTAAAACATCCGGTGTTGCCGACCACTATGCTGAAAACGATGCCCATGCACTTTCTATCGCTCGCCAATGTATTGAACGAATAAACTATCAGCGCCCTACTGCACCATTACTTGATGATGTTAAACCACCGCGTTACGACATTAACGAAATTTACGGCATTGTGGGTACTGATCTTAAAAAGCCATTTGATGTACGCGAAGTAATTGCCCGTGTTGTTGATGATTCATCGTTTGATGAATTTAAACGCTACTTTGGCGAAACCTTAGTAACCGGCTTTGCAAAAATATTTGGTCACCCTGTCGGTATTGTTGCCAACAACGGCATTTTATTTAGTGAATCAGCGCAAAAAGGCGCGCACTTTATACAACTATGTGCACAACGCAAAATTCCTTTGGTGTTTTTACAAAACATTACTGGCTTTATGGTTGGTAAAAAGTACGAAGCCGAAGGTATCGCCAAACATGGTGCAAAAATGGTAACCGCTGTTTCATGTGCTGACGTGCCAAAATTCACCGTGTTAATTGGTGGCTCGTATGGTGCAGGTAACTACGGTATGTGCGGCCGCGCGTTTGAACCTACCATGATGTGGATGTGGCCAAATGCCCGTATCTCTGTAATGGGTGGTGAACAAGCGGCTGGCGTTCTTGCACAAGTTAAACAAGATGGTTTAGCCCGTAAAGGCGAAAGCATGACTGATGAACAAGTCAGTGAGTTTAAAAAGCCAATTATCGAGCAATACGAAAAACAAGGTCATCCATATTACGCCAGTGCCCGCCTTTGGGATGATGGCATTATCGATCCTGCTGATACTCGCAATGTATTAGGGCTTGCCTTAAGTGCAGCTAAAAATGCACCAGAGCGCGATTCTCAGTTCGGCGTATTTAGAATGTAATGGAGGCCTTATGTCAGTAACACTCGAAATAACAAAATCAAATGTGGCTGTACTGGTACTAAGTCGCCCAGAAAAACACAATGCATTTAACGAAGAAGTCATCAGTGAGCTGATCCGTTTAATTGAACACGCAAATAGCTGTGATGTGCGCGCACTGGTTTTAAGAACCGAAGGTAAGCACTTCTCTGCTGGCGCTGATTTAAACTGGATGAAGTCGATGGCAGGCAATGACTTTGCTGAAAACTTAGCGGACTCTATGCAGCTAGCAAAGCTTATGAAAGTTCTTGCTACAAGCCCACATCCAACAATTTGTGCCGTACAAGGTGCTGCATTTGGCGGTGCGTTAGGCTTGATTGCGTGTTGTGATATCGCAATTTGCCAAGACGATGCACAGTTTTGCTTAAGTGAAGTAAAGCTGGGTCTTATTCCTGCGGTTATCAGCCCTTATGTCATTAAAGCCATTGGTGAACGCGCTGCACGTCGTTATTTTTTAACGGCAGAGATTTTTGACGCGCATACAGCTAAGCAACTGGGTTTAATTCACCAGATCACCGGCGATTTACAAACAGCGCTCGATAAACACTTACAAAACCTTGTCAACAATGGTCCTGTTGCTGTTAAAGCAGCTAAGCAGCTAATCAATGATGTCGCTGGCAACGTAATAGATGATGCGCTGATTGAGTTAACCGCTGAGCGCATTGCGCGGATTCGTGTATCTGAAGAAGGCCAAGAAGGCCTAACTGCATTTTTTGAAAAACGTGCCCCTAACTGGCAGAAATAGGAACCATTATGACAACAAAATCATTGAAAAAAATTCTCGTTGCCAACCGTGGTGAAATTGCCTGCCGAGTTATGCGTACAGCTAAACAAATGGGCTTAACAACGGTTGCAGTGTACTCAGATGCCGATAAACATGCTCAACACGTAAAGCTTGCTGATGAGGCGTATCATATTGGTCCTGCGCCAAGTAAAGACTCATACTTAGTGGCAGACAAAATCATCGATGTTGCAAAACAAGCTGGTGTTGATTGTATTCACCCTGGCTATGGTTTTTTATCAGAGAACTGTGACTTTGCGCTCGCGTGTGAGAAAAATGATATCGCCTTTATAGGCCCGCCAGCATCAAGTATTGAAGCCATGGGCTCAAAAACCCGCGCTAAAGAAATTATGCACCAAGCAAATGTACCTTTAGTGCCTGGTTACTATGGTGACAATCAAGATACTGAGTTCTTACAAGCCGAAGCTGAAAAAATTGGTTACCCGGTACTGATTAAAGCGGCTTTTGGTGGCGGTGGTAAAGGTATGCGAGTTGTAGAACACGCAAAAGATTTTATCAGTGCACTTGAAGGCGCAAAACGTGAAGCAAAAGCCGGTTTTGGTAACGATTTAGTACTGTTAGAGCGCTATGTCACTAAACCTCGCCATGTTGAAGTACAAGTATTTGCTGATAGCCACGGTAACTGTGTGTACTTAGGCGACCGTGACTGCTCTTTACAGCGTCGTCACCAAAAAGTAATTGAAGAAGCCCCTGCTCCGGGTCTATCTGATGCGCTTCGTAAAGAAATGGGTGAAGCCGCGGTGCGTTGTGCCCAAGCGATTAACTATCGCGGTGCTGGTACGGTTGAGTTTTTATTATGCGGTGATGAATTCTTCTTCATGGAAATGAACACCCGTTTACAAGTAGAGCACCCAGTAACAGAAATGGTAACCGGTGTTGATTTGGTGAATTGGCAAATCAATATTGCGGCAGGTGAAGTTTTACCACTTAGCCAAGCAGATATTCAGCTACAAGGTCACAGCTTTGAAGCGCGTATTTATGCTGAAGATCCAAGTAATGACTTTATTCCGTGTTCTGGTCACATTGATGCCCTATTTACACCGAACGAATCTGAATTTGTACGTATAGATACAGGGATTGCAGCGGGTGATGAAATTAGCCCGTTCTACGACCCTATGATTGCTAAATTAATTGTTCATGACGATAACCGTGAGGCAGCGCTTGGGCGTTTATCAAAAGCACTAGAGCAATTCCACCTAGCAGGTTTTAGCTGTAACGTTAATTTCTTATTTAACCTTGCTAACCACCCTACTTTTCAAGCTGGTGCACCCGATACGCACTTTATTGAAGACCAAGGTGAGCGCCTTGTTGCTAAAAACGCGCAACACTCTGTTATTGCAAGCGTTGTGGCAGCCTATGCGTATGCACACCAACTAAAAGGTGAAAGCAGCAGCCCATGGCAACAATTAACAGGCTTTATACTAAACAGTGACGCTAAAACAACAATTCCGTTTGTGGATTTAAATGTTCATGCGGTTAAGACCTCAGATGGCTTTAAAATCAGCCTAGATGGAGTTGACTATACAACCTCGGGCAAGGTTGAAAATGGCCTTGCAAACCTAGTCGTTAATGGCGAAAAAGTTGTAGCTCATATTAATCAAACAGACTCTCACATCACAGTGATGTACAAAGCACAACAAACGGTGCTAGAACTGATTGATAAACACTATATTAGTGAACACGAAAGTGATGCATTGCCACTCGCTGCACCACTCAATGGTACTGTTGTTAAACATTTAGTTAAGGTGGGTAGTACAGTTACTAAAGGTGACGCTGTTGTCATCATCGAAGCGATGAAAATGGAATATACCCTAAATGCCCCGCATGATGGTGTATTAACAAGCTATTGCTTTGCTGAAGGTGAACTGGTGAGTCACGGTGATATGCTCGCGATTGTTGAAGAGCCGGAGGCGTAATGGCACAGTTTCCTGATTTTGTTCGCATTGTAGAAGTTGGCGCCAGAGACGGCTTGCAAAATGAAGCCGCCGTTAGCACTCAAGATAAAGTCGCTCTTATCAACGCCCTTGCAGATGCTGGGCTTAAAGATATAGAAGCAGGCGCCTTTGTGTCACCTAAATGGGTGCCACAAATGGCTGACTCAAGCGATGTAATTAGCGCGTTAAATTTGCCTAATGTTAACTTAAGTGCCCTCACCCCGAATTTACGGGGTGCAGAGGCGGCAATACAAGTCGGTATACAAGAATTTGCTATCTTTACAGCGGCAAGTGAAGCGTTTTGTCAAAAGAATATCAACTGCTCTATTGATGAAAGTATTGATCGCTTTAAAGATGTAATGGCTTTTGCCAAAGCGAATAACATTCGCGTTAGAGGCTATGTTAGCTGCGTCATGGGTTGCCCCTATCAAGGTGATGTCGACTACAATGATGTATTAAAAGTATCAGAGCGATTACTCGAGCTTGGTTGTTACGAAATTAGCCTTGGCGACACCATTGGTGTAGGTACGGCGAAAAAAGTCGATGAGTTATTAGATTTACTCTTGCAACATATTGATAAATCAAAACTCGCTGTACATTTTCACGACACTTACGGACAAGCGCTCACAAATATTTACACCGCCCTAACACGCGGTATAGCAACGGTTGATAGTGCTGTTGCAGGCCTTGGTGGCTGCCCTTATGCCAAAGGTGCGTCAGGAAATGTTGCCACTGAAGATGTAGTTTACTTACTACAAGGGCTTGGCATAGAGCATGGAATTGATTTAGAAAGACTGGCGAAAGCTGGTTGGGCTATTTGCAGTGCACTAAATAAACAACCTGTCAGCAAGGTATCACTTGCTCTAAAGAACACTCAGAATAATTAAGGAGTAGGCTCATGGCCGGTTTCGATAAAGTGGTTTCAAGTTATGAAGCTGCAATGGAAGGTTTAAAAGATGGCGATACTATTATCGCTGGTGGCTTTGGCTTGTGTGGTATTCCTGAAGGACTTATCAGTGAAATTAAGCGTAAACAGACTAAAAATCTAACCGTTGTTTCGAACAACTGCGGTGTTGATGATTTTGGTTTAGGGATTTTACTTCATGATAAGCAAATTAAAAAAATCATCGCTTCTTATGTAGGTGAAAATGCGCTATTCGAAAAACAACTACTCGATGGCGAAATTGATGTTGTTTTAACACCACAAGGGACACTCGCTGAGAAGATGCGCGCTGGTGGTGCGGGTATTCCTGCGTTTTATACAGCTACAGGTTACGGTACTCCTGTTGCCGAAGGTAAAGAAGTCAAAGAATTTGATGGTCGCCCATATATCTTAGAAGAGTCAATTACAGGTGAGTTTGCTATTGTTAAAGCATGGAAAGCTGACCGCTACGGTAATCTTGTATTTCGCCACACAGCGATGAACTTCAACCCGATGGCCGCGACAGCAGGTAAAATTACTGTTGCTGAAGTTGAAGAAATTGTTGAGCCAGGTGAACTTGAACCAAGCCAAATTCATACCCCAGGTATTTATGTTAATCGCGTGATCAAAGGCGACTTTGAAAAACGCATTGAACGTGTAACAACTCGCGATTAAGGAGCAATAAAATGGCATTATCACGTGAACAAGTTGCAATGCGTGTTGCACAAGAACTACAAGATGGCTATTACGTAAACCTAGGTATTGGTATCCCTACTCTGGTGGCTAACTATGTACCTGACGGTATCGAAGTCATGTTGCAGTCTGAAAATGGCTTATTAGGTATGGGTGCGTACCCAACCAAAGACCAAGTTGATGCAGATATGATCAACGCGGGTAAAGAAACCGTGACAGCAGCCACAGGTGCAGCAATATTTAATAGTGCAGATAGTTTTGCCATGATACGGGGTGGTCATGTAGACTTAACAGTATTAGGTGCATTTGAAGTTGACCAGAACGGTAACATCGCATCGTGGATGATCCCAAAAAAGCTAATTAAAGGCATGGGTGGCGCGATGGACCTCGTTGCTGGCGCGAAGAATATTATTGTTACGATGACTCATGCAAGCAAGCATGGCGACTCTAAGTTATTAGAAAGTTGCACTTTACCGCTAACTGGGGTTAACTGTGTAAAGAAAATCGTAACTGATTTAGCCGTACTAGAAGTTAAAGACGGCGCATTTCATCTAATCGAACGCGCTCCAGGCGTGTCGGTAGATGAAATTATTAGCAAAACGGCAGGCAAATTGCTTGTTGAAGGTGATGTTCCAGAGATGGCTTTTTAAGCCACTCACATCCCATGTACCGACCTCATTCCCAGTGCCAATGGCGCTGAGTTACCCAAAATCCCTCGCAAGAGGGATTTTTTTTATCTAAAGTCAGCCTTTCGCCGCACCATTTTGTCACATAAATAGTATAAAATGCCCTGCTTTAGTGAATTGGCAGTTTCTAATACTGAGACTATGACGAAATAGCTAAAACTGCTAAGATCACTTTTATACTAAACATTTGCCTAAACATAGATTAAACGAGCGATTCACGATTGTTTTTTATACAATATGGCAAGAGTTAGCTATATTCATTCTTTACTCTCTATTTTTTTACATTTTGGGATAATAATTGCTTAGCAGTTAATTAACTAACAAGCGCTATTGAGACTTACTGAAATTAACTATGCAAACACCTATTCGTGGCCTACGCTCATTTTGTTTTGCTGCACGCACCCTTAGCTTTAAAGATGCTGCAAACCAACTTTACCTTACACCGTCTGCCGTAAGCCATCAGATCAAACAATTAGAAGAACAATTGGGTATTGAACTATTTGAACGTCAAACCCGCTCTATCCGCCTAACTGCTGCGGGGAAGAATTTTTATGACTCTGTATCACCGCTGATCAAAGCGCTAGAAAAAACCATCAATGAATTTAGTCAGTTACAAGAAAACGTAACGATCAGTATTACGCTACCTGAGTTTTTTGCCAGTGAGCTTTTAATGCCAAAACTGAGCGAATGGACCAGTGAGCACCCAAATACAAACTTACAGCTTAATACCTTAAAAACGCGTAAAGAGCTGACTAAGCAAAGCGATTTGTCGATTGTATTATCTTCATCTAAACCGCACGAAGGCGTTGTACATGAGCTATTTTCGCTATCGTATACACCAGCTTGCAATAAAGAAAACTGGCAAGCATGGCAAGAAAACCCGTTTCAGGCATTAAATGAAGTACCTCTTATACTTCATAAAGCGCGTCCTTGGGCTTGGCACCAATGGGCAGAGCATGCTGGTATTGAAGACTTTGCACCAAAGCAAATTATTCAAGTTGATAGTATGTTTGGTGTGGCACGTGCCGCGCAACAGGGTATGGGTATTGCCCTAATCCCCTTACCTATCAGTCAGACTTGGTTTGATGAGCAGTGGTTATTTAATTTCACCGATATGCCATTAAAAACGAAAGATAAATATTACTTAGTGCAACACGATCCTAGCGAAACTAATGCACAATTAGAGCTATTTATAAAATGGATGATTGATACTTTTAAACATCTAAAATAATAGATAAAAGACCCTCAATTTTGTTGAGGGTCTTTTATTGCTAATTTAACTTTTCGACTTGGTTACTAAAATACTCACTTTGTTTTCACCAATTTCGAAAGACGCCTGTTTACCATACTCCACAATAAAAGAAGGAGTAAAATAGCTGCCAGCGAGTGTGATTGATGTTTCTACAGCTGCCGTATTATTTTGTTGTGGTATCACTGTAACTTCATAGCTAAACCCCTCACCTATAGAGATGCTCGCAGGTTGTTTTTCTTCCACCAGCATTACTGGCGATGCTAGAAGCTCATTCGCTCTATAAACAGCAGTTTCAACTTGAAAACTATCAGCTGCGAAACAGTTCGATGATGCTAGTAATACCCCAGCTACTAAACCTAACTGTTTGTTCATATTTATTTCCTTATCTCATTTATAAGGTTTATCCGTAATTAATATCAGTTAGTAAGTTTATTTGATACACGGAAATTTCTGAATGTTAACTATCTCTATCAAAGCTCTCGATAATACACATCAATGGTATGTGATATAGCTTCATAGCTATTATTTTCGTGTTTAAAACACGCTTTTCTTAGTTCCTTCTCTTCGTAGTTTTTACCTGCTACTACGACTTGATCTAAAGTTTGAGAACTTGCACAGAATTGCTGTTTTGAAATTGTTTCTATTATAACTGATTCAGCTTTTGAGCGCGGTAATGAACTAGGGTTAGGATTTTGCTTCATGCCTTCAAGTAACTGAGCTTTAGTAACAGGTACAGTATCTGACCCTATGCCTGGAATATGCAATGTTTGTCTAATCGTATAGTTTTTACTTAATAATGGCGTAAACAAAGATACATCATTGCTCAAATAAGCCTGCTCAAAATTAAGATAAACAGCGACTTTATCTTCAGCTGCATTGGCAATAACAGATCCTAAAAGTAACAACGCAAATATCAGTTTCATGGTTATACGCTTATTCTAAATAAATTAAGTCATCAACTATACATACCATCATAAAGTACCGATTTTATTTTTAATTAACAACAATTTGTTTGTTTTGCGTACTCTGCCTCCTTATTTTTCTTTATCGTAAACATTAGCTATTTAAACCCCGTGTCTACTTTATCGGGGTCAGATCACAGACCTGACAGCTATAAGACTAACTCACTACATTAGACTAAAGTCTATAGGTTAAATTTCTTCATCTATTAGGTCATTTTTTATCGTTTGTTGAATTTGCTCTGCTCAATTAAAGTTCATTTGTCGGCGATTGATACCGATTCAAATAGAGGAAAAGATTATGTTTAGTACACTTATGAAACGCGTTGCACTTAGCTCTTTATTAACTTGTTCAGCTATGGCAGTGGCTGATCAGAGTGACTACAAATTGATGGTAATTGACCAATCTATCACTGCTGATGTTGCAGAGAACCGTCAATACGAACAAGCATTTAATGACTGTGCTTTGAGTGTTAAAGAGAAAAAATTCTCTGAAGCTGAAACATTATGCTCAAAAGCAATCAGCTTACTAAGTACGAGTAAAGTACCTAGCTATAAACGTCGCGAACTAACGTCATTTACGTTAAGTAACCGTGGTGTTGCACGCATCATGTCTGAAAATGACACTGCTGCATTGTCAGACTTTTACGAAGCAGTACAAATTTCAGGGAACGAGTTAGTTGAGCACAACTTAACTCGTGCGAAAAAGAACTTAGCGTTATAAGTTCTCACAGAATTGTGTTGTCTCAAAACCCAGCTTAGGCTGGGTTTTGTCGTTTAGGTGTTTAGTTTTTTAGCCTTCCGCTTTTATTAATAAATCAAGCTCTTTTAGCAATAGGCTCTCTACTGTCTTTTTATCCATTTTAGCCAATTGCTCTAAGCTGTAATTTTTGCCAATTTCTTTAGCTAAAATAAAACCTAGGTAATAACCTCTTCGGTATGGCAGCTTTGTCTCGTCCTTTGCGAAGTTGAAAAATGAAGAATATATTTCAGGTTTTTTTGAATAAAACTTTTTCTTGAGGTCAACGAGAGAATCGAACTGCCTTGAGCGAATCTTTTTTACTAGATTGCTAGGTATGTTTAGCATCAATTCATCATCACTGGCTGACGGAGTTAATTTATGTGAAACGTAAGTAGCTAATCCCTCAGTCCAAATAGAGCACCATAGCTCATCCTTACATTGAAATAATTTTTCATGGTAAACATGAAATAACTCGTGATGAAAGAATGGCGTATCGCTTTTCCAGGTATGATATTTGGCCATAAGGTCTACACCAAACATTAAGTAATACTTACCATTTAACTCTCGCGTTGCCCCATTGAACCTTCCTAATGAGTGGAGTATGTAAATGGGAGTTTCAGATTTAAACTCAGGGAAAATAGCAATAAATGATTCCATACTGCTGTTTAAATCTTTAGATAAACGCCTATTTTTTGATAAATATACTTCTTCTATTTCACTGAAACCCTCAATAGCTTTTAAAAAGCTTTTATCACTATAAAAAGGTGCAAATTGAGAAGCGAAATGTTGAGAAAACTGCTCTGCTCTATTTTCTGCAGTCAACGTATTGCTTGACTGATATAAAGTATAAAAATCATCCGCGAGATTAATGACTTCGACGTCAGCTGACTGGGCGTTAGCAAACGCCTTAAATGAAAGCACTCCAGATATGAATGTTGGCAGTAAAAGAGCTTTAGATAATTTTTGCATAATTATAGTTAGAATTATTTGTTAGGTGAGTAGTCTATTGCGACGATATCTCAATACTCGAGGAAATATAACCGTTAATAATCTCGATTTGAGAAGGCAGACCATAGATAGGCTCTGAAACAGCTTGAATTGGAAAGTTTAGTTTTGGTAAATCAATTGTATTAGGTGTTGATATGCCAAACCAAAAGCCAACTGGTTCATCATCAACAAACATGGTTGCGTATACTCAATCCCGGCTAAGCCGATATTAATGTAGCCCAAGAATTTATTGCCATTAGCATCAGTAAACAGGGATTTTACGAGTAACTGCATAAGTGACGGCATTAATTTATCAAGCACTAAGCTAAAGTAATTTTACTTTTTAATACAGGAATAAAACAACTTCACCTCCTCTACACCACAGTAAAACCCTGAATACTGAGTAATTACTCTATAGATTAAATTTCTTCATCTATCAGTTTTAATTTAATCGTTTGTTTAGCTTATAGGAATATTTTAAAGTTCACTCGTTGGCAAGAAACACCAACTTATTCAGAGGAAAACTATCATGTTAAAAACACTTGTAAAAACTATTGCACTTAGCTCTTTATTAACTTGCTCAGCGATGGCAGTAGCCGACCAAGCTGATTATAAACTGATGGTTATTGAGCAAGCTCAATCTAACGACAATGCAACTAGCCAATACGAAACTGCCTTCAACCGCTGTGCATTAAGCGTTAAAGAAAAGAATTTTTCAGAAGCGGAAAGCCTGTGTACACAAGCAATTTCTCTTCTAAGCACAAGTAAAGTACCAGGTTACAAACGCCGTGAACTAACATCGTTTGCACTTAGTAACCGTGGTGTTGCACGCATCATGTCTGAAAACGATACTGCTGCTCTTTCTGACTTTTATGAAGCAGTGCAAATTTCTAAAAACGAACTTGTTAACCACAACTTAAGCCGCGCAAAACAAAACCTAGCGCTGTAAAAGTTACCCCAACCAAATTGTTGTCGAAAGCCCGGTTCTTGTGTGTTCTGACCGGGCTTTTTTTCGTCTAAAATATCTGCGTTATAGAATACTTTTCTTCACCTTATGGGTGCGATTATATCGTTTGTCAGTTTTATACCCTGTTTTCTAACTTTATAGAGTAAGCACAACGCTTACGCTAACAAGGAGAAAACAATGTTTAAATTAAATCTTAAACCCTGCGTGTGGTTAATATTATTTGTTTGTTCAAATTTTGTATTCGCCAACAACAACGACTTTAAACTCATGGTTGTTGACGATAACGCAAGCTCAAAAGCAATTATGCAAGGCAACTTTGCAAATTCATTAGAGACAATGAACGAAGCTAACAACTATATCGTGCCGTTTAACCGCTGTGTTGCGAGTGTGAAACTGAAGCAGTTTGATAAAGCTGATCAAGATTGCTCTCAAGCAATCGCGATGCTTAAAAAGGTCAATGCCTCGCACTATAAACGAAATGAACTGACATCTTATGCATTAAGTAATAGAGGCATTGCTCGACTAATGGCGAAAAATGATACAGCAGCCATTGCCGATTTCTATGAGGCTGTGCAGCTAAATAATAACGAGCTGGTGTCGTTTAACTTAAATCTCGCTAAACAGGAATTAAAATTGTGGTAAAAAGTCATCAGGCTAAAAGAAAACCAGCCATGTCGGCTGGTTTTCTTACGTCAGTTACCTTTTAAGATTTATCTCTTGGCACAAAATCAAGCACTGTAGCATTTATGCAGTATCTATCTTTACCTCTTGGCCCTTCACCAGGGAACAAATGACCTAAATGAATACCCGAGCTTTTTGATTTAAGCTCAATACGTTGCATGCCATAACTGTTGTCTTCATGCATAGTTACACTGTCTTTTACTGGATGTGTAAAAGAAAGCCAGCCAGTGCCCGAATTAAATCTATCTCGGGTATCGAATAGCGGCGCTCCACTTAGCTTATCAATAAAAATACCGTCGGGTGTATTTTTAAAGATATCGTACTGCTTACAATATGGGCTGTCAGTTCTGGCATGAAATGCCACTCTAAAAGCTTCACTATCACCTAGTTTAAATGCGCCTAAGGCTTTGTAAAACTCATCTTTACTGACATATCCTTGGCGACCATAAACCTCTTCACCATTTTCTATAAATAATAACGTGGGTGTTGCCCAAGTCGGCGTTTTAACCGTTAAGCCATCAAGTTGATCAGCATGACGGAATGTCATAGGTATCGAGCCCATGTACTCATTAGCGACCTCTTTTTTAAATTTTTCACAGTATGGGCAATAACCTTTAGCATCAATCACTACTATTTGCTTACCTGCCAATAAGGCTGTGTTATCAACCTGCTGTTTTTCTACTGGTGTGAATACAACGCCCGTTGAATGATCAGGGCAATAGCCATTGGGGTTTTTCTTTAAATAATCTTGATGATAATCCTCAGCAGCATAAAATGCATCAAGGGGTTTTATCACAGTCACAATCTTGCCGTAGCCTGCTGCGGTTAATTTGCTTTGGTATTCATCTTTAAGTTTATTGGCAATCTCGAGTTGCTCATTATTACTTACCAAAATTGTTGAGCGGTATTGAGTACCAACATCATTCCCTTGGCGATTTAGCTGAGTTGGATCATGATTTTCAAAATAATGCTTTAAAAGCGATTGAGTTGTTAACTCGTTACTGTTGTATGTCACTTTAACAACTTCTGCATAATTGTTTTTATCAAAGCGTCGTGAGCTACGTGTTATGTTCTTGTAGGTCGCTTTAAACCCATGCCCATCAGCATAGCCAGATACCGCATCCAATACACCATCAAGTGCTTCGTATCGTTTTTCTGCTCCCCAAAAGCAACCCGAACCAAGCACAATGGTTTCAATATGCCCTGTCGCGTTATCTGGCATTGTGTCAGCTTTAATTGGGCTGGTGGTAAAAATGGCACTGCAAGTGAATAGTGTCAGTAACATCGACTTAATTGTCATACTTATTTCCTCTTAAAAGCCTGTATTTAAGACAGACCGAGCATAGGTATTAATAATTTCAACTTAAACGCATGCAAACAGCGATTCACCGCTAACAATTTAACTCTTAACCTTATTTACGGTAAAAAACAGCTTTTTAACATTGGGATATTAAAAAATGAAAATTGCACACAGCTTATCTGCTATTGCATTAGGATTAACACTTGCTACGCAAGTGAATGCAGCAGAGTTCACTTTTGCGAAATCAATTAAACCGAACGACAACACCCTAGTTTTATTTTTAGATACAGATAGCCAAGTTGCTAACTTTAATTATTTAAAGCCAGAAACCCAAACTCACCTAAATAAAGTCATTGAATTTAGCGACTTTAAAGCAGCCTATGGCAAAACTTTAGAAGTTATCGCACCAAACGGTAGCGACCATCAGCGCATCTTACTTGTTGGCTTAGGAGAGCAGCCAAAACTAGATGCAGCAAAAATGGCAAAACTAGGTGGTAACGTTCACGCTAAATTGCAGTCGGCTAAACAGGAAAATGTTAGCCTTGATTTTTCAGAGCTAAAAGACAGCGCAATCAATGCTAAATATGCAGCAGAATTTGCACATGGCGCAAATTTACGTGACCACCGTTTTGAGCAATACAAAAAAGAACAAGACAGCCATGTTGTTAACTACACATTAGATGTTGAAAATTTAGACCAAGCGGTCAAAACCCATAAACTACTACAAAGCATTGAACAAGGTGTATTTTTAGCGCGTGACTTAACGTCTGAAGTTGCAACAGAAATGACGCCGGTTGATTTTGCTAAAGCGGCAAAAGAGCTTAAAAAGTTAGGTGTTAAAATTACTGTTTTAGAGCCTAAGCAACTTAAAAAGCTGGGCATGGGTGCACTTGAGGCTGTTGGCCGTGGTAGCGAAGAAGGTGCACGTTTAGTGGTTGCACATTATCAAGGTAATAAAAACACCCCTATCGCATTAGTGGGTAAAGGTATTACCTTTGATTCTGGTGGTTACAGCCTTAAAACAGGCGCTTCAATCGCCCGCATGAAATCAGACATGGCAGGTGCAGCTGCTGTACTGGGTACTGTAAAAGCAATGGCACTGGCTAAAGCCGACACAAACGTTGTTGCTGTAATGGGCATGGCAGCTAATATGGTATCGCAATTTGCTGTCGCGCCGGGTGACGTTGTAAGAACCGCTGAAGGTTTAAGCGTTGAAATTGTAAATACAGATGCTGAAGGCCGTTTAGTATTAAGTGATGCAATGTGGTATGCCCGCGACAAGTACAAACCAAGTATTATGGTTGATGTTGCTACCCTAACAGGGTCTAAAATTCGTGCTGTAGGTAATGACTATGCGGCTGTGTTTTCTGACGACGACACCCTTGTAGAGCAACTAACTCTTGCTGGTAAACAAGTAAACGAAAACCTATGGCGTTTACCTCTAGGTTATGAAGATGCGTTAAAGTCAGACATTGCTGATCTTAAAAACATCGGTTCACATGGCCCAGGTGCTACTACAGCAGCGAGTTTCTTACAAAACTTTGCCGGTGACACACGTTGGGTTCACATTGATATTGCTGGTAACGCGCTAAATTCTAAAGCAAAAGATGAACTAGCTGAAGGCGGTACAGGCTATGGCGTACGTTTACTGTCTAATTGGTTACTAAATAACGCACAGTAATTAGGCATTGCACTTTATCAAGTGGTTATAAGCTATTATAGCCACTTGATTGTCTTGAGTTTTTCTAATTAACACTAAAGACACATTTACATCATCAACAAACAGCCTATATGCTAATAAGCATTAAGGGATAATAATAAGATTGATACGCAATGACGACGACCAATAGTACACCTAAAATTATGGCGCTCACTACGCATAGCATCTTTTTTGATGCCTATGAAACAGCAAGCGACACACTCACTACGCAAAAGAAAATATGGGCATTAGCCCAATATTGCCAAAGCAGTGATGACTTTGTTGATGTAGTCCCTGCCAATAATAATTTAACGCTTTACCTGAAAGAGCCCGCTCAACTTGCTGGTTGGCTGCCACGATTGCTAGAACAATGGCACGAACTTAAAGCCACAGACTTTAACTCACGTCATCATAAACTTGCGACTCGTTATGGTGGTGAATATGGGCCTGATATAGCGCATGTTGCTAGACATCATAAGCTTTCTGTTGATGATGTTGCTCAAATGCACAGCAGTGCCAAATACCACGTGCTTTTTTTAGGCTTTAAGCCCGGTTTTGCTTATTTAGATGGTTTAAATCCACAACTTTACACACCTCGTCATGCTGAACCAAGGCTCTCTGTTCCAAAAGGTTCTGTTGCTATCGGCGGCGATCAAACCGGTATTTACCCTGAAAGCTCACCTGGTGGCTGGCAAATTATTGGTCATACAGATTTTCGTCTGTTTGATATCAATGCAGCCTCGCCTTGTGCTATTGAACCTGGTGATACTTTAGAGTTTGTTATTCAGGAGGTGTTAAAATGATCACTATCATCAAACCTGGCATGCAAATGTCTATACAAGATCAAGGCCGAACAGGCTCTCGCCATTTAGGCATTGGTCAATCAGGTTGCATAGACCCTTACGCTCAAGTTATTACAAACCGTTTAGTTGGCAACGACGACAACAACCCCGTTATTGAGATCACTTTAGGTCTTGCCGAAATTCAGTTCGATAACGATTACTACATTGCTCTGCACGGCACTGATATGAAAGCCACAGTGAATGGCAACCCTGTTGATCCTGGCTGGAGCTTTTACATAAAAAAAGGCGATGTATTAAAGTTTAATGCTGCACGTCATGGTTTTAGAAGCTACCTTGCTATTGGCGGCGAGTGGCATTTACCTGAGCCCATTTTAGATTCTTACTCAACAGATATATTAGCGGGTTTTGGTGGCTTAACCGGTCAAGCACTACAGGCTGGCGATAGTTTTGATATAACGCCAAGGTACAATACCAAAGTTGGCTTAGGTGCCATGCTACCACCTAAAAGTACACAAATTCGTATTCATGCTGCACCACATGCAGCACTGTTACCAAAGGAAACCATCGTTAACTTTATAAATCATTCTTGGCATGTATCGCCTAATAGCAACCGTATGGGCACAAGACTATTAAGTGATGAGTGTGATATCAGCCATGATGTTTCATTACCCTCTATGGCTGTTGCTCCTGGCTGTATTCAGCTTCCGCCAAATGGTGAACCCATAGTACTATTAAACGATGCGCAAACAACGGGTGGTTATCCATTGCTCGGCACCGTGATCGAAGCGGATCTTCGTCATTTTGCACAATTAAAACCCGGCGACTTCCTTCACTTTAAGTTTGTTACACTCAACGAAGCCCACGAGGCACAAGAAAAGCTAACTGCGCACTTAAATCAACTTGCGATAGCACTAAACTATATTAATAAATAGCGCTTAATTTATTGATGTTTAAAATGCGAGCAAAGAAAGTCTTTGCTCGCGTTACCTTCATGGCTTGTCTATACATTTAAAAAGATAAAAACCCTACGCATTCCTTTGCACCAAAGCTGTGCAGAAAATTTAGTAACAAAAGCCTTTATTCCAGACTCATTATCATCCAATTTGCACAAATCAAGCATTTAAACTGCTCACCCTTTAACCACTTACCCCATACTGGTGCAAAGAGGTAACCGCAGGTGCATATTTTATTCTCAATTAATTAAAAAACCTGTGTGACTTAGGTAATTATTTCTGTTAAAACAAACATTCGCAGTTATATAAATTCTGTTAACTGCGCACATATTTGGAATGAGGAGTCACTATGTGTTCAATTTTTGGGGTATTAGATATTAAATCTGATCCCGCTCAATTGCGTAGCCAAGCAATTGAGATGTCAAAACTATTAAGGCACCGCGGGCCAGATTGGTCTGGCGTATATTCATCAGATAAAGCTATTTTAGTGCACGAGCGTCTAGCGATTGTTGGCGTATCAAGTGGTGCACAGCCTTTGTACAACCCTGAGCGTACAAATATTCTTGCTGTTAACGGTGAAATTTATAACCACAAAGAGCTCGCTGCTAGTTTAGAAACTGATTTTACTTTTCAAACTCAATCAGACTGTGAAGTTATTTTGGCTTTATATAAACAAAAAGGCCCTGAGTTTTTAGATGATTTAAATGGTATTTTTGCGTTTTGTTTATACGACGAAGAGCAAGATGCTTACTTAATTGGTCGTGACCATATCGGGATTATTCCGCTTTATACGGGTCATGATGAGCATGGTAACTTTTATGTTGCTTCAGAATTAAAAGCATTATCGCCAATTTGTAAACATATTGAAGAGTTCCCTCCGGGTCATTTCTTGTGGAGCAAAGATGGTCAACTTCGTAAGTACTACAGCCGTGATTGGCAAAGCTATGATGCAGTAAAAGACAACGAAGCTAAAGCGAGCGATGTTAAAGAAGGCTTAGAGGCAGCTGTTAAACGTCAATTAATGTGTGACGTTCCATATGGCGTTCTATTATCTGGTGGTTTAGATTCATCGGTTATCTCTGCTATCACACAGCGTTTTGCTGCAAAACGTATCGAAGATAATGACGAGTCTGATGCATGGTGGCCAAAACTGCATTCATTCTCTGTGGGTCTAGAAGGCTCACCCGATTTAGAAGCTGCACAAAAAGTAGCTGATATGATTGGTACGGTTCACCACCCTATTCACTTTACTATTCAAGAAGGTATTGATGCCCTGCGTGAAGTGATTTATCACATCGAAACGTACGATGTAACAACTATTCGTGCCTCAACGCCGATGTACTTAATGGCGCGCCAAATTAAAGCCATGGGTATTAAAATGGTGTTATCGGGCGAAGGTGCTGATGAGCTATTTGGTGGTTACCTTTATTTCCACAAAGCACCAAATGCGCAAGAGTTCCATGAAGAACTTAACCGTAAAGTCTCTAAACTACATATGTTCGATTGCTTGCGTGCTAATAAATCAATGGCAGCATGGGGCGTTGAAGCGCGAGTGCCATTCTTAGATAAAGAATTTGTAGACGTAGCAATGCGTATCAACCCAGAAGCGAAAATGTGTAAAGACGGTAAAATCGAAAAACACATTATTCGTGAAGCGTTCGACGGCTATCTACCAGACGACGTACTTTGGCGTCAAAAAGAGCAGTTCTCTGATGGTGTAGGCTATAACTGGATTGATACTTTAAAAGAGTATGTAAACGATCAAGTAAGCGATCAAGACCTTGCTAATGCGAAATACAAATACCCGATCAATACGCCTGATTCTAAAGAAGCGTATTTTTATCGTAGTATTTTCGAGGAGCACTTCCCTGGCGATGCCCCTGCGAAATGTGTTCCGCATGGCAAATCAGTGGCTTGTTCTACTCCTGAAGCACTAGCTTGGGATGCATCATTCCAAAACAATGCAGATCCTTCAGGTCGTGCTGCTGGTGTTCATAACGACGCTTACAAAAAGTAGTAACTTTGTGCTGCAAGCCCTGTGTTTGCAGCACTTTCCTCTCAATTGAAATAATTTGCTTTGAAATAATACTGTCATCAAATTATTCCTTCCCCCTGCCCAATTTGTTCACAATTCCAACAAAAAACGTAAAAAACTGCATTTATTCGGCTGTTTAGGGACAAAACCATTTACATTTTTTTTCGAACTCCTACACTAAAGACTAGACTTTGGTACAAATTTAGTTCGTCTACAAACTAATTTTAAGTTTTACACGTAAAGAGTATTAGTTGAACTTGTGCCATCCGGCCGTTTAGCTTTCTGCTAGATATAACTACAACAAGAGGTATTCATGAGCGAACATCATGATAAGTACAGTATCGACAATACCGACTACACCGTCGGTCAGGACAATGTACAAAAATGGGGTTTTGATGTACATAACCCTGTATTTGGCATTAGTGCTGGTTTAATTGCCCTATTCTTAGTGGCAACACTTATTTCAGATGCTGAAACAGCAAAAACAACCCTGAATGGTATTAAGAACGACATTATTAATAACTTTGATGGCTTTTTTATGTGGTCAGCAAACTTATTCGTATTGTTTTGCTTAGCGTTAATTGTTTCACCATACGGTAACATCCGCCTTGGTGGTAAAGAAGCGCGTCCAACTCACTCTCGTATTTCTTGGTTAGCAATGTTATTTGCTGCAGGTATGGGTATAGGCTTAATGTTCTGGGGCGTAGCAGAACCTGTAGCTTACTTTACAGGCTGGTACGAAACACCTCTCGGTGTTGAAGCAAACACGCCAGAAGCTGCCAAAATGGCAATGGGTGCAACTATGTTCCATTGGGGTTTACACCCTTGGGCAATTTACGCCGTTGTTTCACTTTCTCTCGCATTCTTTTGCTATAACAAAGGTTTGCCGTTATCAATTCGTTCAATTTTTTACCCTATTTTAGGTGACAAAGCATGGGGCTGGCCTGGCCACCTTATTGATATTCTAGCTGTACTTGCCACTCTATTTGGCCTTGCAACGTCTCTTGGTTTAGGCGCGCAACAAGCCGCTGCAGGTATTAACCATGTATTTGGTACTGATAGCGGAATTGGCTTACAAATTGGTGTTATTGTAGGTGTAACGTTACTTGCCGTGATTTCTGTTGTTCGCGGTATCGACGGCGGTGTAAAACTACTTAGTAACGTAAACATGCTTATTGCTTTTGTATTACTTGTATTTGTTGCACTTGTTGGTTTTTCTGCAGCATTTGGCAACCTTCCTAATACAGTAATGGGTTATGTTGAAAACATTATTCCACTAAGTAACCCACATGGTCGTGAAGATGAAACATGGATGCATGGCTGGACTGTATTCTACTGGGCTTGGTGGATTTCATGGTCACCGTTTGTAGGTATGTTCATTGCGCGCGTATCTGAAGGCCGTACAATCCGTGAGTTCTTAATTGCTGTATTACTAGTTCCTACTGTTGTGACTATCTTCTGGATGTCGATTTATGGTGGTATCGCTATTGAACAAGTTATCGATAAAGTGGGTGTACTAGGTGAAAAAGGCTTAACTGATGTGCCGCTTGCTATGTTCCAAATGTTTGAAGCCCTACCAATGTCGCAAGTGCTTTCATTCATTGCAATTGTGTTAGTACTCGTGTTTTTTATTACTTCATCAGACTCAGGATCATTAGTAATCGACTCTATCACTGCCGGTGGTAAAGTTGACGCACCAGTACCTCAACGTATCTTTTGGGCAACAATCGAGGGTGCTATTGCAGCAGCACTTGTTTGGATTGGTGGCACACAAGCAATCGAAGCCTTACAAGCCGGCGCCGTATCTACGGGCTTGCCGTTTACCTTTGTATTGCTATTAATGTGTGTAAGTTTAATTCTTGGCTTACGAACAGAACCAAGACACTAAACCTGCCGTTAAATAATAAAAAACGCCGCATTTGCGGCGTTTTTTATTTATAAGCTTTGCTCAGATAATTTAAATTAACCGGCAAAAGCCGTTGCTACTGGCGCTATATTAGTAATTCGCTTAGCGGTGTATCTTGGCGGTAGTGGTAAGCTATTTGCGCTTGTAGCAGCTCTGCGGTGGCTGTGGCATCATTCAGTGCGTTGTGGTTTTGATACGCAGGTAACGAATAACGAATACGAGAGTCTGCTAAGCGCACAGAATCAAGCTTAGAGTTAAATAATCGCCCTAGTAACCCTTGCTTTGCTCTAAGAGCACGAGTTTCCAGATCTAGCGTGTCTATAACAGCAAATTCAAGCCCTTCGCCTAAGCGAGCTTGCAACGCTTGATATAAAAAGTGCCGTTCAATGGGAGCAAAATGCACCACTATAATTTTGCCTTTTAATGCTGCTAACAAAGGCTCCATAATCGTTGAAAAATCAGGTGCATCGCTCACTTCTGAGTGAGTTATACCATGTATAACAATCGACTCTTCAGCAAGCTTACGCCTTGGTTGAACAATCCAATGTTGGCTATCTTTACAAAAAATACGCTTAGTATTGAATGGGATTAAACCAACACTGACGATATCGTCATTTTGATAATTTAGACCGGTTGTCTCAAAGTCAAGCGCTACTAAGGGTACATCGCTAATAGGCATGTTTAAATCACAAAGAGCTGATTCATAAAACGCTTGAATTAGTGGCTGTTTGCTCTGTGCTAATAACTGTTGATACCGAGTCGGCCAATCAAGTTTTGCGCCTTGTTTTGCCATTACTTCATCCCAGTGTTAGCAGAATACCTGAATTTAAGGAAGCTCTGCGCTTTATCTAAAATGGCAAACGCCTCTTTGAGATTACGCTGCTCAAAAGGAGAAAGTAAATGAGGCTCTAAGTCGTTATCTGGCGTTTCATCAAGTTTTTCTATTTGCCATGCTTGGTGTCTAATTCTGATCATGGCAATGTACTCTAGGGCGTCTCGTAAATCTTGTGCTTTACCATCAGGGAGTAATTTAGCTTCGATAATATCCTCTAAACGCTCGAATGAATTTTGTTTACGGCTGCCTATCGCTAATGCATGCACGCGTATTACATCAGATAAAGGCGCTGTACCGCGGCGTTTTAAGTTCATAGATCGCTTATGCTGACCATTATGCTCTAACACAAAGTCTTTAAAGAAGCCTAAAGGCGGTGTTCTGTTACGAGCATTCGCAGCAAGGTTAGCTAAGAAACGTTTATTCTTACGCCCTTCTGTTGCGATAAAGCGTTTGAGCTCATCGGCCCATTTGTTTTTACCGTAAACACCGTCTAAATCAAAAAAGATCGAGCTGTGTAACAAAGCCTGCGGTTTAGGTTCAGCCATCCAACCTGCAAATTGTTCTTTCCACTGCTCGCGTGTTAAACGCCACTTTTTAAATGACGCCATAATTTCGCCTTCACAATACTTGTAGCCACACTCAGCTAAACCATCACAAACAAAATCAGCCAAATTCTGGAAGTACTCGTCATGTAACTCCTCGTTAAAATTATTATCAAGGATAATGGCATTATCTTGGTCAGTTACAATTAATTGCTCATCACGCGCCATTGAACCTAGAGCGATGAAGCAATAAGGAACCGGCGGTGGGCCAAACTTTTCTTCAGCTAAATCAAGTAAACGCTGTTTGAAGGTACGCCCTATTACAGCCATTGCGGTACCAATCATGTGTGAGTTAGCGTCTTCGTTAACCATGCGTACAAACACATTAGGCAGCTGCCTTGCATAGTGAGCTAAATCTTCAACCGATTGCTGAGCTAATATGCCGCGTACTAACAATAAGCTACTTTGCGACTCGTAGCGTAAAATATCTGATAACGAAATAACGCCAATCGGTTTTTTCTTAACGACTACAGGCAGGTGGTGAATATTATCTCTGAGCATTGCAAGCACGGCTTCAAACACATACGCATTGCTATCAAGAAGTACTAAGTCCTTTTGCATTATTTGCGCGGCTGGCGCTTCGTAACTTAACCCTTCAGCAATCACACTGGTACGTAAGTCTCGGTCGGTAATAATGCCAACTACTTGGCCGTCGTCGTCATCAGGATCATCACTGATTGGTTTATCTGCATCAGTAACCAGCACAGACGATACCGACTCTTGCGTCATCAATTGCGCAACCATTTGCACTGATGCATCTTTTGCCACAGTAACAACATCACGATGAAGAAGCGACTTTACCTTAGCAGTTGTTAAATCGTTGCTGTCGGCTTGTTCAACAATTGCCTGATGAAGGCGCACATTACCATCGGCTTCAAAGAAATCTGCGAACACTTCGTACTCATCACAAAACTCGTTAAACAACTTAACATTGATGCAATAAACTAAGGTATCTTCAAGCGCCTTTGCCGGAAACCGCACTTTACGGTTCATAAGAAGGCCCATTGAACCAAAGATCCCACCGATAGTTAAACGGTTGTATAAATCACCATCACGGCGATACATTTCAACGGCACCACTGCGTATAACATATAAATCAGCGATATCTTCGCCATAATTTAATATTTCTGTGCCTGCGCGAAAATAAGCGATTTCGATTTGTGCAGCGAGTTTATTTACCGCCTCTTCAGGAAGATCATCAAAAGGAGCATGATCAGAAAGAAATTGGGCAATATCGACGTGTTCGGCTTGCATACGCGTACCTAGATTAAACCATTTGATTTAATTGTGAGGGTAATTGGCTATTTTTTCAAAGAAAAAATAGCCAATTAAGTAGGATTAAGCCTTTTCTAACTCTTCAGCCAGAAGTTTCGACTCATCTCCCCTTGGTTTAGTAAAGCGAGCTAAACCAAGGTAAATAACAGGCGTTAAATATAGAGTAAATAACACCGCCAGTGCTAAACCGCCAAATACTACCCAACCAATGGCGTTACGAGCCTCTGCCCCTGCACCAGTAGATAAAATAAGTGGTAATGCACCCAGTAAGGTTGAAACCAGTGTCATCGCGATTGGGCGAAGACGAACCAATGCGGCCTCTTCTACTGCAACTCTAACCGAGCGTCCTTGGTCACGTAATTGGTCAGCAAACTCCACTAGCAAGATGGCATTTTTAGCAATTAGACCAATCAGCATCACTAAACCAATTTGCGAGTAAATGTTTAATGATGTACCTGTTAGATACAGCGCTAGAATTGCAGATGTAATACCAAACGGTACTGTGATCATAACAACGATTGCACTATTCACACTTTCAAATTGTGCAGCCAATACCAGAAGAACAATTAAAAAGGCCAGAACATAGGTCACTAATACTTCATTGGCTGTTTCTTCAAAGGTTAATGCCTCACCTTTAAACGCCAAGCTGATGCCTGCAGGTAAAGATTGCTCGGAAATATCACGGATTTTTGTAACCAGCTCAGCAATAGTTACGCCCTCAGGCATTTCCATACTCAGTTCAATAGCACGGCGCTGCGCGTGGCGCTCAAGCTCTGCTGCAACACCTTCTTCAGTAATCGTTGCCACACTACTCAGTGGCACTAGTTGACCATTACGGCCACCAACATACAAGTTAGCTAAATCGCTTGGGTTAGTGATAGTTTGATTTTGTGCTTGCAGCATAATCGGGATTGATTGGTCACCAATATTTAAATCGGCGATATCATCACCATTGATTGCAGCGCGAAGTGTCACAGAGATATCATTGAGCGATACGCCAAGCTCTTCAGCACGACGTCTATCAATATTAACCCGTAATTGTGGCTGTGACGGCTGATATGAAATACGCACAGGAGCTACTTCTGGTACTGCTTTTTCAATTTCAGCAGAAAAATCTTGCGCGGCTTTAAATATCTCGAGGTAGTCTTGCCCTAATAAGGCAAGCTCAATACCACCGCCTTGACCACGTAGGTTCAAACTATTTGAGCCACCTGGGTAACCAGCCGCACCAGGAATATTCCCTAGAGGTTCACGTATTTTATTGATAATTTCTTGCTGACTAAAATGACGTTCATCCCAATGTTTAAGCGGCACAGTAATAAATACAATATTTGGATCCCATTGCCCAACCACAGTGTAAATAGACTCAATATCACCACTCTCAACATACGGCAGTAAGATATCTTCCATTTGCACCGCTTGCCTGTCCATAAAATTTAGGCCTACACCATCTGGACCACGGGCAAAAATACGAATTTTACCGCGATCTTCTGTTGGTAATAACTCGTTATCTAAATTGAAATACAGTGCACCAGAGCCTGCAGCGACCAACAAACACGCAAAAAAGGTAAGCCATGCATGTTCAAGTACACCATGTATTGTGCGCTTATAAACAGCGGCTAACACATGACCAACTTTTGCAAATGGATGAAAACCACCCTGCTTTAATTTCAGTTTTGATGTCAGCGCAGGGACCAAAGACAGCGCTACAAAGCTTGATATGATAACAGCGCCAGCTAATACCCCACCAAACTCTCTAAATAGTCGCCCTGCAGTTGATGGTAAAAAAGCTATAGGCACAAACACCGCAGCTAATACGGCGGTTGTTGCCACAACAGCAAAGAATACTTCACGGGTACCAACCACTGCAGCTGCTCGACGACCAAGACCTAAGCCCCGCTGACGTTGTATGTTTTCACTTACCACAATGGCATCATCTACAATTAGGCCTGTAGCTAACACGAGTGCAAGCAAGGTAAGAATATTAATTGAGAAACCAAGCGCCCAAATAAGTGCTAAAGAGCCAATTAATGCAACAGGTATCGCAAATGCAGGAACCAGCGTTGCGCGCCATGAGCCAATAAACACCCACAGTGTGATCACCACTAACAGCACGGTTAGTAACAGTGAGTTAATAACTTCATCAACTGAGCTTCTGATAAACTGAGCATCGTCAGAGGTTAAAGTAAATTCCATTTCAGGAAAACGTACTCGCATGCGCTCGATTAAAGTTAGCACTTCATCTGAAATTTCAATGGTATTAGATTGCGCCTGACGAATAATTTCCATGCCAATCACTGGTGTGCCATTAAGCCTTACGAATGAACGCGGATCGGCTGGGCCAAAGTAAACAGCCGCAACATCGCCAATACGGGTATCGTCACGAACGATGATATCGGCTACTTGTTCTGCTGATATTAACGTTGCATCAGCACGAACAATCACCTGTTGGTCGCTTGATTTTAAACTACCCGCAGGCACATCAAAGGGAGCTTGGCGAAGTACATTGGCAATATCTGGTACCGTAAGGTTAAAGCTGCTTAACTTAAGTGGGTCGATGCGCACTCTAAGCACCCGTTCACGGTCGCCATTTAAACGAACATCAGCAACGCCAGGAATGGTTAAAAACTGCGGAGCTAAGTCGACATCAACACGCTCTGTCAACGCCTCAAGGGATAAGCTATCACTTGATACCGTTAACGATACAACCGCTTCGGCATCGTTATCGGCTTTAATAATTGATACCCGTTCAACTTCTTCGGGTAATTCTCGCTGCACACGGGCTACCGATTCACGTGTTTCGTTTGCAGCATCATCTAAATTTACACCGGGACGAAACTCAACCACGATACGAGCATTGTTTTCTTCACTTTGCGCACGAATCGACTTTACACCACTTACCCTAGCAACCGCCCCTTCTAGCTTACTGGTTACTTCGGTATCTACGGTCTCCGGTGAACCACCAGGAAAAGACGCTGATACAGTAATACGAGGCCTATCAACATCAGGAAGCTCACGTACTTCAACCCCTGCTATTGCAGCGATACCGGCAATAATAATGAGTAAGTTAAGTACCACAATTAAAACAGGGCGACGTATCGCCATTGATGGTAAGTCTTCCATCATAGGTTGCTGTTTCATCATTACTCCTTGGCTAGCTGCACTTCATTGATGAAATTAAGCTCTTGATTAGGTCTTAGGCGCTGAACTCCTTCTGTCACCAATAAGTCACCTTCGTTTAAGCCACCAGAAACTAACAAACGCCCTGCTAGACGCTGCTCAATTTTAACATCAACGCGTGTGGCTTTTTTATCGACACTCTTCCATACGTAAGGGCCTGCTGCCCCCCACATCATCGCAGCTTCAGGTACTACGGCAAGCTCTTCACCTAGAATATTTATGTGCACACGAAAGCTCATACCCGGCATAAATTGCTGAGCATTATTATCAAGTTTGGCTTTTGTTCTAAGAGTGCGGGTTTGCGCATTGATACGCGAATCAAGCTCTGCCACCTTAGCCGTGTAAGCTTTATCGCCTAACCAAGGCACCACTTCGACCGAAGATTTTTGTTTAAGCACTGAGATAGCGGCCTCTGGGGCATTAAAATTGATATAAAGCTCAGAAATATCATCAATGGTGGCAATGGCTGTTTGGGTTGTGATCCTATCGCCTACTTCGACATCAGTTAAACCCATAACACCACTAAAAGGAGCACGAACTTCGCGGTCTTCACGCTCTGTTTGGGCTTGCATTAACTGCACTTTAGCCAGTTCATGAAGTGTTTTAGCATCATCTAAATCACTTTGCGGCACCGCACCACGAGCGTGGCTTTCTTCAAGCCTTTTCATGGTACGCTCAGCATCTTTTAAAGTAATTTCAGCTTCGATCAACGCTGCTTTTTGTCTACGTGAATCAAGCTCTAATAGTAAGTCACCTTTGGCAACGTTATCGCCTGGTTTAAAGTAAACAGCAGTGACTCTGTCCCCAACGGCTGGGTAAAGAGTGACTGAGTGAATCGCTTCAGCATTACCCACGGCTTTTATCTGTTGCTTAGACTTTTCAACAGACACTGATTCTACAACTACATTAGCCGCCTCAGCGACGGAAACACAACTAATACAGGCAATTAAAGTCCATGTATGTAATTTGCCAATTGTCAAAATTTCACCTAAATAAGAATCGTTTTAATTGTTACGAAGTGTAACAGCTTTGTGATCAATAAAAAGCTGACTTCGTTTAATAAACAATTAGCCAAGGTGAAATAAACCCATACATCGCCTTTGTTTTATAATTAGAAACGACAATGTGATGAATCGACTTCTTTTAAGTTTGCTTCGCTTGCTATGGTTATCTCCAGACAATAAGAACCATCACTTATATGTTCTTTTCGAGTAGGCATAAAAAAACCCCAGACTATGCTGGGGTTTCTATCAACTCATAAAGCTAACAATTACTGTTGGCGCTGTGCTTCTTTTTGCGCTTTTTTAGCTTCTTTACGCTTACGAAGAACTTCTTGCGCTTCATTACCGATGTGACCTTCGCCGCGCGCTTGTGCTAATTCGATTTGCTTTTGACGCTCAGCAAATCGTGCACGTTGCTCTTCTGTTAGGCTGTCGTGACAGTGATGACACGATACACCTTCCATGTACTCAGGCTTTTGCTTTTCTTCTTCAGTAATAGGCATACGACACGCGTGACATTGGTCGTAAGAACCTTTTTGTAAATCGTGATTTACTGCTACACGGTTATCAAATACAAAACACTCACCTTCCCACATGGTTTCTTCTTTTGGTACTTCTTCTAAGTACTTAAGAATGCCGCCTTCAAGGTGGAATACTTCGTCAAAGCCTTGCTCTTTCATGTACGCAGTTGATTTTTCACAGCGAATACCACCGGTACAGAACATCGCCACTTTTTTGTGCTTTTCTGGGTCTAGGTTTTCTTTCGCCCACGCTGGGAATTCGCGGAACGTTTTGGTGTTTGGATCAACCGCATTTTGGAAAGTACCAATTTCGATTTCGTAATCGTTACGTGTATCGATAAGAATCACTTCTGGGTCTGAAATTAACGCATTCCAGTCAGCTGGTTTTACGTATGTACCCACAACTTCACGTGGGTCGATACCTTCAACACCCATAGTTACGATTTCTTTTTTCAGTTTTACCTTAGTACGGTAGAACGGGCATTCGTCATCGTATGACTCTTTAGTCACGATGTTGTCTAGGTTTGGTTGTGAATCTAACCATGCAAGTAGGTTATCGATACCTTCACGTTTAGCAGAAACAGTACCGTTGATACCTTCAGCCGCAAGTAACAAAGTACCGCGTACTTCATTGTCTTCCATTACTTTAAGTAGTGGTTGGCGAATCGCTTCAAAATCAGGAAGGGCTACAAATTTGTAAAGTGCGCAAACAACAAAGTGCTCGCTAGTTACATTGTCTTTATGAACAGCAGTCATGGTTTTACCTTTTGCTTTAAATGCCCATGTGGGGCGTTAACCGAATCGCAAATCCGGCGCATTGAGGGCGCGTATTTTACGCGAATTAGCGATAATTGCAAAAACTGATGCGAAATAGCTGTGTTTTTACTGTCTCCAAGTGAGGCAAGTGCGTTATAATGAACAGGATTTACAAATTTTGCTCATCGGAGATTACGCATTGCATTTTACTGAACTTGGGATTGATACACGCCTCGAAAAACAACTTGCGCATCAAGGCATCACCCAGCCCACTGACATTCAAGCTCACGCGGTACCAACAGCTATCGCAGGCCATGATATTTTTGCACAGTCAAAAACAGGATCGGGCAAAACGCTGGCGTTTTTATTACCTGCTGTACAGCGCGTAATGAAACAAAAAGCACTCAGTAAACGCGACCCTCGCGTTTTAATCGTTGCGCCTACCCGCGAATTAGCAACCCAAGTGTACAGCCAATTAAGGCTATTAATTGCTGGTACAAATATTAGTGCTGTAAAAGTACTGGGTGGTGAAAACTTTAATGACCAAATAAAGGCTCTTCGTAAAGATCCACATTTTGTGGTGGGCACACCGGGTCGTTTAGCTGACCATTTGAGTCAACGCTCATTACAGCTTTCAGGGTTAGAACTGTTAATTTTTGATGAAGCTGACCGTATTCTAGATTTAGGTTTTACCGATCAGGTTAAAATGATTAACGAGCTTGCTGATCACCGTTTACGCCAAACGTTATTGTTTTCTGCAACTCTTGACCATGCACAAGTTGATGCCCTGTCACGTAACCTTTTACGTTCGCCAAAACAAATTCTGTTAAGTGCTTCTAACGAGCAACATAGTGACATTACCCAGCAACTTTATTTAGCTGATCACTTAGATCACAAAGAAGCTCTACTTGAGCACTTTGTAAAACAAGACAATGTTGGCCAGTGCATTATTTTCACCGCAACACGTGCCGACACTCAACGTTTAAGCCAGCTATTAAATGATAAAGGCTTTAAAGCGCAAGCGCTTGCGGGTGACTTAACACAGGCTAAGCGCCTTGAAATTATGGACGCCTTTAGCCGTGAAAACTTTAAAATCTTAATCACCACCGATGTTGCATCGCGTGGTCTTGATTTATTAAGCGTGACTCACGTTATTAATTTTGACCTACCAAAACATGCTGAAGAATATGTGCATCGTATTGGTCGTACTGGTCGCGCAGGCTTTAAAGGAACTGCTATTTCGTTAGTAGGCCCGAAAGATTGGCCAAGCTACAAAGCAATTAAAGCATTTTTAAATGATGAATTAAGCTTTTTCACCGTTGACGGCCTTGTTGGTAAATTTAAAGGCCTGCGTGAGAAAAAACCAAACACTGTTTGGAAAAAAGCAGAGAAAAAAGTGGCTGCTAAACCTGCAAAACCAAAACGCAAAGCAGCCCCTAAAAAGCCAAAAGCCCCTATTCAAGCACCAATTGATGTAGATGGTTTTGCTCCAATGCGCCGTAAGAAAAAGCCAGAACAGGAATAACAATGAGTATTTTAGGAACCACACAAACCCTTTTCGTTAACGAAATGTCTAACGAAGGTGCTTATTTAGATGGCCGTGATTTAGGCGAAGTATTCTTACCAAGCAAAGAAATTGATTACGAACTAGAAGCTGGCGACAGCGTGCAAGTATTCATTTACTTAGATCACGCAGGTCACCCAACTGGCACTACAAAAAAACCTTTAGCTGAAGTAGGCGAATTTGCCCTACTACGTGTTAAAGCAATCAATAGCACCGGTGCGTTTATGGATTGGGGCCTCGAAAAAGACGTACTAGCGCCATACAACGAACAAAAGCCAAAAATGAAAGACGGCTTTTCGTATCTTGTACGTTTATACCTCGATAACGCCAGCCAACGTATTTGTGCATCGAGCAATTTTAATAAATTTTTATCAAAAGAAGAACCAACTTACTCTGTAATGGAAGAAGTTGACTTAATCGTTGCCGGTAAAACAGACCTAGGCTACAAAGTACTTGTAAACGAAGCTCACATTGGCGTTGTTTATTACAACACGGTATTTAAAAAGCTGTTTGTTGGCCAACGCTTAAAAGGCTTTATTCAAAAAGTACGTGAAGACGGTAAAATCGACGTACTACTTGAAAAGCCAGGTATGGGTAAAGTAAACGACTTAGGCGAAAAAATCTTAGCTAAATTAAAAGCCGAAGGCGGCGTACTTCACTTAGGCGATAAGTCAGACCCAGAAGCAATTAAAAAGACTTTCTCAACCAGTAAAGCAAACTACAAAAAAGCCATTGGCGGTTTGTTTAAGCAAGGTTTGATTGATATTGAAGCGACATCGATTAGATTGAAATAAGTTGCTAGTTAACAAAGTATGAAGTATCCAAAAAGAGTAAAGTGAAGGCTTTACTCTTTTTTTATTCTTATTGGTTTTGTGAGCTTTAACGTGTGGGCACCGTAAATTTTCTAACGCTAATCTGAGCTAATTCTATTTAGATCTGAAGAGGGACTACTTCGGATGAAGAGCATAAATATGTAACGTCACTTCAGAAGCAATAAAACAGTGAATTATAATTAACGAAAAAACTTAGCAAAGCAATTTATATTTTCTTATTAGATATTTTTATCTACTTTAATTAATATTTAAAA
This sequence comes from Pseudoalteromonas sp. P1-8, assembly GCF_001399985.1. Taxonomy (NCBI): domain Bacteria; kingdom Pseudomonadati; phylum Pseudomonadota; class Gammaproteobacteria; order Alteromonadales; family Pseudoalteromonadaceae; genus Pseudoalteromonas; species Pseudoalteromonas sp. P1-8. The sequence continues at coordinate 560,910 of NZ_LJSO01000001.1, forward strand.
AGTTTCTATAACTTGGGTGAACGGACCAAGTTATATCATTATCCTTATTCGCTTGAGAATAAAAAAGGTCTGGATCGTCAGAGTAAAACGTAAAATTTTGTTGGTTATCAGGCAACTTTGAAATTAACCCCGTTTTATACATAAAGTGTCCTAAATCAATTGGAGCAATGTAAGGTTTCCCATCTATGTGTGGTATATCAGATGCCGCTCTACCTTTAACAAATTTCGTATCAAACACAATTTCTAAATCAGAAAGTTTATATTCTTTTTGCCCAGCTCTCAAAGAATCAATAAGATTTTCAAGCTCTGGAAATTGATGAATATGCTCTTTTATTAAATCATCACGCCTATTTTGACCAAACTTAGTTAAAATTTCATTTATTTGCTTCAATGATACTTTGCATCGACTTTTATGTGCTTGGTTAGCCGCCATCCGACATAGTTGGCCCATAGACCTTGGTCGATGATTAGAGAATGCATTTATAGCATCAAAAACAGGCCGCTCTTTACCTGACCATTTAATGGGAGATAAGAAGACTAACCCAATTAGTTTATTATAATCTTTGTCAAGTTTATATTTAGCTTCAAGGGATTCGGGATGTTTTCTTTTTACGTAGGATAATATTTTTTTAGCTAACATGTCTCTCATTTGCCGTTTAGTCCACGCAATATTAATTATGTACTGATCCCATTTATCTAAATCTTCTACATGTCTTAAATTAGTCCAAACATCAGATCGTACAGTAGTTCTAATATTCAGATTTTTTACGTCATGGCATAGACTTCTTATTGCACTAAAAAAAGAACTGATTCGATGTTGATAATCTTCACTATCAATATATTTAGCATCAATATCATCAACCAAAACCCAAATTTTCTTATCGCTATTAGCCTCTAAGTAATTAGTTAATAAGCGTTCAAGGTTTTCAGGTTTGAAACCCGTAGCTTCTACTGACATTAACGGAATCTTTCCTTTGATTCTTGATATTAGCCCACCAATCAGGTTTTTACTTTTCATTCCTTCTAACTCTGAAATTTCTACCATTGAAATCTCATCACTAGTGAAAGCAAAATTTAATTTTTTCCCAATGTGGATATTTATCTCTTTACATATAATTTGCTTCCAGTAATTTTCTAAATAAGCAGGATCTTTTCCTGCAAAATCACCTAACCCTAAAAGTGAATTTCCAGTAACCCTAACAACTATTGGCTTTCCCAACTCTTCTTTATTTGTTAAATCAAAATCCAACTTTGATAGTAGCGTGGACTTTCCCATTCCTTTGCGCGCACTAACTACACTTAAACGATTATCTACATCATAAAATTCATCAAAATCATCATTTTCAATGAAATAAGAATTTAGCACCTCTTGTAATTCATCTTCACCTGCGTCATTACCAAATAATGACTTATCATTCAGTTTAATTCTTAACATTTATTATAATTTCCCTATCAATTACTTGTGATTTTTAAAAAATAGTATCAAATTGTTTAGCTAATAATTTCATCTAAACATACCGTTGTAAATAGATAATTAAGATTACATATGACTATTCCCGTCATTTATCATAATAACTTTACCTAAGAATGTTATAGTTACAATATAAAGATTTTAATTAGTCAGGTTAAAGTCAAAGTAAAGTATTTCACTTTATTGGCTCCCAAAATCTTCTTCTCGCTTGTAATTAAGTTTCCTAACCTGAAATTCGAAAACCTAATTAATATAAAATTTAAAATTGGATAAAATCAATCTGCTTGAGTAAAATTTATAAACCATAAACATTAAAAAACATCATCGTAGTCGTGCAATCGAAGTCTTTATATTACTAATTAACTCCACAGGAACACTAAAACAGTTTAGTTATTGTAGATTTTAGCTTGTGAGGATACAGCAAGATATAGAAATTGGACCAGTAAAAAGTTGTTGGCCTAAATCTGTATAATGAAACACCAAAAAATTATTTGTATGCGTTTATGATATTGCAATTAGTTCTATTTCACGACCCTAATAAAAGGTGGTAGACGGCGTCCATTTACAATTTGAGTCTCTTGCTCAAGAAACTCTTTTCGAGCATTATCCAATAAACCTTCTAATGTATTAAGGAAATACTCTGAAAGTTGTTCAATAGTTTGAGCCTTAAGTTCGTTGTCATCAGGGACTGGCAATTCATTAAAATGCTGAGTTACTTCTGCAACACTAGATGGTATTTCTACATAATATTTCTCTTTTGTTCCATCTGGTAACTCAACCTCAAAGCCACTTCCTCCCAGTTGATCTCCAATAAAAAAACCAACGGTTCCTGGCGGCTGCTTATATTTAGAGATCATATCAGAGGAAAAGTTATGGATACGCGCAGATGAAGAAACTGGTAAGCGTCCCTGTTTTTCTAGTTCATTTCGTAGCTTTACAAAATATTTCATCACGACATCTTGCTTCATAGATTCTTGGTGAGGTTCATACCAACTATCAAATCTATCTTTACCAACAACTGACTTTAGATTTTGAAGAACAAAAGTTACAGAACGGCCAAATACAATAAGGTTCCTTAAACCAGTAAAACGTCTAACCTTATTTTTTGAAACTAAGTCGTCAAAACCATGTTTTGCCGTTTCTAGAGTTTGTTCAGTTCGGACTAAAACTTCATTAATAGTTTCCATATTCCCTCATATTAATAACTATTTAGCTTAGTGGGACAAGTAGTATTTATTGAGTAACTACTTGTGAGACTGCGCTGCCACCAGTTCGATATGACTTTGTTGGTGGTCTATATGCTATATAAATTGCTTTTTAGAGGCTTATAGTTTCCTAGCTAGTTTAATAACTTTAACTAATGCTCTGTAAGATTTACCTGTACAACTTAGTAAATATTATCTATACATTACACCTAAATTAGGCTGAATAAGCAACTATATTCTTACATGTATAAAGGCTCCTTTCTTATCAGTTAAGTAAGTACCTAATTTATTCTAAGTATTTCTTCACAAACAAAAAGAGCATTGTATATAGCGCGATATAAATCACGCTTACAATGCTCTTTAGAGACTATTTTAAAATAACGAGGTTATTTTAGTGAGTCGTTAATTTCTTTTAGTGTTGCAACTGGGTCTGCCGATTGGGTGATTGGGCGGCCTACAACTAAAAAATCGCTGCCATCTTCAACGGCTTGTTTTGGTGTCATGATGCGCTTTTGGTCGCCTGCATCGCTGCCTGCAGGGCGAATACCTGGAGTAACCAGTTTAAAGTCTGCGCCAAGTTCTGCTTTAAGCTTTTTCGCTTCTTGTGCTGAGCACACTACCCCATCAAGGCCTGATTCTTTGGCAAGGTTTGCTAAGTAAATTACTTGCTCTTCTGGTGTTTTATCTACACCTAAACGAGTAAGCTCTGCGGCATCCATACTGGTTAGTACTGTTACTGCAATTAGTAACGGTGCGTCATCACCAAACTGCTCTAAAGCTTGTTTTGCTTTAGTCATCATTTCAACGCCACCAGAGGCATGTACGTTAACCATCCACACACCCATTTTTGCAGCCGCTGTTACAGCTTTAGCCACCGTATTTGGAATATCGTGAAATTTTAGGTCTAAGAATACATCAAAACCTAAGTCGATTAGTTCCTTAACAAAGCTAGGACCAAAATACGTGAACATTTCTTTGCCTACTTTAAGGCGACACGTATCAGGCGATAATTGCTTTACAAACGCAAGAGCTGTTTGTTGATCATCATAATCAAGGGCAATTAATACTTTTTTTGAATCTTCGACAGACATAACTTTCCTAAAAACTAATGGACTAATATGAATTAAAAACCGTCTATGCCACGGCTTGGAACAATTGTTTCCCAGTGCTTACAAGATGGACATACCCAATAAATGGTATGACTGGTAAAGCCACAGTGTTGGCACTGAAAATCAGGTTTGGTTGCGATATAAGACGTAACTAGCTTATCAATTTGATCGAGTACATCTTTAATATCGTTGTTTTGTTTAGCTAGTAGCTGTAATAAAAAGCTAAAGCCACGAATAGTTGGGTGACGCTTTAAACTATCCGTTAAAAATTTAATTGCTTGCTCGATGTGCCCTTGCTCAAGTAAAGCTTGGCAGTGTTTTATTTTTATTAATACGCCACCTTTATCGAGCAGTTCATTGAGTAATTCGTAAAACTGATGCGTTAAATTGAGCTTTTGATAACTCAGTGCTAATTCTTCAATAAATACCGGCGCAAAAAACGTGAATTGGCTAATCAGCTCGCGCCAGTAGTAAATTGCTTTTACATAATCTTCTTTGGTGAAAGCACTATGGCCAAGCTCATACAGTGGGCGAATGGCTTTGTGGTTTAAGCTAATGGCTTTACGCATAATTTGCGTATCGTTATCTTGTAAGGCTGCTTCACAGTAAAAATTGGCAATCGCTTTTACATGCTGAGGTTTAGTGAACAATTCACTGTGGGCCTCGTACATGTTAATGCCCTTTTCCCATTCACGGGTTTGTGAATAAAGATTAATAATTGGCTCTAAGGCTTCTTTATAGCCTGCCTTAACAAGCCATACTAAATGCTCTTCTGCACCATCTAACAAGCCTGCCATAATGTAATCTTCAGCAAGTTCTAAGCGGCTGGTTGCAGCTTGTTGGTCATCAAGACTTGGATGTTTTAATAGCAGCTCATGAATTTTAATAGCGCGATCAAGTTCGCCACGGCGGCGGAACATAGTTGCAAGCGTTGAATAGTGTTCAACAGAATCAGCGGCAACTTCGAGTAGATTAATAAGGTGCTCTAAGCCTTGGTCTTCTTCTCTGTCTAAGAGAAATTTAAGGCCTTTAGAATATTCAGAGGTAATTTGGCGATTAAGCTGATGAGCTTGGTTTTTAGCGCTGTTTTTACCCATTATCCAACCGTAACCGGCTGCAACGGGTAAAAGTAAAAACAGAAGCTCAATCATAATTAGGTGTCTTTATTAGCAACAAGCTTTTTATTGTTTTTTTCAGGCGCTAATTTTTTCTTTAAGCGATAATTTTGCCACTTTAACTGAGAAAACAGTGTAAAGCTTATAAAACAACCAATTGCGACACCTAAAATAAAGCAGATACTTATTACAACAGCTAAGGGCAAAGTATTACTGGCGATTAAATAATTGATTTGCACCAATTGTGGATTCTGTGAACCAAGTACAAACGCAATAAATAAACACAGCGCAATTAATACAATTTTTAATACCCTAAACAAGTAACTACTCCTGTATAAAACTAGGCAATACTCGCATTTACGCGGTCACGTAATTCTTTACCTGGTTTAAAATGTGGTACGTGCTTACCGTCTAACTCAACTGTTTCGCCAGTCTTTGGATTACGACCTGTGCGAGGAGAACGATAATGCAATGAGAAACTTCCAAAGCCACGGATCTCGATGCGATCTGAGCTAGATAATGAGCCGGCCATTTGTTCAAGAATTTCTTTAACGGCATTTTCAACATCTTTCACAGGGATGTGTGCGTGTTGCTCGGCAAGTTGTTCTATCAATTCTGACTTAGTCATAGCGTTTCCTTAAAGAGTGGTAAAGGAAGGGCAAAACTGCCCTTCCAATTTTAAAAGACTAGATATTAGTCTTTTTGAGCATTTTTGAATGCTGCAGCCATAGCGTTTTCGAACGCTGGCTCTTCTTTCTTAAGCTTCTCTAGTACTTCTTTCTCTTCTGCTTCGAAAAGAGCTTTAACAGATAAGCTTAAAGTGCGGTTCTTACGATCAACACCAACGTATTTCGCTTCGATTTCGTCGCCTGCAGAAACTACAGTAGTAGCATCTTCAACACGCTCTTGAGCGATATCAGCTACACGGATGTAACCTTCAACGCCTTCGATTAGCTCAACAGTTGCGCCTTTCGCATCAACTTCAGTCACTTTACCTTTAACAATAGCACCTTTTTTGTTTGCGTCCAGGTAGTTATTGAATGGGTCAGCTTCGATTTGTTTAACGCCTAGAGAGATACGCTCACGCTCTGGGTCAACTTGTAATACGATAGCAGTGATTTCGTCGCCTTTCTTGAATTCACGTACAGCTTCTTCGCCTGGCGTGTTCCAAGAAATGTCTGAAAGGTGAACAAGACCGTCAATACCGCCTTCAAGACCGATGAAGATACCGAAGTCAGTGATTGATTTGATCTTACCAGTAACTTGGTCGCCTTTGTTTTGTAGACGAGCAAATTCTTGCCATGGGTTAGCAATACATTGCTTAAGACCAAGAGAAATACGACGACGCTCTTCGTCGATTTCAAGAACCATAACTTCAACAGTGTCACCTAGTGAAACAACTTTTGAAGGGTGGATGTTCTTGTTAGTCCAATCCATTTCAGAAACGTGTACTAGACCTTCTACGCCTTCTTCGATTTCAACGAAACAACCGTAGTCAGTAAGGTTAGTTACACGACCAGAAAGCTTAGAACCTTCTGGGTAACGACCAGCGATAGCTGCCCATGGATCTTCGCCAAGCTGTTTAAGGCCTAGAGATACACGAGTCTTTTCTTTGTCGAATTTAAGAACTTTAACTGCGATTTCGTCGCCAACATTAACGATTTCTGAAGGGTGCTTAACACGCTTCCACGCCATGTCTGTGATGTGTAGTAGACCGTCAACACCACCAAGGTCAACGAACGCACCGTAGTCTGTAAGGTTCTTAACGATACCTTTAACTTCTTGACCTTCAACAAGGTTAGCAAGAAGTTCTTCACGCTCTTGTGAGTTCTCTGATTCGATAACTGCACGGCGAGAAACAACAACGTTGTTACGTTTTTGGTCAAGCTTGATTACTTTGAACTCAAGCTCTTTACCTTCAAGGTGAGTTGTGTCACGTACTGGACGAACATCAACAAGTGAACCAGGTAGGAAGGCACGGATTGAATCAACTTCAACAGTGAAACCGCCTTTAACTTTACCGTTGATAACACCAGTAACAGTCTCTTGCTCTTCACATGCTTTTTCTAAGCGGATCCACGCTTCGTGACGCTTCGCTTTCTCACGAGAAAGGATAGTTTCACCGAAACCGTCTTCGATTGCGTCTAAAGCAACATCTACTTCGTCGCCAACAGCAACTTCTAGTTCACCAGCAGCATTTTTGAATTGCTCAGCAGGGATTGCACTTTCAGATTTAAGACCAGCATCAACAAGTACGATGTTGTTCTCGATTGAGATAACAGTACCTTTAACGATAGAGCCTTGCTCTGCTTCAAAACCCTTAAGGCTTTCTTCAAATAACTGCGCAAAATTTTCTGACATTATACGTCTCTAAATAATTAAATAACCAATTAGCAACCATGCTGCATGGGGTTGTTAAAATAGCACTAGCTTCCTGCCGGCACCTTAATAAATTACTTTTAAGCTTTTGGAAGCTTTCCTGCAAGTACTGCTTCGTTGAGTAAAGTTACAACTTTATCAAACACTTGCATTGCATTAAGCTCGCTAGTATCGAGCTCAATGGCGTCTTCTGCAGGAACAAGCGGCGCAACTTCACGCGTCATATCACGGTGATCGCGAGCTTTTATGTCCTCAAGTAGACCACTTAGTGTAACATCAAGACCGCGTTCGTTCAACTCAGCAAAGCGACGACGAGCGCGCTCTTCAGCTGATGCGGTTAAATAAATCTTCAATGGTGCATCAGGGAACACAACTGTGCCCATGTCACGACCATCGGCAATTAAGCCGCTCTCAGTACGAAACGCACGTTGACGACGTAATAATGCTTCTCTCACCCGTGGTAATGCAGCAATCTTTGATGCCGCAGCACCCACTTCTTCGTTACGAATTGTGGTTGTGACGTCTTCGCCTTCCAATACAATTTTAGAAGTATGCGTTTGGCTATCGACCAAAAACTGCACATCTAAGTTTGCAGCTAGCGGTACTAGCGCATCTTCATTATCTAGTTCAATTTGATGATGAAGCGCTGCAAGTGACAGCACACGGTAAATCGCTCCACTGTCTAATACATCCCAACCTAATTTCTCGGCTAACAAGCGACAAACAGTTCCTTTACCTGAACCACTTGGGCCATCGATGGTGATTACGGGCATTGATAACGCCTGCATTTATAACCTCCTGCAATGCACACCAAAATAAAACCGCGATATTATACGCCAGTTCTAGAAATAGATCCGCATTTAGAATGTAACTTTTTATATTTTCTTCTGTTTTATTGACTTGAGACAGACTCTAGTACTTTGAAAAACGTTGGAAAAGTTTTGTATGTACACTTAGGATCGTTAATGGTTATCGGCTTTCCGCCAACGGCAACCATTGCAAAACACATGGCAATACGGTGATCGTTATAGGTATCAATCGCTACATCGTTAAATGTGTCTGGTGGTGTAATTTCGATGAAATCTTCACCTTCAACCACTTCTGCACCAACTTTACGAAGCTCAGTCGCCATGGCATATAGGCGATCTGTTTCTTTTACACGCCAGTTATAGATATTACGAATAGCTGTTTTACCTTTAGCAAAAAGCGCAACAGTGGCTAGTGTCATTGCCGCATCTGGAATTGCATTGGCATCAATATCGACAGCGTTTAGCTCGCCTTTACGAACCACCAGCTTTTCATCATACCAATCGATTTTGGCGCCTACTTGCTCCATAACTTTGGCAAAACCAATATCACCTTGAACAGATGCCGCACCTACCCCGTTAATTTCAATTTCGCCACCTGCTATTGCAGCCGCCGCAACAAAATAAGAGGCGCTTGATGCATCACCTTCAACCATAATGCGCTCAAGTGCTTGATACTGCTGACAGCCTTTAACGTAAAATGTTTCGTAATTGTCATGGCTTACTGTAACGCCAAAACGCTTCATTACATCTAGGGTAATGTCAATGTAAGGCTTTGATACCAGTGTACCTTTAATGGTAATTTCTGTATCGCCATTAAATAATGGTGCTGCCATTAGTAACGCTGTTAAGAACTGGCTAGAAATGCTGCCATCAATTGCAACTTTGCCACCGTTGATTTTGCCGCCTTTAATGGCCAGTGGTGGATAATCTTTATGCTTAAGGTATTCAACATCACCACCCAGTGCTTGCAGTGCATCTACCAAATGGCCAATTGGGCGCTCTTCCATGCGAGGCTCGCCCACCAGCTGGTACTCGCCTTCTACAGCTGCTAAAACGGCTGTAAGTGGACGATAAGCAGTACCGGCATTACCTAAAAATAAAGGCTCGCTCGGAGTTTTAAATTTACCTGCAACACCCTCTACGGTGGCCACTGTTTTATCTTCATTAAGCGAAACATTTACGCCTAAAAGATTTAATGCACCTAGCATGTGACGAATATCATCACTATCTAATAGGTTTTCAACAACCGTTGTGCCCTCTGCAAGAGCAGCAAGCAGTAAGATACGGTTTGATAAGCTTTTTGAGCCTGGTAGTGTCACACTACCATTTACCTTTGTAATCGGTTCAAGACGAAGCTGTTCCATAATTAGCTGTTCTCCTTGGCGAATTTTTCCATAAAATTAACCAAGGCTTGAACACCTTCAAGTGGCATCGCATTATAAATGCTTGCGCGCATACCACCGACAATACGGTGACCTTCAAGGGCTAATAAGCCTGCTTCTTTTGACTCACTAATGAATTTATCATTCAGTGATTCGTCGTTTAACCAAAACGGTACGTTCATACGTGAACGGCAATGCTTAGCAACTTTGTTGCTATAAAAATCTGAGCTATCAATGTAGCTGTAAAGAAGTTCTGCTTTTGCGATGTTTTGTTCTTCCATCGCTTTAACGCCGCCGTTTGCTTCAAGCCACTCAAATACTTCAGCAGCTAAATACCACGCAAATGTCGGTGGTGTGTTATACATGCTGCCTTGTTTTGCTTCTAATGCGTAATCAAGAATACCTGGCTTTGCAAGCCCTTCACGCTCTAATAGCGTTTTACGTACAATAACAATCGATAAACCAGATGGGCCAATATTCTTTTGTGCGCCAGCGTAAATAAGATCAAACTGATTTACGTCAAACTCGCGCGATAAAATAGTCGATGACATATCAGCCACAATCGGTGCTGATGGGTGTGATGGTACGTCAAAAATTTCTATGCCATCTACGGTTTCATTCGGACAATAGTGAATGTATGACGCATCAGCTGGTAATTCCCAGCTGCTTGCTGGTTTTATAGAGAACTGGCCATTTTGCTGCTCATCATCACGTACATTGATGCTTTCAACTGCAGTGAATTTTGCCGCTTCTGAAGTAGCCCCTTTAGACCACACACCGTTTTCACAGTACACGGCTGGCTTATCATCAAGGTGAAGATTCAATGGTACAGCACTGAATTGACCACGGCCACCGCCGTGCATAAATAACACTTCAAACTCATCGCTAATATTCATTAAACGACGCAGGCTTGCTTCACATTTAGTGGTAAGCGCTAAAAAGTCGCTGCTGCGATGGCTAATTTCCATCACAGAGACACCTAAACCTTGCCAATCTATAAATTCTTTTTGTGCTTTTTGCATAACTGCCGGCGGTAGCATTGCCGGTCCTGCACAAAAATTATACTTAGTCATTACTTTGCCTCATTCCAGTAATTATAGTGCGGATAAAAAAAGCGGCCGAAGCCGCTTTTTAAATCAATGTTATTCTGAAGGTGGGTTATCACCCGTTTCTTCAGTATTGGTATCGACTACTTCAACGGCCTCGCCTTCGATGGCTTCAAGCTCATCAACTTCGATTTCTTCGATACGTTGTAAACCAACTACTTGCTCTTCGTCAATAGTTCGTATCAAAATAACGCCTTGAGTATTACGACCAACCGTAGAAACCTCGTTTACACGGGTACGTACTAAGGTACCGCGATTAGAGATAATCATGATTTCGTCGTTATCGTCAACTTGTACTGCACCAACCACAGCGCCATTACGCTCGCTTACTTTGATTGATACAACACCTTGTGTTGCACGGCTCTTCGATGGGTAATCTTCAAGTGCAGTACGCTTACCGTAACCGTTTTCTGTCACAGTTAGGATTGCACCATCTGACTTAGGTACGATTAACGACACAACGCGTTGGTCGTCAGCCATCTTAATACCACGAACACCTGTTGCTGTACGACCCATTGGACGTACACCTTTGAAGCGGATTTCTGGGTTACCGTTTTCGTCTAGAACTGGGTTACCGTTTTCATCAACAACTTCTGACTCTTCTGCTTCTTTAAAGCGAACAACTTTACCAGCATCAGTGAATAGCATGATTTCATTCGTGCCATCAGTGATATCAACACCAATTAGGCTATCGCCTTCATTTAAGTTAACAGCGATGATACCGCTCGCACGTTGACGGCTGTATGCTGTAAGTGGTGTTTTCTTAACTGTACCAAACGCAGTTGCCATGAAGATGAATTTATCTTCTTCGTACTCACGTACTGGTAAGATAGCAGTAATACGTTCATCAGCTTCAAGTGGTAATAAGTTAACAATTGGCTTGCCACGCGCTGCACGGCTTGCTAATGGTAACTGATATACTTTCAACCAGTATAAGCGACCTGCTGTTGAGAAACATAAGATTGTATCGTGCGTGTTAGCAACTAATAGACGTTCGATGAAGTCTTCATCTTTCATCTTCGTTGCTGATTTGCCTTTACCACCACGACGCTGTGCTTCGTAATCCGATAATGGTTGATACTTAACGTAACCTTCGTGAGAAAGCGTTACGACAACGTCTTCTTCATTGATTAGGTCTTCAAGGCTAATATCGTGAGCAGCTGCACTGATTTCAGTACGACGTTCGTCACCATATTGCTCTTTAATTTCTACAAGCTCATCGCGGATAACTTCCATTAGACGCTCTGGGCTTGAAAGAATGTGTAAAAGCTCAGCAATTAGATCAAGTAAGTTTTGGTACTCGTCTAAGATCTTCTCATGCTCAAGACCTGTTAGTTTGTGTAAACGTAGGTCTAGAATTGCCTGTGCTTGTTGCTCAGATAGATAGTACTGACCGTCACGGATACCTAGATCAGCCGCTAACCAATCAGGACGTGCTACGTTATCTTCACCCGCTTTTTCAAGCATCGCTTTAACAGTGCCTAGTTCCCAAGGACGTGCTGTTAGTGCAGCTTTTGCTTCTGCTGGTGTTGGTGACTTACGAATAAGTTCGATAATTGGGTCGATATTCGCAAGGGCAATCGCGAGGCCTTCAAGCGTGTGAGCACGGTCACGGGCTTTACGTAAATCGAATACAGTTCGACGTGTAACAACTTCACGACGGTGCACGATAAACGCTTCAAGCATTTCTTTTAGGTTGAAACACTTAGGTTGGTTGTTATCTAGTGCAACCATGTTCATACCAAACACAGTTTGTAACTGAGTTTGTGCATATAGGTTGTTTAAGATTACTTCACCAACATCACCACGTTTGATTTCGATAACGATACGCATACCGTCTTTATCTGATTCATCACGTAGTGCACTAATACCTTCAATCTTCTTATCTTTAACAAGCTCTGCGATCTTTTCAATAAGGCGTGCTTTGTTAACTTGATAAGGGATTTCGTGAACGATGATTGTTTCACGACCGGTTTTTTCGTCAACTTCGATTTCAGCGCGAGCACGGATATATACTTTACCACGACCGGTTAAGTACGCTTGCTCAATGCCTTTTTTACCATTGATAATCGCCGCAGTCGGGAAATCTGGACCCGGGATATATTCAATAAGGTCAGCAATTGACATATCAGGGTTTTGAATAAGCGCTAAACAACCATTGATAACTTCTGTTAAGTTATGAGGTGGAATGTTAGTCGCCATACCAACCGCGATACCCGAAGAACCATTTACTAATAAGTTAGGTACTTTAGTAGGTAATACGTCAGGAATTTGCTCAGTACCGTCGTAGTTCGGTACGTAATCAACCGTTTCTTTTTCTAAATCAGCTAATAATTCATGTGACATTTTCGCCATACGGACTTCCGTATAACGCATTGCTGCCGCAGAGTCACCGTCAACAGAACCAAAGTTACCTTGGCCGTCAACAAGCATGTAGCGTAATGAGAAAGGCTGCGCCATACGAACGATGGTGTCATATACCGCGCTGTCGCCATGTGGGTGGTACTTACCGATTACATCACCAACAACACGTGCTGATTTCTTGTAAGGTTTATTCCAATCATTATTGAGTTCGTTCATGGCAAACAGAACGCGGCGGTGAACTGGCTTTAAGCCGTCACGTACGTCTGGCAATGCACGTCCTACGATTACACTCATCGCGTAATCAAGGTAGGAGTTTTTTAATTCATCTTCAATATTGACTGGCAGAATTTCATTGGCGAGATCAGTCATTTGATTTCACATTCCTTCAGTATTGACTCATTAAGAGGCAAACCGCCGTCTTAAGAGCTTTAGTTATTATTTCCAGACCATGCTATCACAATTTATTTAGATTTACAGGCGCTAAATCTTTGCGATTTATTAATTTCCCCCTATATAATGGCCTCAGATTAACGAGGAAGTTTTTTATGACCGAGCATCAAAATGTAGATAATGCAGAAATTGCAAAGTTTGAAGCCATCGCAGAACGTTGGTGGGACCGCGATGGAGAGTTCAAACCCCTTCATGAAATAAATCCTCTTCGCTTGGATTTTGTCGCTGATAAAGTAGGCGGCTTATTTGATAAGGAAACCTTAGATGTTGGCTGTGGTGGCGGCATCTTAAGTGAAAGTATGGCGCGGATGGGCGCTAAAGTAACCGGCATCGATATGGGCCAAGAGCCACTTACCGTTGCTAAGTTACATAGTTTAGAAACAGGCGTACCTGTTGATTATATAAAGGTACCTGCAGAGCAATTTGCTGCTGAGCACCCTGCTCGCTTTGATGTTGTGACCTGTATGGAAATGCTTGAGCATGTTCCAGATCCTGCTTCTATTATTCGTGCTGTAGCAAAGCTTGCTAAACCGGGCGCCGATGTATTCTTTTCAACATTAAATAAAACACCAAAAGCTTATTTGTTTGCTATTGTCGGTGCTGAAAAGCTTTTAAAGATGGTTCCTGAAGGTACTCATGACCATAAAAAGTTCATCAAACCTGCACAGCTTATTGCATGGGCAGAAGAAGCGGGATTAAAAGTACGCGCCAGTACCGGCCTTAACTATAACCCGTTTTCTAAGCAGTACAGCTTAAATGATGATGTAAGTGTTAATTACATCCTCCACTTTGAGAAACTAGCCTGATGAGTGGTGTACAAACACCCTCTATCGATTTTGATGCTTTTATCTTTGATTTAGATGGCACACTACTCGATACCGCAGATGACTTAGGTGGCGCATTGAACCGCGTGTTAGCAGATGCCAATGTGGCGCCTGTTGCTGAGCATGTTTATCGCCCTGCTGCGTCTAACGGTGCAAATGCATTATTAGAAGTAGGGTTTGGGGATAAATGGCCCGAACTTGAACAACTCGCCTTGCGCCAGCAGCTTCTTGACTACTACGCCGAAGATATTGCTGTGCACAGTAAATGTTTCAATGGCATAGAACAGCTTTTAATTGCACTTGAGCAAAACAATATTAAGTGGGGCATTATGACTAATAAGCCCGGCTTTTTAACTGAGCCCTTAGTGCAGGCTATTCCCTCTTTGCGTGATGCAAAGGCAGTTGTGAGTGGCGATACATTAGCTGTGTCAAAACCATCACCGGATCCACTATTACACACTGCTGAGATCTTAGATGTTGATCCGAGCCGTTGTTTGTATATCGGTGATGCTGAACGTGATATTCAAGCTGCAAAAGCGGCCAATATGTACAGCGCAACAGCGTTATGGGGTTATATACCCAGTGTAGACGCTGCACTTGGCTGGCAAGCGGATTTCAATTGGCAAACGCCAATAGATGGTTTTAACCATATATAGTGTTATTTGATAACTTAAACACCATATATTGTGATTTGATTTACTTTTGAGCATTCATTGATGATAAAAAAATCAGTCAAAATTTATTTTTAAAAACGGTAAATTTTCTGGATCTTTTGTTGATTTCTACAAATTTCGTCGTCTATGAATGTTCAAAGGTTAATGGTCACTAACACAATGCGTTTATCCAATAGTTATCCACAAAATGGGGCAATTCTATCCCTTGCAAAACAGCGCAGACCACACTATCTTGTGATCTGCAATTTAAACAACACCAGATATTGTGGCTAAATGTTATTCAATTAGATCACCCTGGCGTTTAATAATAATAATTACATAAAGAATACCTTTGTCTTTACAACTATAATTTCCCAAGGAATACAGGCAAAACTATGAACCAACAGCTATCTGTAAGCAAACGTGACGGCCGTAAAGAGTCACTTGATCTAGATAAGATCCATCGCGTGATCGCTTGGGCCGCAGAAGGTCTAGAGAATGTGTCTGTCTCACAAGTTGAATTAAAATCACATATTCAATTTTATGACGGCATTCGTACCGATGACATTCATGAAACAATCATCAAAGCTGCAGCTGATCAGATCTCTAAAGATACGCCTGATTACCAATACCTAGCTGCTCGCTTAGCTGTATTCCATTTACGTAAAAAAGCGTACGGTCAATTTGAGCCACCACGCTTATACGATCACATCACTAAATTAGTTGAAGACAAGCGTTATGATCAACACCTACTTGTTGATTATACCGAGCAAGAAATTGACGAGTTAGATGCTTACATCGATCACAACCGTGACTTAAACTTCAGCTACGCTGCTGTAAAGCAACTTGAAGGTAAGTATTTAGTTCAAAACCGTGTTACTGGTGAAATCTACGAAAGTGCACAGTTTTTATATATCTTAGTGGCTGCAAGCTTATTCTCTGATTATCCAAAAGAGACACGTCTTGATTACATCAAGCGTTTTTATGATGCAGTATCTACATTCAAAATTTCATTACCTACACCTATTATGGCAGGTGTACGTACTCCTACACGTCAGTTCAGCTCATGTGTACTTATTGAATGTGGTGATAGCCTAGATTCTATTAATGCAACATCGTCTGCGATTGTTAAATACGTTTCACAACGTGCCGGTATTGGTATTAATGCCGGTCGCATTCGTGCCCTTGGTAGCCCTATTCGTAACGGCGAAGCGTACCACACAGGTTGTATTCCGTTTTATAAGCACTTCCAAACAGCAGTTAAGAGCTGTTCACAAGGTGGTGTTCGTGGCGGCGCAGCAACGTTGTTCTACCCACTTTGGCACTTAGAAGTTGAAAACCTACTTGTTCTTAAGAACAACCGTGGTGTTGATGATAACCGTGTACGTCACCTTGACTACGGTGTGCAGTTCAACAAATTAATGTATAGCCGTTTAATCAAAGACGATTACATCACATTATTTAGCCCTTCAGATGTACCAGGTCTATACGATGCGTTCTTTGAAGATCAAGCAAAGTTTGATGAGCTATACATCAAATACGAGCAAGACGAGTCAATTCGTAAAAAACGTATTAAGGCGATTGAGTTATTCTCAATGTTTGCACAAGAGCGTGCGAGCACAGGTCGTATCTACTTACAAAACGTTGACCACTGTAATACGCACAGCCCGTTCATCTCGACTGTGGCACCAATTCGTCAATCTAACTTATGTTTAGAAATTGCATTACCAACTAAGCCACTTACCAATGTAATGGATGAAGAAGGTGAAATTGCACTTTGTACGCTGTCGGCGTTTAACTTAGGTGCAATTGAATCACTTGACGAATTAGAGGAACTTGCTGAACTTGCAGTACGTGCTCTTGATAACTTACTTGATTTCCAAGACTACCCTGTTCCTGCGGCGAAAAACGCAACTATGGGTCGTCGTACGCTAGGTATTGGTGTTATTAACTACGCGTACTACTTAGCGAAAAATGGTAAGCGTTACTCAGATGGCAGCGCAAATGCCCTAACTCACAAAACATTTGAAGCAATTCAATATTATCTAATGAAAGCATCAAATGAGTTAGCGAAAGAACGTGGTGCGTGTCCTAAATTTAACGAGACAACGTATTCTCAAGGCATTATGCCAACAGATACTTACAAGCGTGACCTAGATCAGTTCTGTGAAGAGCCGCTTCACTTAGATTGGGACTCATTACGCGAAAGCATTAAAGAGCACGGTATGCGTAACTCTACGCTATCTGCCCTAATGCCTTCAGAGACATCATCGCAAATCTCTAACGCAACAAATGGTATTGAACCACCACGTGGTCATATCAGCGTTAAAGCAAGTAAAGATGGTATCTTAAAGCAAGTAGTGCCAGATTATGAAAATCTGAAAGATAACTACGAGCTACTGTGGGATATTCCTTCAAACGATGGTTACCTACAACTTGTTGGTATTATGCAAAAATTCGTTGACCAAACGATCTCTGCAAACACTAACTATGATCCATCTAAGTACGAAGGCGGTAAAGTACCTATGAAGGTGCTATTAAAAGACCTACTGACTGCGTATAAACTTGGTGTTAAAACCCTGTACTATCACAACACACGTGATGGTGCATCAGACTCTCAAGATGAGTTAACACCAGAGGTAGAAGATGACGGTTGTGCAGGCGGCGCTTGTAAAATCTAATTAAATTAATAACATAACAAAAGCGGGCTCATTAGCCCGCTTTGTCCTGACTGTTTTTTGAGAAATCACTATGTCATATACAACTTTTAGCCGAAATCATAATAACCAATTACAAGAACCGATGTTTTTCGGCCAAACGGTAAACGTGTCACGTTACGACCAACAAAAGTACCCTATCTTCGAAAAGCTAATTGAAAAGCAACTTTCGTTCTTTTGGCGTCCTGAAGAAGTTGATGTAAGTAAAGACCGTCTTGACTTCCAAGCGTTACCAGAGCACGAAAAGCACATCTTTTTAAGCAACTTAAAATATCAAACGCTACTTGATAGTGTGCAAGGTCGTTCGCCTAACGTTGCGTTACTACCTATTGTGTCTATTCCTGAGCTAGAAACTTGGATTGAAACATGGGCGTTCAGTGAAACTATTCACAGCCGTTCATACACACACATTATCCGTAACGTTACGCAATCTCCTGAACTTATCTTTGACGATATCGTAAGCAACGAAAAAATCAGTGAGCGTGCTGATGCGGTAACTAAGTACTACGATGATTTAATCAGCATGATTTCTGTTTACAACCTATACGGTGAAGGTAAACATGTGATCAACGGTGAAGAAGTTAAAATCAGCTTATTTGACCTTAAAAAGCAACTTTACCTAGCAATGATGTCGGTTAACATCTTAGAAGCGATTCGTTTCTATGTAAGCTTTGCTTGTTCATTTGCTTTCGCTGAGCGTGAATTAATGGAAGGTAATGCAAAAATCATCAAGCTAATCGCCCGTGATGAAGCGTTACACTTATCTGGTACACAGCACATCTTGAACATTATGCAAGAAGGTAAAGACGACCCAGAAATGGCAATCGTTGCAGCACAATGTCGTGAAGAAGCAATTCAGATGTTTGTTGAAGCAGCAGAACAAGAAAAAGATTGGGCAGAATACCTGTTCAAAGATGGTTCTATGATTGGTCTTAACAAAGATATCTTATGCCAATACGTTGAATACATCACTAATGCACGTATGACTGCGGTAGGCCTACCTGCACAGTTCGAAAGTAAGAGTAACCCTATTCCTTGGATCAACTCTTGGTTAGTATCAGACAACGTTCAAGTTGCTCCACAAGAAGCTGAAATCAGCTCTTACCTTGTTGGTCAAATTGACTCTCAAGTTGATGCATCTGACTTTGGTGACTTCGACCTGTAATGAGCTCAAACAACACTGCAGAGGTTATCCTTGCAGGAACAGACAGCCAGAATCTTGAATTTGATTCTGGCTGTTCATCTCTCCTTGAATGCCTAGAACAAAACAAAATAGATGTACCCTACCAATGCCGTGAAGGTTATTGTGGCGCTTGCCGTGCAAAATTAGTCGAAGGTGATGTGAGCTACAATCAAGAGCCGCTTGCGTTCGTTCGCACAGGCGAAGTGTTGCTGTGTTGTAGTAAACCCAATGGAAAGATAAAAATTGAGCTTTAATGCCAAATAAGCTCACTGGTTTGGTAGAAATTTTCTTTATCTGACACACTCACCATTTGCTGATCAATCGTAACATCCCATTGTAAGTTTTTAGTTAGATGACTCGCTAATTGCTCAATGAAATTGTCATCAAACGCAATTAAATGACCATTATTGATAAGTTCTAACTGGTGTTCATTTTCTTTAAGCCAATCATTATTTAAGGTTGTCACGACCCATAGCTCATCAACCCGCTTTGCAATTTTGTTGAGCTGTAAAATATCCGGTTGGTCAACAGCAAGCCATGTTTGATAATGGTCATCAAGCGCTTTTATTGATACATCTGGTTCAGCATGACTGAACCTTGCATTCAATATGGCTGTTTCGTTGTGTGAAAATAAGCAATAACTTAAAAGCTTGAGTACAAAGTGTTGATAGCTTTCACGACGGTCACAAGCAGTGGTAAACACCTCTTTGTGATTACGATGCTCTCTTAAATCAGCAATGGTAAAATTTGCTTTGAATACCCTATTTTTATCAGACATAAGATTTGGCCATCTCAGTGTAACAGTCTAAGTATAGTGTATGGTGTTAAAATCGCGACTTAAGGTAAAGTTATAGTATAACGTTATTGCAGTTAAAAAATTGCAGTGTTATATTATATCACCACACTCAACAACAAACTTAGAAGTAGTAATGATGAAACAAGTTTCAATTCTTTCTAGTGCTGTTGCCGCTGCGCTGTTTTCTCAATCAACAATGGCTGCTGTGATCACAGGTCAAGTATTAGATAAAAACCAACAACCTATCAGCAATGCTGAAATACATGTACACGGCAAATCACAAAGCGTTGTCACTGACAAACAAGGTCAGTTTAAAATTGATGTAGACAATAAAGGTCAGCTTCACATCAGTAAAAACAATTTCATCGATAAGCGTGTTGCTATTAATGGCGAAGACCAAAATGTTGTTGTTACGCTTACACCAACATCGGTTGAAACTGTTGTTGTTTATGCATCAGCACTTCATAAAAATAGTCTTGAAATGATTTCGCCTGTGAATGTTTTAGCCGGTGATGAGTTAAAAGACAAAGCAAAACCGACATTAGGGGAAACACTAAAAGGTTTACCGGGCGTTAATGCTAGCTACTTTGGCCCAGTTTCATCAAGCCCTATTATTCGTGGTTTAGATGGTCCGCGTGTGAAGATCACCCAAAATGGCCTTGATAGCAGTGATGCATCTCGTATCGGCCCTGACCACGCAACATCAAATGACAGCCTAGCAGCAGAGCAAATCGAAGTACTTCGCGGCCCTGCTACCCTACTTTATGGCTCTGGCGCTATCGGTGGTGTGGTGAACGTTGTTGATAACCGTATTCCTACCGATAACATCGAGTCTTTAACCGGTGCTGCACAATACACACACGATACAGTATCAAATACAAACACTTATGCTGCAAAACTTGAAACCGGTAATGATGGTTTCAACTTCCATTTCGATGGTACAAAGCGCAAAGGTCACGATTATGACACACCAAACTTCGAGCTTGCTGAGGAACATGAGGAGCATGAAGGTGAAGAGCATGAAGAACACGAAACAGCTAATAGCGTAGAAAACACCTTTATCGATAGCCAAACAGTTAACTTTGGTACTAGTTACGTAGGCGATCACCTAACGCTAGGTGTGTCATTCGGTCGCATCGAAACAGATTATGGCATTCCTGCTCATGAGCATCATCATCATGAAGAAGAGGAAGATCATGATGAACATGAAGGTGAAGAAGAGCACGAAGAATCAGTATTTGCACAGCTAGAGCAAGACCGCTGGCAAGGTTACATGAGCTATGCACTTCATGATAACTGGATTGAAAATATCTCACTACGCGTTGGCTACACTGACTACAAACACGCTGAAATTGAAGATGGTGCAGTGGGCACGGTGTTTACAAACAAAACAACCGAAGCACGTGCAACTGTTGAGCACAAGTTAGGCCTTTGGCACGGTATGGCTGGTTATCACTACACTGAGTCTGACTATGATGCAGATGGTGAAGAAGCCTTTACGCCAGCAAGTGTTACTAAAACAAACGCGTTATTCGTTCTTGAAGAACGCCAGTTCGGTGATGTGACCGTTGAGCTAGGTGCACGCCTTGAAGATTACCAAATCGACTCTGCTGTAAGCATGGCTGAGCATCATCACGATCATGAAGAGGAAGAAGAGCACCATGACGAAGAAGAAGCTGAAATCATTAACTACAGTGAAGATTTCACAAACTTAAGCTTATCTGCAGGTGCAATTTGGCAATATCAAGAAGGCCAAAGTGTTGCTTTAAGTGTATCTCGTTCAGAACGTGCGCCACTAAGTGCGGAATTACTATCAAACGGCATTCATATCGCAACAGGCACTTACGAGCTAGGTCTTGGTTATCATATTGAAGATGGCGAAATTCATTTTGAGCCAGAAGATATCGAGCAAGAAACTGCAACGAACTTTGATTTAAGTTTCCGCCGCTTTATTGGTGACTTTGGTTACACAGTTAACTTCTTCTATAACGACATTGAAAACTATTACTACCAGCAAAACACCGGTTTAGTTTTTGATGAAGAGCATGGCTTAGAATCAGCAGCTGATGCAGATGAAGATGCAATGGCGGTTTACCAATTTACAAGTAAAGATGCGAAATTATACGGTATTGAGTTTGACGTACATTATCAAGTGACGCCAAGTGCGCTAGTTAAAGTGTTTGGTGATTCAACAACGGCTAAGCTAAAAGATGATGAAGGTTACTTACCTCGTATCCCTGCTAATAAACTGGGTTCTGAATTACAGTACACAGTGTCTGATTGGAAGTTTAGCCTAACCGGTACTCATTATTTTGAGCAGTCTGACATTACAGCTTACGAGACAAAAACTGACGGCTATACCCTATTTGATGCATCAGCTAACTACCAACTTGACTTAGGTCCTGTTGATACACAGCTTTACATCAATGTTGACAACTTGACCGATGAACTTGGTTTCGTACACAGCTCATTCATTAAAGAAAAAGCACCACTACCTGGTCGTAACTTCAGCTTGGGTATTCGCGGTTATTTCTAATCGCTTTTAATAGTTATAAAAAAACCCTTTCACTTTTAAAGTGAAAGGGTTTTTTATTAAGCATAGAAACTAAGTAAAATTAGCTATTAGCCCTTTTGTTCAATCTTTGCCCATGAATCACGAAGACCCACAGTTTGATTGAATACTAAGGTTTCTGCTTTGCTATCACGACAGAAGTAACCTGTACGCTCAAACTGGAAGCCCTGCTCTGCTTGTGCATTTGCAAGTGATGGCTCAACTTTCGCATTTTCAAGAACCACAAGTGATTCAGGGTTTAGTGTTGCGTTAAAGTCTTCTGCTGCCGCTGGGTTTGGCACGTTAAATAAACGGTCGTATAAACGAACTTCAGCTGTGATAGATTCACTCGCTGATACCCAGTGAATTACACCTTTAACTTTACGGCCATCGCTTGGGTTTTTACCCAGAGTTTCAGGATCATAAGAGCAGAAGATAGTCGTAATTTCGCCGTTTTCGTCTTTTTCAACGTGCTCAGCTTTAATTACATAAGCACCACGTAAACGTACTTCTTTATCAAGAACTAAACGCTTAAACTTATTGTTTGCTTCTTCACGGAAGTCTTCACGCTCGATATAAAGTTCACGAGTGAAAGGTACGTCACGGCGACCCATCTCTTCTTTATTCGGGTGATTAGCTACGGATAACGTTTCTACTTTATCTGCGTCATAGTTTTCGATAACAATCTTCACAGGATCAAGAACAGCCATTGCACGAGGTGCATGCTCATTTAGGTCTTCACGGATACAGGCTTCTAGCATACCCATTTCAACCATGTTCTCTTGTTTAGTGATACCGATACGAGAACAGAACTCACGTACTGATGCAGGTGTATAACCACGACGACGTAAACCAGCAATCGTTGGCATACGTGGGTCGTCCCAGCCTTCAACATGACCATTTACCACTAAGTCGTTTAATTTACGCTTAGACATAATGGTGTACTCAAGATTTAATCGTGAGAACTCGATTTGTTGCGGATGACACTCAAGGCTGATGTTATCTAATACCCAATCGTATAAGCGACGGTTATCTTGGAACTCAAGCGTACATAATGAATGTGTAATACCTTCTAGCGCATCTGAAATACAGTGCGTGAAGTCGTACATTGGGTAAATGCACCACTTGTCACCAGTTTGGTGGTGATGAGCAAAACGTACACGGTAAATAATCGGATCACGCAGTACCATGAATGAGCTTGCCATATCAATTTTAGCACGCAGTACACACTCACCTTCTTTGAATTCGCCATTACGCATTTTTTCGAATAACGCTAGGTTTTCTTCAACTGGCGTATCACGGTATGGGCTGTTTTTACCTGGCTCTTTTAAAGTACCACGGTATTCACGGGCTTGATCTGGCGATAAGAAACACACATATGCTAGGCCTTTTTCGATAAGCTCAACAGCATAGCCATATAATGCATCGAAATAGTTAGATGAATATTTAATTTCGCCATCCCACTGGAAACCTAACCATTGCACATCTTCTTTAATCGAGTTTACGTAGTTGATGTCTTCTTTTTCTGGATTCGTATCATCAAAACGTAAGTTACAAAGACCTTGATAATCTTGGGCGATACCAAAATTTAAACAAATAGACTTTGCATGACCAATGTGTAAAAAACCGTTTGGTTCTGGTGGAAAACGCGTGTGTGTAGTCGCATGCTTACCGCTTGCTAGATCTTCGTCGATACGCGTTCTAATAAAGTTACTTGGGCGATTCTCAATTTCCGCCATAGGAGCATAATCCTCTGAATATTGCATGGTGACAAAACTAATGCATTATTACAAAAACAAACCCTAACATACAGTGGTTGCATCATGTTTATTGAAGATATTACGTCGAATGTTGAATACATAGTTCACAGACTCGACAAAATCGGTAAAAAAATTGTTCTAACGCAATAAAATGATCATTGACTAGCGATATAGTGCCGTCAGTTTCACTACCAATAAGGAAAAAAGATGGCTTCGCTCAATCAACATCGAGTCTATATTCCAAGCTCAGCACGTGCAAACCAGTATGTGTTAGTTGAATTTAAACCTACTGATGAGTTTTTTGCCCAGTTCACCAATGTGAGCTGTGCTTATAAGCGTCTTGCAAGGGAGTTATTTGCACTATGTGATGAGTATGAATTACATAATGTACACCTAATCGCCAACGATAAACTGCCAGTGGTTCGTTACCATGATGAGGCATATAGCTTAGAAACCGCTAAGCAAATTTTGTTTTTCTATAACCCACAATACCATGAAGCACATAATGTATTTGCTGATGGTGAGCAAAAATGCAAAAAAATTCGTTTATTATTCTTAGCGACCGGTGAAGATATTCGCGCTCATGCGGCTAGTTTTCATCATAATGTGCAAAGAGTGATCAACTCACTACAAGAAAAACTACTAAGCGGCCAACCACCTCTTAAAATTCGTGACCACCAACACCTAACTTATGATTTATTTGCTAAGGCTAAAGGTCACAAAGAAAGCTATGGCTATAAATTACGTAGCTTATATCCACGTTACCAGTCTCGCCAATGTCATTTACCAAATGAACACAGTGAGATGACATACGCTGGGTTTTCGATTCCAGTAACCCGAGCCATTAAAACGCAATTTCAGCATATGCTGAACGAAGAGAATTATACGCAGTTTTATCAATATATCTTTGATGCATTCAAACGAGCATGTGATAAACGCGGATTAACACTCGGCGCTTTCATCGCTAACGGTACTCGCCCTATTGTTCGTAATAGCAATATTGATAACGCACAAAGTAACAGCGAACTGCAAAAACTAACCTTTGATTGCAGCTCTGAGCAGGTGCAATTACAACAGTATTGGGATGCAGATCAACTTGTAGATTCACTACATTTTGTGATTGCCGCAGCCGATAAAGACAAGCATGACATTGGTTATGGTAAGTTTATGAATCAAGTGCAAAGTGCGATAAATGAAGTTACTGACGAGCTGGCATTTAATCCAACTCGCCAAGATTTACGCGTGCGTTTTTATCAGCACATTAACTATCAATATTAAGAGTATAACCAAGCCCCCTCAAGATGCTGAAACTCGCACCGTGAGGATGTTTGGGTATATAAGAGGTGACGCATGCGTCACCTCTTATTTCCTAGCTTAGTTAAATCTAGACGCAATACTTTAGAGCGGCGTTCATGGTTATAAAGCGCTTTTTTCTTCGCAGGTAGTTCATCAACTGTCACTATTTCAAAACTTTGCTCTAAAAACCAGTGAATGCTTCGTGTGGTGAGAGCAAATAAATGCGAATAACCCGCACGTTTAGCCTTATTAATAATAAACCTCAGTAGATAACTGCCGCGATCAGCATCTCGGTACTGAGGGTGAACAGCCAAACTTGCAAACTCCCCCACTTGTTCGTCGGCAAACGGATACAAAGCAGCACAGGCTATAATAAGACCATCACGCTCAATAACCGTAAATTGTTCAATTTCAATTTCTAGCTGTTCACGAGAGCGGCGCACCAAATAGCCTTGCTGTTCAAGGGGTCTAATAAGGTTAATGATTCCGGTAATATCAGCAATACTAGCACTTCGTAATTGCTCAGAGCTTTGCGGAGCGATTTGTGTACCAATACCATCTAAAGAGAACAGCTCTTGTAATAGTGCACCATCTTCTTTGTAACTAACAAGATGGCAACGATGTACGCCACCTCGACATGCATCAATTGCAGCTTGTAAGAATACGGTTGCGCTTACACATGAATCTGGTTGCTTACGATAGTTTACTAGTAGCTGCTCAGCTTCATTTGGCATTAGCTCTGCAATCGCCTCACCATTTTCATCCAAAATACCGGCTTCTTTACAAAAGCCAAGCATTTTATCGGCGCGTAATTTGAGAGCTACTTGCGTAGCGATTTCTTCAGCAGTTAAGTTAAAGCTTTCACCTGTGACAGACGCCGCTATTGGCCCAAGCAGAACAATTCCGTTGTTATCTAACTGGTGGCGAATACCCGCAACATCGATACGTCTCACTCTACCTGAATGATGATAGTCAACACCTTCATCAACACCTAAAGGCTGAGCAATAACAAAGTTGCCACTCACCACATTTAAAAATGAGCCAGACATAGGTGTACTACTTAAAGACGTAGATAAACGCGCGGTTATATCGAACTGCATTGCACCCGCAACCTTTTTAATCACATCAAATGTTGCGTTATCAGTTACCCGTATCTCATTATGAAACTGACTAGTTATGCCAACTTGTTCAAGCGCTGCGTTAAACTGTGGGCGAGCACCAAACACTAAAACAATCTTAATACCAAGACTAGTTAATAGCGCGACATCGTTGATGATGCTACGACAACCAGACTGATCGATCGCCTCTCCGCCAAGCATAACAACGAATGTTTTACCGCGGTGAGCATTAACGTATGGGGTTGACTGGCGAAATCCATCTACCAATTCTGTGGTACGCACGTAATATTTACCTTATTAAAGTCGAATGTTTTAATAAAAACAGATATACAAGCCACAAGTGTAGAGAATTTATATTCACAAATAAAGCATTATTATTCTTAATTTATGATTGGAATTTTCTTGCCGGGTAGAAGGATGTGATAGATACAAAAAAGGCCCGCATAAGCGAGCCTTTTTTAAGAGATTAGAACTGATTACCAGCCTGTTTTCTCTTTAAGTGCATTACCGATATCAGCTAATGAACGTACAGTTTTTACGCCAGCAGCTTCTAATGCAGCAAATTTCTCATCAGCAGTACCTTTACCGCCTGCGATGATTGCACCAGCGTGACCCATACGCTTACCTGGAGGTGCAGTAACACCCGCAATGTAAGAAACAACTGGTTTAGTCACGTTGTGCTTGATGTATTCTGCAGCTTCTTCTTCTGCAGTACCACCGATTTCACCGATCATAACGATAGCTTCAGTTTGCTCGTCTTTTTCGAACATTTCTAAAACGTCGATGAAGTTAGTGCCAGGGATTGGGTCACCACCGATACCAACACATGTTGATTGGCCGAAACCAGCGTCAGTAGTTTGCTTAACCGCTTCGTAAGTAAGAGTACCAGAACGTGATACGATACCTACTTTACCAGGCTTGTGGATGTGGCCAGGCATGATACCGATCTTAGTTTCACCCGGAGTGATAACACCTGGGCAGTTAGGACCGATCATACGAACACCAGTTTCATCAAGCTTAACTTTAACGTCAACCATGTCTAGTGTTGGGATACCTTCAGTGATACAAACGATTAGCTCGATGCCAGCATCGATAGCTTCTAAGATTGCATCTTTACAGAAAGGTGCTGGTACGTAGATAACTGATGCAGTTGCGCCAGTTGCTTCAACAGCGTCACGTACTGTGTTGAATACTGGAAGACCAAGGTGCGTCTGGCCGCCTTTACCTGGGCTTACACCACCAACCATTTGTGTACCGTACTCAAGCGCTTGCTCAGAGTGGAAAGTACCTTGGCCACCTGTGAAACCTTGACAGATAACTTTTGTATCTTTATTGATTAATACAGACATTATTTGCCCTCCGCAGCAGCAACAACTTTTTCAGCTGCGTCTGTTAGTGATTCAGCAGCGATGATGTTAAGGTCAGAACTAGCTAGTACTTCACGACCAAGTTCAGCGTTAGTACCTTCTAAACGTACTACTACAGGAACGTTAACACCTACTTCTTTAACTGCGCCGATGATACCTTCTGCGATCATGTCACAACGTACGATACCACCAAAGATGTTAACTAAAACAGCTTTAACGTTGTCGTCAGATAAGATGATCTTGAATGCTTCAGATACACGCTCTTTAGTTGCACCGCCACCAACATCTAGGAAGTTAGCTGGCTTGCCACCGTGTAGGTTTACGATGTCCATAGTACCCATTGCTAGGCCTGCACCGTTAACCATACAACCAACGTTACCGTCTAGTGCAACGTAGTTAAGCTCAAAGCTTGCAGCGTGAGCTTCACGCGCATCTTCTTGTGAAGGATCGTGCATTTCACGGATTTTAGGTTGACGGTAAAGCGCGTTACCATCTACACCGATTTTACCGTCTAGACAGTGAAGGTTACCTTCGTCTGTGATTACTAGCGGGTTGATTTCTAATAGAGCGAAATCGAAATCGTTGAACATGTTAGCAAGACCCATGAAGATCTTAACGAACTGTTTCATTTGAGTAGGGTTTAAACCTAGTTTGAAGCCTAACTCACGAGCTTGATAAGCTTGAGGACCAACTAGTGGATCGATCTCAGCTTTGTGAATTAGTTCTGGAGTTTCTTCTGCAACTTGCTCGATTTCAACACCACCTTCAGTAGATGCCATGAAAACAACTTTACGAGAAGCACGATCTACTACAGCGCCAAGGTATAATTCGTTAGCGATGTCAGTGCAGCTTTCAACAAGAATTTTTGATACTGGCTGACCATTTTCGTCTGTTTGGTAAGTAACTAAGTTTTTACCTAACCAGTTCGCAGCGAACTCTTTAACTTCGTCAGTTGTTTTAACTAGCTTAACACCGCCAGCTTTACCACGGCCACCTGCGTGAACCTGTGTTTTAACAACCCACATATCACCGCCGATTTTCTCAGCAGCTGCTGCAGCTTCTTCAGGTGTATCGCAAGCGAAACCTTGAGAAACTGGTAAACCATATTCGGCAAAAAGTTGTTTTGCCTGATACTCATGCAAATTCATGATGCTTTATCCAATTTTTTATACTAAAAGAGCTGAATATTTATGCAAAATAAACAGCTATCCCAAATTGCGCACTTAGTATAAATCCCAAGGCTCCACATGAAAACCCCAGTTAGACCAAAGGCGCAAAAAAAAAGCTGTGAACGAGGTTCACAGCTTAGTTTTCATACAACCAGATTAAACATCTAGTAGTAAACGAGTCGGATCTTCAAGTAACTCTTTAATTGTTACTAAGAAACCTACTGATTCTTTACCATCGATTTGGCGGTGATCATAAGATAACGCTAAGTACATCATAGGTAAGATTTCAACTTTACCATTTACAGCCATAGGACGCTCTTGGATTTTGTGCATACCTAAGATTGAAGACTGTGGTAAATTGATGATTGGTGTAGATAGTAATGAACCGAATACACCACCGTTA
Source organism: Pseudoalteromonas sp. P1-8 (assembly GCF_001399985.1). Classification (NCBI taxonomy): domain Bacteria; kingdom Pseudomonadati; phylum Pseudomonadota; class Gammaproteobacteria; order Alteromonadales; family Pseudoalteromonadaceae; genus Pseudoalteromonas; species Pseudoalteromonas sp. P1-8. Next base: position 590,137 of record NZ_LJSO01000001.1, read on the forward strand.
GTGATAGTGAAGTTACCACCTGTCATATCATCAAGTGATAATTTACCGTCACGACCTTTAAGCGCAAGCTCACGGATACCTTTTTCGATTTCAGCAACTGATAGCTTGTCACAGTCTTTAAGAACTGGAGTAACAAGACCACGTGGTGTAGAAACCGCGATGCTGATGTCGAAGTAGTTGTGATAAACAATATCATCACCGTCGATAGACGCATTTACTTCAGGGAAACGCTTAAGTGCTTCAGTAACTGCTTTCACGTAGAAAGACATGAAGCCTAAACGGATACCGTGACGCTTTTCGAATACTTCTTGGTACTGCTTACGAAGGTCCATGATTGGCTTCATGTTAACTTCGTTGAAAGTCGTTAACATTGCAGTTGAGTTTTTCGCTTCAAGAAGACGATTAGCGATTGTTTTACGTAAACGAGTCATAGGAACACGTTTTTGTGTACGGTCACCCATAGGTGCTGCTGGCGCTGCTGCTTCCGCTTTAGGAGCTGCTGCCGGTGCTTTTAAGAATGTATCAACATCTTCTTTAGTTACACGGCCATTTTTGCCAGTACCTTTGATTTTTGATGCATCAAGGCCTTTCTCAGCGATTAAACGACGAACTGACGGCGTTAATACGTCAGAGCTGTCATTTGATTCGCTTGCTGGTGCTGCTTCAGCTTTTGGAGCTGCTGCCGGTGCTGCACCCGCTTTAACTGTACCAATTACTTGCTCACCAAGTACTGTTTCGCCTTCAGCGTGAATGTGCTCACCCATGATACCGTCTTCTTGAGCAACAACTTCAAGAACAACTTTATCAGTTTCGATGTCAACAAGGTTTTGGTCGCGAGTTACCGCTTCACCTGGTTGAACGTGCCAAGTAGCAATTGTCGCGTCTGCGACTGATTCTGGAAGTACAGGTACTTTAATGTCCACTTCTTTACCTTCTGATGCTGGTGCTGATTGCGCCGCTGGCGCGTCTTCTGATTTAGCTGGTGCAGAGTCGTCACTTGCTGGTGCAGCATCTGCATCACCAAGTAATGCAATTACTTGTTCGCCAAGTACCGTTGCACCTTCTTCTTGTGAAATTTCAGTGATTACACCGTCATTTGGTGCAACAACTTCTAAAACAACTTTATCTGTTTCAATATCTACTAAGTTTTGGTCGCGGCTTACTTTGTCGCCAACACTTACGTGCCAAGTTGCAACTGTAGCATCAGCAACCGACTCAGGAAGTACAGGAACTTTAATTTCTGTGCTCATTGCTTATCCTTTCTTTTCAATAGTAAGCGCATCTGCAATTAGCGCTTGTTGTTCTTTATTATGCACTGACATGTAACCACACGCTGGTGATGCTGATGCTTTACGACCTGCGTAAGTTAATTTAGCACCGGCTGGGATTGCGTCAACAAAGTGGTGTTGAGAACAATACCATGCACCTTGGTTTTGCGGCTCTTCTTGACACCAAACAAAATCTTTAACGTGTTGGTAACGCTGCATGATTGTATCCATCTCAGCGTGTGGGAATGGATATAATTGTTCTACACGAACAATAGCAATGTTATTTAATTCTTGCTTACGACGCTCTTGTAGTAGTTCGTAGTAAACTTTACCGCTACAGAATACAACGCGTTCTACTTTATCTGCTGCAATATCATCGATTTCATCGATCATATTGTGGAACACACCTTCAGATAACTCTTCAAGTGAAGATGTTGCCAACGGGTGACGAAGTAGCGACTTAGGCGTCATAACAATCAATGGACGACGAAGTGGACGTACAGATTGACGACGAAGCATTGCATAAACTTGCGCAGGTGTTGAAGGAACACATACTTGCATGTTGTGATCAGCACACAACTGTAAGAAACGCTCTAAACGTGCCGAGCTATGCTCAGGACCTTGACCTTCATAACCATGAGGAAGTAAACATGTAAGACCACATAAACGGCCCCATTTCTGCTCACCTGAACTTAAGAATTGGTCAAATACAACTTGTGCACCGTTAGCGAAGTCACCAAATTGTGCTTCCCACATTACAAGTGACGTAGGCTCAGCTGTTGCGTAACCATATTCAAATGCAAGTACTGCTTCTTCAGAAAGAACTGAGTCATATACTTCAAATGCACCTTGCTTTTCGCTGATATTTTGCAGCGGCAAGTATGTTGATGCGTCAGTTTGGTTATGAACAACAGCATGACGGTGGAAGAATGTACCACGACCTGAATCTTGACCTGTTAAACGGATATCAGTACCCGCATCAACAAGAGTTGCATAAGCAAGTGTTTCAGCCATACCCCAATCAAGTGGTTTTTCACCTGTTGCCATTAGCTTACGGTCGTCGTAGATTTTCTTAACGCGCGATTGTGCTTTGTGGCTTTCTGGGAAGCTTGCTACTTTTTCGCCAAGCTCTTTTAACTTCTCAACCGATACTGTTGCATCGTACTCAACATCCCAATCATGACCAACAAACTTAGCCCAATCAGAAGAGTGCGATGTTTCTAGTTGAATTTCTTCAACAACACAGTTGCCTTTGTCTAAACCATTACGGTAATCATCAGCAAGTGCTTTTACTTCATTTTCTGAGAATGAACCTTCAGCAACTAATTGATCTGCGTAAATTAGACGAGGTACTGGATGCTTTTTGATTTTTTGGTACATAAGTGGTTGAGTCGCGTTCGGCTCATCCGCTTCGTTATGACCATGACGGCGATAACATACTAAATCAATCACTACATCACGTTTAAACTGGTTTCTGAAATCAAGTGCGATTTGAGTAACAAATGCAACCGCTTCAGGATCGTCAGAGTTAACGTGGAAAATTGGTGCCTGAACCATTTTCGCAATATCAGTACAGTATGGTGTAGAACGTACATCAGACTGTTTAGACGTTGTGAAACCAACTTGGTTATTAACAACGATACGGATACTACCACCACAACTAAATGCATTAGTTTGCGATAAGTTAAATGTTTCTTGTACAACACCTTGACCTGCGATTGCAGAGTCACCGTGAATAGTAATTGGTAATGCTTTAATACCTGACTTATCACCTAGACGGTCTAAACGAGCACGTACCGAACCCATAACCACCGGGTTAACGATTTCTAAGTGAGACGGGTTAAATGCAAGTGCCATGTGCACGTTGCCACCGTTAGTTGCAAAGTCAGATGAATAACCCATGTGATATTTAACATCACCTGAGCCTAATGTGTCTTTGTGTTTACCAGCGAACTCATCGAATAATTCTGATGGGTTTTTACCTAAAACGTTCACTAGTACGTTCAAGCGACCGCGGTGAGCCATACCAATAACAGCTTCTTTTTGTCCGCTTTCACCTGCACGATGAATTAGTTCTTTAAGCATTGGTACTAATGCGTCACCACCTTCAAGTGAGAAACGTTTTGCACCAGGGAACTTAGCCCCTAAATATTTTTCAAGGCCATCTGCAGCTGTTAATCCTTTAAGGATACGTAGCTTTTCTTCTTTAGAGAACGTTGGACGTGATTGCACTGATTCTAAACGTTGTTGTAACCAACGTTTTTCTTCAGTTGAAGTGATGTGCATATACTCAGCACCTACCGACCCACAATAAGTCGTTTTGAGTGCTTGATATAGCTCACCTAATGGCATGGTTTCGCGACCGACAGCAAACGAACCCACATTGAATTCACGGTCAAAATCAGCTTCAGATAAATCGTGGTACTCTAATTCTAGATCACGAACACGTTCGCGTTGCCAAATACCTAATGGATCTAAGTTGGCATTTTGGTGACCACGGAAACGGAAAGCATTAATAAGTTGTAGCACCTTGACCTGTTTAGGATCGCCAGAGCCACCCTCTGCTACCACTACTTCTCTATGCTTGTTTTTAGCAAGCTGTGCAAATTGTGAACGAACTTCTGAATGTTTAACGTCAACATCCACACCATCAACTTTTGGTAATTGTTCGAACACTTCTCGCCATTCTTCTGGCACAGAAGTCGCATCATCTAAGTACGCTTCATAAAGCTCTTCTACGTAAGCAACGTTACCGCCGTTTAAGTGAGAAGATTCTAGCCATGCCTTCATCACACCTTCGTGCATTTATAAGCCCTTTTCTTTAGCGCAGAAATTAATTGTTGTAAAAACAAGGTGGTTAATCACTTAACCACCTTACATATTCAAGCTTTAAACAGCGCGGTTTAAAAGCATTGATTTGATTTGTCCAATTGCTTTGGTCGGGTTAAGACCTTTTGGACACACGCTAACACAGTTCATGATACTGTGACAACGGAACACGCTGAACGCATCGTCAAGGTCAGCAAGACGCTCTTCAGTAGCTGTATCGCGGCTATCAGCCAAGAAACGATAAGCATGAAGAAGACCCGCAGGACCGATGAACTTGTCTGGATTCCACCAGAACGAAGGACACGATGTTGAACAACATGCACATAAGATACACTCATATAAGCCATCTAACTTATCACGTTCTTCGATTGACTGAAGACGCTCACCCGCCGCAGGCGTGTCGTTGATTAGGTAAGGCTTAACTTTTTCGTATTGAGTGTAGAACTGACTCATGTCAATAACAAGGTCACGTACCACTGGTAAACCTGGTAAAGGACGAATTACGATTTTACCTTTGCCACCTTTAAGTAGCGTTGATAAAGGAGTAATACACGCTAAACCGTTTTTACCATTCATGTTGATACCGTCTGAACCACACACACCTTCACGGCATGAACGACGGAATGATAATGTTGGATCTTGCTCTTTTAATTGCATAAGCGCATCCAATACCATCATATCTTGGCCTTCTTGCGTTTCTAGCGAGAAGTCCTGCATACGTGGTGCATTATCAACATCTGGATTGTAACGATAAACCGAAAATTGTACTTGTGCCATCGTCTCGCTCCTAGTATGTACGTGCTTTAGGTGGGAAAGCTTCACGCAGTTTCGGCGCGTAGTTTACTTCACGTTTTGTCATTTCATCTGTAACTGGGTTATAGATAGAGTGACATAGCCAGTTATCGTCATCACGATCTGGGAAATCAAAACGAGAGTGTGCACCACGGCTTTCTGTACGGAAGTTTGCAGCTACTGCTGTTGAGTATGCTGTTTCCATCAAGTTATCAAGCTCTAGACATTCGATACGTGCAGTGTTGAACTCAGTCGACTTGTCGTCAAGACGAGCGTACTGAAGACGTTCACGAATTTCTTTAAGCTCTTTAAGACCTGTTGCCATTGCATCACCTTCACGGAATACCGAGAAGTTAAGTTGCATACACATTTGAAGGTCTTTCTTGATTTGTACTGGGTCTTCACCTTGGCCAGCTTTAGAGTTTTCCCAACGGTTAAAGCGTGCAAGTGATGCTTCAAGGTCTGAATCAGACGCATCTTTACCTGCTTCAACACCGTTAAGGTACTTACCTAAGAAGTTACCAGCTGCGCGGCCGAATACAACTAAGTCAAGTAGTGAGTTACCACCTAGGCGGTTAGCACCGTGTACAGATACACATGCAATCTCACCAACAGCGAATAAACCTTCAACTACTTTCTCTTGGCCGTTTGCATCAATTTGTAATGCTTGACCATTTACGTTAGTTGGAACACCACCCATCATGTAGTGACATGTTGGGATAACTGGAATTGGTTCTTTAGCTGGATCAACGTGTGCGAATGTTTTCGCAAGGTCACATACACCTGGAAGACGTAAGTTAAGTGTTTCTTCACCTAAGTGGTCAAGCTTAAGCTTGATGTGTGGACCGTAAGGACCATCACAACCACGACCTTCACGGATCTCAGTCATCATTGAACGAGCAACAACGTCACGAGACGCTAAGTCTTTAGCATTTGGTGCGTAACGTTCCATGAAGCGTTCGCCGTCTTTATTTAGAAGGTAACCACCTTCACCACGACAACCTTCAGTTACAAGTACACCGGCACCGGCGATACCTGTTGGGTGGAACTGCCACATTTCCATATCTTGCATTGCAACACCAGCACGTGTAGCCATACCAACACCGTCACCAGTATTGATGTGTGCATTCGTTGTCGATGCGTAGATACGGCCTGCACCACCTGTTGCTAAAACAACAGCTTTTGATTTGAAGTAAACAACTTCGCCAGACTCGATGTCGATTGCTGTACAACCAACAACGTGACCGTCGCTGTTTTTAACTAAATCTAGTGCGTACCACTCAGAGAATACGTTAGTTTTGTTTTTAACGTTCTGTTGGTATAAACAGTGTAATAGCGCGTGACCAGTACGGTCAGCTGCTGCTGCAGTACGTGCAGCCTGTTCACCACCAAAGTTTTTCGACTGACCGCCGAAAGGACGTTGGTAAACACGGCCATTTTCAAAACGAGAAAATGGTAAACCCATGTTTTCTAATTCAGTAATAGCTTCTGGGCCTGTTTTACACATATATTCGATAGCGTCTTGGTCACCGATGAAATCGGAACCTTTAACCGTATCGTACATGTGCCATTCCCAGTTATCTTCATGTGAGTTACCCAGAGCAACCGTAATACCACCCTGTGCAGACACAGTGTGAGAACGTGTAGGGAAAACTTTTGAGATAAGTGCACAGGTTTTGCCTGATTCAGTGATAGCTAGTGCTGCGCGCATACCCGCACCACCGGCACCAATCACTACTGCGTCAAATTCACGAACAGAATAATTCACTTAAACACCCCATAAAACGATTAGACCAATTGCTACGTAAGCAACAGCCATAAGGTTTAATACAAAGCCTAAAACAGCACGTAATTTAGCGCATTTAACATAGTCAGTAAGAACTTGCCAAAGGCCGATACGGGTGTGAACCATGATGCAAACTAGGGTGATTAAGGTAAACCCTTTCATTGCTAGGTTAGAGAATAGGCCTTGCCAGGCTTCGAAAGTGACTTCTGGCGTACATAAAAAATAGCCGATAATAAAAATCGCGTAAGCGCTGATTATTAATGCTGTTGCACGTAGTGATACGAAATCTTGTACACCATCACGTTTAAGAGTTGCTTGATTTAAAACCATATCCACACTCCTGCTAGAATTGCAGCTACAACACCTAAAGCTAATGCAACTTTAGCGCTGAAGTTACCTGATTCAAGTTCTTCCCAGTGACCCATGTCCATAATGATATGACGGATACCACCGATTAAGTGATACGCCAATACAGAAATGGTGCCCCATGCTATGAATTTGGCAATGAATCCGCTGAACAGACCCTTGACGAATTCAAAACCTTCTGCAGAAGAAAGAGACTCAGACCAAGCCCAAATGACAAACGTTAAAGCAAAAAATAATGCTACACCGGTGACGCGGTGAAAAATTGATGCTTTAGCCGTTGCCGGCATAGATATAGTTGTTAGATCTAGATTTACAGGTCTTTGCTTTTTCACAGTTACTTGCCCATCTTGCCCACTAAGGAGCTCATCTACTTGTTTTTCTAAAACCCATCAAAATGAATTTCGATGGAACTATCTAAGTAAACCGTGTTGATACACAAAAAGTTCACACTTATGCAAAACTCAAATGTAAAAATAAAGTTTACCTACAGACAATACGGTATAAAACCTTGGATAGTATATATAGCCAAAGGTCTTTTTACAATTCTTGTTTAGTAAGAGACGTTTGCGAATTAGCCAATAGTATAATATTTAATCCTGGCAGAATATTTATTATCCATTTGTGCATAATGTTTATAAAAATTGACTTTATACCCCTCTTTCACGTTAAAATGAAAAGAATGTGCTTAAACAGATTCAGAACATAACAATCAGAGTTGTTATCTTAATAGGAGATAAATAGATGGCGGATAAGAAAGCCACGGTCCATATTGATGGTCTTGATCCAATCGAACTTCCAATTTACCAAGGCACTGCTGGCCAAGATGTAATCGACGTACGTACGTTAGGTTCACACGGTCACTTCACTTACGACCCAGGTTTCATGTCGACCGGTTCTTGTGAATCTTCAATCACTTACATCGATGGCGGCAAAGGTGTTTTATTACACCGTGGTTACCCAATCGAGCAATTAGCTGATGAATCAAACTACATCGAGCTTTGCTACTTACTATTAAACGGCGAATTACCGACTAAAGAACAATACGAAGCGTTTGCTCAAGAAATCACGCACAACACAATGCTTGATACTAAAATCGCAAACTTCTTCCAAGGTTTCCGCTTTGACGCTCACCCAATGGCAATGCTGTGTGGTGTTGTAGGTGCTCTTTCTTCTTTCTACCACGAAGATTTAGACATCACTGACGCAACACAACGTAAAACAAGCGCAATCAAGCTAGTTGCTAAATTACCAACTATCGCTGCGATGGCTTACAAATACAATGTAGGTCAACCGTTTGTTTACCCGCGTAACGACTTAAGCTTCGCTGAAAACTTCTTACACATGATGTTCTCAGTACCAGCTGAAGAATACAAAGTAAGCCCTGTTCTTGCTAAAGCAATGGACAAAATCTTCATGCTTCACGCTGACCACGAGCAAAACGCATCAACGTCAACTGTTCGTCTAGCTGGTTCTTCAGGTGCTAACCCTTACGCGTGTATCGCGGCTGGTATCGCATCTCTATGGGGCCCTGCGCACGGTGGTGCTAACGAAGCATGTCTTAACATGTTAGAAGAAATCGGCTCTGTTGACCGTATCGACGAGTATGTTGCTAAAGCGAAAGATAAGTCTGACCCTTTCCGTCTTATGGGCTTTGGTCACCGTGTATACAAAAACTTCGACCCACGTGCGACAGTAATGCGTCAAACATGTCACGAAGTACTTGCTGAGCTAAACATTCAAGATCCACTTCTTGATATCGCTATGAAGCTTGAGCAAATTGCACTTGAAGACCCATACTTTGTTGAGAAGAAACTTTACCCTAACGTAGATTTCTACTCAGGTATCATCTTAAAAGCAATCGGTATTCCAACAAGCATGTTCACTGTAATCTTTGCAATGTCACGTACTGTTGGTTGGATCTCTCACTGGGATGAGATGCTTTCTCAACCTGGTCACAAGATCAGCCGCCCTCGTCAGTTATACACTGGTGAAACTTCACGCGATTACGTACCAACAGACAAGCGTTAATACAAATTTGCGTTTAAAAAAGGCCGCTATGCGGCCTTTTTTGTTGCCCTGCACTTGTCTATTTGTGCAAAGTAATTAAAATCGTCGCATTCTTGTAGCTTAAGGCCTTTCATGTTCGATATCACAAAAATACGTGCTGACTTTCCAATACTGAATGAAACAGTCAATGAGCAGCCTTTGGTGTATTTAGACTCTGCGGCTACCTCGCAAAAACCACAGGCAGTTATTAATGCTCTTAGCCGTTTTTATAGCCACGAGAACGCCAATGTGCACCGCGGCCGCCATACACTCAGTGAAAACGCTACACGCCAATATGAGCATACACGAACGCTACTTGCAGATTATTTTTCTGTAAAAAATAATGAGATAGTGTGGGCCAAAGGGGCAACCGAATCGATTAATTTAATCGCAAATGGTCTGGCTTCGAGGCTCAATCCTGGCGATAAAATTGCCCTATCTGCTATTGAACATCACGCTAACATCGTCCCTTGGCAACAGCTAGCTCAGCGTACCGGTGCAGAAGTCATTATTTTGCCGATAGAAAATGATTTAACTATTAATAGCGTGCACTGTAGTGAATTTATCAAGCAACAAAAGCCTAAAATAGTCGCTATTACCCATGCATCAAATACCCTTGGTAACATCACTGATTTAGCGCCAATCATTAGCGCATGTAAAGCCATTAATGCTATTTCTGTTGTTGATGGTGCGCAGGCAGCGATGCATTTACGCCCTAATTTACAAGAGATTTCCTGTGATTTTTACGTATTTTCTGCCCATAAAATGCTCGGGCCGACAGGTTTAGGAGGCCTTTATGGCCGATTTGAGCTGTTAAATTCGCTGGATGTATATCAAACCGGTGGAGAAATGATCGAAACAGTGAGCCTAACACACAGCACTTTTCGTGATGCACCGGGTAAATTTGAAGCAGGAACACCCAATATTGCAGGTGTCATTGCCTTTAGTGAGGCAATAAATTATTTAACATCGTTAGATTTTCAGCAAATGCGTCAACATGAGCATACAGTTTTTGACTATGCGATAAAACAATTATCAGCTATTGATGGTATTAATATCTATTCAAACCAAATAGATAACATCGGTAACATTAGTTTTAATTATCGCGATGAACATCCGTTTGATTTAGCCACCCTACTTGATGGATTTGGCATTGCCGTGCGAAGTGGTCATCATTGTACGCAACCTATAATGAGCCATTTAGGTATACCAGGAACTGTACGAGCAAGTTTTGCGTTATATAACAATAAAGCTGATGTCGATTCCTTTATCAGTGCTGTTAAAAGTAGTATCGAGTTATTAGATTAATTTTGGATAAGTTATGAATTCAGCGTTTGAATCCGTTAGTAAAAACATTGAAACAGCTGCTGGCTGGCAGCAAAAGTATCGCCAAATAATGCTCTTAGGTAAGCAATTACCTGTTATGCCTGAAGTGCTCAAAGTAGATGATGCCCTAGTTAAAGGCTGTGAAAGTAAAGTTTGGCTATATATCGACTTTGATCATACAGAAAACAGCCTGGTATTAGCGGGCGATTCAGATACTCGCATCGTTAAAGGACTATTGGCTTTAATTTTAGCCTTATACAATGGTCTAACACCGGAGCAAGCAGCGCAAATTAATGCCTATGATGAATTTGAACGACTCGGTCTAATTAGCCATTTGAGCCCTTCTCGTGGTAATGGTATTAAAGCCATGGTTGATAAAATTCAAACCATGGCTAAACAAAAACAATAAGTTTTATAAACTACGCTGTTTTTTATCGAGGTATTTTCTAATCGCTTTGGCTGCAACAAAAAAGCCAAAGCTGCCTGTCACCATAGTTGCAGAGCCAAAACCATTATTACAGTCCATATTCATTGAACCATCTGCACCTTGTTTTGCTTGGCAAACCTCACCTTCAGAGGTTGGATATACAAGCTGCTCTGTTGAATAAACACAATCAACGTTAAATTTTCGCTTTGGATTGCTACTAAAGTTGTACTGTTTTCGCAAAATATAACGTACTTTTGCAAGCAATGGATCATGGGTTGTCTTTGCAACGTCACCAAAACTGATTTGACTAGGGTCGGTTTGCCCGCCTGCGCCTCCGGTTGTAATAACCGGTAGTTTTATGCGTTTACAGTGAGCAATAAGCGCAGCTTTTTCTTTTACAGCATCAATACAATCAATCACATAGTCAAAACCTTGAATATGCTCACGAATGTTATCTAGCGTAATGAAATCGTCAATAACATTAATTTTGATATCTGGATTTATAAGCTCACAACGTGTTTTCATGGCTTCAACTTTTGCTTCACCAACAGTGCCCGTTAAAGCATGAATTTGACGATTAACATTGGTTGCACAAATATCATCTAAATCAATGAGGGTTAGTTGCCCTACACCCGTTCGAGCCAATGCTTCAGCAGCCCAACTACCTACGCCACCAATTCCAATGACACAAAAATGTGCTTGTTGTAACCAATCAAATTGTTGATGACCATATAAACGTTTAATGCCACCAAAACGAATGTCTTGTGTTGTTTCTTTCATTTACCAATCCAACGTCCAAGGAGCTGTCCACTCTTTGAATTCGTCTGAGTTAAAAACTTCATTAAGATGAGTACCTAAAGTGTAATCACATCGATACTCTTTAAGCTGCTCTTTATAGCTAAATTGTAGTGCATAGGCATGCAAGTTTGTGCGCTCGTCTTTACTACCAGCATACGTACTATCACCTAGAATTGGAGCGCCTAAGCTTTTCATCGCGACTCTAAGCTGATGTGTCTTACCAGAGAATGGCTTTAACAAGTATGCACGAAGCCCTGGTCGAATACTTTTTGAGTAAAAGCGTGTGATAGCAGGATTCGTTTGGCTCTTTAACAGCTTAAATGCACCACGACGACTTTTCTGCATATCCCCTTTTATCCAACCTTGCTTTTTCTTAGGCTTAGCATCACTTACGGCTAGGTAAAACTTATTTATTTTTTGATCAGAAAATAGCGAAGTGAATTCGGCTGCTGCTTCTTTGTTACGGGCTAATATAATTAAACCTGATGTTACTTTATCTAGCCTATGAACCGGATAGAGCTTCTCATTAACAAGCTCTTCGGCAAGTACGACAAAACCAGCACATTGTTCACTATGAAAGCTCACACCTGCTGGTTTATAAAAAACAAAGAAGTCATCTTCACTGGCATGAAGATGAACATTGTTTACATCATGCATTTTTAGTTGCCAAGCACTGCAATAACGCGCGCTAAGTCTTCAGGGGTATCTACGCCTGCTTGCGGTGCACACAGAGCTTTTGCGATTTTAATTTTGTGACCATGATAAAGTACGCGAAGCTGCTCTAATGACTCTAAAAGCTCTAATCGAGATTCTGGTAATTCGATGTAGTCCTTAATAAAGCCAGCACGATAAGCATAAATACCAATATGGCGCGCAAAATCAGCAAGATTTAGCTTATCTCGGTCATCATTCATCATCGCATCACGATGATAAGGGATTGGCGAACGCGAAAAATACAGTGCGTTGTTGTCTGCATCGTTAATGACTTTCACGCAATTGGGATTAAATATATCATCAATCTCATCAATGCTGGTACTCAAAGTCGCCATTGGCGCATCAGAATCAGCAAGTAGCATGGCAACTTGAGATACATTTTCGCTTGCCAATAAAGGCTCATCACCTTGCACGTTGACAACAATAGTGTCACTTTCAAGTTTTAACTGTTCAACAACTTCAGCTAAACGTTCTGTGCCTGATTGGTGATCTTCTCGTGTCATCAATACATTATCAGTAAACTTCTTTACTGCATCAAACACTGTTTGATGATCAGTCGCTACATAAACTTGTGAAGCACCAGAAGCAACCGCTTTTTCATAAACATGTTGGATCATTGGTTTACCACAAATATCAGCAAGTGGTTTACCTGGTAAACGCGTCGATGCGTAGCGAGCTGGGATAACGACTACGAATTCCACTTATCAACCTCTTCTTGGCTTAATTCACGGGCTTCATTTTCTAAAAGCACCGGGATATCGTCTTTGATTGGGTACGCTAGTTTCGCAGCAGTACTGATAAGCTCTTGATTTTCTTTATCAAGACGTAGTTTACCTTTACACACTGGGCAAGCGATAATTTCAAGTAATTTTGTATCAAAGGCCATTGAGGATCCCTTTTTGTTTTAATAATAAATTAAGTTTTTCGATAACTGCTGCTGTTGGCTTTGCGTCAACAGGTAAATAATACCAATTTGGTTTAGCAAAACTAAAGCACTTAACTGCATCTTTTTCTGTCATAAATACAGCGTCATCTGCAAAATCGATAAAGTCATTAGCTTGGTAGGCATAATGATCACGAAAATGATGAGTCGATAGCAAGTTAATCCCTTGCTGCTCAAGACATATTTCAAAGCGTTTAGGGTTACCAATAGCACTGACCGCATGGCCTTTATCTTGAACTGAATTGACAAGTTCTGAATTACTTACGGTTCGAAATGGGCTTGATGCTAAATCATAGCGGCTTTGAGCGTTGCCACCATTTTCTATGACTAAATCAACCGATTTTAAGCGCGCTTTGGTTTCACGAAGTGGACCTGCAGGCATTAATAAACCGTTACCAAATTGGCGTTCACTATCAACGATACAACATTCGATATCACGCGCCATTTTATAATGCTGCATGCCATCATCAGAAATAATGACATCGATATCATGTTGCTCTAATTTTTTTATACTCGCTTGTCGGTCAGGGCCAACCATTACAACACAACCTAGGCGGCGTTTAATAAGTACAGGTTCGTCACCAGCTTGCGCTGTACTCGTATGTTCAGTCACTAACAAAGGATACGAATCAGACTGACCACCATAGCCACGACTGATCACCGCCACTTTTAAACCTTGCTGCTGTAAGTACTCAGCGAGCCAAATAACAAATGGCGTTTTGCCGTTTCCACCCACACTAATGTTACCAACAACAATGACAGGAAGATGCGCTTTAAATGCTTTTAGAATATTAAGCTTATAAAACAAAGCGCGAAGTGTTGAGATAAGCCAAAAAAGCACACTGAAAGGAAACAGTAAAACACTGATTAAACCTGGCTTTTTATACCAGCTTTTTTCAATAACACTCACTATTGCTCACCAAACTGCATTTTACATAACGCACTATAGGTACCGTCTTTTTCAAGCAGCTCGCTATGCGTGCCCTTTTCGATAACTTGACCATGGTCGATAACATAAATGCAATCACTGTTTTCTATTGTTGATAAACGGTGTGCTATCACAATCGATGTTTTTTCTTTCATTAAGCTATCAAGTGCTTGCTGGATTAGTTTTTCAGATTCAGTATCAAGTGCAGATGTCGCCTCATCTAGAATCAAAATAGGGGCATCTTTTAATATTGCACGTGCAATGGCTATTCGCTGACGCTGGCCGCCTGACAACATAACGCCGTTTTCACCCACCATGGTATCTAAACCTTCTGGTAAGTCTTTAACAAACTCCCAAACATGGGCTTGCTTGGCAACGGCCATTAAATCCTCGTTTGTTAATTCGCGGTCGAGGCCATAGCAAATGTTATTCGTTATGGTGTCATTAAATAAAACCACTTGCTGTGAAACGAGTGCAAATTGCTTACGTAAGTCTGTCAGTTTGTAATCAGCGATGTTGACGCCATCAAGCAAAATTTCACTGTCACCTTCAAGCTCATAATAACGCGGTAATAAATTTGAGATGGTCGATTTACCTGAGCCAGAACGGCCAACCAATGCGATGCTTTCGCCGGCATTAATCGAAAGTGATAAATTCTTTAATACAGGCTCATCTTTCGTTGGGTATTTAAAGGTCACATTGTTCACTTCAATTTTCCCAGTTACTTTGTCAACGCTGTAAGTGCCAGTGTCTTTTTCTACTTCTTCATCAAGTACTAAAAAGATACTTTGCGCTGCCGAAATACCACGTTGTAAATCGCTATTAACGTTAGAAAGTTGCTTCAGTGGGCGTAATAACATCATCATTGATGAAATAAGTAATACGAAGTCACCTGAACTGATGGTATCAATCATCGACGGCATAGACACAACCCATAAAATCACGGCCATCGCGCTTGCTGCCAAAATTTGGATAACAGAAACGCTTAACGCTTTAGTTGCATCCATTTTAATGCGCTGCTGACGATTATGATTATTAATAGCCGAGAATTGTGATATCTCTTGCTGTTGACCACCAAAACCATGAATCACCTTGTGACCAGATAGCATTTGCTCTGAGCTGCGAGTTACTTGTCCCATAGCAGATTGGATTTTTTTCGAAATCATACGAAAACGTTTCGATACAAAGGCAACGATCACGGCCACCAGCGGAATAATGACTAAAAATATTAGTGATAGCTTCCAACTGGTATAAAACATATTAAATAGTAAGAAAACAACAAAGGCCCCTTCTCTAACAACAATTAATAGGGCTTTAGTAATGGCTTGTTGAACCTGCTCAGTATCAAAGGTGATTTTAGAGATTAAATCGCCATTTGAATTTTTATCATGAAAGGACACCGGCAGATGTAAAATATGTTCGAATAATTGTTGGCGCAACGTTCTTACAACTTGAGAGCCTACATAACTTAAACAGTACGACGACATATAGTTAAACATGCCACGACCTAATACCAATGCAATTACAACAAATGGTGCATAAGTTAAAACATCAGTGTTACGATCATTTAAACCTTCATCAATGAAGGGCTTCATTAAATTGATAAACAATGCATCCATGGCTGAATAGCCAATCATGCCTACAATGGCGAAAAACGCGATTAACTTATAATCACCCACATAACTGATTAATCGCTTATAGATTTGGGATGTAGTTTGATCCATAACACTCTCTTATTCATAGACTTCGACTATTGTAGCCTTTAGGGGGTAAAAACAAAACGTCAATCTTGTTCGAACCAATAACTTTCCTGCTCTCGCGCAAATTCTAAGCGATATTTATCTTCGTAAAATTTTATGCGTATATGGCCATATTCTGCCGTCGATAACTGCTTTATATGGTGTTGGTTATAACGATTTACAACCTCAGGATGAGGAAAGTGCCATTGCCCTTGATAAGCAGATGAATGGATGACCACTTCAGGGTTTACTGCACCTATAAATTCATAACTTGAAGAGGTATTACTACCATGATGCGGGCTTATTAAAATAGTCGCTCCTAAATCCATCCCCTCTTCAACAAGCTTAGTTTCTGCCGCTGCAGATATATCCCCAGTCAATAACACTGAATAATTAAAACCCGTTACTTTTAATAAACACGACTGATCATTACGGCTAGCGTTTTCTATCTTTGCTGTAAAACTTCTGATATTAAGCTCATCAAGCTTGAGTGTTGTTGTTTTGCACTTATTTCCAAGCCCCTGAGGATGAAAAGTAGCTAAGGTCTGTTGATAGCCTGCCATTTGCCAACTTGTTAAACCGCCAGAATGGTCGTTATCTAAGTGGCTTATTATTGTTGCAATAATAGATAACTGTTGTTTATTGATGTTGTTGAGTAATACACGGCGTACGTAATCATAACGGCCAAAGTACTGTGGCCCTAAATCATAAATTATCGCTTTGTTTTTGTGGCTTACCATCACCATTAATCCATGCCCTACATCAAACACATCTAAGTGAAACTTAGCTTCTGGCTGTAATTCACTATCAACGGCATATACACAAACAGGAATTAAGCACACATATTTATTTGGGCTAAAGTACAACAGCAGAAGTGTTATGTAACTTATGATCAATAATGAAAAACTAAACTCATTGAGCGAGAACCAACGCCAGTCATTAGGGATAGAAAGTAGTAATTGATAGCCATAATACAGCGCACTGTCGACGAGTGATAACAAACCAGAAATATCCAGTAGGCTAGAAACCAAACTATAAAAAATTAAGAAAGGCAATAACAGCACACCAACCAAAGGCACAGCAATAAGGTTAATCAATAAACCTATGACACTAGTGCCTGAGAAGTAATATAAGGATAGAGGCAGTAAACCGACAAATAAAGCGCACTGAACTTGCAGTAGCTGTGCAAATCGCTTTAAAAAACCAAGTGACAAATTAACTGTGTTTTTAGTCAGTAGAAAGATGATCGTAACGGCCAAAAAACTGAAATAGAGCCCGGGGTTCAAAAGTGCAAATGGGTCTATAAACAACACAACACTCAAGGCGTACAAAATTGAACGCCAACGCACTGGGTTTTTCCCTAGGTTATAAATAACAAGGTAACAGCCTAACATCAGCAGCGCTCGGCTTGCGGAAACTATAAAATCACTTAAGTAGACATAGACGAACGAGCAACAGAACCCTACAAAAACAAATAACTTATTTAATTGAATTGATTGTCTTACGCGTAAATGACTCACTCTTAACAGCCACTTACTACTATAAAAGCCGACTGCAAAGATAAGTCCGATATGAAGGCCTGAAATAGCAAGCAGATGCGACAAACCTAATTCACGTAAGTGTTTTCTATCTTCATAGCTTATTTTACTTTTGTCACCGGTTAAAAGCGCATAATAAAGCCATTGTAATTGGGTGCTTGCCGTCACTTTTTCAATATATGTGCGGTAGCTCACTCGAAGGGAGTCATATCGATGATGATTTAAATAGCTTATCTCCCCTACGCTTCGGCCTTTATAAAATACTCGCTCAAGTAATGCTTGCCGTTCTCTATCAAAACTATAGAAATTTTTTACCGATCTGTAAGGTTTAAGTTTGAGTTCTGCGCTTAATTCATCTCCACTAGTAACAGGTTTATCTGAAGTAATGCTTAGCATCGCATTAGGAGCAGGTCGCATACCTGTAGAGCAAAATTCAATATTTTTTAGACTTGCTTTAATGTAATAAGGGCTTTGTTCACTGTAAGTTTCAACTACCTCAAATCGAACTAATCGGCTTTGTTGATAATCGATTTGACAGTTAGAGATAGAGTAAAAGATGATGTAATGAAAAATCACTACTAAAATAGCGCAAATAAACCCTGACAATAGAGTTAAAAAAGGCTTAAAATAGGCACCTGCTAGCAATACAGCAAAACTCATTATATAAAACGCCGCAGTGCCAAATGTATATAGGGTGAAAAAACAGCCTATGACAAAGCCGCTGCATAACCAAATAGATGTAAATGGTTGCTTTAAATGGCTAAGAAAACGATCCAACGCTTTTTACCTGATCATAACAAGGTAAAAGAACACAAGTATTTAAGAATTTTTGGTCGTTTATTGCATGATGCCAATTTATGGCACTTAAATAGACGCTCAGCACGCGGTGCATTTGCTGTTGGTTTATTTTTTGCGTTCATCCCTGTTCCTTTTCAAATGGTTCTTGCAGCCGCCCTGGCTATTCCATTTCGAGTGAATTTACCGATTTCTGTTGCAACAGTGTGGATCACTAACCCACTAACCATGCCTCCTATTTTCTATTGTTCATATATTGTAGGCACGATTGCCCTTGCTCAACCACAACAGCACTTTCAATTTGAACCAAGCTGGCAATGGTTTATAGATAGCCTTACAACAATTGGCCCAGCATTTTTAGTTGGCTCATTTATTTGTGCAACAGCTGCGGCAATCATTGGTTATTTTGGTACCGACATGCTTTGGAAACGCTCAGTCCGTAAAGCATGGATACACCGCCATAAAAAATAACTGATTTCAGTATAGACAAAAAACCCAGCTTGAAGCTGGGTTTTTTATTTTTGGTTAAAAAGCTATTTGCTTTGCATAAAGCTCTCTAATTATTACTTCTCACGAAATACACGACGTGCTGCTGCAAATGGTAATAGCAATAATGCATACCAAGGGAAGCTTGCTGATTGACGCTCGTATTGTTCAATCTCTTCTGCAGGACATTCTTCAACAGAGCCATCAATTGGTGTTAACTTAACAGCCACTGCGACACTTTCATATTCGATATTGCCATCAACATCTACCGTTACATTGCCAAATGTATCGGTCTTTTCGACTGTTTTAGTAGCAACCCCAAAAATCTCATTATCGTTATTAATAGCTTTAGCTTCAGCTATTGTGTATTTAAAACGAGTCTCACCATCGTCTTCATAACAAGGTAATAAGTCGTTTAAGTTAACAATTGAGTCTTCACCAATGGTGTACATGAAACCTTCACGACGACGTGATGATGTATTATAAATGTCAGTTTCCCCCTGACCAACTACAATACCATTATCATTAATATCATTTGCAACTGAACTAGAGCTTGAGAAGAAATCAGTTGGAAAAACTACACTTCCACTTTTTTTATCATAGTAGTAAAACTTAGTTCTGTAGCCACCTTCAATAATTTTGTTAGCGTAGCCAACTATTACATCGTCATTATTAAGAGCGAAAGCCTGACCAGAATCCCAGCCATCTTCTTGGTCTAAGAACTCTTTAATTTCACCATTCTCAAAAACAACTGGCATGGTTACTACTGTATCAGTATCCTTGTAGCGAACATCTGATGTACCGGCAATTAATCCATTTTCATTAATAAGATAAGCACTACTTCTAAATGCGATACCTTCATCATCTTCTGGTGTTAATCCAAGGCCATAAAATTCTGTATTAGTTACATTTAAATTGCTATCCAGTGACCACTTAACAGCTCGTTTGTTAAAAATACCACTGCTGTAACTTCTATTATAAACCTCGACACAATCCGATACAGGTTCATCTTCACCATCACATTTTTCTTCAATATCCTCTAAAGGATCCTCTGCAATATCCACTGAAACAGTGCCTACAACATCATAGCCACTATTTGTTTGAATTATGTCGTATGCAGCACTAAAACCACCATACTCATCAAATTCTGGTGCTAGTGGCACTTTATCACCTGATGCTGAGATCACTATTGCTCGACTGAGAAAGTCTCTTAAAAAATGAGTCTCTTCTTCATCTTCATCAGTTTGAGTAAAAGACGTTTTCTCATAAGGATCGCTTCCCCAACCAACCATAACACCATCTTCAGAAACAGCAGTTAGAAGGTTTGTCGTTGAACGTGTTAATCCATCATAATCAAGTGATTGTTCATCAAATATTACTTGTTCTGATGAGCCTTCACTCGTATATACAGTGGCAACACCATTGGATACTTTCTGATATTCAGAATCAGTTAGACGCCCAGGATTTGAACTCGTGATATAACTAAGCATAAATGCATGAGCATCAGCATTCGTATGAACCGCATCATTATTTTCAATATCATCAAGTGTAAAGGTAATTTCTTTGCCTATCCTTTCGTACGCATCTTTTGTTGCATTATAAGCACTCTCAAAAGATGAATCTGTGAAATCGAGATAAGAGATATCTATTGGGAAATTATATAACCCATTAGCTAAGCCTATAATATGACCATTCTCACTGACATCTGTTACATAATTATGTTTTGCGCCATCTAGACCACCTAATTCTTCTAATTTATAGGTTGCGCTCATCGCTGAGGTACTTAGGGTGGCTAAAATACTGGCAGCGAGTAATTTGTATTTCATTTTAATCCTTACTACTGATTCTTTAAATCTTCGAGTTCTTCCCAGCGCTCAAAAGCGACTTCAAGCTCAGACTCTAACTCGGCTAAATGGTTCAATGCTTCTGTTGTAATTGCAGCATCTTGCTTAAAAAAGTCAGGGTCATTAACCACAACTTGCTGAGCGTCTAACGCTTTTTCAAGTTGTTCCACTTTACTGGGTAATTCTTCTAATTCAAGTTTTAATTTGTAAGAGAGTTTATTACTTTTCTTTGGTGTTTTATCTTGGCTAACAACGGCCGGCTTTTCTTGCTTAATTTGTTGCTGTTGTTGTTTTTCTTGCTCAGCTAAATGAGCTGCATACGCTTCATAGTCGCTATAGCCTCCGACAATATCGGTGATCTTGCCGTTACCTTCAAATGCCCATACAGAATTACAGGTATTATCAATAAATTCACGGTCATGGCTTACAATCAGTACAGTGCCCTGATATTGGTTAATGATCTCTTCTAAAAGCTCTAAAGTTTCAATATCGAGGTCATTGGTTGGCTCATCGAGAACAATAATGTTAGATGGCTTTAAAAATAACTTTGCTAATAATAAGCGGTTTTTCTCACCACCTGAAAGCGCTTTTACTGGCGTACGCGCTCTTGCCGGTGGAAATAAGAAGTCTTGTAAGTAACCTAGTACATGACGTGAGCGCCCGCCCATCATCACTTCTTGCTTACCTTCAGCTACGTTATCTTGTACTGTGGCTTCTTCATCAAGCTTTTGACGATACTGGTCAAAATAAGCAAACTCTAAGTTAACACCTTGCTTAACACTGCCGCTATCAGGTGTTAAGTCACCAAATAAAATTTTAAGCAGTGTTGTTTTACCAATACCATTTGGCCCAACAAGGCCAACACGATCGCCACGCATAACAAGGGTTGAAAAGTCTTTTGCGATGACTTTATCTTTAAATGCATGACAGATGTTTTTCGCTTCGAATACTAATTTACCCGAACGATCCGCTGTTTCAATATTGAAATCAGTTTTACCGACTTGATCAACACGCTGCTTACGCTCTTTACGTAACTCTTTTAAAGCACGTACACGGCCTTCATTACGCGTTCTACGTGCTTTAATACCTTGGCGGATCCACGCTTCTTCTTCTGCTAAGCGCTTATCAAATAATGCGTTTTGTGTTTCTTCTACTTTTAGATCATGCGCTTTTTGTTCAAGATATGTCGCATAATCGCCAGGGTATGAAACCAGCTTACCACGGTCTAAATCAAGAATACGGGTTGCAACTGCTCGAATGAATGCACGGTCGTGAGAAATAAAAACGATGCCGCCTTTAAACTCTTTTAAAAATTGCTCAAGCCAAATAACACTACTCATATCTAAGTGGTTGGTAGGCTCATCAAGTAGCAGTAAATCAGGTTCACTAACCAAGGCTCGTGCAAGAGCAACTTTACGTAGCCAACCACCCGATAATGATTCAAGCTTGGCCTCTGGGTCTAGCTCTAAGCGAGATAAAACGAGCTGAATACGGGTATCAAAACGCCAGCCATCAACGGTTTCTAATTGATTAGATAAACGCTCTAATTTGTTAAGCAATTTATCGTTATAGTCTGTTTGCATTTGATTACTAACTTGGTGATATTCTATCAGTAAGTTAGCAATGTCAGGCATGCCCTGCGCGACATAATCAAATACTGAGCCTGCCGCCCCTTTTGGTGGATCTTGCTCTAAACGTGAAATGCGAATACCGCCTAATTGGTTGATTTCACCATCATCCAATGTCACTTGGCCATCAAGCACTTTTAATAGTGTTGATTTACCTGCACCGTTTCGACCAACGATACAAACGCGCTCACCTGACTCAATAACGGCATCGGCATCATCTAGTAGCGGATGCGTACCATAAGCGAGTTGAGCTTTGGCTATTCTGATTAAATCCATCGTGATTACTACTCTTATTCTTTATTATCAGCAATAAATTGCGCTAATTGCTCAGCATCAAAAGGCCAAAATAATTTCTTGCCTTGATGAGATTCCACAACCGGAATACTGGTTTGGTAAAGTTCAATCAGCTGTTCACTGTCCATAATATCTTTTGCTACAAACGAAGCGTTTGTAGCAATTAATAATTCATCGGCCATTTCACACAGATGACAGCCATCAGTGTGGTACAGGGTAAAGTTAGCCATGGGTAATAAGCCAGCTATTATGAATTTGCTTATTACGTTTAAAATCTGGTGATAAAGTCTTGTCAGAAATGTTTTCTGCTTTTAAACCCAGACCCATTAGCCCTACTTCATCTATGCTAAAGCCACGCTTATTATTTGAGAATATAAGCGTACCGTTAGGGCTTAAAATTTTCTTAACCCAGGTAAGTAGTTTGATATGGTCGCGCTGTACATCAAACGCATCTTTCATACGTTTTGAGTTTGAGAACGTCGGTGGATCTAAGAAAATTAAATCATATTGGCCTTGTGCATACTCAAGCCAGTTCAAGCAGTCTGCTTGCTCAAAACGATAACGGGTATTACTGATATCATTCAGAGCAAAGTTTTCTTGCGCCCACTTTAAGTAGGTTTTTGACATATCAACCGTGGTAATGGCTTTAGCACCACCCACAGCAGCATGCACAGATGCGCTGCCTGTATAAGCAAACAAGTTTAAGAAACGTTTGCCTTGTGCGTTTTGTTGGATATAACGACGAGCTAATCGGTGATCTAAGAACAAACCAGTATCTAAATAATCAAATAAGTTTACTTTGAATTTAGCGCCAAACTCTTCCACTACTTGAGTACGATTTTGTTTTGCTACCTTGGTATATTGCTCTTCACCTTTTTGCTTTTTACGCACTTTAACTGCAATATTTTCTGGTGCTATATTTAACTGCTCAGCGGTCAAGCTGATCACATCTTGCAAACGTTTTTGAGCCGTATTGTCATCGATTTCTTTCGGTGCAGCATATTCAAAAATAACCGCTGAATCATCGTATACATCTACAGCTACGTTATATTCTGGAATATCCGCATCATAAACACGGTAGCAGCTTACTTCATTTTGCTTTAACCAGTTCTTTAAATTTTGCTTATTTTTCTTTAAACGGTTTGCAAAGGCTGTTGAACCTTCAAAATTAAGAGCCGGCTTATCTTCTTTGCTAAGTTCTACTTGTTTATCGTCAAGTTGGTAAAGATTTAATACAACATCTAACGGGCCATTTTTAAACTTATAGCGTTTTAACTTAACTAACTTTAATAACTTAAATAAGCTTTCGTCAGTGCCAAGTAAAGCAAGTTTCCAATGATTAAAGTGCTTTTTGAAGCCAACACCTAAGCTACGGTGTAAGTTAACCAGCTCAGCCATTGAGCCTAAACGTTCACCATAAGGTAAGTTTGAAATCACCACACCAGGTAGTTTCGCAACTGGGGTTAACTTAGTGGCATCGCTTTGTTTAAACTTAATCACATTACCAAGGTCAGCACGCTCTGCGTTTTCTTGAGCTTTCGAAATCACACTGGCGTCAATATCATGGCCAATAAGCCAAAGTTTAGGATCTGTAATTTGTGCAGTTAGTTCTGCTTTTAATTCTTTGTATTTTTGAATTCGGAAACTAGGCAGGCGCTCAAAGGCAAAACCTTCACGGAATAAGCCCGGCGCTTCATTGCGTGCCATGCTTGCAGCTTCAATTAAAATGGTACCAGAGCCACAACATGGATCGAATAAAGGTTGCTGTACGTTTTCAAGCCAACCACTTCGTTTCACAAGGGCTGCAGCTAAATGCTCTTTAATCGGCGCTTTGCCTTGATCTTGACGATAACCACGCTCAGATAAACGCGGGCCAGAATAATCGATATAAAGCGCAACACCTTGACGGTTCAACCTTGCTACAACACGTACATTGGCATTGTATTTATCAACATCAGGACGTTGCTCGAATAAATCCGCGAAGTAATCAACAATCGCATCTTTTACAACTAGACCTGAAAATTGCGTATTTTTTAAATCGTTATTAGTACCAGTAAAATCAACAGCAAAGGTTTGTTTAGGACCAAACCACTCCTGCCAAGGCTGTAAGCGTGCAAATTGATAAAGGCTGTCTTTGTCTTTTACGCCTTCTTTTTCTTCTATCAGCATCATGATACGAGTCGCAAAACGGCTCGATAAACAAATCTTTTGTGCTAATAAGCTATCTGCTTCAAAACGTACAGAGCCCACGGTTTGTTTTGAGACTTCTGCACCGAGTGCTGTAAGCTCATCAACAAGTAAATTTTCTATTCCGATAGAAGTAAGTGCGATAAATTGCAAAGTAAAAACCCTTAAATGCTAATTGCGCAGGATTATAGCATAGCTTGGCGAACAAAAACGCCAACATTTGCAGGGATAGTAGGGCGGGTTGACTTTTTTTGATTAATTTTGCAGCAGTGTGTTTGGTATTTTGGCAAGGCAGAGCCTATGTAGTGTGATTGTTTCCCATAAATATGCGATAACGCAGCATAAATGCCAAACACGCGCTGCCCTTCGGGTTCTTCCTAGGGGCGATTAACTCTTTGTTGCTCGGTTTTTACTTAGCCCACTAGGTTACAAATCTCGCGCCGCGATTAAATCGCCCCTAGAGTGAACAAATTTTTTCAATCTACAAAGGTCAACACGCCCTATTTGCTTTTTAATTTAAGCGGTTTAAAGGTCATTATGGAAAAGTTTATTAATCACATTCAACTTGGTTACTTAGGTTTACTACCGTTTTTAGGCTGCGTAGGTTGGCCACTTATTGCAGGAAGTAATGCCGTCAACTTAGACTTTTTCACTTTTTATAGCATCGCTATTTTAGCCTTTATGGCTGGCAATTTATGGCATGCAGGACAGCAAACGCATGCTGATGCTATAAAAGCAATTGTTCCTATCTTACCGATTGGCTTTTTAAGCTTTTTACCAGCAACTTGGACACTGGCTTGGCTCGCAGCAAGTTTTTGGTTAGTGCTGTTATTTGAAAAAAGCTCACCGCAGTGGCAAACCTATCACGTTGATTATCAAAAAATGCGTTTTGTTTTAACGTCAGTGGTGTTTGTATGCCACATATTTGTAATTGGCATGAATATCTACCCTGAGTAGCCCTTTTCTTGCGTTTGCGGTAACATCCGCGGCTCAGTTTTTTAAGGACTTGCTATGATAGATCAACTGCGCGCTAAACTAGACCACCTTGGCGAAAATTACGTAGAAAAAAACGCTCACTTTAAAATAAAAGTGATCCCGTTTTTTTGTGCGATTCACATTAAAAAAGATCATAAAAACCAAGGCAATTTAAAGCTATATTCTAATCAGTTGATTGAAATATTTTTAGCTACCATGTTCTTGTTATTCGGCTTAATGCTTTTTGACACAGACGCGGGTTTTACCCATGGTCCTATTCATATCGTTATTGCCGTATTGATTAGTTTTAACTTAATCTTTAAGCAAATAGCCATTGAAGGGCTTAAAACTCGCTTAGCCCTTTGCCCTGAAATCGCGCAAGAAACAACGCCAGCACAAGGCAAATAGCAACATGTTTTTAGACCCTAGTTGGCGCATATTAACGGTTGGCGATGGTGATTTATCATTTTCACACTCTGTTGCTCGTTATATAAAACCTGCCAAGCTTGTTGCTTCAACTTATGATGATGCAAACACCATAGAACAAAAATATGCCGACAATGCACTTAGCGTCTTGCAACAACTTAACATTGAAACACTCACCGAGTTTGATGTCACAAAGCCAGACTCGTGGCAGCGCTTAGATGGCGCCTATTTCGATGTGGTTATTTTTCAATTTCCACTTATACCAGCGTTTAAAGGTGAAGCTGCATTTAAAGCACATACCCAACAAGGTGGTATGAATGTTTTAAACCGTGCTTTGTTGCATCGCTACCTAGACTACGCAAGCCAGTTCGCATTAGATAAAAACGGCCCGATGCTCTGCTACATCACCTCTAAAGATGTAAAACCATACCGCGAATGGAATATTGAAGGCAGCTTAAATCAAGGGCTGACTTGCCAATATCTAGGGCAAATGCCATTCGATATTAATTTATTCCCAGGCTATAAAATTCGCAATGTTGATCGCGATAAACACGTTAAAGACACCAGTGGCATTACCTATGTATTTAGCGAAAAAACTGACAATAGCATTACTGAAAAGCTGACTTTACCCGCTTATTTAGGTGATAAACACTGTGCATTATGCCGAGTAGGCCCTTATATGGCACAAGAAGATGAAGACAAACATTTGTTAAGCAAAAAACATAAACAAATGGAAAAGTTTGAACAGGATTGGCAAGCATGGCTTGCACAAAACAACGAGGAGTAACCATGAACTTTGTGATTGTAGGTACCAATTTTATAAGCGATACACTACTGAGTGCAGCTAAACAAATTGAACAATTCTCCTTATATGGTGTGTGCTCTCGAGAGCAGCAAACAGGCGAGGCTTTCCTTGCAAAGCACGATGCTCAAAAGGCTAAGGTGTTTACCAATATTGAGCAAGTATGCGAAGACCCATTAGTCGATGCCGTCTACATTGCTGCGCCAAATAGCTTACACAAAGACTATGCTGTAATGTGTTTAAAAGCCGGTAAACATGTTTTAGGTGAAAAGCCTTCGGCTGCTAATAGTAAAGAACTAGAGGCCATCATTCAGGCGGCCAAAACACATCAACGCTTATACATGGAAGCGATGATGACCACCCATTTACCAAACTTCGCACGCTTAAAAAATGCAATTGCAAAGATTGGCACACCCCGCAAATATATTGGTCAATATAGTCAGTACTCATCACGTTACGATAAATATAAAAATGGCGAGCGACCAAATACTTTCTTGCCAGAATTTGCTAACGGTGCATTAGTCGATTTAGGTATCTATCCGCTGTATATTTTGCTCGGATTATGGGGCGCGCCTCAGAGTGTAAAAGCCAGCGGCGTGTTACTTGAGACCGGCGTTGATGGCGCTGGCGATGTATTATTAAATTACGCAGATAAGCAAGCGGTGATCAGCTATTCGAAAATCTCGCAAGGCGATAATTTTACTGAGATCCAAGGTGAAAAAGGCCGTATTCGTATCGAAGCAGTCTCTTTATTAAAGCGTATGCAATATATCGGTAACGATGGCACGGTTGAAGAACTCTCTGAGCCATTTGATGAACACTTTATGCGCCATGAAGTAAACCACTTTATTCAAGCAGCGAATGCCGGACAAATTGAGTCATCAGTTAATACTCATACACTGTCAAAACAAGTTATGGCAGTGCTCGATGAGGCGCGAAGCCAACTTGGCGTTGTGTACCCCGCCGACCAATAAATGCATTATTCAAGGGCAGTTGACACTGCCCTTGTTTTTTTTAGCCCCCTTCATACAAGCTTAAATGACGACCTCTAATTAACTTACTTGTAATTTTTATTGAAATTAGATTTTTGTACTATGGTTAATAATATTTACTTTCAATGAGAAGGGTAATATTTTGACTATTCGCTTTTTACTCAGATCCGTTTTTGCAGCAACTATTACCCTTGCAGCAGGTCTACTCCTCATTATTCTATTTTTGCAATCAGGCCAAGATGAAAGTATGGAGTCGGCTCAACAGCGCTATGAGCTAAGTCACCTTGCTAAGTTTTCATCTTCAAATTCGATTCACCTTACAGAACTTGCTCGTCAACATGTTGT
Source organism: Pseudoalteromonas sp. P1-8 (assembly GCF_001399985.1). Taxonomy (NCBI): domain Bacteria; kingdom Pseudomonadati; phylum Pseudomonadota; class Gammaproteobacteria; order Alteromonadales; family Pseudoalteromonadaceae; genus Pseudoalteromonas; species Pseudoalteromonas sp. P1-8. The sequence continues at coordinate 618,411 of NZ_LJSO01000001.1, forward strand.
AACCTTAGAAAACCGCTATAAAGAAGAATACCAAGAGCTTGTTAACCAAATTCAAGGTAAAGCAGCTTGGCTAAATGGCGAAAAGAAAAGCTATGTGCAGCGTTTAAAGGCCTTTAATGTGGCTGCTGATGATTTAGCTCTCTTGCAAAAATCCAACGACTTATCACTCAAACTAGTTGAAACAGAAGAAAGAGCGTTTAGCTTAGTCAATGATTTACTTGGCCGTGATACAAATAACTTAACCACAAGCGAGCACAAAAGATGGGTACAAGCTATTACGCTTTTAACCAACGATGCTTACATGGCCGAAGTTGAGAAAATTCAGCAACCCGTAAAAGCATTTTTAAGTTCAATCGAGGAAAAAAGTGCTGCGGATGTTAAAAGCAATCATGATCATGTTGTCACTCTAAGTTTAATTAGCACAGCTTTAGTCCTGACAATTATTGCTACCTTGATAGTGTGTTACTGGCAATTAGAGAAAAAAGTGATTAAAGCAACTCATGCCTTAATTGATGAAGCAAAGCGTATCTCTGAAGGTGATTTATCTTGTTATATTGATCACAAAGCTGATGACGAAATAGGCCAGCTTGCGAGCAGCTTTAATATTATGGTTGATAAGCTATCTCAGCTACTTAAAGAAATACATGATCAATCAGAGCAAGCGCAAGTGGCAGCAAAAAGCCTAGATGAAATTTCACAGCAAGCTAAAACGCTAAATGATATTCAAAGCCAAGCGATTGAGGTGATTTCAAGCTCAGTCTATGAAAACTCAACGGCCGTTAAAGAAGTCTCTCAAAACTGTGCAGAAGCGGCAAGCAGTGCCACCGCAGCTAATCAGAAAACCCAAGAAGGTCTACAGGTTGTACAACAAGGAGTTAGCTCTGTTGAGTCAGTGGCCGATACACTCACCAAATCACTAACAGACCTTAACCAATTAGAAGCATCAGTAAATGAAGTCACGGTTATTTTAAGTGTTATCAGTAATATAGCCGAACAAACTAATTTATTGGCACTCAATGCCGCAATCGAAGCTGCAAGAGCAGGTGAACAAGGCCGAGGTTTTGCCGTTGTAGCTGATGAGGTAAGAACTTTAGCTAGTCGCACACAAAGCTCTACTCTTGAGATCCAAGATAAAATTGACTCATTGCAATCTGCAACCAATGCTGTAACGCAGAGGATACGCTCTAGCGATAATCAAATTAAAGAAGCGGTGATAAACTCAGAAAAAGTGGGCCTTATGCTCGATGAAATTAGCGTACAAGCAAAAGCCATTTCTGATGCCAATATGACCATAGCTTCTGCATCTGAGCAGCAATCTCAAGTGACCGAAGAAATCGCCCAGCGCTTAAACGAAGTACAAGATACCAGTCGAAAGTCGCAGCAACAAACGCAAAGCATTTCGGACTCATCGAGTAAGCTGGCTAACTTGGCGAATAACTTAAACGGGCAAATTAATCGCTTTAAATTAAGCTAGTCGCTGATCCAGCTCAGCGACTAGCGATTAGTTTAAAATCGATAAGTAACAGATGCACCGATAGTTTGCGGGTTAACCACTGCCACATAGCCTTGTGGGTAACGACCACTGACAGGTTCTTGTGAGGTATATGCTTCTTCATCTAAGGCGTTGTTGATGAAGGCACTTATCAACCATTGTTCAGTATCATAAGTTATCGATAAACGCGTAATAGTGTAATCACCCGCAACACGCTCTTCTGTGTTTGTTAAGTCACCATAAAATTCATCAACATAATTGGCACTTAAATTCACTTTTAAACTATCGGTAAACCAATGCGACAGACCTAAACTTGCCGTTAACTCCGGTGCAGAGTTTAAATCATTGCCTACGGCATCAGGAAAGGCTGATGATTCATCAATTTTAGTTTTCAATAAACCGAAACCGCCATGTAACTGCCACTGATCGCCCAGCATGCTGTAGGCTTCTACTTCTAAACCATAGCTATGAGCATCTTCAATATTAGTGATTTTACGCTCAGAGCTTAGCGCTTGATAACCGTTGAAGTTATTGTAAAACACATTAGCACTAATATTCATGTCGCCATTATTTAAAACGCTGCGCGAACCTACTTCATAGGTATTAACGGTTTCTTCGTCGTAATAGTAATAATCTTCAGCGGTAAAATCGAGTGCGCCACCACCCGCGTTGTAGCCACGACGTGCACTGGCAAATAAAGTCGTTTCGTCACTAATATCATATTGAATCGCAAGCTTTGGTAAACGTAGTGTGTGTGAATTATCAAGTTGCTCAACGAGCATATCACCACGAAATGCCATATTGAAATTACGTAATTGTTCTTCACGCTCAATACGCAGACCCGCTGTTAATGTTAATTCGCGGCTTAGGTTAAAGCTTGTTTCACCATAAACAGCGGTCGATTTACTGCTATCGTCGCCGTAATAGTTGGTTGCTCCCACACTTTCAAAGTCTTGGTCACGATCAAAGTAAGCAAGACCAACAAAGCCTGAGTAAAAATCATTGCTTAAACCAAAGTTAAGTTTGGAATCTACAGTGATATTACTCTCATCCATTGATACGTCAGATTCTGCGCTTTCAAGTGGCTCGTATGCCTCAAAGCCCCATTTGTAATCCATGTAAGCAACTAAAACATCTAACGAGAAATCATCGTTAATTTTGTAATCAACATTCACTTGCGTGGTATCAGATTCAGTATCCATAATACGTTGATAAAGCGGCTCATAATCAAATGGCTCATCCGCTAAAAAGTATTTGCGACCCGAATTACCTTCTTCACTGTAAGTTGAATAAGTTAGCTGTACAGCAAGATCTTCATTTGGTGTGTAAAGTAATTTAGCGCGTGTGCTGCTGGTATTTAACTTGTTTAATTCACGAACAGTTGGATTCGTTTCGTATACCGGTGGATTCGAAAACGTTTCGCCATCAACATACTGAGTTGATAACCGAAATGCTAATACATCTTCAACTAACGCCCCTGATACCACTGCGGCAGTATCTAGGTAGCTATCTTGGTTCCGATAACCGACGCGCACTGCCCCTTCAAATTCTTGAGTAGGTGCTTTGGTTGTCATGTAGACAGCACCCGCAATACTGTTACGACCATTACTGGTTGATTGCGGCCCTCGGTAAATTTCAATTTGTTCTACATCCCACAGACCCGTATCACCGGTTAAATCGGCTACAAACGGTTGGCTAACACCATCAATCAAGGTTGAAACACGAGCCTTTGAGCCACCACTAAATGAGTTAAAACCCGTTGCACCACCATTACCTGATACGCCTCGCATATCTGGCACCGAGCCCGTTAACACAACGACGTTCGCCATTTCTGACAGTGCTTCAGATATCGAAGCAAGTTGGCCGTTTTCTAGTAAAGACTTATCAACAACCGCCACTGACGACATGGTCTCTTTAAGTGATTTCTCTGTTTTTTCACCTGTAACAACAATGGTATCCATGGATTTTCGACTGTTTTGGTCGTCGTCAGCCCATGCTGAGCCTTGCGTAACAAGTAATGATGCAAGCATAACTTTGGTGAGTGAATTAAGTTTAAATGCAGTAGCCAATGTCCTTTCCCCGTAAGAGATTATTAGAATTAAACAAATTGAGTTTGATAGAAAAGCGCTAGGAAATTAACACAAGCTTAATGATATTGCAATTGAGTTTAGTTATCATTTACAATGAGATTTAACATCAACTACAACTATAATCTTATGCTCATTTTTACCGTTACCCTGCTTGTCGTTTTCGCTGTCAGTATTTTCTACTGCACCAGAAAGCAGCAGCGATTCTTAAAAAAACCAATTAAAAAACAATGGCGATTACTTTCAATTACGTTAACCGTTTGCGCACTAATACTTGCCCTTCAACAGTTTTCAACCACGGCAACCGTGTTCTTCATCATCTTTAGCATCATGCTAATGTTGATGCTGATCCCTTTTACTAGCCTGCTGCAAAGAAAAGGATAATTCATGACAAGCTCATCTAAACGCCAGCCGACTTGGTTAGGAAAAACCCTAGCAGGTGTATTTTTAGGGCTGGCACTCTCATTTATTTTCGTTGCTTTTTTTGCTTGGTATGGCCCAGGAGGCATTGATGCTCGCGATAAAGTGCAATTTAACATGTGGATGATCACGCCTGTTTGGCTAACCATTTTTAGTTTTAGTTATTTATTCAACTCAGCAAAACAAGCGTGGCTTGTCCTTGGCAGCTTAACTGTGCTGCTTTATGGCGTGTTTTTTATGCTAAGGAGTGCATCATGAAAGTAAGATCGGATATTCTTCGCACCTATCAAGGTGTACACACATGGACAGGCATCATTGCAGGTTTAGTGCTGTTTATTGGTTTTTATGCGGGCAGTTTGACCATGTTCAAGCATGAAATCCAGCAATGGGCAGCACCTATTCAAGCTCCTAAAATCACCAGCTCTAATTATGACTACCAAACGCTGGTAGATACTGCGATTAATGAGCGAGGCGAGCAACTTGCCAAAGGCTTTAACCTTGATTTACATACCCAAGATGCACCTCTTTCGTGGTATATCAAAGGCAATGCCCGAGGCATGGAGCTTGATAAACAACTTAACTTCGCACACCTAAATGCTGATGGCACATTAAACGTCAGCGCACAAACCGAAAACGAACTTGCCGATTTAATTGATTATTTACACCGTACAGCAGGCTTTATAGGCGAAATTGGCCATGACCAATCTGGTGTTTATATTCTTGGCATTGCCTGTGTTTTGTACTTTTTAGCTTTGGTCTCTGGGGTAATTATTTTACTGCCGACATTAGTTAAAACCTTTTTTGCACTGCGTAAGGAAAAAGGGCCTAGTCGATTCTGGCTCGATAGCCATAACCTTATCGGTATCGCCAGTTTACCATTTCACTTAGTCATTGCATTTACTGTGGTAGTGTTTGCGTTTCATGATTTTATTTATGGTGGTTTAGCGCAATTTTATGATGGTAAGCCATTGTTTCAGCGCCCTACACCTGCCGCGCAAAGTTTTCATATTGAGAACTTACCACGTATTGATGAGCAATTACTCGCAGCGAAAAGCTATGCCCCCGGCTATGAGCCAATCCACATTCGCTATAGTAATTTAAATTCAGCATCACCTTCTGCGGTGTTTATGATGAGTAACAATAATGCGGTAGTACGTGGCCCGGATACCGATTACTTATTTATGAACCCATACACGCTAGAAGTGGTTAACTCAAGCTACCCGCAAGGCGAAGATGCGGTGTGGGGTAACATGGTTGCCAGTATTTTCTCACTCCATTTTGGCACCTATGGTGGAGATTGGGGTCGTTGGGGCTACTTTATTATGGGGTTACTAGGCGCCTTCTTATTCTATTCAGGTAACTTATTATGGATAGATAAACGCTTTAAAAAAGACCCCAATAAACGCAGTACCTTGTTTATGGCTAGGCTCACTATTGGTGTTTGTTTAGGGTCTATGATAGCTGTCGCTTTCACACTCGTTGCTGCAAAATGGCTACCTACTCTTGTGAGCAACACAAACTACGCAACCCTATACAGTTATTACGCAGCTTTTTTTGTTTTTGTGATATATAGCTTCTTAAACCCTGTACAAAAGGCAACCACTGCTGGTTTTTACATACTAGCGAGCCTGTGTGCGTTAATGGTGTTATCTACACTTTTAAAACTTGCCTCAAGTGACGTTAACACTCTCTTTTACTCAAGTTATATGGTCGACATTGTCGCTGCTGTATTTGCTGCTATTTTCTTTAAAATGGGCAAACGCCAGCAACAAAAACAGACCACGCAAAACATCATGCCAGCCTTTGAACAAGCAAGTCGAGCTTAAGCATTCTGAGTATGGGTATCAAAGCAATTTGATACCCATAATTTTGCTTTATCGAAAATCTGTGTCCGTTTAACGAAAAACATTTCTTCTCCAATAAAACATCAGTAGAATCGCCGCAAACTTGAGCTATTAACTTTCATAAGGACAGTGATGCAGCGCACCATTCCACCGTTTTTTATTGCTGTTATTTGCGTGCTCCTCGCAATGGTTACCATTCAATCTGGAGCCTCTGTTGCAAAGCAATTATTCCCTTTAATTGGCCCTGAAGGCACCACAGCACTGCGCTTAGGCTTTTCAGCAGCTATTTTGTGCCTTGTGTTTAAACCTTGGCGCGCATTTCCGCCTATTGGGCAACGTATGCCGATCATCGTTTATGGCTTGAGTTTAGGAGGCATGAATATTCTGTTTTATTACGCGATTGAACGTATTCCTTTAGGGATAGGTGTAGCACTAGAGTTTACTGGCCCCCTTGCGGTTGCTCTTCTTTCGTCACGTAAAAAACGCGACCTGTTTTGGGTAGCCTGCGCCATTGCTGGCATAATTTTATTGCTCCCAGATATAAAAGGCGAAGACAGCCTTGACCCTGTAGGTGTTATTTTAGCCCTTGCGGCGGGAGCGTGTTGGGCGTTTTATATATTGTTTGGCAAAAAGACTGGAAACCAAGGCTCAGGCGGAATGACCGTTGCCATGGGTATGAGCGTCGCCGCGATTGTACTTGTGCCTTATGGTGCTGCTTCTCAAGGCGCTGCACTATTGAGTTGGGAAGTATTACCGCTCGGTATTTTAGTGGCAGTCATGTCAAGTGCACTGCCCTATACCTTAGAAATGGTGGCACTACGTAATATGCCAGCGCAAGGCTTTAGCATTATGATGAGTTTAGAGCCAGCGATTGCAGCATTAGCTGGCTTTATAATCCTAGGTGAGTTTTTAAGCGTGTGGCAATGGTTAGCTATTTTACTAGTGATAACCGCGTCCGTTGGTAGCTCGATGTCGAGTAATAATAAATAAAATTATCTAGGCGCCTCAGGGCGCCTTTTTCATACCCAATTAGTAAACTCGCCTTTTCATACAGACAAAACTCTTTGAAACAATTTGTTACATTTATTTGTATTAACATATCACTTTTGCGATGAATGGTGATGATAACTATTATCACTTGTGATAACTTACCCGCCGATTGTTTCCTTATTAAAAACAATAACCCTATAAAAATTTGCTAATAACACGCGGAGATAAAAATGAAATTCACTCAGTTGCCTATTGCAACCGCTATTCTTTGTGCACTTTACCCTCAAATCAGTTTTGCAGAGCAAACGACTGACGTAGAGGCTAATCTCGAAAAAATCGAAATTGTGGGTATTCGACAAAACCGTATTAGTGAAGGAGCGACAGGTTTAGCGCTAGAAATTGATGAAACTCCGCAATCAATCAGTGTGATTTCTGCTGAGCAACTAAAGAATTATTCCGCTTTTAACATTAATGATGCTTTACGCTTAGCACCTGGTATCAATGTTGAAGAATGGGAAACTAACCGTACCAACTACACATCACGTGGTTTTGAAATTAAGAATACACAAATCGATGGCGTTGGCTTACCGAATGACTGGGGTATCGTTACCGGCGCAATGGAAGCATACGGCTACGAAAAAATTGAAGTTATTCGTGGTGCCAATGGCTTACTCACTGGTGTAGGTAATGCATCGGGTACGCTTAACTATGTGCGCAAACGCCCTAAAAACGAAAACGGCGGCGAGATCGGCGTCTCTGTTGGTTCATGGGATTTTAAACGTTTACAAGCTGACTATTCTCTTTTACTAACCGAATCAGGTAGTTGGGCTGCTCGTTTTGTGGCTGCTGCAGAAGATAAAGAGTCATACCTAGATGGCCTTGAGAACAACCGCGAGTTTTTCTCTGCAGTGGTAGATGGTCAGCTTACAGATAACTCAACGGTTACTATTGGTTATTCATATCAAGATGCAGATACCGATGGCAATACTTGGGGCGGCCTTGTTTATAACTACACAGATGGTACGCAAGCTAAATGGGATGTCAGCGACACAACCACCCAAGAGTGGACAATGTGGGACACCATTAACACCTCTGCATTTGTTGAATACAACTATGTTTTTGCAAACGCGTGGCAACTTCAAGCGAGCTACAACTTCCGCGGTTTTGAAGAGCAAGATAAACTTTTTTATGCATATGGCACTATTGATAAAGATACTAACCTTGGCCTAAATGGTTCTCCTGGTCGTTATGATAGTGAAATTGATGCTGATTTATTTGAAATCAAAGCATTTGGTGCCTTTGAATTGTTTGGTAAAGAGCACCAAGCAAGCTTTGGGGTAAGCCATGCAAAAAGTGATGATGTGATGTATCAACACCCGTTTGATTTTGCAAATACACCGGCTTATGGACCAACGCCTGCGTTCCCGTACGATTTAGATGCGATCCCAGAACCTGAATGGTTAACGCCGGTTCTGTATTCAGATATTGAACAAAAGCTAACCCGTTACTTTGGCTCTGCTCAGTTAAATATTACGGATAAATTATTTACTGTGGTTGGTTTTAACGCTATTGAATTTGAACGCTCAGGTATGAATGCCGGTGCATCTATCGATAATGATGAGAGCGAAACTAGCCCATATATCGGTTTTACCTATAAGTTAAATGATGATTTAAACTTATATGCTAGTTACTCAGATATTTATCAGCCACAAGAGCAAGCTGATTACAACGGCCAATACTTAGCACCTACCAAAGGCACTAACTTTGAAACCGGTGTTAAGGCTTCTTGGTTTGATGATGCCCTAATGACAACATTTGCTTATTTTACTGCTGAGCAAGATAACTTTGCGCAATACGCAGGCCTGACAGAAGATGGCATTTATTACTATGAAGGCGTGTCTATTGAATCAGAAGGCTATGAATTTGAAGTCACAGGTAAAATCACCGACGCTATGAATATCGTCGCATCTTGTACGCATATTGATGTAACAGATGAAAATGGTGATGACACCAATAAATGGGCACCTCGCGATGTTGTTGGTGTAACAGTAGACTATGCATTAACAGATGCAGTGGTTGTTGGTTTAAATGGCCGTTGGCAATCTAAAATCGAAAGCACTGATTACAATGTTAAGCAAGGTAGTTACGCGCTGCTAAACGCCTTCGCGCGTTGGAATATTAATGACCAAGTTGCAGTACAGGCAAACGTTAATAATATTACTGATGAGCAATACATCAATAGCTTACAAACTGTGGGTTATTATGGCGCGCCAACAAACGGTAGCCTAACTCTGACTTATAAGTTCTAAACGCTGTTTAGAAAAAAGTGTCGCCCGAATGGGCGACACACATCTATTAATTAGGGCAATTACCTAATTCATAATACCCAGCACTAGTTTGCGCTAAGGTACTGGTATAAAAAGTGTTATAAAGACCTAGGTTATCACCTGAACCCACCGCATAGGCGTAAGAACCATTCGTGGTTGCGCGATTTGCTTGCACATGTGCATAGTTGCTTGAAGTAGTTTCGCTGCATTGGTAATCACTATTCGGTGTTGAGTCACACGCATCACCCACACCATCTGCATCACTATCCAGTTGATCACTATTGGCCACCAGCGGGCAGTTATCTAGGCTATCACTAACACCATCGCTGTCAGAGTCACTCGTTTCACCATCAGGAGTGCTGTCACACACATTACCAATCCCGTCATTATCGTTATCAGCTTGATCAGCATTCGCTACATTCGGGCAATTATCTGCGCCGTCGAGCACACCGTCGTTGTCTGCGTCATTGGTCGGTTCAGTGGTGGTTTTGCATGCTTGTAATGGCCCTGCACAACTTGAATCATCATCAGCAATCCACTGACATTGATTTGTGCCCGCTGAATACTCGCGCATAGTAAATGCGGCGGTACCAAACGCTAAATAACAGGCAGAGTAACCTTCGCCCCAGCTAATATGGCCTTCGTTGATATGAAGATTGTAATCGCCTGTCACGCCTGCATCGATGACAAAACTAATGCTATCTGTTGATGTAAGCGCAGTATCATCTGTTGCGGTGATCACTGCGCTATTATTGCCGCCAGCTAGATTGCATTGCTCAGCAAAATACTCAAGCCCATTCACTGTAGCTGTCACATCACCATTGCTAAAACTGACCACGACAGTACTTAAGTTTTGATTATTATCAATCACCGTTCCCGTCACTGTAGCGCACTGCCCGTTTACACTAGCCGCAGTATCACTCAGTAGTGGTGCTGTAGCTGCAGGCTCTGGTCCAACGCGTACCGTAAGATTAGCTTCATCACCTTGTTTCGCTTCATTATCTGTGGCACTGACACGCACTTCATAAAGTCCATCGCTGAGTGCACTTGTCACCCCGCTAAAGGTATTATTCGCATCGACTTGCACGTTCAGTGACTCAATTAAGCTTGCCGCGCCACTGACTAGGCTATACACGTTAATATCAACATTGGTTACACTGCCTTCTGGGTCGACTGCACTGCCTGTAATGGTGAGCTGATTATTACTGTCTGTGGCAGTTAAATTAGTAATTTCAGGGCCTGCATTACGATCAACTCGTTTATTATTAGCCGCAAAGTACCCACCGAGATAGGTTGCAAAATTAATACTGTTTGCCGCCACATAATCGCCAGACGCACCTTGCCCGCCCGACCACGAATGATCCAAATTATTAAACCACAGCATAGCAACCCGATTCTCTTGCCAAAGTGACTGCTCAGCGTTACGCGTTGCATCATCACTTATTGTCGTTGTGCCTGAAAGTTGATTAACCCCATAAAGGGCAGCAAAGCCATCTGCGTTTTGCTGGTTGTAACAGGTATTCACTGTGGTATCGGCAGTACCATGACCAATTGCCGCTATTTGTGTGGCAAAATGATCTTTATAACTGCCAGCATAGCTTTCACAGCGGGATACAAAGGTGTTTTCAGACACTGTTTCACAGGTCGAAATTGCCCCACTTGAACTTGTGCCGATGGTTGGCCCAGCGCTTGGTGCAACCCCAGCAAATACATCAGGCGCTACACAAGCCGTTTGTGCAGCCATTGCGGCTCCAGATGATAAGCCTGCAATATACACTTGTTTAGGGTCAATATTACGCGTTGCATCAGCGCTCAATGTATTGGCTAAATTAACCAGATTTTTATAATCGCCAGAGCTGCGATTGATTGCTCCTTGCCAATATGACCAGCAGCTATAGCCTGCTTTATTCATAGCATCAGGAACGGCTATTACCATGCCATGGGCTTCGGCTGCATCTTCGAGATTCGCAGTTAAGTAGTTATTAATGGGTTGCACGCAGCCATGCAGTACAAGCATCAAAGAATGGCCATTGCCTATGCTTGATTGCGTATCAGGAGTGTAAATATGAACATTATTAAAACCGCCAATGCTGACATTTTGCTGCCAACTCCCTGCAAAACTTGGCTGTGAGAAAATAGCAGCACAGAGCACTGCGAGCGGAGTAAACGACGCTGATTTTCGTTTACATAATTGTGTTACTTTTTGCATATATCGCCTTTATAGTCGTTATCATTGTTGTCTGTCAGTTAATGACTAACTCAATGTAGTAGAACTATTTAAAAAGCGACCTATAACTATAGTGCTACACCACTAATAAATTTTAAGCCTAAATAACCACTCTTTATTAATGCACTTTAGTGTATTAAAACAAAAAAGCGCTGCAGGTTTCTGCAGCGCTTTTACTAAAACGAGTAACTTTTTGTAAATTAGTATATCGTTAGCTTGATATTGTTTATTCCTCTTTCTGCCACAGGTCGACCTTGTGGGCCAAGGTGGTGGGCTGCATGGAACTTAGACCCTATTGCACTAATTCTGTGTAAGAAGCTAATTTCTTCATCATATTTAAGTGCTAATGTATTATCAGGGCGCTCACCATCATCAGGCTGCATAACTCGCGCATAAAGATCTGGAGTTGCAGTAGAGAAAGTGATTTCACTTTGCTGAGAGCTTAATGTAAGCCACTGAATATCCGAGAAGTATCCTTTAAACTCTGGTAATTCCCAGCGCTCGCCAGCAACACCTTCATTATAATCATTTTCCCAAACAGAGTAGTTTACACCCTCTAAGCGGTTAGCCCATACACGGTAAGGGCCATCACCTAACCAACGTTTATGCTCAATTGCTTTTTTCGGATAATTAAAACCAACGCCATGAAGGATGTATTCACCGTCAAGCCAGTAATCAACATCCATTGATAAATGACCTTCAGGGTGAACAGTCCAAGTTAGCTTTGTAATGCCTGCTGGCGGGTTCATCACTTCAATCACTAAATCATTAGTAATAATTTCAGACTTTAATTCTGTCGGTTTTTTATCTTGTTGCGCTTCTTTCTCAGCATTTGGATCATGAGTTAGCCATGAACCAATACCATTATAAACCCCTTTATTTAGTGAGTTATCAGAACGAAGTAACCTAGGACCATTTGTCAACGCCGCAGTTTGACCTTGCTTACTGTATGACTTTAATAGACCTGTTGTTGCATCAAAAATAATTGTTCTATCAGCAGCCTTAACCGCTAACTCAGATTCGTTTTGACTAACAATTTGAGCTGGTTTAGTTGCTGATGCCTGATTTTCAAATTGCTCTTGAGTTAATTTTGCAAGTTTAGCCGCACTCTGGATAGGCCAAGCATCTGTCCAAATTGAATTCTGCTGCTGGTCAAAAAATTCAACCTCTAACCACCCATTTTGCTGCCAATTGTCAGGTAAGTTCAATTGTACTGTTCCTGTCGAGTCAGGCTTAATAGCAGGGAGTGTGGCTTTATTGCTCGCTACAAGCTGCTTTTTATCAGAAAACGCTGTCACTGGCTGATATAAACGCCATTCGAGCGACATAGTTGATAGATCAAGAAAGTCATACAGGTTTTTAACTTGCAACTGACCGTCAAAAGAACCGGCAAGTAACTGGCCATTCTTTAAGTTTTCAACTTGGATTGGTGACCAAATTTCTTTAATTGTAAAAAAGCTCGCTTCTTTTTCACCATAAGGTCCAACAATACCATCTGGCGCATGGTTAAAGTCGGTATCAACACGGCCATTTTGATCTGTACGCTCAACACCCTCATCAGCAAACACCCATAGGAAACCACCGGCACCAACAGGAGTTGACATCATGAAGTCCCAAAAATCTCTCAAACCTGCACCATGGCCACCATCATACAAACCATGTAAGAATTCGGTTGGGAAAAATACTTCATTACGGGCTTTTTTAGCTACTAGTTCCGAGTACGTTGGGTAATGATCAGTATCGATATTACGGAACAACTCCCAAGGATGAAGAATTGGACGGTTTTGAATGTCATAAAGGTGATAATCATCATCAACATCGGTATTAAAACCGCCTTCATTACCGTTCGCCCAGAATAAAATACTTGGGTGTGCTTGGTCGCGTTTAACAAGCTGTGCAACGAGGCGTCTCGCTGATGGCGTATCAATAACTGGCTTTTGCCATGTGCCTAACTCATTAATAACATAAATACCAAGACGATCTGCCGCTTCTAAAAAGTGCACATCGGGTGGGTAATGCGACATTCTAACAGCATTCATGTTCATGCTTTTCATCGTCTTAATGTCATCGATGCTGGCTTGTTTAGTCATAGTACGTCCAGTTGCTGGACGGAAGCTGTGACGGTTAACCCCTTTAAGGATAATTTTTTCGCCATTTAAATATAAGCCGTCATGTGGGCGTAATTCAAAAGTTCTAAAGCCAAAGGTTTTATCGAAACTATGTAGAGTTTTAGAGCCTTCTTTTAAATCAATAAGTACTTGATATAAATTAGGCGTTTCGGCACTCCAAAGCTCAGGAGAGTCAACATTAGTGGCTAAGTGCACTTTGTTACCATCAAGTTTGGCATTAAACGTTTCACTTACTGGGTTGCCATCTAAATCTAAAATTTGTGCTTCAACTGCAGAAGCATTTGATTTATCTAGTCCTTCAAGATAAACATCCATTTTAAATTCACCAGACGCTTTTGCATCTAATGAAACCCAGTCAATATGAGATTGTGGCAAAGACTGTAAAAAGACTTGACGATAGATACCACCGAACACCCAATAGTCTGCAGCGCGTTCTGCAGCTTCAATACTTTTGTTAGCCGAAACTTTATCTACCACAACCTTTAGCTCATTAGCTTCACCTCTTTTTAAAAATGGCGTTATGTCATAGCTGAATCGATAAAAACCACCTTGGTGGGTTGGCCCCACTTGTTGTTGGTTCACAAACACAGTGGCATCTGTCATCACACCATCAAAAACAATTTCAATTTTGCGACCAGACCAATCAGCAGGTAGGCTAAAATCACGACGATAAATACCTTGTTCGCTATGTTTATCTGGGATGTAGCCGTAATCATAGTTACCGAAGCCTTGTTGCTCCCAGTTAGAAGGAACATCTATTTTGCTCCATTGACCACAGTTTTGCCCTTCACTACAGTAAAAGTCCCATTTCACCGCATCATCACTGCCAGTCCCACTTAACATCATTATGTCTGTTTTAGCGTCATCATTAGGCTGAATGTCAACACTTTGCTGACTATTACAGGCTACAACCAAGAAGCTCAAGCAAGCGATAAACGCATTTCTTAATATACTGGTTTCAAACCATGCTGGTTTGCTTATTAACCTTAGCTTTTTTTCAAGCCGGCCAAAATAATCCTTCCTCATATGTGTTCCTCTAACTGTTGAAATTATAATGTTTTTAGAAAATTTTTAGTCTACACAAGCTAATATTACCATTAAGTATATACATATCATAATACAATTGCCACCGGTAGCATTTTGAGGTTTCATCCACCTTGTTCGCGTGTTTTACTCATCATATTTGACGCTAAAAAACGACCTACTGCATTAATTCTAATAAATAAATTAACAATTATGTCATTTGTTTTTTGTCTTGCACCAAAAAGAAATCAAACCTTGCACTACAACTGAACCCTCTCTTTATGAAGCATAAAAATAATACGAATTGCTATGTAACTACATTCTCATGCTCTTTTTTCGAAATTCCACCGAAAAAAATAAACACCTGATAAAAAACAACTTATTTTAGAAAATAAGCAGAAACATGTAACAAAATATTAAAAAGAATATAATAATACTTAAACATCTAAATTTTCTGTGTTATAAAATTTAGGAGCGTGGTTAGGGGGATGAAGACAACACAACAAGCCTGGCATGCTTACTTGCGGTGCAACTATTTGGCTAAAAATGCCACCGATGGCAAAAATGCAGGAAAAATACACTTAATAAAAAAACACACGATATCAGCACCTTGTCGAACATTAGAGGTTTTTCTAATGATGCTGATTTAACACTGAATCAAATAACTTCTGTTATTGATTCGCATTAAAATAATTTTGGAGGTTATTTTAAATGTTTAAGAAAACGACATTAGCCAGCACAATTTGTATGGCCCTTTTTGGGCAATGTGTTTATGCAGCAGATGACGCCGCAGAGCAAACACAAAACGCTCAAGCAAATGACAACAATGATTCCCTTGAAATAATTGAAGTTGTTGGGATCCGAAGCAGCTTAAATAAAGCCGTTAATATCAAGCGCCAATCAATTCAGGTTGTTGATGCGATTGTTGCCGAAGATATTGGTAAGTTTCCTGATAATAACCTTGTTGAGGCTCTGCAACGTGTAACGGGTGTACAGGTAACAGACCGCGCATCGGGTGAAGTAAATACTGTTACAATCCGTGGCTTAACCGATGTTACAACTACAATTAATGGCCGCGAAATGTTCACCGCAGCAGGGCGTCAACTTGCTGTTGCAGACATACCTGCGGCACTACTTGAAAGTGTAGAGGTATACAAAACACGAAATGCCAGCCAATTAGCGAGCGGTATTGCGGGTCAGCTTAATGTTCGCACCCAACGCCCATTTAATTTTGAAGGCTCAAAGGTTGTGGTCAATGCCCGTGGCGTTTATCAAGATCAATCTGAAGAAACCGATCCTATCGTAAGTGTGCTTGCCAGCAATCGTTGGGAATCATCAGTCGGTGATGTAGGCGCATTAATTAACCTTTCATTTGCTAGCACCAGCTACCGAGATGAAAATAGTGCGCCAGGTGGTTTCGTGCCATTTAGAGCTGATAACTTAAATCGCATTTACCCATGGCCAACTGGCCTTGAACACGGTATGGACAGAACGCCAGGGGCAACCATGTATGACCCTGCAACTGACAGTGAGGTTGAGTACTACCTAAGTCGTGACGCACTAAATCAGTCAGATCTAACTGGTAAACGTGAACGCCCAGCAGTAAATCTGTCTTTTCAATGGGCACCAAATGATACATCAGAGTATATTTTCGAAGCATTTTACAATGGCTACCGCAACGAAAGTAATAACCACCTACTATTCTCATACGCAGATTCTTCACGGGTAGAAACCGTGACACAGCCAGTCTTGTTTGAAGGCACAAATGTCATCAAATCACGTGCTTGGGGTGACTCAGGTGCATTTACCAGCGGCGATTTTTCTAAGAGCCAAACTGATAGCTACATGTTTGCATTAGGTGGTAAATGGGCGCTATCTGAAGATGCAACACTAAAATCTGAGCTAGTCTATCAAACAAGTAAATATGAACGTGAGTTTGTTGCTATGCAGGCAAATACTCGTTTTCCATTTGTCATGGCAGACTTCAATCATGAAGACGGCATCATGGCATGGACTGTTTACGATGAAGAGTTTGGTACTCCACTTGATTTAACCGATCCAAGCTTATGGACCACCAGTACCATGTTCGACAACGGCGGTGAAGATAATGGTGATGGCTTAACATTCACGCTTGACCTCGACTTCTATGTTGACTGGGGTATCTTTACAAAAGCTAAAGCAGGTGTTCGTTATGATAAACGTACAGCTGATAGCAGTAGTCGTGATTCTAATCGATTTAACCCTATTCCATTAGCATCTCTAGGCTCAGAAGCGCACTACGTAAATAGTGATTTCTTTGATGGGAAAAGTGATTTGCCGAGATCATGGGTTGCCTTTAATGCAAAAAACTTATGGCAAAACCGTGCAGAGTATCGTGATACGTTTAATTTCTACGATAGCGCCGATGGCGAGCGTCGAATGACGCTACAAAAGAACTTCGATATCGACCAAACTTCATGGGCTGCATATGTGCAAAGCCAATTTGAAACACAACTTTTTGGTAATCGATTAGACGGTGATATTGGTCTTCGCTATACCTACGCAGGCGCTGACATGGACTTTTACCACTGGGATGGAGAAGTTGGTGGCATAGTACAGAGTACTGGCCGAAATAGTAGCGCAAAGTTCTTACCTAATTTAACGCTACGCTATCATTTAAGCGATGATTTAATTACTCGTTTTGCTTATACACAAACCTTACGCCGCCCAGAGTTTGGTCAATTAAATAGTTTTATTAATTTACGTCCAGACACTACAAATGTTGGCTACGGCAACGCAAGCGGTGGTAATCAAAGCCTACGCCCAGTTGAATCTACGAACTATGACTTCTCACTAGAATACTACTTTAATGAAGGTAGCTCAGCGTATGCGACCTACTTCTACAGAGATATTGAAGGGTTTGTTTTTGATTCATTACGCCAAGCTCAATTTCCAAACCCAGAAACAGGTGAGATGGAAGATTATATACTTTCTCAACCTGGCAACACCTCCAATGGTGTTCTGAAAGGCGTTGAAGTTGGCTTAGTTTACTTCCCTGAATCTGTTCCACAGTGGTTAGATGGCATTGGCCTTCAAGCAAGTGGTACCTTCTTAGATTCGGATCAAGACATTCCAATCTTTAGCAACGAAGGTGAGTTAACAGGATACACAAACAGAAGCGTATTTGGTGTTTCAGATACCTCTTACAGCGGTGTATTAATTTATGAACGAGAAAATTTCAGCACTCGCCTCTCTTACGTTTGGCGTGACTCATTCTTAAATCGCTATGGCTCAGGTCGTTTCGCACATCCACGAGGTGTTTATCGTCGACCAGAACAAAGTTTAGACTTCCAAGTAAGTTACGATGTCACTGAAGACTTAGTTGTGACATTTGATGCGACAAACCTTACAGATGAGGTTTATCGTCAATACTACGAACTACCAACTGTTCTAAACGACTCAGCCTCTATTTATAGTCGTACATTCGGCTTAGGGTTCCGCTATAGCTTCTAACTAAGTTTAGCAAAACCAAGGAAGGTTTATTTGATTTCCCCATCAAGTTAGAAAATAAAGCACTGTACCCTTAGGGTCAGTGCTTTTTTCATTTTAGATAGACTAGATTTATCTACGCGTAACAACATTGCCACCGGTGGCAATGTTTGCTAAAGTTGATTGCATAAATAACAGCCTTAGGCCATTAAAAAACAACTAACGTGCCTAAGTTACTCACTGCTAATTAAGTTTAGTCATTACATATTTAAATTTTGCCACCGCTGGCAACGCAAGATTTTGAGGAACCTTATGTCAATTAAATCACAGCCGCTTTCACTTCACCCTGATAGGCTATTTTCGAGTGACCCGGCAATTGTTAGTGTTGCCCGAGAACTTTATGAAGAAATAAAAGATCTTCCAATAGTCAGCCCACATGGCCATACAGACCCAAAGTGGTTTAATAAAAACCCTAACTTTGGTAACGCCACTGAACTCTTTATAAAACCAGATCACTATGTATTTAGAATGCTTTACAGCCAAGGTATTGATTTAACCGAGCTTGGTATTCCTGAGCATGGTATCGATGGCGATTTAACACGATCAAAAAATGCAGATCCAAAAAAAGCTTGGCAGATTTTTGCGGATAACTATTACCTATTTGCAGGTACCCCAAGTGGCTACTGGTTAGATGCCGTTTTTTGTGATGTATTTGGTTTTAAAGAAAAACTTAACTCTGAAAACGCACAACAATACTACGATAAAATCACCGCTG
The DNA here is from genome assembly GCF_001399985.1 of Pseudoalteromonas sp. P1-8. NCBI lineage: Bacteria > Pseudomonadati > Pseudomonadota > Gammaproteobacteria > Alteromonadales > Pseudoalteromonadaceae > Pseudoalteromonas > Pseudoalteromonas sp. P1-8. The sequence continues at coordinate 637,193 of NZ_LJSO01000001.1, forward strand.
AACTTGCAACAGATGCTTATAAACCGCAAGCATTAATGGACCGCTTTAACATTGAGCTCATAGCAACTACTGAAGGTGCATTAGATTCACTTGAACACCATAAAGAAATGGCTGATACAGCTATGGCCAAACGAGTGATAACCACATTTAGGCCTGATGATGTTGTGGATGCGAGCCGAGAAGACTTTACTGACAATCTCGCTAAGCTTGGTGAGTTAACAGATCAAGATACCAGTACTTGGCAAGGTTATCTAGAAGCAGTTCGCATTCGTCGCGCTTACTTTAAAAAGGAAGGTCGAGCAACTGCAACCGACCATGGTCACCCAAGTGCGATTACTGCTGATTTATCACTATCTGAATGTGAAGCATTATTTAAAAAATGCCGCACAGGTAACGCAACAGAACAAGAGCAAGAACTATTTCGTGGCCAAATGCTAACGGAGCTGGCAGGTATGAGTATTGAAGATGACCTTGTGATGCAAATTCATCCTGGTGCACATCGTAATCATAACCAGCCAATTTTCAATCAATTTGGACGTGATAAAGGCGCAGATATTCCAAGCCAAACCGAGTATGTTAATGCGCTTAAGCCTCTTTTAAGTAAATATGGTAATCATCCAAAGTTAAAAATCATTTTATTTACCCTAGATGAAACGACTTACAGTCGTGAGCTGGCACCGCTTGCTGGTCATTACCCTAGTTTAAAACTAGGTCCGGCATGGTGGTTTCATGATAGCCCTGCAGGTATGCTGCGTTTTCGTCAGCAAACAACTGAAACCGCAGGTTTCTATAATACCGTCGGTTTTAATGATGACACGCGAGCTTTTCTATCGATTCCAGCAAGGCATGATGTAGCACGTCGAGTTGATTGCCGCTACTTAGCAGAGCTTGTTACAAATCATCAAATAACGATTGAAACAGCCCACCAGCTTGCTTATCAACTGACTTATGGGTTGGTTAAAAAGGCGTATAACTTATAAAAATCTAGCACGGCATTACTGCCATAATGTCGTGCTTACTCAGGAACTCGAGATGTTGATTCGCGTGTCACCAAATGTGGCGTTACTGTTTTTGGCATAGGTAGTTTGTCTTGATTACCACGAGAGCGATTAATCAACTTTTGTACGGCTAAGCATGCCATATTAAATACAGGTCGGCGTATTGTTGTCAGCGATGGAATGATCCGAGATGCAAGAATATTGTCATCGAACCCCGCGACCGATAACTGTTCCGGCACTTTAATACCTTGGTTGTTAGCCACACGGAGCACAGCTGCAGCCATCTCATCATTATTAGCAACGATTGCTGTTGGCCTAGGTTGTTTGCTTAACAACTCCCTAGCGCACTCTAAACCACTGTCGTAACTATTTTTGCCTTCAACAATATATTCTGAGGGTAAATTTACATCATAAACCTGCAATTCAGCTAAAAAGCCAGCTAAACGCTCTATTGATGAACGATAATTTTGTGGGCCAGAAATAAAGCCAATGTCCTGATGGCCTAATTCGACTAAATGGTCTGCCATATCACGCATTGCTGCACGCTCGTCAGATACAACAATATTATCAGCGTCATCCAAATCAACTGATGCAAGCCTTACGTATGGACAATCAACATCTCTTAAAGCTGCAGCGAGCTCTTTGTTTTCTGATACCGGAGGCAAGATAATGACGCCATCTAATTTTGAACGAGCGATAAAACGTAAGCAGTCATCAACAAAATCTTCGCGTTTTGCAGAACCTGGGTGTACTACTAACTCGTAGCCTAATTCAGCACAGACACTCAATGCACCTCGTTGCACTTCATCAATATAGAGTGCATCAGGGTTATCATAAATTAGCCCTAACAAATACGAACGGCTTGAGGCTAAACCCCTGGCTTGCTTATCTGGCGAGAAGCCTGTTTGCTTTATTATCTCAAGCACTTTTTCACGTGTTGCTTCACCTACCGCAGGTGAGCTATTTATTACACGAGAAACGGTACGTTTTGATACCCCCGATAAGCGGGCAATATCATTAATTGTCACTGACATAGAAGATCCCGAAATAACTAACTTAGCTATAGTAGCACCAAGCTTTTATCCATAAAAGCTGTTAACTCTAGCAAAGCAATTGTTTTTATTAATCAATCAACCCTAGTAAGCGAGGTAAAAACTCACTTATGGCAGGTAAATAGGTCACCAACATAAGCACCATAAACATCACACAATACAAAGGCAGCATTGGCTTAATGATTTTATGAAGCGAAGTTTTTGCTACTGCGCAGCTGACAAACAATACACTACCAACCGGCGGCGATACCAAACCGATTGATAAATTAAGCACTATCATTACCCCAAATTGCACTGGTGACATGCCAAACTGTGCTGCAACGGGCAAAAAGATCGGAGTAAATATAAGCACTGCAGGTGTCATATCGATAAAGGCACCCACTAATATCAAAATGAGATTGATTAATAACAAAATCAGTAATGGGTTATCACTTAAGGTTAAGAAAAATTGACTCACTATTTGCGGAATGTGTGAATAAGATAAAACCCACGACATCGCACTAGAAGCGGCAATAATAAGCATCACGATTGCCGTTGTTTCACAAGCTTTTAGCAGTAGTTTAGGTAACTCATCTAGCGATAATTCTTTATACACAAAAACAGCTAAAACCAGTGCATATAATACAGCGACAGCTCCTGCTTCTGTGGCAGTGAATACACCTCCTATGATACCGCCAATAACGATTATGATGAGTAGCAAACTAGGGATGGCTGCAATCACTTTTTCTAAAACCAAAGCAAGTGGTAAACGTGCTGCTACGGGGTAGTTGTTTTTTAAAGAATAGATGGCACAAACCAACATCAGTGTTAATCCCAGTAAAATACCTGGTAAATACCCAGCAACAAACAGTGCCGCGATCGACACTCCGCCACTTGCTATAGCATAAATAATTAAGATGTTACTTGGCGGTATTAGCATACCCGTGGTTGCTGCGCTGGCCGTAACTGCGGCGGCGAAATTTTCACTATAACCGTGCTTTTTCATTTCTGGCACCATAAAGCTGCCTATCGCCGATGTGGCCGCCACTGCAGAACCAGAAATTGCGCCAAACATCATACAAGACATCACATTGACCAGCGCTAATCCGCCCGGTAAAAAACCGACCATAGCCATAGCAGATTCAATTAAACGCCTAGCTATGCCCCCCTGCCCCATGATCAGACCCGATAAAATAAAAAACGGAATGGCCAGTAGTGCAAAGCTGTCTATTCCCCCTATCATTTGCTGCGCAATTGTCGTTGCCGCTGGGGTAAAATCCATGTGTAAAACCAGTGCTAACAACGTCGACAGAGCAATACTAATCGATATCGGCACATTGATTAGCAGCAGTGTGAAAAAACAAACAAGCAACAAGATGGCTGTCATTTCCATTATTCTTGCTCCTGTGTTTGTCTAAAAAAATAAATGATATTTTCAATGCAATTGAATGTGATGAGTACGCCACTAATTGGCAAAGCAGCGTAAATAAACCCCATATTGATCCCAAGAGCAGCTGAACGTTGATCTAATGCAAAGCTTAAGTTCATCAACATACCGCCTCCATAAACTAATAGGCTGAGCGCGGTAATCAGTACTGAAAACTCAATTAAAAATGAACACTTACGACGTATCGTTGGAATCATCTTTTGATAGAAAAGATCAAGCCCTAAGTGTGCTCGGGTACGATAGGCATACGAAGCACCTAAAACGCCAATCCACATAAGTAAAAAACGAGCAAGTTCTTCAGTGTAAGAGTTAGGGGACCGCAAAATAAAGCGTGAGAACACCTGCCAACTAACGACTGCAACAATGGCAAACATCGCAACAATTAATACCCATTCAATGAGCTGATTTATTTTCGCATTAAACTCTTTCATAACGCCTCCTGCATCGCTTTTATTGCCGCAATTTGTGCGGCGATAGGCGTGCCTTTAAATGAGGCATGAAAAGGGGCTACTTTCTCTTGAAACACTTGTTTATCTGGGTAAATAACCTCAACACCCGCATCAACAACGGCCTGTAATGCCTGATCAGATGCTGATTGCCACAAACTACGTTGATAGGTAACAGAATCTTGCATTGCCAACTTCAGCCAGTGTTGCTGCTGAGTCGTTAATTGCTGCCAAACCTTTTGACTAGCAACTACGATGTCAGGCACAAAAGTGTGTTCATCTAGGGTGTAGTACTTCGCAATTTCATAATGACGAGATAGGTAATAGCTAGGCGGGTTATTTTCTGCACCATCGACAACACCTTGTTGCAGCGCAGAATAAAGTTCACCCCACGCAATGGGAGTGGCAGCGCCACCTAAAGACTGCACAGTAGCAATAGCCATTGGGCTAGTTACAACTCTAATTTTGCTACCAATTAAGTCATCGGGCGTTCTAATAGCTGCATCTGTTGTGTAAAAGCTGCGACTACCCGCATCATAATAGCCAAGCCCTTTAAGGCGAGCTACAGCTAGGTCATCAAGCAATTTTTGCCCAAGCTGACTATTGAGTACTTTCCAAAAGTGCTCACTATCGTTAAATAAATAAGGCACTCCAAATACTTTCATTTGAGGCACAAAGCCTTCAAGTGGGCTTGACGATACTTTTGTCATCGACAAACTACCGATTTGTAATAGCTCTATTAACTCTCTTTCCGTGCCTAATTGTGCTGCGGGATAAATCACAATTTCCATTTGATTATCAGAGTAATAAGCTAAACGCTCTGCCATATACTCCATGGCTTGATGGGTAACATGACGGGTATCTAATGTATGCGCCATTGTTAGGCGAATAACCTTGTTGTCGTCACTGCAAGCACTGATAAAAAATAAACAGCAGCAGAGAAATAGCGTGCTCAGAAGAATTTTATGCATTGTTGTGTCTTCTTTGTGTGTTCATGTTGTCTTATATAATCCTTTATATTTCATTAAGGTACACGGCAATCCAAGCTATGACCTGCGTATCCATTTAAAAAATTTTGTGAGTTTTAAATGGAAAGCTATAAACAAACGTTAATTGTATTACTTATTTGTTAAAGGCCAGTTTTGACTACCGGTAGCAAATTGTCAAATCTTATTTGCCACCGGTGGCAAAATTAACTACTATGTTCTGCAATACACTGTAACAATGCTAAGAGCGGGCACAAAAATGCAAACTTTAAATCGTAAAAACTTTAATAAAAACAAATATCCAACGAGTATAATGCAGTTTGGAGAAGGCAATTTTTTACGTGCATTTGTCGATTGGCAAATAGATAAGCTTAACGAACAAACAGGTTTAAATGCCGGTGTTGCTATCATCAGACCCATCGACTACGACTCGCTGCCGCTTCTTAATACACAGGATGGCTTATATACCTGTATTATTCGTGGTATCAATGAGCAAAACAAAGCTGTTTCTGAGCAGCGTATTATCAGTTGCGTTAACGAAGAAATCCCTGTTTACAAAGAGTTTGATAACTATTTAAAGCTTGCTGAGAACAGCGACCTTAAAGTCATTTTTTCGAATACGACAGAAGCCGGCATTGAATACATTCCCGAGGACAAGTTATCTGATACACCTGCAAAAGCATTTCCAGCAAAACTAACGCAATGGTTATTTCACCGCTTCAAGCACTTCAATGGTGCAAGTAGTAGTGGCATGATCATAATTCCTTGTGAACTTATTGATTATAATGGCGAAAAGCTTAAAGAGATTGTATTGCAGTACAGTCAGTTATGGGATTTACCAAGCGAGTTTGTGAACTGGCTTAACGAGCACAATCATTTTTGTTCATCTCTCGTTGACCGTATTGTGACGGGCTTTCCGCGCGATGAACATCAAGCTTTACAGCAACAATGCGGTTATTACGACAACTTCATGGTAACAGCAGAATACTTTCATTTATTTGTGATCCAAGGACCACAGCATTTAGCTGATGTATTACACCTTAAAGGCAGTGACTTAAACATTAAGGTTGTTGACGATATTGCGCCTTATAAGCAGCGTAAAGTGGCTATTTTGAACGGTGCGCATACCGCTATGGTTCCACTTGCCTATATGGCAAATATTGATTCAGTTGGCGAGGCTCTCGCTTCACCTCTTCTTGAAAAATATGTTACTAAACTGATATTTGATGAAATCATCCCTACTCTATCCTTGCCTAAAGAAGAGTTACAGGTTTTCGCTAATGACGTTTTAAACCGCTTTAGAAACCCTTATATATGTCACCTACTGATGTCTATTTCATTAAATAGCATGACTAAATTCAAAACACGCCTGTTACCTCAATTAGAGCAATATATTAGCGACAACGAAACTGTACCACTACTCATCGCAACAGCTTTAGCTGGGCAAATATTGTTTTATCGTGGCGAGCGAAATGACGACAAAATTGAATTAGCCGACAATCCAAAGTGGTTGGCTTTATTCAACGAGCAATGGCAACAACATCAGCAAGGATCAATAACAACCAATGAGCTAGTAAGCTCTGTGTTAGCTGCTAAGTGGCATTGGGATAAAGACTTAAATGAAATTGCAGGCCTTACAGATAAAGTGACTGAGCAACTAAATCTAATGCTATCAAGCTCAGTTGAACAAACGCTTGTTAACTTATTGGAGTCATAAGCATGAGCAGACTATTACGACTTCATAATACTGATGATGTGGCCATTGCCTTACAGCCAATCAATGCAAATGAAAGAATCGAATTTGAAGGCTTTTCTTTTACAACGTTAGAAGATATAGATAAGGGTCATAAAGTTGCGCTTAAGCCGATTGCTAAGGGTGAGCGAGTCATTAAATATGGCGCCCCAATTGGTTTTGCACTTGAAGATATTAATCCTGGCGCATGGGTACACACACATTGCATCAAAACAACGTTGCATGATGAATTAACATACCAATATCAGCCAGAGTTCGTTGCACAAGCCCCCGAGGAGCCATCACCTGAGGTTAATATTTATCGTCGTGCCAATGGTGAGATTGGTATTCGTAACGAGATATGGTTGATCCCCACCGTTGGCTGCGTGAATGGCATGATCAAACAAATGAAAGATGAGTTTTTACGTAACCATGCTGAACTTGAAATTGATGGCGTACACATATTTCCACATCAATTTGGCTGCTCTCAGTTAGGCGATGATTTAGCAACCACAAAAGTTTTATTGCAAGATATGGCCTTACACCCTAATGCCGGTGGCGCGTTAATCGTTGGTCTAGGTTGCGAAAATAACCAATTAGCAGCGTTTAAAGCGGGTTTAGGTGAAATAGACGAATCACGAATTAAGTTTTTAATTTCACAGCACTCTGATGATGAAGTTGAAGATGGCGTAGCTCTGCTTGAACAAATCTACAACGTCGTTAAACACGATAAGCGAGAAACCGGCAAGCTCAGTGAAGTAAAATTTGGCCTTGAGTGTGGAGGCAGTGATGGCCTATCTGGGATCACAGCCAACCCCATGCTTGGCTACTTCTCTGATTACTTAATTGCTCAAGGAGGCACGACAGTCCTAACGGAAGTCCCCGAGATGTTTGGTGCAGAGACATTACTCATGTCTCGCTGTAAAGATGAAGAAACCTTTAATCAACTTGTCAGCATGGTTAATAACTTTAAAGGTTATTACAAAGCACACAATCAACCTATTTACGAAAACCCTTCTCCTGGCAATAAAAAAGGCGGAATTAGTACATTAGAAGATAAGTCGTTGGGTTGTACACAAAAGGCTGGCACAAGCAAAGTACAGGCTGTGCTTGAGTATGGTGAACGCTTAAGTGTCGCTGGTTTAAATTTACTTAATGCACCGGGTAATGATCCCATTGCCACCAGCGCACTTGCCGCTGCAGGCTGTCATATTGTGCTATTCACAACCGGTCGAGGTACGCCTTATGGTGGCTTTGTGCCGACTTTAAAAATTGCTACGAACTCAGAGCTGGCAAATAAGAAAACGCGCTGGATAGACTTCGATGCCGGTGTGCTAGTCGGCGGTAAAAGCATGCCTGAAGTGCATCAGGAATTTGTCGATTTATTAGTTGAGATAGTAAATGGTAAGCCAACTTGTAACGAAGTTAATGATATTCGTGAAGTCGCCATTTGGAAAAAAGGAGTCACTCTGTAATGCAGGCTAAAAAAGTCGCCATTATTGGAGAGTGTATGGTGGAATTGTCTGGCGAGCTGTTCACAGCCATGCAACAAAACTTTGGTGGTGACACCATGAATACCGCAATTTACCTAAAGAAATTAGCGGGCGAAAAAGTCGATGTCTGTTATATAACTGCCATGGGTGAAGATGCATTAAGCCAAGCTATGATAGCTCGTTGGCAGGATTATCAAATAAATTGCGACTTTGTTCTCAAAGATAAGCAAAGACACGCTGGCCTTTATATGATTCATACAGACCAACATGGCGAGCGTTCTTTTCAATATTGGCGCAATAATTCTGCAGCAAAGCACCTTGTTCAGCAGCCCAAATTTTATAATATCATCAATAAATTAACTGAGTTTGATGCTATTTATTTATCAGGCATTAGTTTGGCAATTTTGCCCCCAGATGATTGCTATGCATTACTTAACGAGCTGACAAACTTAAAACGCGCAGGTGTAAAAATTATTTATGATAGCAATCACAGGCCTTCGTTATGGCATTCGATGCAATACTGTCAGGATATTAATAAGCGGATGGCGCAATTAGCCGACCTGGCTTTGGTAACGTTTGATGATGAAGCAATGATTTGGAGTTGCAAAGATATTTCAGCTTGTAAAGTGTGGCTTCATGAATTAGGCGTTAAAGAACTTGTAATTAAAGATGGTGGAAATGGTTGCCAATACAGTACTTTAGAGCAGCAAAATGCAACGCATTATCCTACCAATAAAATTAATAAAGTCATTGATACAACAGCGGCAGGAGATGCATTTAATGCTGGTTTTTTGTCGGCTTGGCTGCAGGATCAGGCTATTGAAAAATGCGCAAAACAAGGAAATTATATTGCAGGGCAAGTCATTCAGCACTACGGCGCTATCGTTGAGATAACAACCTAAGTTTTACTAAAATAAGGTTTAACCACCAATTAACTTAGTGGTTAAACCTGCAAATACGAATAACTTAATAATTATTTAAAAGTTAAAGCCTAGAGAAACCCAATAACGTCGACCATCTTCAACATATCCGTATTCATCTTCAGTGATTTCTTTATCAAACAGATTATAAACACCAAATCCTAACTTAATGCTGCGGCTTAAATCGTAGTTACCACCAATATCAGCCAAGGTGTAATCTGGCGCAATTAAGCTGTCTTGCGACGGGCCTGTTGTCGGCTGGCTTTCTTCGCCGCGGTAATGAACACGCAGCCAGGTACCTAGCTTATCAACCGGGCGCCAATTAAGTGAAGTTTGTAAAATATGCTTAGGTAATTGATTAAGTGGGCTGCCTTTGTATTCACCGGTTTTTTGCTCAGAGTCGGTGTAGGTATAGTTGGCACTGACATCAAGCTCACTGGTAATGTCGTAAGATACTGATAACTCAAAGCCTTGTGTAACGGCTTCATCTACATTGACATAGGTCGTTGGCATCGAACCGAACTGGTTTGGCCCATCAGTACACTGGGTGAGTGGGCACGAAATACGGGTAATTTTATCTTCAAATTCGTTGTAAAAAACCGTACTTGAAAGTGATAAATCACGGTTAGCATCATAGTAGATACCCATTTCGTAGTTTACTGATTTTTCAGGGCTTAAATCTGGGTTACCGTAAATATTACCACCTCGGCTCACTTGCCCCCACGCTGCGGTAGATTGACGAATATTCGGCGCTCTAAAGCCTGTTGAGATACCGCCTTTCACCGTCAACGACTTAGTTGCTGTATACACACCATATAAACGCGGGCTGAAATGGCCTGAAAAATTGCCATCATGGTCATAACGAAGACCGGTAGTGAGTTTAAATTGCTTGGTTGCTGCCCACTCATCTTCTGCAAATACTGACCACTGCTCGTTCTCAACATGCGTTAAGTCACTAATGCGGTTACTGGTGTAATCGTCCAGCTCTTCTTTTAAATATGACGCCCCAAATGCAGCATTATGATTGGTAAAAGGTAAAGTCCAGCTTGTTTGCGCATCAGTATTTTCGACGTACATTTCACGAGAGGTATTATCGAATTTATCGTACTTTAAGTAACTGCGTGATGAACCAAAATCATAAAAACCATTATGACTTAGTGAGTAGCTTTCTTGGTCATACTCTGTAGTGGATGACTCTGGGCAACCATTACGGCCACAGCTTTCACCTTCAGCTAAAGGAGCAACTGTTTTGCCTAATGTTTCGTCGAGTTTTTGTTTTGCAGAGCCTACTTCAAGCATAATTTCATGGCTATCAGAGGGCGTTAAGATAAACTTAGCTTTTATATTGCTTTGCTCTTTACCACGAAAACCAGCTTCAAAATCGTCTTCGTCACGCTTTGAAAACTGACCTGATAACTGCATACCTAATAACTCAGGAATTAAGCCACCCGCAGTAAAGAAACTGCCTTGGTTGATATTACCCGAGTCACTTGATTCTTGAATCGTGCTGTCTAAACGCAGTTCGCCGTACCATTTTTCTGGTGTTTTACGGGTAATAATATTGATAACACCACCGATTGCATCTGAGCCATATAGTGAAGACATAGGACCGCGAATAACCTCGATACGCTCAATTGCTGAAATAGGTGGAGTCCATGCTCCTTCTACACCTGGGCCATCACTGTTTGGACGAGTTTCGCGTGAGGTTTGGCGCTGGCCGTCAATTAAAATCAAAGTATATTGACTTGCCATCCCGCGAAGACTGATATCTTTTCTGTCGCCACCACCTGTGACAACCACACCGGGAACATCGGTCATTGCATCGGTTAGATCACGGTAAAAACGCTTTTCAAGCTGCTCACGGTCAATAACACTGATACTGGCTGGCGCCTCTTTTAGCATTTGCTCGTAACCAGAAGCTGATACAACGATTACTTCCATGTCTTGTTTTTTGTCATCAGCGTATGCAAAATGGGAAAGACCTGCTAACACAGCAGCGGTGAGTGGTAAAACAGAAGAAACAACCCTCGTCATAATAATACTCCGTGACTTTTTGTTTATAAATGATAATAATTAGCGTTTGCATACTAATGAGAAGTCCCAATTTTCACAATTTACGATTTCTTAAAACTGAATTAAGAAGGCCTGAACCATGAATTCCAAGCTGATAAAAACATTACGTGTATTTTCTCGTACTGTTGAAACAGGCAACATGAGCAGTGCAGCTGCAGAGTTATCGATGACCACATCGGCTGTCAGTCAACACATTAAGCAATTAGAACAAGAAATCGGATTGAGCCTATTTAACCGCAGCCCACGCGAACTCACGTTAACCGAGGCGGGCCATCTGTATTATCAAAGCTGTTTAAAAATACTGGCACTGGCGGATCAGGCCAGTACGCAATTGCAACAATTACAAAATAAGCCCAGTGGCGAGCTCAAATTAGTTGCGCCAGTGGGGTTTGGCGGTGGCCTATTAAGCGAGCCATTAGATCGCTTAATTAACGAGTTTGATGATTTACGTATTCAGTTAATTTTGACTGATGAGCCAATTGATATGATCAAATGCGGTGCTGACCTAGCGATTGCGATTGGCCCATTAACTGACTCTAACCTCGTTGCTCGTAAATTAGCTACTTGGCCGTTAAAGCTATGCGCTCATAAAGACCATGCAATTAGCAAACTCGATAAAGCAAGTTGGGATGACCTTGGCAACTTTGCCCGTATCGCTCATAGCAACGCCGACAGTAATGCGTTTAACCCATTGACGCTGGCAAGCAAGCCATTACCAAAAGCGAAGATCACCGTAAATAATATGCAAAGCTTAATTAAATTAGTGTGTGATGGTGTTGGCTATGGCGTGCTACCAGAGCCAGAAGTCAGGCATTTATTAAAATCGAAAGAGCTGGTTGAAATTGCACCCGAATGGGCAATGCCAAATTACACTGTTTATGCCGTAACACCTGCAAGAGACAGCTTAGCGGCAAAAACAAAAACTGCCATTGATACGTTAAAACTGTGCTTTAACCATGTGTCTAAGCAAGTTGAGTTAGTTGATTAAGACGCTACAAGGATAATACCCATTTGCCGTATCCGGATGGGTATCATCCAAATTAGTATTAGCCTAGCGCCAGCCAAACGCCCACACACATCATTAACGCGCCAGCAATACGGTTTAACCACTTCACATTATCGCCTTTATCCAAAAACAGCCTTAAGCTTTTACCGCCTGTTGCGTAAATCAACATACAGATAAATTCGCTCAGCATAATAATGCTCACTAATACCGCAAGTTGTGGGGCAACCGCCAAATCAACATTAATAAACGGAGGGAGTAAAGAAATCATAAATGCCCACCCTTTTGGGTTTGCAATGGCAGTAATATAACCCTGCGAAAACAATTGCCCACGGCCAATTTGTTGCTGTGTATCATCGTTAGGTTTAAAGCTGGTTTTAGCGCGCCACATATTAACCCCTAGGTAAATTAAGTACGCTCCACCTAAGTATTTTAAAAAGGCAAATAACTCAGGGTAATTAAGCATAATACTGGCAACCCCAATCACCGCAGCAATGGCTACCGTGGCAACGCCTAACACCTCGCCGACCATCATCCACAGCGTACGTCTGACGCCTACACTCATTCCTAACGTCATGGCGAGCGTCATACACATACCAGGTGTAATAGAAACAAAGAAAAAAGTCGGAATAAAAACCGCGAGTACTGCTAAATCGAGCATAAATGCAATCACATGTTTATTGCGTAAAAAGAGAAAGCGATTAAATCACATTCACTTAAATAAGCAAACAAACACGCGATTGCTAACAGGGTTATAAAAACATACCACCCGATGCTTCTATGCGTTGCCCGGTTACCCAACGGTTTTCATCACCGAGTAATTGCGCAATCATAGGGCCAATATCATCAGCTTGACCAACGCGCCCCATAGCTGTAAATGAACTCACTAATTGCGCAACATGCTCATTATCACGGACAGCACCACCGCCAAAATCAGTGGCAATTGCGCCTGGAGCGACGACATTCACGGCAATATTGCGACCAGCAAGTTCTTTTGCCATGTATTTGGTTAATACCTCAACGGCCCCTTTCATGGTGGCGTAGGCCGCTTTTCCTGGTAATGCAAAGCGTGTCAGCCCAGAAGATAAGTTAATAATACGCCCGCCATCATTGATCATCTCATGCAATGCTTGCGTTAAGAAAAACACACCTTTTACATGTACATTCATCAAATTATCAAACATAGCTTCGCTGGTATCAGCAAATGCACTGTCACTGCCATGGCCTGCGTTATTAATTAAATAATCAAATCGAGACGTTTGCCATTGTGTTGCTAAGGTACTTTCAAGTGTTTGTTTAAATTCAGCAAAACCTAAAATATCGCTCACATCAAGTTGAATGGCGACGGCTTTTGCCCCCAGTGCGGCTACTTCCTCTACAACTTGCTGCGCTTCATCTTTATGGCTTCTGTAAGTAAATACACAATCAATGTTTTTACGTGCCAAACTTAAAACTGTATTTTTACCTAATCCGCGATTACCACCTGTGATCACTGCAATTTTGTTGCTCATCGTGTTTACCCTTTTGCTTTGAAGTAATTGTGAGCAACCAGTATATTTACACTGCAAATTCAGATAAACCATGTAAAATTGAATTAACTGTTCGCAAATAACAAACAATCATGAATGAACTGAATGCCATGAAAACCTTTGTTCAGGTTGCAGAGCAAAAAAGCTTTTCGGCTGCAGCACTTGCACTGAGCATGCCTAAATCATCTGTTTCGCAGTTGGTCAAACAACTCGAAGATACGTTAGGTGCTCGGCTTCTAAACCGCACAACAAGACGAGTTACGCTTACTAACGAAGGCACGGTTTTTTATCAGCGCTGCAAAGATATGCTTGCTGATATAGACGAACTACAAACCCTATTTCATAAAAAAGACGAAGCGTTATCAGGTCGTCTTAGAGTAGATATGCCACAGCCAATTAGCAGACGTTTAGTGCTGCCGAATCTAGACAGCTTTTTATCTGCACACCCGCAATTAGAGATTGAGCTGAGTAGTTCAGACAGACGAGTTAACCTAATTGAAGAAGGCTTTGATTGTGTAGTGCGAGTCGGTAATTTAGAAGATTCATCGCTGATTGCGAAAAAAATTGGCCACTGCCCGATGATTAACTGTGTAAGCCCAGGTTATATTAAAAGCTATGGCAACATCACAGAACTTAGCGATTTAGCCAAGCACTACATTGTTCGCTATAGCCAAACACTCGGTCAACTTGACCCCGGCTTTGAATACCAAGATACACAAGGCGATTGGCAAACCCTCACCATGAAATCACAACTTACAGTTAACAATACAGATGCCTATAAAGCAGCGTGCTTAGCTGGGCTTGGTCTTATTCAAGTGCCACGTCATGGTGTTCTCGACGAGCTTAGTCGTGGTGAACTTATCCAAGTTTTACCTGACTATAATTTGCCGCCCATGCCTATGAATATCGTCTACCCAAATCGACGTCATTTACCAAGGCGCACCCGAGTGTTTATTGATTGGTTAAGCGAGCAATTAAAACCGATTACGCAGAGCTAAGATGCTTGCTATGTGCGCTTCAGTTTAACTACCTTTAATTACAGATAGCAGAAGTTGATCAATTTCATTATTCACTCCACCAACGCTACTATTGTTTAAAATTACGTAACCAATATTTTTATCTGTCACAGAGCGAGTTAATGATGTCCAGCCTCTATTAAACCCTGCAAAACCTAGACTGTTATTCTCAGAGTCTACGACATAACTCATACTCCATCGCCCTCCTGTGTGAGGCTGAGCTTGAATCATATTTGCAATAAGCTGATTTGATAAAATATTTGAACCAATATAATTACCTTGCTCATTTTTTAGCACTGCCTGATTAAGCTTAGCTAAATCATCTGCAGTTGTTATAAAGCCAGCGGCAGCAGTTTCTGTAAAATACACCATGGCTGTTTTGTTACCATTCTCATCGTAAGGACTAGCCAGCATTGCCGGAGAAATACTATTAATATCAAACGAAGAGTTCGTCATTCCAAGGGGTAAAAGAACGTTTTCAGTCATAAAATTACTGAAAGATTGATTAGTCAGGTCTTCAATTAACAGCTGAACTATCGTGTAACCACCACCTGAATATGACCATTTAGTGTCAGGTTCATGAATAATTTTAACAGCTCCATCACCCGTGTTATCGCCTTCTAATGACTCTACAAGAGTAGGTAATGGATCTTCAGCGCCCCATCCATTGTACCCACTTAATGAAAGCCCTGCAGTATGAGAGAGAATATTGCGTAAAGTTACCTTGTTAGCATCAAACTGAGAATTCGGTATTTTCCAGCTTTTTAAGTAATCATTAATTGGTTTATCAAGTTCAACTTTACCTTGTTCAACTAGTTTCATTGCGCCCCAAGCTGTAATCACTTTAGAAATGGAGCCAACATTGAATAAAGTTTTGTGTGTGATTGGGGTTCTATTTTCAGCGTCAGCATAGCCATAAGAATATGAACCAAGCACCTCTTTCCCTTGCACAATCGATATAGCAATACCACGCGCTTTGCTTTTTTCAAGAATTAAAGGGATCTCCTTATCTAGCACTTTAGAAAATTCTAAACTTTTGGTTTGTTTTGCATGTAATGAGCAAGACGATATTAAAAATAATATTAGAATTATAAACTTATTCATGAGCATCCTTGTAATTATAACTGCCACTTTAATGGCTTAAATTAATTGACTAACCGCTTATCACTTAATAAAAATATAAAAGTAGGCAATATAAAAATCCCCGCTAAAAGGGCGGGGATTCCTAATATAACCATTTCACAAATTACTGAGTAACGCCTTCCGCGGCAACTGGCTCTGCGGGTTTTTCGTCACTTAGTAAGTATTTATCTAACCACTGCTCTTGCTCCCAAAGTACATGCAGCAAGCTCTTACGAGCGCGATAGCCATGCGCCTCATAAGGTAACATCACTAAACGGGCTTCTTTACCTAAGCCTTTTAATGCAGCATACATACGCTCACTTTGCATTGGGAATGTACCCGAGTTTGGATCTTCTTGACCGTGGATCATCAGCATAGGCTCATTGATTTTCTCAGCGTGGAAAAACGGTGACATTGCCGCGTACACATCTTGTGCTTGCCAAAAATCACGTTCTTCACCTTGGAAACCAAATGGCGTTAGGGTGCGGTTGTATGCACCACTGCGGGCAATACCGGTTTTAAATAAGTCGCTGTGCGCTAATAAATTCGCCACCATAAAGGCACCATAAGAGTGACCTGCAATGGCAATGTTATCTTTATCTGCCACCCCTTTTTCAACAAGTACATCTACTGCAGCCTTAGCACTTGCCACCAGCTGCTTACGGAATAAGTCGTTTGGCTCTTTACCATCAACACCCACAATTGGCATTTTCGGATCGTCAAATACCGCAATACCTTTTGCCAGATAAGGCATTGGCCCCCAATAACCGATATAGGTAAATTCATACGGCGACTCACGCATTTGTGACGCAACGGCTTTATCTTTATATTCAAGCGGATAAGCCCACATTAGAACCGGTAACGGGCCTTGAGTTGAATCATAGCCCGGCGGTAAATAAAGCGTACCACTAAGTTCAACACCATCATCACGCTTGTATCGAATTAGCTCTTTAGTCACCCCTTTAAACTCTGGATAAGGGTGCTCAAAAGTCGTAAGTTGAGTCAGGGTTTTATCGTCTAAATCACGAATAAAGAAGTTAGGTTGCTCAGTTTTAGATTCGCGAATCGTAATTAAACGCTCGCCTTCATCATCAAGCATTGCACGCACACGCTCATAATATGGCGCTTCTGATTGCCAAATGCGTGTTGTGGTATTGGTTTTTACATCATAACGGTCTAAAAACGGAATATTGCCCTTTTCAGATGCACCATTACCGCGTAAGAAAAGATAACGTCCACCAACGACTTTTAATACATCAGCGCCCAAATCATTTTTTTCATAAATTGGGTAACCTGGGTTTTTGTAGGCATCGTTATAGCTGCGCTCAGAAAATAACACGCGATTTTTATCTGCATTACGAGGTTGAATAACAAATGTGCGAACTTGTCGGTCGCTAAAGCGCCATTCAGATAACAAAGCAACATTACCGTTGCCCCAAGTTATTGAGTCAAAACGGCGTTCAACTTTAGCAAATAACTTAGCATCACGTTTAAATGGTGCTCTTAGGCTATAAAGGTAATCGTGATGAGGCACGTCGGTTTTCATATCACCGCCGTCTTGTGCTTCTGCCCAAATAACTTCAGCACCTTGATCTGCTCGCCATTGAAATTCGCGGCGACCAGTACGCACACTGTCATAACCTTGTGGAATGTTATCTGCTAAAGGCTGCTTCGCAAGCTCTGCAAGCGTATAGCCACGCATTCCCCAAATTTGCCAAGTCGCAGCAAATCGGCTGTAAGGCACTTGATAAGAAAAAGGCTCATCAATCATGCCAACCAAAATATTGGTTGAATCAGGTGAGACCGAAAACGATTTAATTAAGCCCGGTTGACCAATTGGTTGGCCTTGACCACTAAGCGGAATATAAGTCAGCTGGCTTTGTGCAAAAAACTTAAATTGTGCTTCATCATATGGGCTAGTTAACAAGTTTTGATAAGTACGCGCAGGCGCTTTTTCACCACTACTTTGCTGAATAACTGGCACAATCTGCGAGCTGTCGTTGCTGATACGTGCTTTACCAATATTAACTGCTGCATTAGCTACAATGGCGCTGCTATCTGGCAACCAAGTATAAGGCGTGCGCGTTAGCACTGAATTAAGTGGTGTATCACTTAACTGGCGAGCTTGCTTTGTACTTACATTATAAACCCATAAGTTAGCACTCGATGCTTGTTCAACCACAAACGCCAAGTATTGACTGTCGCTTGACCAACTTGGTGAACGTAAAATGCCGTTTGGCAAACCAGATACAACAATTTCAGAACCGGTTTCAACATGCTTAAGCACTAAAGATGTGAATTTATTACGCACTCGTGAGCGCGAAAAATTAGCAGGATTAAGCTTAATACCCGCAAGTTTCAACTCTTCTTTGGCTAAGTCTTGTAAGGTATCGATGCGTTTTCTATCAAATAACGCCAGCCACTGGCCATCATTCGATAAATAACTACTCGGTGCAAGCTTAGCATCAACCACAGCAGCCAGTGCGGGCGATGGAGTTTGATAACCTTGATTAGCAAAACTGGGTGTGCAAACAGCTGCGCCAATAACTAGCGCAAAAAGCAGTTTAAATGCTTTCATGTTCGTTCCTTTTTCGTTTTTATTTTCGATTCTGTAAACAAGTAGAACATGTTTGCAGCATTTCATAAAGAGTTTAGGCCCTTTTGGCAGCCAATCAGTGACTTAAACAGCTAAATTACGCTAAAATAAAAGCACTCTATTCGCCACTTTTTGCTAATAAAAATGAAAAAATCGACAGGCAAAGTCACAATTTGGGATGTTGCTGAACAAGCACAGGTTTCAAAATCAACGGTGTCTTTGGTCCTTACCAACAGTGATAAGGTCAGTAAAAAAAGTAAAGAAAAAGTACTGGCTGCCATTGATAAGCTTGGCTATGTGTATAACCGCGATGCTGCAGCACTACGCAGCAAGCGCTCAAACCTAGTCGCGTTGGTTATAAACGACTTAACCAACCCGTATTCAGCTCAGCTTGCTGTTGGCCTCGAAAAACACATCTTTGAGCTTGGCATGCTGCCAATGCTGGTGAATATTGCGGAGTGTGTCGAAAGGCAAACTCAAGTGGTGAAAACCCTAAAAGAATACAACGTATCGGCGTTTATTATGTGTCCGGCACCGGGGACTGAGCAACAGTGGCAAGATGATTTAATAAATAGTGGTTTTCCGGTTATTAATATCATGCGTGAAATTCCGTTTTCAGCAGCGCCGTGTATTTTGCCTGATAACAAAAAAGGCACGCATATTTCGACCAGCCATATTTTATCGCAAGGCATAGAAGAAATTGCCTTTTTAGGTGGCACGGCAGAAATATCTGATTATCATGAGCGTTTAAGTGGCTTTTTAGCTGCGCTTGAGCAATTTAATATCACTGACGAAAAACCGGTTATTCAAGCGCCGACAAACCGCCAAGGTGGCCGAGAAGCCTTCAATACCCTTATAAAACAAGCACCAAATACCAAAGCCATTGTCTGTTTTAATGATGTGATTGCTTATGGCGCGATTGAAGCTATGCGCCAACACGGTCTAGAGCCGGGTAAAGACATTAAAGTTATTGGTTTTGATGACCTAGAAGATTCGCGCTTAATGCTGCCATCTCTTTCAACCATCGCCATTAATGCCGATGAAATCGGTAAACGCACCTGTCAGGTGCTAAAAGAACTATTAGATAAATCAACACCACCCGTTCGCACCTTGGTGGATGTTAACTTAAAAATACGAGATTCAAGTCAATGAAAAAAGTGTTAGTGATCGGCTATGTATGGCCTGAGCCTAATTCGTCGGCAGCCGGCACCCACATGATGTCACTCTTGCGCGCCTTTCGTGCAGAAAACTGGCAAGTTGAATTTGCAAGCCCAGCGCAAAAAACCGAACACATGGTGGATCTCAGCGAAGATGGCATTACCACACAGGTCATTGCATTAAACTGCTCAAGCTTTGATGAGTACGTGCAAGCGTATAACCCTGATATTGTGATGTTTGACCGCTTTATGATGGAAGAACAGTTTGGTTGGCGAGTCGACAAATACTGCCCTAATGCACTTAAAGTTCTCGATACAGAAGATTTACAGTGTCTAAGAAATGCCCGTCACGACGCTCATAAAGCAGGTAGAGAATTCAGCTATGGTGATTTACACAGCGATATTGCCAAGCGAGAAATCGCCGCTATTTTACGCTCAGACATCAGCTTAATTATCTCGCATTACGAGATGCAGCTACTCAATGACGTTTTCAAAGTCGATAACGCCCTACTTCACCACCTACCATTTTTGGTTGATTTACAGCATATCCCCACCAGCACCAAAGCATTTTCAGAACGTAAACACTTTATGACCATTGGTAATTTTCGTCATGCGCCAAACTGGGATGCAGTGCTGTACTTACAACAGATTTGGCCGCTGATCCGCAAACAATTACCCGATGCCGAACTCCACATTTATGGCTCTTACCCACCACCTAAGGCTACAGCGCTTAACAATCCAAAAACCGGCTTCTTGATCAAAGGCTGGGCTGATGATGCTTATCAAGTGATGGAAGATGCCCGAGTATGTTTATCGCCACTGCGTTTTGGGGCTGGTATTAAGGGTAAGTTACTCGAAGCGATGATCATGCAAACGCCGAGCGTAACAACTCCTATTGGCAGTGAAGGCATGCATCAAGATGAGCCTTGGTCAGGCGCAATCTGTGAAGATGCACAGCAATTTGCAGACGCAGCAGTGGCACTTTATCAAGATGAAGCGTTATTTACTCAGGCACAGCAAAATGGCCAGCAGTTATTGCAAAAATATTATGATAAATCAAAACTTCAGTCGCAGTTAATCGCTAAAATCACCGCCATTAGTGAGTCATTAGCGCAGCATAGACAGCAAAATTTTACCGGCCAAATGCTCAAACATCATACCATGCGTTCGACCCAATACATGGCGCAGTGGATTGAAGCAAAAAATAAGTAATTTTGCCGTAAATAACACTAGACATAGCGGCTTTTGTCGCTAAAATCGCGCTGGTCAATTTAAGCGATATAGCCTAGCTATTGGACTATATCTTATTGAATTTTGGTCTATCCTTAACTGAACAATTTAACCTTTGGTTCAAAACGCCTTTGAAAACCGCAACGTTTACTGAAAAACGAAAATTTATCGTGAAGCTTGGCAAAATGCTTCATAAATACGGTACACCTGCATACCGACTAGAAGCACACTTAATGGAAGTTGCGACTTACCTCGGTTTGAAATCATCTTTTGTTATGTCGCCAACATCAGTGACATTTGTTATTTGGACAGATGGGCACGAAGAAGAGTACACCCATGTTGCGCGTGTTGATCCGGGCGATCATGACTTAGGCTCGCTGGCAGATACCGATGACTTAGTAAACAAAATGCTTAATGGTGAGCTGACGCTACAAGAAGTCGATAAACAGCTCGATATTATTTACACCATGCCAAACCCATATAATAAATTTATGACTGGCGTTGCGTTTGCAACCTCAGGTGGTGCATTTGCCATGTTGATGGGTACTAGCTGGAATGATGTATTTTGGTCAGCACTTATTACCTTAGTGGTGTATTTATTTGTACTTTGGTCAACACGCTCTAAACGTGTTGCACATATGCTTGAGCCATTAGTAGCCATTGTATCGGCGATTATAGCCTGTGCTATTAGTGTCTATATTGATGCCCAAATTAACATACGACTGGTGGTACTTTCAGCCATCATTGTGTTTATACCCGGCTTAGCATTAGCCCTAGGTTTAGCAGAGTTAGCGGCAAGGCATTTAGTGTCTGGTACCGCTCGGGTGATGGACTCATTCATGCTGCTGTTTAAGCTGTATTTTGGTGCTTTTATTGGTATTGGTATTGGTTTTGCTATTTTTGGCCAAAGTGACTTTGTGCAACCTGAGCCTTTACCTAAATGGACGGCTTGGCTAGCTATATTCATGCTATGTAGCAGCCTAATCGTGATTTTTAGAACCAAGCTAAAGCATGCTGTTTGGTCTATTGCATCTGGCTTTATAGCGTATGGTACAAGTATTGGTTCAGCTATGTACCTAGACTACACATTAGGCACATTTGTAGGCGCATTAGCCGTGGGCGTTTTTAGCAACTTATTCAACCGCGTTGTCAATGCACCCGCCTCTATTGTAGCTATGCAAGGACTGATCGTATTGGTACCTGGTAGTAAAACCTATATTGGCTTGAACTCACTTATTGAAGGCCAAGATTTCGTTTATGCAGACCATATTGGCCAGCAAACATTTTTGATTTTCATGTCATTAGTAGCGGGGCTTATCTTTGCTAACGTCGCGCTGCCACCGAAGAAAAGTTTATAACTTACTAAGCCCGAGTTTCTCGGGCTTTTTTACATCCTCGTTTTAATAAGCCGACTTTGCTTATCAGCAACAAACTGATATAACTCTAAGTGCATGTGGTAAAAATAAAAAGGATTTATTCAGTGATGAGATTGGCTTGGCTGTTATGCAGCTTTTTCGCATTTAGTGCATTTGCAGAACCTCAGTGTGTGAACTGTCATCAAAGCCAAGTTGAAGACTGGCAAACATCCCATCATTTTCATGCTATGGAACAAGCCACTCCCGCTTCGGTGCTTGGTAATTTCAACGAACAAACCCTCGACTATCAAGGCCAGCAAGCGCGCTTTTATCAACAAGACCAACAACTATTTATAAGCATGCCAAACCTTGAGGGCAAGCTCACTGACTACCCCGTTTTATATACATTTGGCTATGAGCCATTGCAGCAATACATGTTTGATATGGGTCAAGGCCACATTCAGCTGTTTCCATTTGCATGGGACTCACGCAGTAAAGCAGACGGCGGTCAGCGCTGGTTTGTACTGCACCCTGAGCAGAAAAAACACGACCTATTTCATTGGTCTCAAAAAGGCCAAAACTGGAATCACATGTGTGCCGATTGCCATTCAACAGATTTCAAAAAGCAATTTGACCTTAAAACGAATAGCTTTGATTCAACTTATTCAAGCATTAACGTGAGCTGTAAAGCGTGCCATGGTGATACACAAGCTCATTTAAAATGGGCTGATGGCGATAGCAGTATTGCCGATAAGGGCTTTACCCATAATATTAAAAAGCAAACCCCACTGTTTACTCAACACGCTGATGGCAGTATGCAAAGCGTGCAGCCACTGGTAAAAAGCGAGCAAGTGCAAATGTGTGCAACCTGTCATGCTCGTCGCTCACAACTTGATGACCGCAAAGACCCACATAGTTTTTTACAACGCTTTCAAGGCTCTTTACTCACTCCTGAGCTTTATCACGTTGATGGTCAAGTGTGGGATGAAGACTATGTATGGGGCTCATTTTTACAAAGTAAAATGTACAACGCGGGGGTTACCTGTAGTAACTGTCATAACCCTCATTCGGGTAAATTAAAGATTCCAGGGAATCAAACTTGTACGCAATGTCACAGCCAAGAGGTGTTCGATACGCCGAAACATCACGGTCACAAAGTGGCAAGTACAGGCAGCCAATGTGTTGATTGTCATATGCCTGTCACCACCTATATGCAAGTTGATGCAAGGCGCGACCACAGCTTTCGGGTACCACGCCCAGATTTAACATTAAAAACAAATGCTCCAAATGCCTGTAATAGCTGCCATGAAGACAAGACGCCGCAGTGGGCGGTTAGCAAAATAAAAGACTGGCATCCAAATTCAAAACACCTTGGCACTGCGCATTTTTCTGAGGCGTTTTATACCGCCGATAACCGTTTACCTAATGCCTCAACCATGCTGACCCAGATCGTGCAAGATAAAGGCTTTCCTGACATTATTCGCGCTTCAGCATTAAGCCGTTTAGCCGCAAGCCCAGATAACAACGCTGTCGTTGCGATTGCTCGCTCAGTAAAAGACAGCGAGCCATTAAAACGCCAAGCAGCCATTGAAGCGGCCATGCCTTTTGATATTAACCAGCGCTGGCGCTTATTAAACCCGCTTTTAGATGATGAGCATTTACCTATCAGAGCGGAAGCTGCAAGAGCACTTGCAGGTATGTTAATTCAACCGTTCCCTACGGGGCTCAACGAGCAAGACAGCAAACGTTTAAATTCAGCCCTTGATGAGTACAAAGGCATTCAAGAGTACCAAGCAGAGCGTGGCTATTCCCATACCAATTTAGGTAATCTGGCGCTCACACTTCAAAAGCCCGCGCAAGCTAAAGCACATTACCTACAAGCAATCAGTATTGAGCCTATTTTTGCTCCCGCTTATGTCAATTTAGCTGATTTATACCGAAATCAAGGCGATGAAAAAGCAGCACAAGCTATTTTAAAACAAGGCTTAGACGTTAACGCCCAAAGCGGCGATATTCATTATGCCCTGGCAATGAGCCTTATTCGCACAAAACAAAAAGACACCGCTCTTACTCATTTACAAAAAGCCGCGCAGTTCGCACAAGAAAATGCAAACTATCAGTTTACCTACGCCCTGCTATTACAAGATTTAGGCAATATGCCAGCTGCAATATTAGCCCTTGAGCGTGCTTTTAACCTAACACCGAATAACCCAGATATCAGCTACAGTTTGGCGCAGTGGTATGTAGCAGAAGAGAACTACAGCCAAGCGCTGTTTTATGCCAGAAATCTAGCCCGTCTGGTACCGGGTAACCAGCAAATTGAGCAGTTTGTGAAACAGCTGGAAATGATGAATAGCATTAATCATTAAGCATTAAAAAAGGGCCAAGTAGGCCCTTTTCAACTCAACTTATGGTTAATAATTAATGACCATAGTTTAGTGATTTTGCTTTTTCGATTGCTTCATTCACGTTAAGAGATGCAGACTCTTGACGCGGTGGGAACTCTACAAAAGATTGTACATGTTCGTTTAACTTAGCAATGATTGGCTGTAACAACCAGCTCTTACGCATGATTTGGTGGAAACCTGTTACTCCATCATAGTGCTCTAATGGATCTTTACGTAAGTTAAATAGTTTAGGCATGCTGTGAGTTACCATGTCTTCGTAATATAAACCATTTGGTTTAGTCGCAAAGTGCATTTTCCATGGGCCAAAACGAACTGCTGTAAGCTGAGACTCATAGTAATAGAAGAAATAATTACGTGCAGACTTATCCGCCTTACCTGTCCAATAAGCTAGGTTGTTTTCACCATCAATATAAACTTTGTCTGACTTTTTAAGTTTTTCTCGTAAGTTCTTTTCACCTAGAGCAGCAGCAACAGTTGGGAAAACATCTTCATGTGAAGAAATACCATTTAGCTTTAAGCCTTTAGGTATTTTGTTTGGCCAACGAACTAAGAAAGGCACACGCACGCCCCCTTCCCAGGTTGTCATTTTTTCACCGCGGAACTCAGTTGTACCCGCATCAGGCCAGCTTGATTGCTCAGGGCCATTATCACTGGTGTAAATAACTATGGTGTTATCAGCAATTTTTAGCTCATCAAGTTTATCAAGCAATTTGCCTACGTGGCCATCATGCTCCATTAAACCACTACCAAATACGTCTTCTTCAGAGCTAATGCCCGTCGCTAAATGACGGCTTTCTGGTTTTAAGTGAGTGTAAACATGCATACGGCTCGTTGCATGCCAAATAAAGAATGGCTTTTTGGCTTTAACTGCACGTTCCATAAAATTAAGTGAGCGCTCTAACACTTCTTCGTCAAAGGTTTCCATACGTTTGCGAGTAAGCGGGCCAGTATCGATGATTTTGCCATTGGCGTAAGATTCAATAACACCACGTGGGCCAAATTTTTTCACAAACTCAGGATCTTTTGGGTAATCCGCTTGTTCTGGCTCTTCAGATACATTGAGGTGGTACAAGTTACCGTAAAATTCGTCAAAGCCATGCTTTGTTGGTAAGTGCTCATCTAAATCACCTAAGTGGTTTTTACCAAATTGCGCAGTCATATAACCGCGATCTTTTAAAAATTCAGCTAAGGTAGGATCGGCTTCTTTAATACCTAGTGGGTTACCCGGTTGGCCTACCGTTGTTAGGCCTGTTCGAATTGGTAATTGCCCCATTAAAAACGCAGCACGACCCGCTGTACAACTAGGTTGTGCATAGTGGTCTGTAAACAATGCACCTTCGTTAGCAATGCGATCAATATTAGGGGTTGGGTAGGTCATACCATGCGAATATGCACTGAGTGAGATTGGCGCAACGTCATCAACCATTATGGCTAATACGTTTGGTTTATCTGCAGCTAAGCTTACCGTTGAAACTAAACCACAAATAGCCGCCGCTATTAGTTTTTTCATAAATCATCCCTTTTCATTAATAGTACCATTTGCTCTTGATAAGCACCTTTTAGTATAGATTAAAAAACAACCCAGTCTAGTCTCTAAAAACGGCAAAAACGATTTAAATCAAATTTACACAAAAATCACACAATTGTATTAAACAACTGAAAAACAATAGTAAAACAATACTTAAGTGCTTTTTGATAGCAACGTTTTATTTACTGAGGCCTGTTCGCTTTTTATGCTCGCCTTTGTCACTATTTTTATGCTATTTTTATTTTAGGAAGGAATAAATTGATGCCTCTTTAGAGGCTGAAGTCGAATATTTATTAAGCCAAAAGTATCTAAATTCAACTTAAATAAACTAAACATTTATTATTCAACCTTTTGTGTAAGGAAAACACATGACTTCTCTTCGGTTACCCTCTTTACTAGCACTTATGATTGCTGCTTCAAGCCATGCGGCTGAGCAAAAAGAAGTACAGGATATGTCAGATCCTCTGGCTGTTTATACACAAGCAGGAGTCGGTGTTACAAACAAAGGGCTCAACTTTAAAGTTGGCCAAGCATACGATACAGGTATCGCAACCACTGCTGGTATGAATGTTTTTGAAGTAAAAGGCATATATGGCGATGCGCTAGGCTGGGAAAGCGACAGCAAAACGACAGATTCTATTGATTCTTTTCGCTTTCGTAATTTCTCAGTTGACCTAACCACTACAATCGCAACGCAAATTGATGCTAACTATAACCTTAATGCCAACCTTGTCGCTGACGAAAGTATGGATGTTTCTTATAGCTTTATAAAAGCTTTAAAACCTATGGGGCGCTTTACGTTTTACCCGTTAGCTGGGGTGGGTGCATCACTCGGTGAAAATACCCTAGAAGATGACGGCAGTCGTGACAGCGGTTATTCCATTATGGGTGCTTATGGTTTAGTCGGTATGTACGCAAAAATAACCATTAACGATAAAATTTGGCTTAACTACAATCCATTTTGGCTAACAACTATCGGCGGTAGCGATAACTATAAAGATCACTACTACGGTCTAAACCAAAGCCATATTTTGACTCATGAATTTGCAGCAAGTTACCAAATTAACCCGCGTATGAATCTACGCTATTTCGCAAACTGGAATGAAAACGTTGACTTTATGGATGGCGATCATCGTCTCGAATTTAATTATCAGCTATAAAATTTGAAGTAACAAGAAACAACAAGGTAAGGGATTAAGTGAAAAAAGTTGTACTAATAAATATGCTTACAGCAAGTTTGCTAAGCACACAAAGCTTTGCATCAAGTTACGATGAATATGCAATAAAACCTGCAGAACAGCAATTAAGTAATCAACAACAAAAAGTTGATGAACCGATTTCATTTTTACCCATACCGACTTTTATTACAGAGCCAGCTGTAGGGCCTGGGCTTGGTGTTGTTGGCCTTTTTTTTCATGACAAAGAAAAGAAGGCCAAAAAGAAGAAAAAAGAAGGCTCTACCCTACCACAAAGCATTAGTTTAGTGGGCCTAATGGGCACTAAAAATGGCACCAAAGGCGGTGCTGTTGGCCACATTACCTTTTGGGATGAAGACCGTATTCGCTATCAAGGGATTGTTGGCTGGGCGAGTATAAACCTTGATTTCTATACCTTCGACGAGATCAAGCTACTCACACCATTGTCGTTGAATATTGAAGGCCCAGCGGTGTTTCAAAACCTTAAGTTGCGCTATGACGACAGTAACTTCTTTTACGGCTTTAAACAGATTTATCGTAAAGTAGAAATAAGCTTAGCCGAAAACCCTATCGAAGATTTTCTGCTCGAAAACGATATTATCAAAGACCACCTTTCACTTGATGTAAATACGTCAGGTATTGGACCATTAATTGAGTACGATAGCCGAGATAACCCCCTAAACCCTGAGCGAGGCTTTAACTACAAGGCTGAGTATTTATATTATGATGAAGCTATTGGCAGTAAGGTTGATTACACCAGTCTAAAGCTTACCGCCTTAAATTACTGGCGTTACACCGATAAATTCAACTTTGCCCTGCGCATGCAGTATGACTCAGTTAACAACCGTGGTGAAAAGCGCTTACCGGTTTATATTCCGCCAAGTATTAGCCTTCGCGGTGTGTCTGCAACTCGCTATCAAGGTCTCGATGTATTTGTTACCGAAGCAGAAGCGAGCTATAAAATCACTCACAAAATAAAGCTCAATGTGTTTACTGGTATGGGCTGGGCAGCCGATAACTTTTCTGACTTATCGAAAGCTGAAACCATTGATACTGTAGGTGCAGGCTTTCGCTATTTAATTGATGAACATTACGGAATTAGTATTGGCTTAGATGTAGCCCATGGCCCTGAACAAAACGCAATTTACATTCAAGCGGGGTCTACTTGGTAACCAAAACTAATACTTTTGTTATTATTTTAACAGCAATTTAAACCTAAAGATTGAATAAATTTATTTCATTGCTATTATCAATAGCTCAATAAATATTCAGGGATTGAACGGATGCATAAAAAAGTATCAACCAACCATTATCCATTCAAAGATTTTAAACCCCATGGGCTTGTCGAGTTTTATCAACGTGAACATGTGCTTTTAACGACTGCTACTGGGCCTTTCAACGAAGAGATTATTGACGCGCACTCTTTTATGCAAAAAGATTACATCAACAAGCTCAGCGCTGATTATGGTCAATGGTTTGAATTGGTTGAGTTTGAAAACTCATGCATGGCAACACCAGGGGCGCTTGAAAAACTAATGGTGTATTTTGTTGAGCTTCGACGAAAAGGCATCGCACCGGCCAAAACAGCTTTAGTGATAAAAGAAGGGCTTGAAGGCGGTAGTTTGCTTAGCGATACCTACTGCAATTTATATAAACGAGCAGGCATGGTAATGAATGTATTTAAGTCAAAAACAGCGGCCCTTAACTGGTTAGCAGAAGAGCCTGTGACTGAATTAGCCTGTTAACACACTATTTAATTTAAAAAGTGTTGCTCTTCTTCCCGCAAGGTCAATACTTCAACTCCCCTCTGGGTCTCCCAAACGCTTAGCTAAAGATACAGCTTAATTACAACTCAGCTATCATTTTAACAAGCGCTTGAGTTGTCCATTCAAGTTCATTGAATTTAATATCAGGTTGATAATAAAAGCCTTTTTCACGTGGTCTATTTACATAGACCTTTATCGGCAGAATCACTTTAGCAAAGCCTGAAGGTAAGGTTTCGAGCCTCACTTCCATGTAGGTAGAGTCTGTACTACTTGGTGCACCAACTAATTGTGTGTTTGCAAACAGCTTAAAACTATCCAGTGCATCTAGACAAGCGCTGGCACATTGCCCAGGCACAATCACATAAACGGGTGTAGTAAACTGACTGGCGTTTTTTGGCATTGCTTGTTGCTCTGCTGAGGCTACCTCGACATAAAATTGTTCACCCTTATCATAAGCCGCCAGCATACTTTCGTGGGTTGTCTTTAACCATTGATACCAAGGGCTAGCCGTATCATAGCTTGCGACTACATCGCCAAAATAGTCAGTATTACCTTTAGAAGTTCGCCACCACACTTGGGTATTTTTGTGTAACTTATAGCGGCCATATTTAAATTGTTCACTGCCCCAAAGTGCTGAGGCTATTTGCTCACTCCACATCGATGAGCCACCTTGATTATGGCGAAGATCAAGTACCACAGCTTTAGCTTGCATTAACTTATCATGTTGCTGTTCAATGGCGCTCAGCATCGTTTGGTAATCTGCTTGTTGCTGCTCATTGGGTGCATACGTTGGCATACTGATCCAAGCAATATCCTTTAAAGGCCAATTAAGTTCGATTGGTAACTTATCGCCGTTGTAAGCATTTTTAAGTTTTTCTTTGACACTATCAGGCCTAATACGCCAGTTTAACTTTAAGCTGTAAGTAGAGCCGTCGGCTTTTTCAAACGTGCAGCTTTCAAGTGGCGACAAAAACGGGTTTCCATCATCAACCGTTAGTCGCCAGCCATGATTCCACCAACTACCGGGTTGCTCAACTTCGCCGTAATAGCGAAAAACGCGCTCAACGAGCAAAGTATTAATTGCTGTATTATCACAACTTACGAGCTGATCACCCTTGGCAACTGTATCTAATTCGCTGTAATACACTTTTAACGCATCACCGCGCCATACAGTTGAAAAACCCGGCCAACTTCTTTGTGGTTTTAATTCACTTGGTAAGGTATCAACCGCTCCCGCATGACCATCTTGTAGAACAGTTCTAAAACGTGCAATAGCCGCAGCAAAACCTTGTGAACTATGCGCTTTTACAGCCAGCTTTAAGCCTTCTTGCTTTGCTTTTTCAAGCTGTTTAGCAAAGCCTGGATTACGTACATCATGCATACCAGGGTGATTGATAAGCGATAACTGATAAGCCGCTTCAACATCTTTTATAGCAAGTTCAGACCAATTAATTTCAGAATGAGTGACTGTACGACCCTCATCGGCGCGACATAGATTCACACCAAAAGGGCTAAAGTTTAGAGCTGTAAAGATGAGTGATAAGTAAAGCGTCAAGCGTTTCATAAAAATCCATTTTAAATAATTATTATGTTTAAAAAACACCCTATTTAATCACTAAGGCATTGTTATGGCAATAAAAAGGACTTCACATGTGAATAGATTAAAAAAATTCATCTATCAGGTTTATTTTAATCGTTTGTCGATTTAGAGGGATTACTCTAAAGTTAACTCATCAGCGCTTTTAAGCTAAACAGCTTCACACCATTGAGAGTGTTTGCGCTAACCGAATTGTTGTCACAAAAAGTCTAGTTTGTGTGTTCTCTGGGCTTTTTATATACCGAGTTACTGCGCACGCGGTAACTCAACCAAATTGTTGTCAAAAGCTTAGCTTGTGTGTTCTCTAAGCTTTTTTATTCCGAGTTACTGCACACGCGGTAACTCAACCACATTGTTGTCAAAAGCTTAGTTTGTGTGTTCTCTAAGCTTTTTTATTCCGAGTCACTGCACTTGCGGTGACTCAACCAAATTGTTGTCGAAAAGCCTGGCTTGTGTGTTCGCCGGGCTTTTTTATGCCCGTTATAAAATGACTTGCCAATACGCTACATCAATCCACTGCCCGAACTTTTTACCAACTTGCTTAAAATGCGCGACTTTTTGCATATTATGCTTCTCATGCAAGGCGATACTTGCTTCATTAGGTAATGCAATGCCTGCCATAACAGCATGTACATTTTGCGTTTTTAACTGAGTAAATAGAGCGGCGTAAAGTTGGGTGCCAATCCCCTTTGTATGACTATCAGCATCTAAATATACCGAGATTTCCACTGAGTGTTGGTAAGCTTTTCGTGCTTTCCAAGGTGTTGCATAACAATATCCAATGACATTACCTTCAGCTTCAGCAATCAACCAAGGTAAGTCAGAGTCAAGATTAGCCTGTATCCGCTTGGCTATTTCAGTACCTGTGATTGCCTCAACTTCAAATGTCACAGTACTATTAACAACATAGTGATTGTAAATTGCAGCAATGGCATCACTATCTTCAATCCTTACATTTCTGATCATGATTGAAAATTCCTTACTCAACATTAATTGGTTAATTAATAACAGAAAAGCAAGCTTGGAAATACATATACGCAAAATAAAAACGCCACTAGATGTGGCGTTTGGGTAGTTTCGACAACAATAAGAAATTGCTTTTAAAAGAAGCCCAGTGGATTCTCACTGTAACTTACTAATAGGTTTTTAGTTTGTTGGTAATGATCAAGGGCGAGTTTATGTGTTTCGCGGCCTATGCCTGACTTTTTATAACCGCCAAACGCAGCATGCGCAGGGTACATATGATAGCAGTTAGTCCAAACACGGCCCGCTTCAATCTTACGACCAAAGTGATAAGCACGGTTCATGTTTCGACTCCACACACCAGCACCTAAACCAAACTCTGAGCTATTAGCAAGGGCTAACGCTTCGTCTTCATCTTTAAAAGTCGACATTGAAATTACCGGCCCAAAAATCTCTTCTTGGAACACACGCATGTCGTTAGTGCCTTTTAACAGTGTTGGTTGAATGTAGTAACCGCCGTTAAACTCATCAGACAGTTGTTCGACTTCGCCGCCCGCAAGCACTTCGGCCCCTTCTTGTTTACCAATTTCGATGTAGCTTAGGATCTTATCAAACTGAGCTTGTGATGCTTGAGCACCCACCATGGTTTCGGTATCAAGTGGATTACCCCGTTTAATTTGTAGAGTTCGGGCAAGAACACGCTCAATAAATTGCTCGTAAATATCTTCTTGAATAAATAAACGCGATGGACATGTACACACTTCACCTTGGTTGAAGTACGCAAGTACGGCTCCTTCAATCGCTTTACTCAAAAATTCATCGTCTTTTTCCATTACATCGTTGAAGAAGATATTTGGCGATTTACCACCTAGCTCGACCGTCGAAGGAATAATATTATCAGCAGCACATTTTAAGATATGTGAACCCACTGGCGTTGAACCTGTAAAGGCAATCTTCGCAATTCGAGTACTGGTTGCCAGCGCTTCGCCCGCTTCTTTACCATAGCCGTTTACCACATTTAGAACACCTGCAGGCAATAAGTCACCAATCACTTCAAGCAGCACTAATATAGACGTAGGCGTTTGTTCAGCTGGTTTTAAAACAATACAGTTACCCGCAGCAAGGGCTGGTGCAAGTTTCCACGCAGCCATCAACAATGGAAAGTTCCAAGGAATAATTTGCCCTACTACACCTAGTGGCTCATGAAAATGATAGGCCACCGTGGTTTCGTCTATCTCACCGATTGAGCCTTCTTGCGCGCGCACACAGCCTGCAAAATAGCGAAAATGATCAGCCGCTAATGGCACGTCTGCTGCAAGTGTTTCACGAATTGCTTTACCGTTATCCCAGGTTTCGGCCACTGCCAGCATTTCTAGGTTTTGTTCAATACGATCGGCAATTTTTAATAAGATATTGCTACGCTCGGTGACTGACGTTGTTCCCCATGCCGCTTTTGCATCGTGGGCTTTATCAAGTGCCAGTTCGATATCTTCTTTTGATGAACGAGGTACTTTACAAAACACTTTACCGTTTACTGGGCTAATGTTTTCAAAGTATTCTCCTTTTACAGGGGCAACCCATTGGCCACCAATATAATTCTCATACTGCGCTTTAAAGTTAACTTTTGCGCCTTCACTACCTGGATTTGCATAAATCATAATGTGTTCTCTCTTCAAATTGTTGTGTTTTATTTAGCATTGACTAAATTATGCGGTAGGTTATTGTTTAATGAACCGCTAACAATTGAAGTTAGCTCAGTTACTGAAAACACACTTGATTCCTAGTCCAGACTTTTTGACTATTTGTCCAGAATTTAGGACGACAGCGAGGCAACAATGAACACATCAGTTAGTAACAGAAGTTTAGATAAAAAACGACAACGTATTGATGTGCTTATTGAAAATAAAGTCAGTTTTGCGGGCGAACATGCCGAATTAAGTATTTACGACACCTATTTAGATACCCAAAAAGTGGCCTTACATTCCACTGAATTATTATTTTGTGGCATGATCAGCGGTAAAAAAATCATGCATGTTGCCGACAGTGATTATCATGAAGAGTTTTTACCAAACCAATCATTTGTACTTGCCCCAGAGCAAGGGGTGCTAATCGACTTTCCCAATGCATCTCTCAATCAACCAACAACCTGTTTAGCGATTGAAATCAGTACCGATAAAATAAGCCAAGTAGTTGATGCTCTAAATTTTAACCAGCAAATTACCCAGGATGACTTTTTCCAATATCAAGCCAAGTTAGTGCACGCCCAGCATAATCCGCAAACTCAAAAACTGCTTGAGCGCATGATCACCCTATTTAGTGAAAATGAGCAACACCGCGATTATTTAATTGATTTATCGCTCAATGAACTCATAACCCGTCTGTTACAGCAGCAAAGCCGAGACTTAATGATAGCAAGTTGTAAGCAAGGCAAGCTCGCAACCCCATTAAGCCATGTAGTAAGTTATATAGAACAGCATCTTGCTGAGAATATTGATATCGATGTGTTATGTAAGATAGCCTGTATGAGCCGCAGTAAATTTTATCAGCAATTTAAGTTAGCCTTTGGTGTTACGCCCGCTCTTTGGCAACAACAATTACGCTTGCAAAAAGCGTATAAACTACTCGAAAAAGGGGAGGCGATTAGCCATGTTTGTTACCAATTAGGCTTTAATAACCCAAGCCATTTTAGCCGAGTGTTTAAACAAGCCTTTGGCGCAACACCTAAAAGTATCGCTAACCATTAAGTTCTGGATTGCGATGAGAATAAACACGATAGGTCAAGGCAAGTAAGATACAAATAGCACTTGGTACATAAAGCGCCGCAAAGCTCATTTTTGCAAATAACCATGCCCCTGCTAAGCCGCCAAAAATAAACCCTAAAATGATTAGGCCAAACAGTTTAGCCTTACGTTTATCAAGTGCCTCGCCACGTAAAACGCGACCAAACATAATACCTAAATCAGTGAAGATACCCGTTACATGAGTGGTACGAACAATTGCACCACTGTAAGTTGTTGCTAAGGCGTTTTGTAAACCACATGCCGCAGAGGCTAAAAAGTGCCCGTAACCCGAGCCATTAAACAATAACCAAAGTGCGCCCAGTAAAAGCCCTGCTTCAATCAATAATGCCGTGTCGTAATGACGACCTAGTTTAAGTGCTGAACTATGCAGCAAGAACCCAGCAATACCAGACCCAACTAAAAATGACAGTAATACACCTAATAAATGTAAAGCATCAAGGCTATTGCCATGCATGAGATCTGCGCCAAGCAAGGTTGCAGTTCCTGATAAATGCGATACCGCTTGATGTTCAAAGCTAAGTAAACCAACCGCATTCACACACCCAGCCACCAGCGCCAAAATAAATGCGCCAATCTCAACCCATTTTGGTAACTTAGAAATCACTCACTATTCGCCTTTTTCTCACACTCGTACTCATTCTTTTATGGTACGCCTATTTTTATGACTAAAAACACTTTTTTTCGACTCTTTATATGGTAATTTACCATTAAGTAAATCGATTAAGAACCTACAATGACAAAGCCAAAAACTTGGACGCTAAAAAGTATTGCCAAAGAGTTAGGCGTTTCAAATGCCACCGTATCAAATGCGTTTAATCGTCCTGATCAATTATCGAAAGCACGCCGCGAAGAAATTTTGGCGGCCTGTAAAAAGCTCGGCTATTTTGGCCCAAACAAGGCGGCGCAGTCATTACGCCGAGGCACCTTTAATATTGTTGCTTTAGTATTGCCAGACAGCGTTGAATATATGGTATCAGATCCGGTTGCTAGCAGCTTTATGCGCGGTGTATCGGCGGTGCTCGAAAAAAATGGCATTAATCTTTTATTATTTTCAGGTAACAACGATAACCTTAATAGCGTGGTCGATTTTGTTGATGGCTTTATTTGTTATGGTCGTCCTCGTAATAAACAACTTGTAGAACAGTTAAAACAGGTTGCTAAGCATGTGGTGACGGTTGACTTTAACATCGGTCGCGATGCCTCAGTAAACGTAAACAACCAACAAGCCAGCTTTGATATTGCCAAACATGCACTGCACAAAAATGATGATCGGGTTGCTATTTTAGGCCTGCGCTTACTCGATAACGACGTATTATGCCGAGTATACGAACATCATGAATTTGAAGCAGGTCAGTCGATTGCTCATCAACGACTGCGCGGTTATCACCAAGCAATCAGCGATGCTGGCATCACCCTCGGTGATGATAGAACATGGAATATTCCAGAAAGCAGTGAACGCTTTGCCAGCATTGCCGCCAAAGAAGCGCTTAGCAGCACACCAAGACCAAATGTGTTGTTGTGCATGAGTGATTTAATCGCCCTTGCCGCCATGCGCGAAGCATTAAAAATGGGCTTATCGATTCCTGAAGATGTCAGAATTGTTGGTTTTGATGGCATAGATGAAGGCCAACGATTTGTGCCAAAACTCACCACTGTCCATCAAAATAGCGAAGAAAAAGGCCGCATTGCTGCGACCTTGTTTCTATCGAAAGAGCAGCAAACAGCCGAAATCGACTATCAACTGCAATTGGGTCAAAGTAGTTAAGCTAAAAAGTCAGCCAAATTAACAATGCTTTGTTCGCCGTCTCGGTGATCAACAATGATCACTTCGCGGCTAGCGAAGTCAACTTTTAACTCGATTGAGCTGGTATCATCATGCCAGCTTAAACGACACACACTGCCTTCACCTTTCGCAATAAACTCACCGTTAAATGCTGGATGCTCATTACGTAATTGAATCAGCTTAATCAACCCTTTCACAACAGGTTTAGCAAGCGCAGCATCAATGTCTTGCGCATTTAAGTAAGGGCGATTGATATCACGACCTACATTGGTGCGGGCCAATAATTCCATATCGTTTTCACAAGCGAATAGGCCACCATAATAAACTTGTGGAATACCTGGCGCGAAGAACTGAATTGCACGCGCTAATAAGTAATCAAAGTCATCTGCGCCCAAGGCATTGTAGTATGTGCAGTTAACTTGATATAAATCGACATTACTTGCTGCTGCACCAGTTGCTAAGCGGCTTTGCCCTTCACTCTTTTCATGAATGGTTTCAACCAAATTATCAATTTCTGCTGCGTTTAATAAACCCGGTTTATCACCCATAGGGCCTGCGTCAATGATGCCAATGCCATCATGGGTATCAAGTACCGTTAAACAGTTTCGCGGCGAAATGGTTAGCCAATTCAGTAAAGCTTGCGCATCATTGCTAAACAAGCTGTGTAAAATAAGGGGTGGTAAAGCAAAGTCATAAACCATATTTACACGCTTTGCGACTTCAACCTGAGTCTGGAAATGGCTGTGGATCTCGGCAATGGTTTCCATACCCGCTTCATTAGCTTGTGCCGAAAGCTTATTTAAATACTCAAAAGTTTCATCCAACATAAAGCAGTTTGTGCCAGCTTCTTTAATCGCATAGCCTGCCGCATCTAAACGAATAATATTGACATTATTATCAGCAAACTTGCCAAGCACCGTATTTAAATACTCGATACCCGCCGTTGATTTCACATTAATATCAATTTG
Source organism: Pseudoalteromonas sp. P1-8 (assembly GCF_001399985.1). Lineage (NCBI taxonomy): Bacteria > Pseudomonadati > Pseudomonadota > Gammaproteobacteria > Alteromonadales > Pseudoalteromonadaceae > Pseudoalteromonas > Pseudoalteromonas sp. P1-8. The sequence continues at coordinate 674,337 of NZ_LJSO01000001.1, forward strand.
GTTATCGGTAAATGTGGTCCAAAAATCATAGGTTTGGCCATCACCACACGCAATAGGTGTAAAGCAGCTACCCGGACGCGGACGGTAAATCGCTTGTTGCTCAACCTCAGACATGCCATTTGGGAATACATCGTCTTTAGTTAAAAATAAATCCCAAAATTCAGATTGCTTGCCTTTAGCGAGTACATCTTTAAATTGGAAAGATTGTGCTGAAACGTGGTTAACAATTAAGTCAGCCATAAGGTCATAGTTTGCACCAAGCACGTTAATATCGTCCCAGCTACCAAGGCGCGAGTCTACTTCACTATGATCAATAGGATCAAAGCCAGCATCACTGCCATCAATCGGATTATAAAATGGCAACAAATGTACACCTGCAAACACATTGTTAAGTGGGCCATTTAATAAATTACTTAATTCATCAATACCTTGACCAGTAATACGGTCTGCGTAGGTGATTAATTGCACTTTATTGTTGATCATAATTGTTAATACCAAGTTGAAACTTAATCGATTAAGATATATCTTTAACCACGACAGCAAATTATTCAAGCAGTTTTTATAGTTTTTATACACTAATATACATAGTAAAGGCGCAGACCTTTCGGTGGGGATACAACAATGAATAGAACACACGATCCTTTGCAAACCATTAGATGGCTGACATACATGATGTTTTTTATGTTTGCGATGACCTCTGATGCGGTTGGTATGATCATTCCTGAGCTTATCGAAGAATTTAATTTAAGCATGACCCAAGCCAGTGCTTTCCATTATGCACCTATGGCACTTATTGCTTTTAGTGGCCTGTTTTTAGGTTTTTTGGCCGACAGTTTTGGGCGCAAACAAACCATCATGCTGGGGCTCGGCATATTCACCATTTGTTGTTTTCTGTTCGCCGTTAGCAGTAGTTTTAGCATATTTGTAGTGTTACTTAGCTGTATTGGTCTTGCTATTGGGTTATTTAAAACCGGTGCTTTGGCGCTGTTAGGTGATATTTCTAAAAACAATTTAGAGCACACAAAAACCATGAATTTGGTCGAAGGCTTTTTTGGTGTTGGCGCCATTGTAGGCCCTGCCCTTGTCAGCTTTTTAATCACCCAACAGGTAAGCTGGACCTACCTTTACGTTATCGCTGGGGTTTTATGTTTAATTTTAACCTTAATTGCTTGGCGTGCAGATTACCCTAAACCTAAAAAGCTTGAAGAACACGCCAAACCGGCTTCTCTTGCAACCACCATGAGTATGATGAAAAACCCTTATGCACTCGGTTTTTCATTAGCGATTGCCCTTTATGTTGCAACCGAAGTGGCTATTTATGTGTGGATGCCTACTCTACTTGGCGATTACAACGGCCCTTGGCAATTACTGGCAACCTATGCACTGACCTTGTTTTTCATATTACGCGCTGCGGGACGTTTCTTGGCGGTATGGCTGTTAAATCACTTCAGTTGGCAAGCGGCGATGCTGTATTTAAGCTTAGGAATCGCACTGTGTTATTTAGGCTTAATCTTCGGTGGTGTTGATTGGGCGGTATTCTTACTCCCATTATCAGGGCTATTCATGTCGATGATCTACCCAACTTTAAACTCAAAAGGTATTTCTTGCTTTGCGGTGCAACAGCACGGTGCAGTTGCTGGGGTTATTTTGTTTTTTACCGCCCTTTCTGCGGCTGCAGGCCCATTATTAATGGGTGTGATCAGTGACTATTTTGGCCACATTCGTTACGGCTTTTATCTCGCAACAGGTTTCGCATGTTTACTGTTTTTAGCCATGCTATATAACTACTTACGTAACCCTGCTGAACAAGCTTTAGCGCAGCACAGTGCATTAAGCCACTAAATAAAAATCGTTAAAAATCAATTATCGAACATAAATTGTGCAAGTTTTTCGCTAAAAAGACTTGCACTGTGTAAAATTATTGTTATCTTTACTTAATCGATTAAGATAGCAATTTAGACAACAAACCATCTGGGATTGAGACGAGGCACATTATGACAACACACAAACATGCCCTTTATACATTAAGCGCGCTTGCATTAGCAGTAAGCCAAAACTTACACGCCGAAGAGCAAGCACAACCTGAGGCTAAAAAAAGCGGCCTTGAAACTATCGTTGTAACCGGTGTACCACGCCGTACAACCATCATGGCATCAAGCTCATCGGTTAGCAGTGTTACATTAGCGGAAATTGAAGTATCAACACCTCGTTCTACTGCAGAAGCATTTAGAACAATCCCGGGTGTTCGTTCAGAATCAACTGGTGGTGAAGGTAACGCAAATATCGCGGTACGTGGTTTACCGGTTGCATCGGGCGGTGCTAAATTCTTGCAACTACAAGAAGATGGCTTACCAGTTATGCAGTTTGGCGATATTGCCTTTGGTAACGCAGACATTTTCATGCGCTTAGACTCAACAGTGCAAAGTGTTGAATCAATCCGTGGTGGCTCAGCTTCAACAGCAGCAAGTGATGCCCCAGGTGGTATCATCAACTTTATTTCAAAAACGGGTGAGAACGAATCAGGCAGTGTATCGACCACTGTAGGCCTTGATTATGATTCAATTCGTACAGACTTTGAGTATGGTACGTATTTAAACGACAGTGTGCGCTATCACATTGGTGGCTTCGTTCGCCAAGGTGAAGGTCCACGTGAAACCGGTTATACATCAAATAAAGGTGGCCAAATTAAGGCAAACCTAACTAAAGAATTTGATGCTGGTTATGTTCGCGTTTACTTTAAACACCTCGATGATAAGAGCGTAGGTTACCTACCTATGCCTATGTACTCAGATGGCGATTCAATCCCAGGTTTCGATGCACAATCAGATACGCCCCATTCAGCGCTTTTCACACAAACTCTGCGTTTAAATGGTGATAACCAAATCAGCACAGGCGATATGACCGACGGTATGAACCCAGTTGTTACCTCAGTGGGTTTTGAAGCAGCATTTGATTTAGAAAACGACTGGCGCATCGAAAACCGCTTTAGAACATCATCAGTAAGCGGTAACTTTATTTCTCTAATTCCAGCTGAAGTTGCATCTGCGAGCTCTATTGCTTCTAGTATTGCTGGTGATGGTGCATCGCTTGTTTATGCAAATGGTGGTTCAGCAGGCGAAGCCTATGACGATGACGATTTAGCAATGCGTATTCATACATTTGATGTAACGCTAAACGACATGGGTTCAATTGTTAATGACCTTAAATTAACTAAGTCGTTCTCTGATGACACTAGCGTTACGTTTGGTTACTTTGCATCAAGCCAATCTATTGATATGTCGTGGCTTTGGAACTCATATGTTATGGAGCTAAAAGGCGACAACGCTGCATTACTTGACGTTTACGCTGCGAATGGCGACAGCTATTCAGATAATGGCTTGTACGCGTATGGTACACCTTACTGGGGTAACTGCTGTCAACGTAACTACGATACAGAGTACGAAACTCGCGCACCTTACATTAACTTAGCCACTAAGTTTGGCGATTTAAGCATTGATGCAAGTGCTCGCTATGATTCAGGTGAAGCACGCGGTAACTACGCAGGTGCAGTAACATCAACAATTGATATGAATGGCGACGGTACTATCTCAATTCCTGAGCAAAGTGTTGTTGGTATTGATAACGCGAACCCAAGCATTGTTAACTACGACTGGCACTACAGCTCATACTCAATTGGTGCAAACTACCAAATTGATCCAAGCTTTGCGACTTTTGCCCGTTTAAGTAAAGGCGGCCGCGCAAATGCAGACCGCTTACTATTCGGTAAAGTTGAAGCAGATGGTTCGGTTGCCGAAGCCGATGCAATTGATGAAGTAAACCAATACGAAATCGGTGTGAAAAAACGTTTTGATTCACTATCAGTATTTGCAACAGCATTCTACGCAGAAACTGAAGAGCAAAACTTCGAAGCAACATCACAAAAGTTCTTTGACCGCGAATACGAAGCAAAAGGTATTGAGGTTGAATCAACCTACTACGTAGGTGATTGGGACTTCCGTGGTAACTTTACTTGGACAGACGCAGAAATTGCTAAAGATGCGTTATCGCCAGAGTTAGTCGGTAATACACCACGTCGTCAAGCTGACCTTATTTACTCACTAATGGCAACTTACAACTTCGATAAAGGTGCTGCTGGTCTAAGCTTTATTGGTACAACGGATGCTTACGCACAAGACAGTAACGACCTTGAGTTTGATGGCTATACACAAGTGAATGGATTTGTAAGTTACAATCTGTCTGAAAACTTAAGTCTATCGCTTAACGTGAACAACCTGTTCGACACCGTAGGTATCACCGAAGCAGAAGAAGGCTCAGTACCAGATAACGACATTATCCGTGCCCGTACTATTAACGGCCGTACAACGTCGCTTACTTTAAAATATTCTTTCTATTAATTACTCTCCTCCCTCGTTTTAGCCCAGTTTTTACTGGGCTTTTTCGGCTTTAATAGTCAGCTTTTTCTACTACACTTAATCAAATAGTCGTAATTACCCACTTTCTAATAAAAAACACTGATAATAAGTTAATACTTTGATCTATAATCAGGGTTGGTATAAGTATTAACCATATGAATTAGGAACATACATGTTTGTCTCTAGCAAAAGCCACTCTTTACTCCAAGATCAATACAACGCGCTATTAGCTGAAGTTGAGGCACTTAAAGCCGACAATCACGTATTACGTGACGAAAACGAACGCTTAGAAGCAAAATTACATCAGCAAGCTGATGACGCAGACCAACTGTTCCTTGCTAACTTATTGAATAGTTCGATTGAATGTATCACGCAAATTGAGGGCGTACGCCAAACTGTACTCGACTCATACCTTGTTATCGAAGAAGAAAGCCAAGTTACTTTACAAATAAGCCAACTACTAAACGACTCAAATAACGCTCTGCAACATATTGTCAGTGAAATGGCGAGTATGGCAGGTAAAATGGGTAGCATGACCAGTAACATTACGGGTCTGTCTGATATGGCCGATAGCATCAACACCTTTGTATCAACCATTTCTAAAATTTCTGATCAAACCAACTTACTTGCGCTAAATGCCGCAATCGAAGCTGCCCGTGCTGGTGAGGCTGGTCGTGGGTTTAGCGTTGTTGCCGACGAAGTTCGTACACTTGCAACCAACACCAATAAATCAGCCCAAGAAGTATCTGATCTAGTCAAAGAGATCATCAACAAAACCAGCGAAACGGTGACCTCGGTTGAAGATATCCAGCAAAATAACACTCAGCTTTCAACCAGTTTTGATACGCTAAACAATGACTATGGTTCAATCATGAGTCACTGTGATTCGATGAAAGAAACCATTATTAATGCTGCTACACGCTCATTCGTGCAAACCGTAAAACTAGATCACATTGTTTGGAAAGGTGAAGTTTATTCAGTTGCCAATGGCACAAGTAACAAGTCGATTGATGACTTTTCAGATCACACCATGTGCCGATTAGGTAAATGGTATAATTCAGAGCAATCAAATGGCTTCAAACAACATAACGCATTTCGTCAACTAGAAGAGCCACATCGTGAAGTTCATCGCAATGGTGTTGAAGCGTTAGTCATGCTGCAAACAGGCAATAAAGACGCAGCGATTAATCACATTAATAAGATGGAAGCAGCCAGTGAGCGAGTCATGCATTTACTTGATCAAATCGCCAATGGCTAATTATTGCTAATGGCTAAAAACGATAAAACCGAGCTCCGATGCTCGGTTTTTTATCAAGTTATTCAACTAAGCCTTCTTGCAGTACTGGCATAACAGCTCCTTGCTGCTCTTGGCGCTTCACATAACTAAACAACATTAAGCAGCCAAGGGCTAAACTTGCAGCTAGCATAGAACCAAGCGTTGCAAACCTAAAACTATAAAACTGTGCAACAACCCCTGTAGCCCCTGCCCCGCACATAACACCCAGTTTAATGGCGTTCGTGTAAAACGCTGAGGTAAACCCTATTCGTTCGGGGAGCTGATCTTGTAATACGGTTAACCCAATGCCCGCAAAAATACCGTAAAACAGCCCATTTAAAACTTGCAACGCGATTAAATGCCATACTTGAGTGGCAAAAAACACCCCTAAATAAAATACAATGGCACAACAAAATGCCACCGCAAGCATCGCAACTTTATTGTATTTTTTAGCAAGCTTTGCCCCATACAGCATGATAGGAATTTCTAACAGTGCCACCACACCCATAAACAGCCCGGGCGTATGTTCAGCAAATCCTAGTTCAGTAATGCTATAAAGCGGCAGTGCCGATGAATACATAATATTGCCCGTTGAACCAAGCATAATAGCTAAGCCCAACAACCAAAATGATAAACTCGCTGCGGCTGCAGGCTCTCTGCCATGTTGTGATTTTTTAGCGCTGTAGTCAGGAATAAACTTAAATGCGAAGATTAGCGCAACCAAGGCACACACCGCAGCAAAGTAAAACGAGCGGCTAAACTCGCCTCCAGCGGCTAACAAATAACCAAGCGGCGGGCCGCCGACCCAAGCAAAGGAAATAGCTGCACGTAAACGGGAATTAAAACTGGTAATGTCGATGTTCTGTTGACGCCCCGCCCATTGTCTTGCCACAGTCATCATTTGCGGAATTGCCGCATTGCCCATCGCAAGAAACAACACGCCTGCGAGCAATACTTGCCAAAATGCAGTGGCATTCGCAAAGGTCACTAACGCACACACCATACCTGATACAGCCACCATAAATAACTTTCGCGCACTGGTGCCTTTATCTGCCATGCCACCTAACCACTGACTAATAACTAACCCAGTAATGGTGACCGCCACCATATAAACACCTAAATACACGGGCGGTGTTTGCAGCCCTTCGACAATGAATAAGCTCATCAATGGGTTAACAAATGCCCCCATTAACCCGGTTAGCATACTTAGAAGAATAAAAATTACACCATGCTGTTTCAGCAATGCTTTCACTCACAACCCCACATTAACACGACACGTGAACAGATATTTAAAGGGCGCAAATTATACACAGTTTTAGCGAAAACTTCATTTTGTAATACAAATAAAGTTAAACCTACCATCGATAGTTAAAATCTATCAACATGATAGAAACAATCAGTTTTACCAAACTAAAACACCTTCATATAATGGCTGCAACAAAACGCCAATGCCTTGGTGACTTATGAAGAGGTTTATTATGAAATTTAATCGCACACTGACTTTAAGCGCACTTGCTCTTGCAATCAGCCTTCCTGCATCCGCTGCTACACTTACCAAAGACAATGGTGCAGCTGTAGGTGATAACCAAAACTCTATTACAGCTGGCCCGCGTGGCAGCGTTTTACTTGAAGATGTTCATCTAATTCAAAAACTGCAACGTTTTGCTCGCGAACGTATTCCTGAGCGTGTTGTTCATGCTCGTGGTACAGGTGCACATGGTGTGTTTGTTGCGAGTAAAAACCTTGAAGACCTAACCATTGCTGCGCCGTTTGCACAAGCAGGCAAAGAAACAGAGGTATTCGTTCGTTTTTCATCGGTTATTCACGGTAAAGGTAGCCCTGAAACTCTACGTGACCCACGCGGTTTTGCTACAAAGTTTTATACAGATCAAGGTAACTGGGACTTAGTGGGTAATAACTTACCTGTATTCTTTATTCGTGATGCGATTAAGTTTCCAGACATGGTGCATTCATTAAAACCATCTCCGGTTGATAACATTCAAGATCCAAATCGCTTTTTTGATTTTTTCTCACATGAACCAGGTTCAACACATATGCTGACATGGGTTTATAGTGACCATGGAACACCAGCAAGCCTGCGTAAAATGGATGGCTTTGGAGTGCATTCTTATAAAATGATCAACAAAGACGGTGACGTAAAATACGTAAAATTTCACTGGCTTAGCCAGCAAGGCATTGAAAACTTAAATGCTAAGCAAGTTACTGAAGTACAAGGTAAAGATTTTCAGCATTTAACCCGTGATCTGTACCAAGAAATCAATAACGGTAATTACCCGAAATGGGACTTATACATAAAAGTATTAGACCCTTCTGAACTGGATGACTTTGATTACAACCCGTTAGATGCAACAAAAATGTGGTTAGGTGTTAAAGAGACCAAAGTGGGTACCATGACACTCAACCGTATGCCAGGCAACTTCTTCCAAGCAACAGAACAAGTCGCTATGGCCCCTGCGAATATCATACCGGGTATTGAACCATCAGAAGATCGTTTGTTACAAGGTCGTGTGTTTTCATATGCTGACACCCAAATGTATCGTTTAGGTGCAAACCACCAGCAATTGCCAATTAACCGCGCCAAAGTAGAAGTGGTTAATTACAACCAAGACGGTGCGATGAACTTTGGTCATACCACCAGCAATGTGAACTATCAGCCAAGCCATGAAAACGTGCAAGAAAACCCAATTGCTCGTAAGGCACAAACTAAGCTGGCTGGCTATGTACAGCAAGCAGCCATTAAAAAGCAGCAAAACTTTGCACAAGCTGGTGTGTTATATCAAAGCTTTTCTAAACAACAGCGTACAAACCTGATCAACAACTTAGCGGGTGATTTAGGGAAGGTAAAAGATAGCAAGGTAAAGCACATTATGCTCAGCCACTTTTACAAAGCAGACACCGAATACGGCATGCGCTTAACCAAAGCCGTCGGCGGTAACCTAGCGACCGTGAAAAAACTAGCAAGCTCACTTTAATTCACTCTCCCAACCTTGATGAGGAAGGCACGTCCTTCCTCTTTTTTTAGGAATTAACTATGCGAATTTTTACTTTTCTACTGCTGAGCCTTTTATTAACATGCAACCCAGTTAATGCTGATCAGCAAACAGACTCACAGACGCAATATCAAACCTTACTTGCCTATTATTTTGCTGCTGCACGAACCGCAGAGAACGACATCATTGAACAATTTGTTGAGGCCGGATTACCAATCAACAGTGTTAATGAAAAAGGCTATACCGCGCTGATGATTGCCACTTATCATGGCCACAAACAAACGGTAAACCAACTTTTAGCATTAGGCGCCAATGCTTGCCTTGAAGATAAACGCGGCAATACCGCTTTGATGGCCGCTATTTTTAGAGGTGAATTTAGCATCGCTAAAACATTAATGAAGCAAGACTGCGACACAGAGCATGCGAATAAAGCAGGGCAAACCGCCGAAGCATTTGCAGCACAATTTGGTCAACAGCATGTACTCGCTTTACTTACGCAATATAAGAAAGCAAAACAATAAAAAAAGCCCAGTGGGGAAACTGGGCTTTGAGCAGTGAAACAATGTTAGTCGAAGGACACTGTCACTGGGTTAGAACAAACAGTATCAGATACACAAACTTGATATTCATAGCTTGGTAACTCAGCTTTACGCTCTACATCGCGATAGAAACCACGATCAGCTACTGTTTCAAGTAGTTCACCATTACGGTAGATGCTTACTTGATCAGCCACAGTTTGCCAGCTTAAATCAACACGCATAGTACCTAAACGTGTTTTGTTAGCACGTTTAACCGATAGCTCAATTTCAACATCAGATACCACAACCGTTTGCGTAAACGTATCTGTTTGACCTTCGCTATCTGTCGCAGTTAGCGTCACTTCATAGCTGCCTGCTTGTGCGTAAGTATGAATAGGATCAGCATCTGTTGATGATGCACCGTCACCAAAATCCCACGCCCAAGCAACAATATCATCATTGCTATCTGTGCTGGTATTAGTGAAAGTGACATCTAAACCTGATGTTTCAAATGCAAAGCCAGCTTGTGGAGGCTGCGGGCTCACTTCACCAATAGCGCTAAACGTCAGTGACCAGCTGTTTAAAGTACCGGTATCAGCAGACAGTACGTCTTTGACATTGAGTACCCAATCACCTGTCGCAACTTCGCCATTAAAGTTAGCCAGCGAGTAGCTTTGTACTAGATCATCAGCACCACCGCCAGATTGGCTGTGAAGTGTTGCAGTTGTTCCTTGCGGCGACGTTAATGTGACGATTAAATCACCAATGTAAGTATGAGTAATATCAATACTTGCATCCGTTGAGAACACAGTAAGTTCATCAGCTACAGTAATCACCGAATCAATACCCGTGTCATTGTTATCTGGAATAGACACTGGTGTTTCATTTGAGAAAGTAAAGTCATTTAAGCCAACAGGGTTAACAAACAGTGACGCACTGCTTTGTTTAGCTAACTCACCTGATGTTGCATCAACAACAAAACTATAACTGCCCCATGCTGTTGCTTCTTGTGTTGGTACCGTTAGTGTAACTACATCTCCAGGTACAGCTTCTGTTTGCGATAGTGTTGCGCCCGCTAAATCAGCTTGAAGTGCTAGGCTAACGACACCATCCCACTGGGCGATTGAACCAATTTCAAAGGTATATGTTGCAGTTTCACCAGCAGTAATTTGCTGTGAACTTGGCGACACTGAGATTTTGAAGCTTGGAGTCGGATCAGCTTGCTCAAGTGCTTGATTCACATTTAAGCGATTGCCAGACACTGTTTTGCCTTGCAGCGCTTCATTTTGGTCACCGCTATTCATTAGCAACTCTTTAAGTTCAAGCGCTGATAAATCAGGGTTGATCGAAAGCACTAATGCAGCTGCACCAGCAACATGCGGTGTTGCCATTGATGTACCAGAATAGCTAGCGTAACCATTGCCCGGTACCGTTGATAAAATTGCACTACCTGGTGCGCCTAAATCAACACTTGTTAAACCCCATTGTGAAAAGCTCGACATGTTATCTCTGTTGTCAGTACTGGCAACTGATAATACGCTGTCATGCTCGTAGTTAGACGGATAATGAGGGTTCTGATCGTTATCAACCGCATCGTTACCCGCTGCTGCTACAAATAGAATATCGGCTTGTTCACTTGCCGTAATAGCATCTGCCAGTGCTTGGCTAAAGCCACCGCCACCCCAGCTGTTATTTAAAACACGTACATTTACGCCTTGGTTTTTAAGATCAACCATGTAATCGATACACTTAATTGCATCAGAAGTTGAACCTGTACCATCTGCACTTAAGAACTTACAGCCCGCAATTGATACCTCATGGTTCACACCAACAACACCGGTGCCATTGTTACCTGACGCACCTATTGTGCCCGATACGTGAGTACCATGGCCTTGGTCATCCATTGGATCACCTGAGTCGGTAATCGCATTAATACCGTGCACGTCATCGATGTAACCATTACCGTCATTATCGATACCATCACCCGGAATTTCGCCTGGGTTGATCCATGCGTTATCAGCTAAATCTTCGTGGCTGTAATCAACACCGGTATCAATGACACCAACAACAACTTCGCGGCTACCGGTTGAGATTGACCATGCTTCAACTGCATCAATGTCAGCATCGGCGACACCACCTGTTTGACCTTCGTTGTGTAAACCCCACAGCGACGAAAAATCAGGATCATTAGGTACACTGGCAATCGATACACGGTAGTCAGGCTCTACATATTCAATAGCAGCATGGTTTTGTAGGCGCTTGATAGCTTCTTTGCTGCTCATACCTGAAACTTTAAATTTAGCTAAACGGCCAGACAAAATAGCTGAATAGTTATCATCGACACCATCTTTGTTGATATCGCTGATGGTGGCTTTAACTAAGCTACGAGCATGGGCACGCATTGCAGCAGAGGTGCCTTTTTTATACATAACAAGTACAGAGTCTTCACTTGCACCAACGACGGTTGTTTTTGCTGGTGTGCTGATTTGTGCAGCACCTAAACATGGTAATAAGGCTAGGCTTAATACAGATAATTTAGTTTTCATATTTACTATCCATAATTTGTTGAACTGATCGAATCACTATGATCCGACCACCAAAGCTCATTACTTCTGAATGATGAATATCACGTGGCATATTTCATAAATGGCAAATTGCAGATAACAGGCAAGAAAAAAAATGATGCTAAGTTTAAATCCATACTTTTTTGCTGATTGAATCAATAAAAATACGTCCAATTCACACTTTTTTGTGAAAAAAGCACCCTCAATGATCCATTAACATTTCTCCAACTTTTTTACTGCTTTTAAATCAAAACCCATACTAAAACCTAAACAAACACGCATAACCAATTGAAAATAAATAATTTATAAAAACCACAAAAACTGATGATTTTATATTATTCCAAATCTGTCTAAAGTAATTTTCTTGTTATTTGTACGACCTCACGGTCACAACTAACAAAGTTGCTTCATTCACTTCTGATTGTTAGCTAACAGTTGAATATCACAGAAATTAATCCGGCAAGGCATGCTGGTACATGGTTCTAAAAGCGAAAATAATAATTTTAGAGCTTTGATTAATAATAATTTAAAGGAAATAATCATGAAGTTAAGAAAGTCTCTACTTACCTGTGCAATTACTATTGCGTTAGGTTCAAGCTTTGCAGCAAGTGCAAACACAGATGATAAAACACAATCTAGCACTGAGCTTGCAAGCCAAGTTTCAACATTGGGTGTATCAAACTCAATTACCCTAGATCAAGTATCGGTTACCGGTGTTGGTAACGATGCGGTTATTGCTCAACAAGGTACAGGTCATCGTGCAGAAACTGTCAGTGTAGGTGATGGCAACATGGTTGAAGTAAGCCAAGCACAAACATCTAACTTATCTCTTATCTACAACACAGGTGACGATAATACTGTTTCGCACAGCCAAAACGGCACCATGAATGGCGCATTGTCTGAAACTGTTGGTGTTGGCAATGCTATTCGCGTTGAGCAAGAAGGTGCAGGATTCTTTGGTGTTAACAACGAAGCTATCAACGTCATGGTTGGTGATGAAAATAGCGCAACTGTAACGCAAGGTGATGGTGGCCATTGGTTCTACAACTTTGATTTACAGGGTAACAGCAACACAATCAGCGCAGAGCAAAGCGGCTTACTAAATGAAGCAACGTTCAATGTAATTAGAGGTGATGACAACAGCATCGAAGTAATGCAAGAGGGTGTTTTCAATGCGTTTACCTCTGATGAAGTAATTGGCAACGGCAATGAAATTACTATTGACCAAACAGGTTTCTTCAACAGCGCTGAGCTTACTTCGCTGCATGGTGATTATAACGAAGTTGAGTTTGAGCAAGATGGTGACTCTAACAGCGCATTAGTTGCAGAAATCACAGGCAATGACAACGAGGTTAAGTCTGATCAAGAAGGCAACAGCAACAGCTTTGAGTCAGGCGTGATTGTTGGTGATGGCAATACATTATTGGTCAATCAAAAGCATGACAGCAATACCGCTGGCTTAGATGCTATTGGCAACGACAACGAACTCACTGCATTCCAAAATGGTAACGGTAATGATGTGTACTTAGGTGCTATTGGCGATAGCAATGAGTTTGTTGCTAACCAAATTGGTGACGCAAACAGTGCTCACGTTGCTAACTTCAATGGTAGCGACAACAACGTTGATATTGCTCAAGGCGGCAATGAAAACACTGTACTAGTGCAGTCTTCATACCCAGACGACTCACTCTCTTCAAACGATAATGACATTGCAGTTAATCAGCTGGGTGACCTTAACGAAGCGGCATTAACATTCGCAAGCGTGCTTGATAGCAACAACAACCAAGTTGCTTTCACACAAGTTGGTGAACTCAATGCCATCGACCTGATTATGGAAGGTAGCAACAACTCTGTTGATATTAGCCAAACAGGCTCAGAAAACTTTGTTGTAGGTATCGGTGAAAGTGCATTCTTGCTAGGCGGTGAGGGTAACTCACTGGTCGTTGTACAAGACGGCAACGCAAACCTTGTTGAAGGCTCAATGATTGGCTCTAACAGCACAGTTGTTATCACTCAACTAGGTGATGGCAATACCGCAACTGTAACCCAAGAATAATCGCTTAAGAGGGAGCCTTGCTCCCTCATTCCATTATGAAAATAAAAAACTTACTACGTATATGTTGCATTGTGCTTGCAGCTCAAAGTACGGCTAGTTATGGCGAGGACCTCGAAATCGATGGCTTAGTACTCGATAGAAGTATTAGCCGATTTGGCCATCAATTTTATTTTGAGTTTGCCAACCTATGGCGCGATCTACCTTCAACAGCAGGTTTTAATATCGAAATAAAAGAAACGGTATTACCCCGAGCGGGGACTCGACTTGTCTTAAAAATGAATAACCAAATAGTGTACGTCACCTATCTAGGACGTCGCTTAGAGCCATTAGATGAACGTGTAAAACAAGCCATGTATAGCGTGATGGATGCCATGGCACGCAGTCAAATGCAGCAATCAACACCCGATATGGCAAAAAATGGATGGTAAAATGAAATACTTAACAACACTAATAATAATCCTCTGCCCTCTTTCAAGTTGGGCAACCGAACTCGTTTATACCCCAATTAACCCAAGCTTTGGTGGCAGCCCATTAAATGCCAGCATGCTACTTAATAAAGCGCAATCACAAAACAAGCACAAAGCGCCAGTTATCGAACAAACCTACGGGGAAAAATTTCAAGATTCGTTAGAGCGTACATACTTAAATAGAATGGTACGAGAAATCACAGATATGGCATTTGGTGACGAAATCGACGACAGCATCTTTAATGGTGACTCGACCTTTATGACGGGTGATTATGAAATTCAAATTATCACCAGTACCAGTGACACAATCACCGTTAGAATTACCAATACCTCTGATGGCACAGTGACAGTAATTGAAGTACCGAGGTTTGGATAATGAAGACACTCACATTAGCAGCAATGGTATTACTTCTGTCGGGTTGTTCATCAATGGGCAATTTAATCCCGCCGACTAAACAACTAGCAGACTCTCTTGAGCCAACCGAAACTTTCCAGGCTTTGCAGGCCCTTCCTCAACCAATGGGAAGCATTCCTGTGTCAGTGTACTCATTTCGTGACCAAACTGGGCAATACAAACCACAGGCAAATGTAAGCTCATTTTCTACCGCAGTAACACAAGGTGCTAACTCTATTTTAGTGCAAGCATTGCATGAATCTGATTGGTTTATTCCGGTAGAACGCGAAGGTCTACAAAATATCTTAACTGAGCGTAAAATTATTCGCGCTGCGCAAGCCGAAAACGATAAGCTACCTGAATTACCACCGCTCACGACAGCTAAAATAATCTTAGAAGGCGGTATCATTAGCTACGACACAAATATCAAAACCGGCGGGATTGGTATGGAATACTTTGGGATTGGCGCATCAGAGTTATACCGTGAAGATGCAATCTCAATTTATTTACGCGCTGTTGATGTTCGCACAGGCCAAGTTTTGCTATCCGTTGCGACAAGCAAAAAAGTGCTCAGCCAAGAAATGCGCGCAGGCTTCTTTCGCTATGTGAGCTACAAGCGTCTTGCAGAAGCAGAAGCCGGATTCACCGACAATGAACCTATGAGTATTTGCGTAACACAAGCAATTGAAAAAGCGCTTAGCGACCTTGTATTAAAAGGTATTAACAAAGGTATTTGGTCTGCAAAAGCGGTCTAATTTAATGAATATATTAGTGTGGCGCTGAACATCACAGCGCCCAATTTGAACTTTCTGCTTAATTATCCATCGAAATAAATACTTATAGCATTCAGTTATACCAATTCGCTTAATTAAGTAGTCTATTTTGAGGCAATAAAACCTC